>NZ_NMOJ01000168.1 GCF_002251635.1 Pseudomonas mandelii
TCGNGGGGATCCAATAAGCGCGCATTATGAAATAAGCAGGGCCAACCTTACAAAGTCTTTACTCGTTTTTCTGCTGCGCGGGGAATATATCGCCCAATTCACGGGGGATTATTAGCAGAAGCACAGGAATAAGGGTGTAAATCCAGGTGAAAGCTGACGCTGGCAATCACCAACGTCAGCGGATCAACGTTATTTCAATGCAGCGAATGCACGCTCGGCGGCATCCAGCGTCAGTTTCAGCTCGGTTTCGCCATGAGCGATCGAGGTGAAGCCGGCTTCGAAAGCGCTCGGCGCCAGGTACACGCCGCCTTCNAGCATCAAGTGGAAGAAGCGCTTGAACAGGTCGGCATCGCTGCCCATCACGTCATCGAAAGTGACGATATCGTCGGCGCCACTGAAGTACAGGCCGAACATGCCGCCCGCCTGAGTGGTGACAAACGGAATGCCGGCAGCATCGGCGCGCTGTTGCAGGCCATCGAGCAAGCGGCTGGTGTAGTTGCTCAGCTCGGCGTGAAAACCGGGACGGCTGATCAGGCGCAGCGTGGTCAGACCCGCCGCCATCGCCAATGGATTGCCCGACAGAGTGCCAGCCTGATAGACAGGGCCCAATGGCGCGATGTGCGACATGATTTCGCGCTTGCCGCCGAAACAACCGACCGGCATGCCGCCGCCGATGATCTTGCCGAAGGTGCTCAGGTCCGGCGTGACGCCGTAATAAGCCTGGGCACCACCGAGGGCAACGCGGAAACCGGTCATCACTTCGTCGAAAATCAGCACCACGCCGTGCTTGTCGCACTGTTCGCGCAGGCCTTCAAGGAAGCCAGGCGCCGGTGGCACGCAGTTCATGTTACCGGCGACCGGCTCGACGATGATGCACGCGACTTCTTGACCGACTTCGGCGAGCATCTGNTCGACGGCGTCGATGTCNTTGAACGGCAGCGTCAGAGTGTGTTTGGCAAACGCTGCCGGCACACCGGCCGAGCTCGGTACGCCCTGGGTCAGCAGGCCTGAACCGGCTTTCACCAGCAGGCTGTCGGAGTGGCCGTGGTAGCAGCCTTCGAACTTGATGATGCTGTCGCGGCCGGTGAAACCACGGGCCAGGCGAATCGCGCTCATGGTGGCTTCGGTGCCGGAGCTGACCATGCGCACCATTTCCATCGACGGCACGATCGAGCACACCAGGTCGGCCATCTCGGTTTCCATGGCGGTCGGGGCGCCATAGGACAAACCGTGCTGCAGTTGCTGGCGCACTGCGTCCAGCACGTCCGGATGGCTGTGGCCGAGGATCATCGGGCCCCAGGAACCCACATAGTCCACGTAGCGCTTGTCATCTTCGTCGGTGACGTAGGCGCCTTCGGCGTGTTTGAAGAACAACGGTGTGCCGCCCACGCTTTTGAACGCACGCACGGGGGAATTCACACCGCCGGGGATGTGTTTCTGGGCATTGGCAAACAGGGTTTCGGAACGAGACATGATCGGGCTCTCAAATCAGATTTTCAGTAATTCGTTGAATGCGCGGGCGCGACGTGTCACTTCAGCCGTGCTCTGGGCGCCAAACAGGCCATGCACCACCGCCAGCAAGTCGACCCCGTGGGCCACCAGCGGGGCGGCGTTTTCGAGGGTGATGCCGCCAATCGCGCAGATCGGCAGGTGCAGTTTGCTGCGGGCCTGGTCGAGCAGTTCGAGGCTGCAGGTCGGTGCGCCGGGTTTGGTATTGGAATTAAAGAAGCGACCGAAGGCGACGTAACTGGCGCCTTCNTTGGCGGCTTGTTCGGCAAGTTCGAGTTGCGCGTGGCAAGTCGAACCGATGATCGCCTGGCGACCGAGCAGCGCGCGGGTCGGCGACAAGGGGCCGTCGGTCTGGCCCAGGTGCACGCCGACNCCCAGGCGTGCGGCCAACTCGGCGTCATCGTTGATGATCAGTTGTGTCTTGTAGCGATCACACAAGTCGCGCAGGGCTTCGGCCTCACGCAAGCGTCGGGCCTCGTCGCTGCTCTTGTCGCGGTATTGCAGCAGGGTGACGCCGCCTTCCAGCGCTGCTTCCACGTACATGAGAAATTTACCGGCCAGCAACTGGCTGTCGGTAACGGCGTACAGGCCACGTAGTTTCATCGGACAAGCCTCACCGCGTTGCGAATAGAAAGTTACGAACAGAAATCCAGCGGCAGACGGCGCGGCACGAACTGGCCTTTGCCCAGTTGCTCCGCGTCACGCAGGGTACGCCAAGTGTAGTTAAGCGCGGTCTGCACAGCGCTGGCGAGATGTTCACCCTGGGCCAGTCGGCCGGCCAGGGCGCTGGCCAGGGTGCAACCGGAACCGTGATAACTGCCGGGCAAGCGTTGGCAGGTAAAGGTTTCGCGGTGGCCATCGCGGCTGTACAGGCGATTGTGGATTTCGTGTTCGTCGCCATGGCCGCCCGTGATCAGCAGGTGCTTGACGAACGGCAGGAGTTTTTCAGCGCACTCGTCCGCGGTACCTTCGGGCAGTTCGGCGAGGATGCGGGCTTCGGGAAGGTTGGGGGTGGCGATGATGGACAGGGGCAGCAGGCGCTCACGCATGGCGTAGCCGACTTCATCCTTGCCCAGGCGTCCGCCGCCACCGGCGCGCAACACCGGGTCGCAGACCACCGGCAAATGCGGGTGTGCCGAGAGCAGTTCGACGACTGTGTCGACCATCTCCAGGGAACCGAGCATGCCCAGTTTCACGGCAGCGACCTCGGAGTCGCTGAGCACGGCATTGGCCTGGGCCATTACCCACTCGCGGTCGAGCACGCGGAAGTCGATGACATTGACGGTGTTTTGCACGGTCAACGCGGTGACGGCCGGTGCCGCATGACAGCCTTGGGCGAGCAGGGCTTCGATATCTGCCTGCAAGCCGGCGCCACCACTGGGATCATGGCCGGAGAGACAGAGGACAACGGGGCGAGAGCTGTAGATATTCATGGTGCGCGAGCTTACCACCAAACGCTTTTTGCGTGGCTGTTGGGCGAAGGGGAAATTTCAGTGTCAGCACAGGCGTGTTTATGGCTGTTTATGGGTTGCTTTTTACGTCGAAAAAACGCGCTGAAAGGCCCGTTAACCAGTCGACCAACGAGTCATGAGAGTGACTTGCTACAGGAATGTGTGAAACGGCCGATGCATTGTCACAGGCTGGCCGTATCAATAAATCGGCTCCAATCATGCCGCTGGAACGCCCGTACTAGAGCCTCCGCAGGAAATATTTCAATGGTGCTCAATGGCCATCAACGGCTATGCTAGAGTGGATCCAAACCAATAACAGGTAATGCCGGTTTTACGTCTACTCAAAGGGAATGAGGGGCTTCCTGAGATAACCGGACAGGCCACGCTGGGGCTTAAATGCGCTATTTGCTGATGTTGCTGTTGTGCTTGCCCCTCATGGTGAGCGCCGTCGAATTCGATGAATTCACCCAGAGCCTTCCCCTAGGCCGAACCCTGCAGGTGTATGAAGACGCGGGCAGTCAGGCGACCATCGCCGATGTCCGTGCGCAAGCCGCGGCCGGTAACTTCAAGCCCCACGATAAAGCCACCCTCAACGCCGGTTATTCGCGTTCGGTGTTCTGGCTGAAAATCGATCTGCATTACCGTCCGTCGAACCCGGCGGCGCAACGGACCTGGCTGCTGGAACTGGCCTATCCGCCCCTCGATCACCTCGATCTCTATTTACCTGATGCTGGCGGTGAGTATCGATTGGTCCGGCAAACAGGCGATGCGTTGCCGTTTGCCAGTCGCGAGCTCCGCCAGAACAACTACCTGTTCGATCTAAGTTTCACCCCTGGCCAGACGCAAACCGTGTACTTGCGCCTGCAAAGCGAAGGGTCGATCCAGGCGCCCGTCACCTTGTGGTCGAGCACCGCTTACCTCGAAGAACAGCCGGTNCGCCTGTATGTGTTGGGCGCAATCTATGGCGTCTTGTTGGGGATGCTGGTCTACAACCTGTTCATCTACTTGAGCGTACGCGACACCAGCTACCTCTATTACATCTTCTACATCGCTTCCTTCGGCTTGTATCAGCTGTCAGTGAACGGCGCAGCCGTGGAATATTTCTGGCCGGACAATCCGTGGTGGGCCAACGCCGCGACGCCGTTCTTCATCGGGTGCGCCGGACTGTTCGGCAGCCAGTTCGCCCGCAGCTTCTTGCAGACGGCCAGCCACAGTCGCTGGCTCGACCGTCTGCTGTTGGCGCTGGTGGCGTTCAGTGCGGTGGTGGTCGGGTTGTCGTTGATGGCCAGTTACGCCCTGGCTTTGCGCCTGGCAACCGCCTTGGCATTGGTCTTCACCGTGGTGATTTTTATCGCCGGGCTGTGCGCCTGGCTGCGTGGCCTGCGGGTGGCACGGTATTTCATCATCGCCTGGTCGGCTTTCCTGCTCGGTGGCATCGTCAACACGATGATGGTGTTGGGTTACCTGCCNAATATGTTCCTCACCATGTACGCCAGCCAACTCGGCTCGGCCATCGAAGTGGCGCTGCTTTCCCTGGCCTTGGCGGATCGCATCAACGGCATGCGCGAGCAGCAGGCGCAGATCCTATTCGACGCCAGCCAGAAGCTTGAAGTGCTCAACCAGCAATTGGCCCGCAGTAACCGGCTGAAAGACGAATTCCTCGCCACCCTGACCCACGAGCTGCGCACACCGATGAACGGCGTGATTGGCTCGNTNGAATTGATGCAGACCGTCGAGATGGACCCGGAGCTGGAGCAGTACCAGCAAACCGCCGCCGGTTCTGCGCGGGACATGATGCGCATGGTCAACGGCATCCTCACCCTGACCGAATTGCAGGCTGGCAAGCTTAAAGTCAGTTCGGCAACGTTCAGCCTGCGCGGCGTGGTCGAGACCTTGCGCGCCCAGTTCGAGGGCAATGCTTCAAGCAAGTCGCTGGACTTCAAAGTGGAAGTGTCGCCGGGCTTGCCGGATCGCTTGAACGGCGACAGCGTCAAGCTGGCGCAATGCCTGGAATGCCTGTTGGACAACGCCATCAAATTCACCCGGGTCGGCGGGCTGGCCCTTCGCGTGACGGGCAAACCGGTGGAAAACGGTCGGATGTCGCTGTCGTTTGCGGTGATCGACACCGGTATCGGCTTCACCGATCTGGGAGAGGCGACGTTGTACCAGCGGTTCTTCCAGCTCGACGGCTCGACCACCCGCGAATACGGCGGCATGGGTATCGGCCTGGCGATTTGCCGGCAGTTGATTGAACTGCTCGGTGGGCGCCTGACCCATCGATCCGAGCCCGGCAGCGGTAGCCGTTTCCAGTTGGACGTCGAGTTCGAACTGCCCGTGGTCGAGCGGCCGGCAGTGCCCTTGATGACCCGCGAGTTTTCGCGTCTTCGGTTGCCACAGGACTGCACGGTGCTGCTGGTGGATGACAACAGCATCAATCAATTGGTGATGCGTGGCATGTTGCTCAAGCTCGGGTTCCGGGTGCGCGCCACCGACAGCGGTGCGGCCGCGCTCGATCTCTTGCAGCGAGAAACCTTCGATGCGGTGCTGCTCGATTGTCAGTTGCCGACGCTGAATGGCACCGCCCTTTGCTGCCAGATCCGAGCCTTGCCGGGCTGTGCCGAGTTGCCGGTGTTCGTGATTGCCGTGAGCGCCGATCGGGAGCGCTGTCCGACGGGAGCCTTGATCGATTACCTGAGCAAACCGGTGAAATTCGAGGATCTGCAAGCGGCGCTCTATCGCCGGGTACTCTGTTCGGGGCAAGGCGAAAGCGCCGACATTTAGGCAGGTATGACACTTTGTTCAGCCCGGGGGCGGTGCTTAACTGAATTCCCTTGGCTTTTTCCAGGAGGCCCGTCATGAACCTGCATCAGTTCGCCGAAACCCACGACGTCACCAACCAGCCACCGTCGCTGGATGGCACCAACCTCTACCGTATCGACCTGCCTTTGCAGGAGTGGTCGCGGCGTTTCGGGGCCGGTTGGGCCGAGTCGCGGATTGACGCGTATGGCGCACTGGCTGGCGGGCCGCTGATGGAAGCAGGGTTCCTGGCGAACCAGAACAAACCGGTGTTCAACAGCCATGACCGTTACGGCCATCGCATCGACCTGGTGGAATTTCACCCGGCGTATCACGAGCTGATGCGCACGGCGGTCGAACACGGTTTGACCTCGTTGCCCTGGACGCATCCGCAGTCCGGCACCCATGTGGCTCGCGCGTCCATGNCNTACCTGCACAGCCAGGCCGAAGCCGGCACCGGTTGCCCGCTGACCATGACGTTCGCTTGCGTCCCGGCCCTGCGCCTGCAACCGGATCTGGCGCAGATCTGGCTGCCGAAGATCCTCAANACCGAATACGACCCGCGCAANGTCGGTATGGCCCACAAGGCCGGTGTCACCATCGGCATGGCGATGACCGAGAAGCAGGGCGGCACCGACGTGCGGGCCAACACCACCAAGGCGTACCCGGTTGGCGCCAGTGGCCCGGGCCAAGCCTATGAATTGGTCGGGCACAAGTGGTTCTGTTCCGCGCCGATGTGCGATGCCTTCCTGACGNTGGCCCAGACCGACAAAGGCCTGACCTGTTTCCTGCTGCCCCGGCACCGGCCGGATGACACACGCAACGAGTTCTATATCCAGCGCCTGAAAAACAAACTCGGCAACTGCTCCAACGCCTCCAGCGAAGTGGAGTTTCGGGGCGCCCTGGCCTGGATGATCGGCGAAGAGGGGCGTGGTGTGCCGACCATTATCGAAATGGTCGCCATGACCCGTTTCGATTGCATGGTGGGCTCCAGCGCGCTGATGCGTCAGGCGCTGACCCAGGCCAGCCATCATTGCGCCCACCGCAGCGTCGGTGGCAAGTTGCTTAGCGAACAGCCGTTGATGCAGAACGTACTCGCCGATCTGGCGCTGGAAAGCGAAGCGGCTTTGGCCTTGAGCCTGCGCATGGGCCGCGCGCTGGATCACCTCGATAACGAGCAGGAAGCCAAATTCGCCCGGCTGGTGACGGCGGTGGGCAAGTATTGGATCTGCAAGCGCGCGCCGGCGATGATCAACGAAGCCGCCGAGTGCATGGGCGGTGCCGGGTATGTCGAGGACAGTATCCTGCCGCGCCTGTACCGTGAGGCACCGGTGAATTCGACGTGGGAAGGTTCCGGCAATGTTCAGTGCCTGGACGTGCTGCGGGCGCTGTCCAAGGAGCCGGGTGTGCTCGATGTGCTGTTCAGCGAGCTGGGCGATGGCCATGGCGATAAGCGCCTGGCCGCGCACATCAGCCAGTTGCAAACGGCGTTCAAAGACACCAGCGATATTCAATACCGTGCGCGGCAGCTCACTGAAGACATTGCGTTGGGGCTTCAGGCCAAGCTGTTGCTGGAGGCCGGAAACTCGGCGGTCAGCGATGCCTTCATCGCCAGCCGCCTCGGTTCGGCCGGCCGGGTGTATGGCGCGTTGCCGCGTGGGCTGGATGTTGAAGCGATCGTCGCCCGCTCGACCCCGCAAGGATTCTGATCACATTTGATCAACACCACTGAACCTGTGGGGGCGGGCTTGCCCGCGATTGCGGTTTTACATTCAACATCAATGTTGNTTGCGGTTTTACATTCAACATCAATGTTGGCTGATAGACAGCTATCGCGGGCAAGCCCGCTCCCACAGGGTTCCCGTGAAGCGATGATGCAGGCAAGATGAAGCTCTGCAAGTCAGAACACAGGATGCTTACCGTGACCGAAGCTTTTGTTGTCGTTCAAACCGCCGAAGAAGCCGTGGATCGGCTTGCGCTCTTGCACAATCGTGCAACCACCGCGCTGAACCAGGCGCTCAAGCGTTATCTCAAGGACCGAGTCGAGCCGGACGCTGAACAGCGTGCGATGTTTCGTTATCCCGAGCTGCGTCTGACCTACCACTGCCAGGGCGAAGTCCCACAGACCACGCGCGCTTACGCCAAGGTTCAGTTGCCCGGAACCTACAGTGTTACCGTCACTCATCCGGCCGCCTTCCGTAAATACCTGCTGGAGCAACTGGTGCCGCTGATGCACGACTTCACCGTGACGGTTGAAGTCGGCGTCAGCCAGCAGAACATTCCTTACCCGTATGTGGTGGAGCAGGGCGATGAACTGGCCGGCTCCGGCGTCACGGCTGCCGTGCTGGCGCGGGTGTTCCCGAGTACCGACCTGTCCGCCGCCACCGACGGCATTGCCGATGGCTTGTACGACTGGGAAAACACCGATCCGCTGCCATTGGCCCTGTTCGATGCCGCGCGGGTCGATTTCTCCCTGCGCCGACTGGTGCATTACACCGGCAGCGACTGGCGTCATGTGCAGCCGTGGATCCTGCTGACCAACTACCACCGCTATGTTGACCAGTTCATCCTGCATGGCCTGGAGCAACTGCGCAGCGACCCACGGTTTATCCGCATGGTGCTGCCGGGCAACGTGATCATCGACAAGAGCATGGACCACGGCGAAGCGTCGGCGATTGCTGCCGGCGTGGTCTGGCACCGTTACCAGATGCCGGCCTATCACCTGCAGGCCACTGACGGCCACGGCGTGACCCTGGTGAACATCGGCGTCGGCCCGTCCAACGCGAAAAACATCACCGACCACCTCGCGGTGCTGCGCCCACATTGCTGGCTGATGATTGGCCACTGCGGCGGCCTGCGCCAATCCCAGACCATCGGCGACTACGTATTGGCCCACGCCTATATGCGCCGCGACGGGATTCTCGACCGCGTGGTGCCGCCGAACATCCCGATCCCGGCCCTGGCCGAAGTGCAGATGGCCTTGCAACAAGCGGCGGCGAATGTCACGGGCGAAAAAGGCGAAGAGCTGAAAAAACGCCTGCGTACCGGCACCGTGCTGACCTACGACGACCGNAACTGGGAATTGCGCTGGGCGCAGGAACGTCCACTGATCAACTTGTCCCGCGCCGTGGCGGTGGACATGGAAAGCGGCACCATCGCCGCCCAGGGTTACCGCTTGCGGGTGCCGTATGGCACGTTGCTGTGTGTCTCGGACAAACCGCTGCACAGCGAAATCAAGCTGCCGGGTTCGGCCAACGCGTTCTATGAGCGTGCGGTCAGCCAGCACTTGAAGATCGGCATCGAGGCGGTGGACCTGTTGCGCACCGAACTCAACTCGCTGCACTCGCGCAAACTGCGCAGTTTCGACGAACCGCCGTTCCGCTGATTCGTGATGGTCATTTGACGGTCAGGGCACTAGCATTGGCAGCCCTGACCGTTAGATGCTCCTCTTTCCCATGTCCCGTCCCCAACGTCCCGTTTCTCGCCGCCCTGGCGCGAAGCCTGCGCCATCCTCCCCAGCCCCGCGCCGTGTTGCCAAAGCGCCGCCGGCCGAGCCGAAGTTGGTCCTGTTCAATAAACCGTTCGACGTGCTGACCCAGTTCAGCGACGAAGGCGGGCGTGCGACCCTCAAGGATTACATCGAGATTCCGGGGATCTATCCGGCAGGGCGGCTGGACCGCGACAGTGAAGGATTACTGCTGCTGACCAATGATGGCCAGCTGCAAGCGCGAATCGCCGACCCGAAACACAAGCTGGCGAAGACTTACTGGGTGCAGGTGGAGGGCGAACCGAGCGCTGAGCANCTGCAACGCCTGCGTGACGGCGTGGAGCTTAACGACGGCATGACCTTGCCCGCCGAAGCCCGGCAATTGGATGAGCCCGAGCTATGGCCGCGCAATCCGCCGGTACGGTTTCGCAAAAGCGTGCCGACGCACTGGCTGGAACTTGTGATTCGCGAAGGGCGTAACCGTCAGGTGCGGCGCATGACGGCGGCGGTCGGCTTGCCGACGTTGCGTCTGGTACGGGTCAGAATTGGCGACTGGACGATCGATGGCCTGGATCAAGGCCAATGGAAGGAAGTGCCGGCGCGGTTATAGGGCGCCGGACTCGATCAGGCCGATCACCACGCTTTTGATGATGAATGCGGCCACGCCCAGGCCCAATACGAAGAACAGGATGAACGAGCCAAAGCGCCCGGCTTTGGATTTCTTCGCCAGGTCCCAGACGATGAAACCCATGAAAATGATCAGGATGCTGACCAGTCCGGTCATCATCCACTCTTCGAATACGGCAGGATCCATTGAGTATCTCCAGCGCGGGCGGGGCTAAAAGGCGCTGGAGTATACGGCATGGGGGAGTGCTGGAGGATTGACCTGCGGCAGTGTGTCGCAGCTATTCGTCGCCTGTGCCGGCCCCTTCGCGGGCAAGCCCGCTCCCACAAGGTTTTGTGTCGATCGCAATTCTGTGACCGACACATAACCTGTGGGAGCGGGCTTGCCCGCGATGGCGTACTTAGCTGCGCAGATGGGTTAAAGGTAGCTCGGTACTATTGAGCACCTGGTTCAACACAAAACTCGAACGAACGCTGGTCACCCCTTCAATTCGGGTCAAATGCCCCAGCAGCAGTTTCTGATAGTGATCCATGTCCGGCACGACGACTTTAAGCTGATAGTCCGCATCCATCCCCGTGACCAAACTGCATTCCAGCACCTGCGGCAAGGTGCGAATCGCGGCTTCAAAGTTCTCGAAACGCTCGGGTGTGTGGCGGTCCATGCCGATCAGCACATAGGCCGTAAGGCTCAAGCCCAGCATCTTGCGGTCGAGCAGGGCGACCTGGCGCGCGATATAGCCGTCATCTTCCAGCTGCTTGACCCGGCGCGAGCAGGGCGACGGCGACAGGCCGATGCGTTCGGCCAACTCCTGGTTGGAGATCCTCGCGTCGCGCTGCAATTCCGCCAAAATACTCAGGTCGTATCGGTCGAGTTTGCTCATCAATCAGGCCTTTGTCATAACTATTGCGGCAGATTATCTATCCAGGGTTAAAAATTGCGCAAGTGATGTTTAATTGAGCAATATTCGCAATCCTCTGCCGGCGCCTGCGGCCTATTCTTATCACCAGAATCACTGCTCGGACAAACAGTCCACAGCCGCTCGCCCAATCAGGCCGGCGGCGGCCGCCACCCCCAGCAGGGTTGAGCCGGCCTCCAGGCTGCACACTGTCCACAAGACGGCGTGAGGTGAGCCAACGTCAAAAGCGTTGAGCCAGGACGAAGTTCTCAAAGGGAGGCCGACGGGTCTCCCTTTTCTTTTGCCTTCAATTTAAGCCCAGCCCTCAATAAATAAGTTGCGCGACTGATAACCTGTTGCAGAACCGCTCTGTACTTTCCCAGTCTTACGTACAGGCCCTAACCCGCAGTGAGGAAAAGCATGAAGTCGCGCATCTGGCGTTTGGCCGGTGTTGGTTTGCTGTGTGTGAGTGTCACTGCGCAATCGCTGGCCGATGATCAGCAAAACCGTGGTCCCGATGGCGGGCAACGTGGATCGGACGGCCAGCAGGGCAACAATCAGGGGCATGGCGGCAATAATCAGCCGCGCCCGCAGAACAACGACATCATTCGTGGCGACAACAGCCGCCAGTTCGAACACAACGGCCAGAATCAGAACAACGGCCAGTGGCAGAACCGCCAGCCGCCCAACTACAACAATCCGGTTCGACCACCGCCGCCACCGCCGCAACTGCCGGCCAATGACCTGCCGATCCAAGGGCGGCCTGACACCGTGCGCCAGACCCAGCAGCCACAGCGTGGTTATTATCAGGACAACCCACAGCGCAACAATTACAACCAGCAATGGCAGAACAACGGTCCACGTCCCGATGATCGCCATTGGGCGGGTCGTCCGGATGGGCACGGTAATGGCTGGGGCCCCGGCCCGCAATATCGCCCGGGTCATGTGATCGACCGCTTCCCGGACCGTGACTACCGCGTGCCATATGGTGGTCGGGATTATTTCTATTCCGGCGGCTACTGGTACCGCCCGCAAGGCCCGCGTTATGTGGTGGTTCAACCGCCTCGCGGAATTCGAGTCAGCTACTTGCCTGACTACGCACGTGAAGTGTGGATCGGCGGGGCGCTGCTGTTCCTGGCGGCCGGTTCGTATTACGCCTATCAGGAAAACACCCAGGATTACGTAGTGGTCGAGCCGCCGGTGCAAATGCAGCCGCAGCCGCAGCCGGTCAGCAACAGTTACGACGTGGAGGCCTATCCGGCCAACGGGCAGTCGCCGGAACAGGTCAACCAGGACGGTTACGAGTGTTATCAATACGCGGTGCAACAAAGTGGCTTCAATCCGCGGACGGCTACCTACCAGCCAGACCCGTCGGTGGTACAAGCCTATCGCCAGGCACAGGGCAATTGCCTGGGCAGTCGCGGCTATCAGGTTTCTTTCTGAGCCTTGGCAGTCAGCACCACTTCCAGCGGGTCGGCGTGCACCAGCACTTCGGCCCGNGGGTAGGCGGCGTGAATCGCATCGGCGGCTTGATCGCTGATGCCGTGAGCGACTGACAGGGTCAGGTCCCCCGGCAATTCCAAGTGCAGCTGCACGAACCACTGGTTGCCGGAAATCCGCGTGCGCAGGTCATGCGCGCCCAAAACCCCCGTAACGCCGCAGGCGAGCTCAAGCATGTGCTGGCTCACATCCGGCGGCAGTTCCTCATCCATCAGCACCGTAAAACTTTCCTTGGCGATCTGAATCGCGCTCCAGAAAATGTACGCAGCGATTGCCAGGCCGAACCACGCGTCAACCTGATGGAAACCAAAACCGGCCAACACCAGCGCCACCAGGATGCTGCCGTTGAGCATCAAGTCCGAGCGGTANTGCAGGGAGTCGGCGCGCACCGCATTGGAGCCTGTGGCCTTGACCACCCGATGTTGCAACATCAGCAACGCCAGGGTCAGCGCCAGGGAGAACACAATGACCCCGATGCTGATCCACGGCGCGCCCACCGGTTCCGGATGTTTCAGCCGCTCGATCGCCTGCAAAGAAATCAGCACCGCACTACCGCCAATGAACAGCGCTTGAGCCATGCCCGCCAGCGACTCGGCCTTGCCATGCCCGTAACGGTGATCATCATCGGCCGGGCGCAGGGCGTAATGCACCGCCAGCAAATTCAGCAGCGAGGTCACGCCATCGAGCAGCGAGTCGGTCAACCCGGCGAGCATACTCACCGAACCGCTCAACCACCAGGCGATGGCTTTGGCGACGATCAGCGTACATGCCACCGCCACCGAGGCACGGGTCGCCAGCCGCAGCAGGCGGGCGTGTTCGGAGCTGGAGATCATAGGTGCGGCTATTCCTTTAAATGCACGGGTTACGCGGCAGGCTGCAGGCCAAACATGGCCAGTTGCTGAGTGCTGCCTTTGTGTTGAATCAGGCGTGGGTCATCCAGAGGGAAGCTGCGACCCAACTCGGTTTCGAGAATAGTCTGCAACTTATGGTTATCAACTTTGCCGTCGGCGCCGATCGCTTCCTTGAGTTTTTCCGGAGCCACTTGGGCCGTGTGGCCGGGCTCGAAGTAAATCGCCCCGGTGGCGAAGTCGACGGCAAACGCGATCAGGCCGGGGATGATGTAGAACAGCAAGCCCACGGCATCCAGCGCCGCAATGGCCGGGTCGATCTTGCCGTCAATCTGCCCCCGACGGTCGGGGTAGAAAATCGATCCGCACGCGGTGACCTGGGTGAGCAGGGTGGCGACCAATACACCGCCAATCAGGCGAAAGGGAACACGCATGAGAAATCTCCTGAGTCATCTGGTAAACGAAGGGGCGTCCATATGAATTAGGACCGTGATAAAGCCCGGACAGTTCGCCGTTATACTCGGGCCTCTGTTTTGGAGCCAGCATGATTTCTTTGCCGATTGATGAAGTTTTACCCGTCCTGCGTGACGCCTTGGCTACACGCCACGAAGCCGTGCTNGAAGCGCCGCCCGGCGCCGGTAAAACCACCCGCGTACCCTTGGCGCTATTGAACGAGCCTTGGCTGGCGGGGCAAACCATCCTGATGCTCGAACCTCGCCGTCTCGCCGCGCGCGCGGCCGCCGAGCGCCTGGCCAGTGAGTTGGGTGAAAAGGTCGGCGAAACCGTCGGCTATCGTATCCGCCTCGACAGCAAGGTCGGCCCCACGACGCGCATCGAAGTGGTCACCGAAGGCATCCTCACCCGCCGCCTGCAGGACGACCCGGCGCTGGAGGGCGTGGGCCTGCTGATCTTCGACGAATTCCACGAGCGCAGCCTCGACGCGGACCTGGCATTGGCCCTGAGCCTGAATGGCCGGGAGCTGTTCCGCGACGACCAGCCGCTGAAAATCCTTTTGATGTCTGCAACGCTCGAAGGCGAACGCCTGGCCGGGCTGCTGGATGACGCGCCGATCCTGCGCAGTGAAGGGCGCATGTTCCCGGTGCAGATGCGCTGGGGGCGGCCGTACCAGCCCGGCGAATTCATTGAGTCGCGTCTGGTGCAGACGATTCTCGAAGCCTTGAATGACGAGACCGGCAGCGTGCTGGTGTTCCTGCCGGGGCAGGCGGAAATTCGGCGCGTGCATCAACAATTGGCGGATGCGCTGGGCGAGAGCACACAGGTTTTGCTCTGCCCGTTGCACGGTGAATTGGACCTCGCCGCCCAACGCGCGGCAATCGATCCGGCCCCAGCGGGCAAACGCAAAGTGGTGCTGGCCACCAACATCGCCGAGACCAGCCTGACCATCAACGGTGTGCGCGTAGTGATCGACGCCGGGCTGGCGCGGGTGCCGCGGTTCGATCCCGGCAGCGGCATGACCCGCCTCGACACCCAACGAATCTCCCGTGCCAGTGCTACTCAGCGCGCCGGCCGGGCAGGGCGGTTGGAGCCGGGCGTGTGTTATCGGCTGTGGTCGCAGGATCAGCACGAGCAACTGGCGGCCTATGCCAGCGCGGAGATTCTCTCGGCCGACCTCGCCGGTCTGGCCTTGCAGCTCGGGCGCTGGGGCGTGACACCGACGCAATTGGTGTGGCTCGACGTGCCGCCCGCCGCCGCTTATGCACAGGCTCAGGATTTGCTTGATCGCCTGGGTGCATTGGACGGCGAAGCGCTGACCCGTCACGGTCAGGCCATGGCCGAACTGCCGGCCCATCCGCGCATCGCCCATTTGCTGTTGCGCGGTCAGGCGCTCGGCTTGGCCGACATGGCGTGCGATGTCGCGGCATTGCTCGGTGAGCGGGATATTTTGCGTGGCGCCGGGGCGGATCTGCATAGCCGATTGGTGCTGTTGTCCGGCGAAGAGCGGGCCGCACGCGGCGCTCAGGGTGGTGTGCAACGTGCCCGGCAACTGGCGCGGCAGTATCGCGGTTATCTGCGTGGCAAGGCGTCGGAGCCGGTCAGCGATCCCGATCATCCGCGCTGGCTCGGTGCGCTGCTNGCGTTGGCCTACCCGGACCGTGTCGCCCAGCAACGTCGCNCCGGTGGCGCTGAATATCGGCTGGCCAACGGCCGTGCTGCGTTGTTCGCTGAAGCGGACAGTCTGATGAAGCAAGCGTGGTTGGTGATTGCGGATCTGGGCAGTCGTCAGGGGCAGCGTGAGGAACGGATTTATCTGGCGGCGGATTTTGATCCGGCGCTGTTCGATTCCGTGCTGGCCGAGCAAGTGCGCGTGGTCGATCAACTGGATTGGGACGAGCGCGAAGGCGTGTTGCGCGCCGAGCGTCAGCGCAAGGTCGGTGAATTGATCCTCAGCCGTGAGCCGCTGACGGGGCTCGATGAAACCGCCCGCAGTCAGGCGCTGGTCAATCTGGTGCGGCGCAAAGGTCTGGAGCTGTTGCCATGGACCCCGGAACTGCGTCAGTGGCAGGCACGGGTGGCGTTGTTGCGTCAGTTGGACCTTGGCAGCAAGAGCGAGAGTGAGTGGCCGGATGTCAGTGATGCCGCGCTGCTCAAAAACCTTGAGCACTGGTTGATGCCGTATCTGGGCAAAGTCTCGCGCCTGAGCCATTTCGCCAACCTCGACCTGTCGAGCATCGTCCATAACCTNTTGCCCTGGCCGCTGCCGCAACGTNTGGATGAACAGGCGCCGCATCACCTGANAGTGCCGTCGGGCTCTTCGGTTCGTTTGGACTACAGCGAACANCCNCCGATTCTGGCGGTGCGTTTGCAGGAGCTGTTCGGCCTGTCCGATACCCCGCGCATTGCCGGGGGACGGCAAGTGGTGAAGTTGCATCTGCTGTCCCCGGCGCGCCGGCCAGTGCAGGTGACGCAGGACCTGGCGAACTTCTGGCGCAGCACGTATGTCGAGGTGAAGAAGGATTTGAAGGGGCGGTATCCGAAGCATTACTGGCCGGATGATCCGTTGGTGGCTGAGGCGACGGCGCGGATCAAACCGCGTAAATGATCTTCCAAAAACAACGAAGAACCCTGTGGGAGCTGGCTTGCCTGCGATAGCGGAGTGTCAGGCAACATCAATGCTTTATGTGCCGAAGTCATCGCAGGCAAGCCAGCTCCCACAGCAANCCAGCTCCCACAGTAGATCTGTTGTGGTTTGCAGACCTCACTCGGCATCAAGGTTTTGTCTGGGCCTTCGCGGTGAGTTGTTCGCGGCAATAATCGGCAAACAACTGCGCCGGTTTGGTCAGCTGCCCGCGCTTCAACCACGCCGCCACCAGCCCTGAACCAGTGACCTCTTCGACAATATCCACGCACACCACTTTCTTCCCGTCGTAAGTGCATTCCGAATGCGGTCGCGTCACCAGTATCGAGAAACCAAACCCTTGCCCAACCATCCCCCGCACCATCTCGATCGACGGTGAGCTGAAGGCAATGTTCGGCGACAGGTTCAGTTCTTCGAACAGACTGACGAAGTAAGTCCGGCTCGGTTGCACGTCCAGCAGAATCATCGGTTCCAGGCACAGATCACGCAGCGACACTTGCTTGAGCTGGGCGAAGCGATGGTCCGCCGGCAGCAACGCATAAGGCCGTTGCGCCGGCATCAGCGGTTCGGTCTGAATGGTGGCGTCGAGTTCGTGCTCATAGAGGATCGCCAGGTCGAAGGTGCCCGACGTCAGGCCTTGCACCAGCTCTTGCTGCTCGCCGTCGCGGATGCGGATTTTCACCCCCGGGTACAGCGCCGAGAACCCGGCAATCAGTTGCGGCAAGTACAGCGGTGCGACCGTTTCGAAGCAGCCGATATCGATTTGCCCGGCCACCACGTCGTTGTCGGCGAGGGCGTTCTGTTCGAACTCCTTGGCCATGCGCAGCAGTTCCTGGGCCTTGCGATAGAAGCGTGCGCCGCTCGGTGTCAGGGACACGCCCTGGGCGTGATGACGGATCAGCAGTTGCACGCCGAAGCTGTCTTCCAGGCCTTTGATCGCTGTGGAGATCGCCGGCTGCGCGATATACAGCTTGCGCGAAGCCTCGGCGACGCTGCCACATTCGACGGTGGTGATGAAGTATTTCAATTGACGCAGGTTGTAGGCAGCCACGGCAAACCTCGGGGTGGATGGACTCGACATCCAGGCAATTTTTGCGCCGACTGCATCCGTTCTGACGACGGTGTTGTTGTGTTTGAACAATAACCACATCCCGCGCCACCGGGGAGATTGGCTGCCCAGTTTTTTCATGGTCTGCAAAGACATTTTTACTATTTTTACTGGACTCGGGCCTGGGCCACCATCCAGACACAAGAAAAGCCCTTGGAGCATCTGAACGTGTTCGAGCTTGCATATTGGCAAAACAAAGCCGCCGCGCTGCGGTTTCCCGATCAGGCCCTGATCGACGGCAAACCCCGTTCGGCGCAGTCGGGGCAGACCTTCACAGCGATCAACCCCGCCACTGGCCAGCGTCTGGCGAGCGTGACCGCTTGCGGTGATGAAGAGGTGGACGCGGCGGTGCGCACTGCGCGGCGGGTATTCGAGGTCGGCACCTGGTCGGGGCGTTCGCCGAGCGAGCGCAAGCACGTGTTGCTGCGTCTGGCGGAGCTGATCATGACCCACCGCGAAGAACTGGCGCTGCTCGACTCGCTGAACATGGGCAAGCCTGTGACGGACGCCTACAACATCGACGTGCCGGGCGCCGCCGGGGTGTTTCGCTGGTACGCCGAAAGCCTCGACAAACTCTACGATCAGATCGCCCCGAGTGCGCAAAACGTGCTGGCGACCATTACCCGCGAAGCGCTGGGTGTGGTCGCCGCCGTGGTGCCGTGGAATTTCCCGCTGGACATGGCCGCGTGGAAACTCGCGCCAGCCTTGGCCGCAGGCAATTCGGTGATCCTAAAACCTGCCGAGCAGTCACCGTTCTCCGCGTTGCGTCTTGCTGAGCTTGCACTGGAAGCCGGTCTACCGCCAGGCGTGCTGAACGTGCTGCCAGGCCTCGGCGAGCAGACCGGCAAAGCCCTCGGTTTGCACCCGGACGTCGATTGCCTGGTGTTCACCGGCTCCACCGAAGTCGGCAAATATTTCATGCAGTATTCCGCGCAATCGAACCTGAAACAGGTGTGGCTGGAGTGCGGCGGCAAGAGCGCCAATCTGGTGTTCGCCGATTGCCAGGACCTGGACCTGGCCGCCGAGAAAGCCGCGTTCGGCATCTTCTTTAATCAGGGCGAAGTCTGCTCGGCCAACTCCCGGCTGCTGGTGCAGCGTTCGATTCATGACGAGTTCGTCGAGCGCCTGAACGTGCAGGCCGAGCGCTGGCAGCCGGGGGATCCGCTGGACCCGTCGAGCAGCGCCGGGGCGATTGTCGACAGCCGCCAGACGGCACGCATCATGAAGTTCATCCAGCAGGCCGAGCGCCAAGGAGCAACGAAACTTTGTGGCGGTCGGCAGTCGATATTCAACGGCTCCGACAACTTCATTCAGCCGACGATTTTTACCGGTGTGAGCCCGGACATGCCGCTGTTTCGCGATGAAGTGTTCGGCCCGGTGCTGGCGGTCACGGCGTTCGACGACGAGGCCCATGCCTTGCAATTGGCCAACGACAGCGTCTACGGCTTGGCCGCCTCGCTGTGGACCGACGACCTCAACCGCGCCCACCGTGTGGCGCGGCAATTGCGAGCGGGCACGGTGTCGGTCAACAGCGTCGATGCATTGGACGTGACCGTGCCTTTCGGTGGCGGCAAACAGTCCGGTTTCGGCCGCGACCTGTCGCTGCACTCATTCGATAAATACACCCAGTTGAAGACCACCTGGTTTCAGCTGCGCTAATAACAAAACGGAGAACTGGCGATGACCACACCACGTGAAACCCGCGACTACCAGGCCGCCGACGCTGCGCACCACATCCACGCGTTTGTCGATCAAAAAGCGCTCAACGACGAAGGGCCGCGGGTGATGGTCCGGGGTGAGCGCCTGCACCTGTGGGACAACGATGGCCGGCGTTACCTCGACGGCATGTCCGGGTTGTGGTGCACCAACCTCGGTTACGGGCGCAAGGACCTGGCGGCCGCGGCGACCCGACAGCTTGAGCAACTGCCGTACTACAACATGTTTTTCCACACCACCCACCCGCAGGTGATCGAGCTCTCGGAGCTGTTGTTCAGCTTGTTGCCCGGACACTACAGCCACGCGATCTACACCAACTCCGGCTCCGAAGCCAACGAGGTGCTGATCCGCACCGTGCGTCGTTACTGGACGATTCTCGGCAAGCCCGAGAAGAAAATCATGATCGGTCGCTGGAACGGTTATCACGGCTCGACACTGGCGGCGACGGCGCTCGGTGGCATGAAATTCATGCACGAAATGGGCGGCATGATTCCCGACATCGAGCACATCGACGAGCCGTACTTTTTTGCCCACGAGGGCAACCTGTCGCCGGCTGAATTCGGCCTGCGGGCGGCGCAGCAACTGGAAGCGAAGATTCTCGAACTGGGCGCGGACAAGGTCGCCGGATTTATCGCCGAACCGTTCCAGGGTGCGGGCGGAATGATCTTCCCGCCAGAAAGTTACTGGCCGGAAATTCAGCGGATCTGCCGCAAGTACGACGTGCTGTTGTGCGCTGATGAAGTGATCGGCGGCTTCGGTCGCACCGGCGAATGGTTCGCTCACGAGCACTTCGGTTTTGAGCCGGACACGTTGTCGATCGCCAAAGGTTTGACCTCGGGTTACATCCCCATGGGCGGGCTTATCCTGTCGAAGAAAATGGCTCAGGTATTGGTGGAGCAGGGCGGGGTGTTTGCGCACGGGTTGACTTACTCCGGGCACCCGGTGGCGGCAGCGGTGGCGATTGCCAACCTCACGGCTTTGCGCGATGAGGGGGTGGTGGCGCGGGTCAAGGATGACATCGGGCCTTACCTGCAACAGTGCTTGCGCGAGGTGTTCGGCAATCACCCGTTGGTGGGCGATATCCAGGGTGTCGGCATGGTGGCGGCGTTGCAATTTGCGGAGGACAAAAGCAGCCGCAAGCGCTTTGCCAACGAGAACGACATTGCCTGGCGTTGCCGCACGATTGGCTTTGAGGAAGGGGTGATCATTCGCTCGACGCTGGGGCGGATGATCATGGCGCCGGCGTTGATTGCCCGTCGTGAGGAAATCGATGAGCTGGTTGGCAAGACCCTGAAAGCGGTTGATCGGACGGCTCAGGAATACGGCCGGCTCTGACATTGTCGGAAGGTCCTTCGGACCTTATCGCGGGCAAGCCCGCTCCCACAGGGATTTGTGTCGGCCTCAAGATTAAGGCTCGACACATAACCTGTGGGAGCGGGCTTGCCCGCGATTGCTTTCGTTCATTCAACACACCTCTCAGCTTTTGCACCCTCCCCGTGCACCCCCGCCAACACCGCACTTTTACGGCGCGCACTACCCAGTTTTTTCATCACTCCCAACGACATATTTCCTGATTTTCCTATCCCCGCCGCTGGTCCAACATCGACTTCGCCAGTCAGCCGAATGCTGACCACCGAAAGGTCCATCAGAGACCACCGGTGGCAACTGATCCAAGGCCACTGGCCGTACTGCCCATGACAAAACTAAATCAACAGCTTTGGGAGTGCTCCATGATCAAGTCCTTGCTTAACCGCGTCGCTCATCCACTGGCGGTCACCGCCATCGCCGCCACGGTCGCTACCAGCGCCCAGGCCGGCACCCTGTCCATCGGCCACACCACGTGGGTCGGCTACGGCACCCTCTATCTCGCTCAGGACCTTGGCTACTTCAAGGAAGGCGGTTTGACCGTCGAATTGCCCGTCGTCGAAGAAGCCTCGATGTACATGGCCGCCCAGGCATCGGGCGAGTTGTCGGGCTCGGCGTCGACCATCGACGAAGTGCTCAAGTACCGTCCGCAATTCTGCTTCAAGGCCGTCGCCGCGCTCGATGACAGCCATGGTGGCGACGGTGTTCTGGTGGGCAAGGACGTCAAGAGCTTGCAAGAACTGAAAGGCAAGGCGGTGGCGGTGAACGAAGGGTCAACCTCGCAGTTCTGGCTGTCGTACCTGCTGAAAAAACACGGCATGAGCATGAGCGACATCACCGTGCAAAACATGACGGCCGATGACGCCGCCACCGCGTTCATCGCCGGTCGTGTGCCGGCCGCCGTGACCTGGGAGCCGCACCTGTCGATGGTCCGCAGCAAGCAACAAGGCAAAGTGCTGATCGACAGCAGCAGTACGCCGGGGGTGATTGTCGATGTGGTCGCGCTCAACTGCACCGTCATCGAGAAGCAACCGGAAGACGTCAAGGCCCTGGTCGCCGGTCTCTACAAAGCCGTGCAGTACACCAAGGACCATCCGCAAGAAGCTTACAAAATCATGGCCAAAGGCGTCGGCGGTTACCTCGCCGATCCGAAGGAGCTGGCCGCTGCCGCTCAAGGCGTGCGCTTCTACGATCAAGCCATGAGCGAAAAACTCCTCGGTTCTCCGGGTAAGCCGGGCGACAGCGAGCCACTGATCAAACTGGCCAATGAAACCGCCAGCGAATTGCAGGGCAAGCCCTACAACGTCAGCAATGACGACCTGATCGACAACCGCTTCGTCAGCCCGCTGTAGGAGGTCCGCATGTTCAAGCGCAATTCATGGCTGAGCCGCTGCATCACGCCCAAGACTGGCCTGCCGGTGCAGGTGATCTGGAGCGCGAGCGGCCTGGCCTGGGTGTTGTTGATCGGCCTGTGGGCCGGGTTGTCTTACGGCGGCGTGGTGCCGGGCATGTTCCTGCCGACACCGGGCGCGGTGGCCGAAGCCGCCGTGCGCCTGAGCCGCGACGGCACCCTGGGCCTGCATGTGTGGGCCAGCCTCGAAGTGGTGATGGTCGGTTTCATTGTCTCGTCGCTGGTGGCGGTGCCGCTGGGGTTGCTGATGGGCAGCTTCCGCATCGTTCAGGCGTTCCTTGAGCCGATGGTCAATTTCATCCGTTACCTGCCGGTGACCTCGTTCGTGCCACTGTTCATTTTGTGGATCGGTATCGGTCTGGAGCAGCGGGTTTCGGTGATCATCTTCGGCGTGTTTTTCCAGCAACTGGTGATGATCGCGGACGTGTCCAAGGGCATCTCCAAGGACCTGATCAACGCGTCCTACACCTTGGGCTCGACCCGCCGCGATGCGGTGCTGCATGTGATCGCCCCGGCGTCATTGCCCGGCGTGCTCGACACACTGCGCGTGACCATGGGCTGGGCCTGGACTTATCTGGTGGTCGCCGAGCTGGTGGCCGCTTCCAGTGGCCTGGGTTACTTGAGCCTGAAAGCCATGCGCGGCTTTCAGGTGGATGTGATTTTCCTGGCCATCGCGATCATCGGCCTGCTGGGCCTGGTCACCGATCAACTGTTCCGTTTTCTCCGTCTGAGGATCGCCGCATGGGCTCAGTAAGCGCCGTAAACCCGCGTTTCATCACACCCACGGCCGCCCCGGTGCAGGCCGCGCCACGGCTGCAAGTGGACAAGGTCAGCCTGCGTTATCAGAAACCTGACGGCGGTATGTTCACCGCGCTGGAGCAGGTGTCGTTCGAAGTGCCGGATCAACAATTCGCCGTGCTGGTCGGGCCGTCGGGCTGCGGCAAGTCGAGTCTGCTGTACCTCACGGCGGGTTTGAATGAGCCCACGGAAGGCGAGATCTATGTCGGCGGCCAGCAAGTGCAGGGGCCGGGTGCGGATCGCGGCATGGTGTTCCAGAGCTATACGCTGTTCCCGTGGCTGACCGTGCGGCAGAACGTCGAGTTCGGCCTCAAGCGGCGCGGCATGGCGGCCGTGCAGCGCAAGGAGATCGTCGATTACTACGTCAATGAAGTGGGGCTGACCGGGTTCGCCGACAACTACGCCAAGCAGTTGTCCGGCGGCATGATGCAGCGTGTGGCGATTGCCCGAGCGTTGGCCAATGACCCGCAAATCCTGCTGATGGACGAACCCTTCGGCGCGCTCGACAGCCAGACGCGCCTGCAAATGCAGCAATTGTTGTTGCGGGTCTGGGGCAACAGCAAGAAGACCGTGCTGTTCGTGACCCACGATATCGATGAGGCGATTCTGTTGGGGGATCGGGTCTATGTCATGGGCGCCCGGCCTGGGCGGATCAAGCAGATTCTGGATGTGCCGATCGAACGCCCACGGACCCTGGACATGGTGATGGAGCGCTCGTTCATCGACATGAAACGCAGGATTTTCGGGTTACTGCATGACGACTTGGAGGAAGTGCATTGACCTTGNNCGCGGGCAAGCCCGCTCCCACAGGTTTTATGGTGATTTGCCGTTAGGGGACCGCAGGTAGCAGGAACCTCGCAATCACCGGCAAATGATCGGAGATCCGCAAGGTATCGTCCTGCCTCACCATCGCCTCGACCCGTTTGATCCGCGGGCTGTAGAACAGGTAATCAACCGTTCGGTCCGGGCCGTTCAGGCCTGGATCATTTGGGTAATGGGTCAGCCACCGCGCCCGGTCGATCCCGCTGGCTTCGTTGTTGGTCGGGATCATCGGGTATTTGTCCCACAGCACATGCAAGGCACTGTCCACGGAGTAGGGCGTGCGTTGTTCGTCGGGCAGGCGTCGGTACTGGCCTAGCGGCAACAAGTTGAAGTCGCCACCGATCAACCACGGGGTGCCATGGCTTTCATATTTGTCGAGCACCTTGGCCACGGCGGTCACTTGGGCCAGCAGGGTTTCATCAGGTTGGATGACGCGGTCCAGATGGGTATTGAGCACCGCGATCTGCCCGCCGTCGCTCAGCGGCAGGTAAGTCGTCAGCAAGGCGTTTTTCGGTTTGAACTGACGGCTGATGATGTTGGCCGGCGACACCGGGAGTTGCAGGCGTTCGGCGTGTTCGATCTGGTAACGGCTCAGGGTCACCAGTTTGCGGCCGACGCTGCCGAAGATATGCAGGTTGGGCACAAAATCGGCTTTCCAGTCGAAGGCGTGAGCGCTGCACGGATAAAGGTCGGCGACCCGTTCCTGGAGCAACTTGAACTGGTTCTGGTAATCGCTGGCCTTGGCGCCGTCATCCAGTTCCTGCAACAGCACAATGTCCGGTTGCTCGTCGCGAATCACCCGCGCCACCTCATCGAGGCTGAAGGCCATGTCTTCGGCAGTGGGGCTTTCGTCGTCGCCTTCGGCCAGGTCATTCCAGAACACGTAGCGCTTGCCCGCCAGGTACTGGACGTTCCAGGTCATGACTTTCAGGGCCTGGCCGGGGACCAGCGTGGGCGCCTGAGCGCTGCAGCCGACCGGTGCTGCTTCTTTGGCACCGGGACGCCAGGTCAGGTTGTAAACCAGCAAGGCAATCAGGCCCGCCGCGATCAGCAGGCCCAGCAGGGTGTAGCGCAGTAGACGGGTCATGGCTCGGCTTATAGCGTTACAAAAGATGAGCCCGAGCATAACCGAGCGTCGGGCTTAAGCCCATGGGTCATAGCGGCCCGTCAATTTTCTCGGGGGCATCGGCAATCAGCATGAACAACCGGAACAGCACCACGCTGGTGAACAGTTGTAAAAAGCTGTGCGCGCTGTCGATCAGCAGCGAAATCACCGGGTTCTGCGGCTCCGGGTAAACCGCAAGGGTCGCGCCCTTGAGCACCCACAACGGGCCCATCACACACAGGATGCACACCAGGATTCGCAGGAAATGGCCGCGGGTCAGGCGCAGGCTTTCCTTCATCGCCNCCAGCGCCGACAGGCCGCGCAGCACCAGCAGGTACTCGCCGAATGCCAGGGTTACCATCAGCCAGATGCCCGGCAGGAAATACAGCGACAAGCCGATCAGGATCAACAAGGTGTTGAGGGCAGTGAGCAGGGCGAAGCGCGGCCACAGGTAGGCCGACCTCGACAGCAACTCGCGGGTGCTCGGTGATTCTCCACGGCTGCGGGCATCGAGAAACAGGATCAGTGCGGCGGTGTACAGCGGATAGACCAGCAAGCCGACCATCACGCTGATGCCGGGGAAACTGTCCGGCTCGGTGGAGCGATCGACCACTTGTTGCAGCAGCGCTTCGAAGATCACCAGCGGCAGGCACAGGCGCACGATCTGGCCCAGATTGCGCTTGAAGAAATACAGAGAGTCACGCAGTACATCGAACGAATTCATCAGTCGGTATCGCAGGTTGAAAGCAGTGGCCCACTTTAACCGATGAAGCCCTTTGGGGCGCAAACGTAAACGTTCGGTAAAGGTCATTGAAACATCCTGTATCAGCCCCATTACTGGAGAGCACCTTATCCACAGTGGATAAGGGCGACGATATTCCCGGCAATCTACGAGGTCGCCATGAACAGCGAAGAGCAAACCCTGATCGATGGACTGTTTTCACGGTTGCAGCAAGCCGAAACGGACTCAGCCCCCCGCGACGCCCTGGCTGAAGCGCGGATCAAGGAGCACATGACTCGCCAACCGGCCGCCGGCTACTACATGACCCAGTCGATNCTGGTTCAGGAAGCGGCCATCAAAAGCCTCGACGCACAGAACAAGCAGCTCGCTCAGCAAGTCCAGCAATTGCAGGCCGAACTGCAATCGGCCAAGGCTCAGCCGTCGGCGCCTGCCAGCGGTGGTTTCCTGTCGAGCATCTTTGGCGGCGGTTCCCGTGATCCGCAGCCTGCACCGACGCAAAGCGCGCCGTCCTCCAATGGTGGATGGCGTGAGCCGGGGCGGCCGTCGTTCAATTCGCAGCCGCCACAGCAACAGAACTTCGGTGCAGCACCGCCGCAGCAGAATTACGCACCGCAGCAGCAAGCCCCCGGGATTGGCAGTGGTTTCCTTGGCGGCGCACTGAAAACCGCCGCCGGTGTGGCCGGTGGCGTGATGCTGGCACAAGGCATCAGCAGCCTGTTCCACAGCAATCAGCAACCTCAGGAAGTCGTCGAAGTCATCAAGGAAGAACCGGCCCAGGTCAACGATCAGAGCGATAGCGGCAACGGTTGGGGTGACGACCAGCGTGTGGCTGACAACTCCAGTGATCAGGGCGGCTTTACCGACGCCGACTACAGCGATGACAACTCATCGTTCTTCGGCGGCGACGACGACTCCTTCGTCTGATCCCCTGTGGCGAGGGCGCTTGTCGGAACGCAGCACCGTCCCGCTGGAGTGCGAAGCAGGCCCCTTACGTTCTAAAGTGAGGGTGCGAAGCAGGCCCCTTACGTTCTAAAGTGAGGGTGCGTTTCGAGCGCCAGCGGGAGCGCGCAGCCTCGCCACATGGCCGATTATTCGCGGAACAATCCTTGAGGCTGGCATACTGGGCCACTTTTCGGGCCTGGTGCCTGACCCAGCCTGCGCGCGACTGCGCCAAAGAGGATGCACGGTGAAAAAAATCGCAGTGTTCGCCGACGTTCAAAACCTCTATTACACCGTGCGTCAGGCGTATGGCTGCCACTTCAACTACGCCGCCCTGTGGGCTGACATCAGCGCGCGCGGGCAGATCGTCGAGGCGTATGCGTATGCCATCGACCGTGGCGACAGCAAGCAGCAGCAATTCCAGCAGATCCTGCGCAACCTGGGCTTTACGGTAAAACTCAAGCCGTACATCCAGCGCGCCGACGGCTCGGCCAAAGGCGACTGGGACGTGGGCATCACCCTCGACATCATGGACGCCGCCGACCACGTCGACGAAGTGGTGCTGGCCTCCGGCGACGGTGATTTCGACATGCTGCTCGACCGCATCATCCAAAAGCATGGCGTCGAAGCCGTGGCCTACGGCGTGCCGGGCCTGACGGCCAACTCGCTGATCCGCGCCGCCAGCCGCTACGTGCCGATCGAAGGCGCGTTGCTGCTCAAGAATTGATTTTTACGGAGTTGAAACAGGTTTGGAACGCATAGCAGTCATCGACTTTGAAACCACCGGGATCNCCCCGAGCAGCCACTGCCGGGCTACGGAAATCGCGGTGGTCATCCTTGAGCGCGGCCAGATCGTGGACCGCTACCAGAGCCTGATGAATGCCGGCGTGCGTGTGCCGGGCTTTATCGAACAACTCACCGGCATCAGCAACGCCATGTTGCGCACCGCGCCCNCGGCCGAGCGGGTGATGAACGAAGTCAACGAGTTCGTCGGCACCACGCCACTGCTGGCGCACAATGCTGCGTTCGACCAGAAGTTCTGGGACTTCGAACTGGGCCTGATTCGCCGCACCCGCCTGCAAAAATTCGCCTGCTCCCTGCTGCTGGCCCGTCGCCTGATGCCAGCGGCGCCGAACCACAAACTCGGCACCCTCAACAGCTACGCCCAACTTCCCCACACCGGCAAGGCTCACCGGGCGATGGCGGATGCGGAGATGGCAGCCAACNTGACGGGGCATCTGCTTCAGGAACTGCAGCAGAAGCATGGGTTGCGCGAGTTGTCGCATGATCTGCTGGTCAGCTTGCAGAAGGTGCCGGCGGCCAAGATCAACGAACACCTCAAGCGGCATCGCGGGTTCTGACTGACACACCACAATCACACTGTAGGAGCCGGCTTGCTGGCGATAGCGGTGTATCAGTCGACATCAATGGTGAATGACNAACCGCTATCGCCAGCAAGCCGGCTCCTACAGGGGGNGTGTCGTATCAAAGCTTTCCATTGCCTTCAAGTNTGCGCTATCTTCAGGTCTCGGAGATTTCCCACAGGCCTTTCAGGTTGTCCCTCGGAACTGGCCTCATTAACCTTCGCCAGTCGCTGCCAATTCAGCGATCGGGACTGCAAGCCTGCCGAAATCATGTTGGGAGCTAAGAAGCGCCGCTATAATCGTGGCGTTTTTCATGGTCATCGTTTTGTGGTGGCTGTGCGTGGGAGACCTTCGGGTCTGCCGAGCTGCTCCTGACTCGGTCTTGCAGACCCGCGCACAGCTGCCTCCCATCATCTGCAAGTGATGTTGGCAGCTCCTATTTTTCAGGAGATTTACCATGATCAAAGACAGTCCCAATCCTCCATCTGATTCTCAATCTACCGACCATATTTTCACCGTACTGCCCAACCTGAACAGCGAAACCCTGCTCGCCAACGCCTCCCAAGACCTGGCATCCGTGCACTGTTGATGCACGCAGAGCCCTGGTTTTGCGCCCGCGATATCGGTCGATTGATGGGTGTGGACATAAATGGAAGGCAAGTGCTCAAGCTTGATGCGGATCAGAAGCAACTGATGTGTCTGTCCGGAGATGATGACCTCGAAGAGACCTTGATGCTGAGTGAATCGGGCGTATACGCGATGTTGGTGTACCACTACTGCCCGGAAAACCGCCATTTACGACGTTGGCTGACCCACGACGTGGTGCCGATGTTGCGGGAGGAAGTCGGGTCCATTTCGAATCAAGCGCCGCATATGCGGGCGATGGAATGGGCGGGAGGAACGCTGCGGCTGCTGCATTGGCGCAAAGAACCTTGGGTGCGCCTGCGGGATATGCCGGGCTTGTTGCCTGCAAGTTACTGCGGCGTCTGACAGATCGCTTCGCGGGCAAGTCGAATCGTCGCACCGCCGCTCCCACAGGAATCAGGTGACATCCGTGAGGGTGGGGTTGTGGACAGGCTCACCGGGCCATGGCCGATGCTGAAATGGCGGCCAACCTGACGTCGCACCTGAACATGGCTGGCATTTCAGTCTCCAGTTAGCGCACATCCCCTGTGGGAGCGAGCCTGCTCGCGATAGCTATCTATCATTCAACTAAGAAGTCGACTGATCCGCCGCTATCGCCAGCAAGCCGGCTCCTACAGGGGGCGTGTCGTATCAAAGCTTTCCATTGCCTTCAAGTTGCCCCAACGGCACGCGCTTTTCGATGGCGCTNGACAAAATAATCGAGGTCTTGCTGAACCCGAACTTCGCCACCCGGTTGATCAGGTTCTCCAGCTCCGGCATCGACCCCACCGCCGCCTGCATGATCACGCACGGGTCGCCCGTCACTCGGTGGCATTCCGTCAGTTGTGGGATTTTGATCAGGTCGTCGTAGGCCTTCTGGTTACCGTGTTGGTTCAGGCGCAGTTCGATCACGCACTGGATAGGCAAGCCAAGCTTTGCCATGTCAACTTTGGCCTGGTAACCGGTGATGACNCCGCTGGCTTCCAGCTTGGCCACGCGCTCGGCCACGGCCGGCGCGGAGAGGTTTACCGTGCGNGCCAGGTCGGCGTAGGACGCACGACCGTTTTCCAGCAGGGCGCTGAGGAGCATGCGGTCGTATTTATCCATCGTTGTATTCCTGGAAAATGACTGACTTTCGAAAGCACGGTATATAGCGCCAATCTCCGTGTTTTGAAAAGTGTACCGGCGCTATAAACAGGTTTTGTAACTTATTTTGCGCCGCTGGCCTTTCTAGAATAGCTGTTCACATTGTCCTGTCATCGAGCTGCCCATGCCTGGCTTACGTCGTTTTCCCTTACCGTTGATCGCCGCCTTTTTTGCGTTGTATGTGATNTGGGGCTCGACTTACCTGGTGATCCGCATCGGCGTCGAGTACTGGCCGCCGCTCCTGCTCGCCGGTATCCGCTTTGTGATCGCCGGGAGTTTGATGTACGCCTTCCTGCGCTGGCGCGGGGCGCCGGCACCGACCTGGGTGCAGTGGAAAGCCGCCGGGATCATCGGGATCTTGCTGCTGACGTTCGGTAACGGCGCGGTCAGCGTGGCTGAACACACGGGCGTCGCTTCGGGTGTGGCCGCGCTGGCGGTGGCGACGGTGCCGTTGTTCACCTTGCTGTGCGGGTATTTCTGGGGCGCGCGCAATACGCGTCTGGAGTGGGCCGGGGTGGTGCTGGGGATTATCGGCATCGCGATGCTTAACATGGGCTCCAACCTGCAATCGAGCCCGACGGGTGCCATGTTGCTACTGTTTGCCGCCGCCTCCTGGGCCTTCGGTTCGGTCTGGAGCAAACACTTGCCGCTGCCCCAAGGCGCCATGGCCAGTGCCGTGGAAATGCTGGTGGGCGGTGTAGCGCTGCTGATCGGCAGTGCGCTGAGTGGTGAGCATCTGCAAGCCATGCCGCCGATCGAAGGCTGGGCGGCCCTGGCCTACCTGACCTTTTTCGGCTCGATCATCGCTTTCAACGCTTATATGTATCTGTTGAAAAACGTGCGTCCGGCGGCGGCCACCAGTTATGCCTACGTNAACCCGGCCGTCGCGGTGTTGTTGGGCATTGTGTTTGTCGGCGAGACCATCGGCATGGAAGAAGCCTTGGCGATGCTGGTGATCATCAGTGCCGTGGTGTTGATCGGATTGCCGCAGTGGCGCCGGGCTCCGCAAAGACCTCCTGCCGTGGTGCAGACAGAATCGCGCGTGAATTAGGGTAAACTGCGCGCCATTGCACACTTGTTCTGCACAACCGCGCTGAATTTTCCTACGGTAATCCCATGACTTTCGCCACCCTTGGCCTGATCGAACCCTTGCTGCGCGCCCTTGAGACGCTTGGCTACCAGACCCCGACGCCGGTGCAGGCGCAAGCCATTCCGGCGGTGCTGGCCGGTCGAGACCTGATGGCCGCGGCCCAGACCGGCACCGGCAAGACCGCCGGTTTCGCCCTGCCGCTCCTGCAATTGCTGACCATGGAAGGGCCGAAAGTCGCGTCTAACTCGGTGCGCGCACTGATCCTGGTGCCGACCCGCGAATTGGCCGAACAGGTTCACGAAGCCGTGCGTCAGTACGCCGAGAACCTGCCGTTGAGCACTTACGCGGTGTACGGCGGCGTCAGCATCAACCCGCAGATGATGAAGCTGCGCAAGGGCGTCGACATTCTGGTGGCGACGCCGGGTCGTTTGCTCGACCTGTATCGCCAGAAGGCCCTCAAGTTCAATCAGCTGCAAACCCTGATTCTGGACGAAGCCGATCGCATGCTTGATCTGGGTTTCTCCGAGGAACTGGGGAATATCTACCGCGTTCTGCCCAAGCAACGTCAGACGCTGCTGTTCTCCGCGACGTTCTCCGACGCGATCCGCTTGCTGGCCGGGCAAATGCTCAANGACCCGCTGACCGTCGAAGTCAGCCCGCGCAACGTCGCCGCCAACACCGTGAAGCAATGGGTGGTGCCGGTGGACAAGAAGCGCAAGGCAGAGCTGTTTGTGCACCTGATGCGCAAAGGCCGCTGGAAGCAGGTGCTGGTGTTCGCCAAGACCCGTAATGGCGTGGATGCGCTGGTGGATAAGTTGCAAGGCCTGGGCATCAATGCCGACGGCATCCACGGCGACAAACCCCAAGCCACCCGCCAGCGCGCNCTGGACCGTTTCAAGGCCAGTGAAGTGCAGATTCTTGTGGCCACCGACGTTGCGGCCCGTGGTCTGGATATCGAAGATCTGCCATTGGTGATCAATTTCGACCTGCCGATCGTGGCGGAGGACTACATCCACCGGATCGGTCGTACCGGTCGCGCGGGTGCAACCGGGCAGGCGATTTCGCTGGTCTGCGCCGATGAAGTGAANATGCTGTCGGCCATCGAGATGCTGACCCGTCAGACGTTGCCTCGCCAGATGGAACACGACTTCGAACCTGAGCATCGGGTACCGGATACTGACGCCAGCGGTCAGGTAGTGAAGAAGCCAAAAAAACCGAAGAAGCCGAAGACTTCCGGTGGCGGTAAACGCAACCTGGGTAAATGGGTTGAGAGTGGGGATGCTTCGGCGCCGGAGCCTTCGATCAAGCCTGTGCGAAAAGTGCCGGTGTTTAACACTGGGCCGCGTAAGAAGAAGCCTTAAAAAGCTCCGGCGTCTGGAAGGACGTCTTCGCGAGCAAGCCCGCTCCCACACTGGATTTTCTGTGAGCACATAATTTGTGAACGCCAAAGATCAAATGTGGGAGCGGGCTTGCCCGCGAAGGGCGCGCCTCGGTTTCAAGCCTAGCGCTTCAACCACTCCACCATCCCCAACCCCGCCGCGCGCCCACTGGCGAAACACGCTGTCAGTAGGTAGCCGCCGGTCGGCGCTTCCCAATCCAGCATCTCCCCCGCACAAAACACGCCCGGCAATTGCTTGAGCATCAACCGCTCATCCAGCGCCTCGAACATCACGCCACCGGCGCTGCTGATGGCCTCGTCCAGTGGACGGGTTTTCACTAAAGTCAGCGGCAACGCCTTGATCGCTTTGGCCAGCAACGCCGGATCAGCAAAGCATTCGGCTGGCGTAAGTTCGCGCAGCAACGCCGCTTTCACCCCATCGATCCCGAGTTGGCTGTGCAGGTGCTTGGACATGGAGCGGGAGCCACGTGGTTTGCTCAGCGCCGCCTTAACTTTATCCACAGGCCGGCCCGGTAGCAGGTCGAGGTGGATGGTGGCGGAGCCGTGCTGATTGATGGCCTCTCGAATCGGTGCCGAGAGGGCGTAGATCAAACTGCCTTCGATCCCGGTCGCGGTGATCACGCATTCGCCCAAGCGCGGCACGTCGTCATTGAGGCCGATGGCGATGTTTTTCAGCGGTGCGCCAGCGAACTTGCTGACCATCAACTCGCTCCAGGCCTGCACCTCGAAGCCGCAATTACTCGGTTGCAACGGCATCAGTCCTACGCCGCGCTGTTCCAGTGGCAGCATCCACGCGCCGTCCGATCCGAGGCGTGACCAGCTGCCGCCGCCGAGGGCCAGCAAGGTGGCGTCGGGCTTGATGAGGGTTTCGCCGTCGGGGCTGTCGATGCGTAATCCACCGTGGTCATCCCAGCCGACCCAACGNTGCCGGGTGTGGATAACCACGCCTTGGTCGCGCAGGCGCTTGAGCCAGGCGCGCAGCAGCGGCGCCGCCTTCATGTCNGTCGGAAACACCCGGCCGGAGCTGCCGACGAAGGTTTCGATGCCCAGGTCATGAATCCATTGGCACAACGCATCAGCGCCGAATGAGCGAAGCAGCGGGGCAATCTGCGGCGCGCGTTCGGCGTAGCGNGANAGAAATGCCGGGTANGCCTCGGAGTGGGTGATGTTCATGCCGCCCACGCCCGCCAGCAGGAACTTGCGCCCCACCGACGGCATGCCGTCATACAGGTCAACCTGCACGCCCGCCTGGCTCAACACTTCGGCCGCCATCAGGCCGGCGGGGCCGCCGCCGATGATGGCTACGTGAGAAGAGGAGGAGGTCGAGGGCTGAGTCATGATGAGCGCTGCGGTGTGGCGAAATAGCCGCACATTCTAGCAGTACGCGATACCTGTGGGAGCGGCGGTGCGACGATTCGACTTGCCCGCGATAGCGGACTGTCAGTCAATAAAGATGTTGGAAGTGCCGGCCTCATCGCGGGCAAGCCCGCTCCCACAGGGTTCATTGGTGTTTTTGAGAGGTGATCAAAAAACAACCACTAAGTTGTAGCCCATACGTCGCATGGCCTGCAGGCCCTTTCACTCAGGTTATCCACAGGCAGTTCCACAGGCATTGTGGGTAACGCCCACACTTCAATGACAACCGGATGACGTCCACACCCGCTGTGCACTGTGATGCAGGATGCCGTGGCGGCGGGCCAGGGCAGGGCGGTCCTTGCTGTAACCACCACCGATCACGCCCATGACCGGGATGTCGCGACCCAGGCAGTGGCGCATCACGCTTTCATCACGCGCGGCGACGCCTGCGTCTGTCAGCTTGAGGTAACCGAGGGCGTCATCCTTGTGCACGTCGACACCGGCGTCATACAACACCAGATCCGGTTGGTAGAGCGGCAGCAGNTAATTNAACGCGTCGTCCACGGNTTTGAGGTAGTCGGCATCGCCCATGCCCATGGGCAGCGGGATGTCCCAGTCGCTCTGGGCCTTGCGGGCGGGGAAGTTTTTTTCGCAGTGCAGGGAAACGGTTATCGCGTCCGGGGTGTTGTGCAGAATCCGTGCAGTCCCATCGCCCTGGTGCACGTCGCAATCGAAGATCAGCACCCGATTCACACGGCCGCTTTCCAGCAGGAAATGGCTGATCACCGCCAGGTCATTGAAGATGCAGAAACCCGCCGGATAGTCGTAATGCGCGTGATGGGTGCCACCGGCCAAATGACAGGCCAACCCGTGTTCCAGCGCCTGCTCTGCCGCGAGCAAGGAACCGCCGACCGCCCGCACCGTGCGCCGGGCCAGTGCTTCGCTCCAGGGCAGGCCAAGGCGGCGTTGGTCTTCGCGGGACAACTCGCCGCTCATGTAGCGTTCGATATACCCAGGTTCATGGGCGAGGGCCAGAATCTCTGTCGGGCACAGCTCCGGTCGCAGCAATTGGCTGTCCTCGGTCAGGCCGCTGTCCACCAGGTGGTCGCGCAACAGGCGAAACTTGTCCATGGGGAAGCGGTGATCCGCCGGGAATTCGGGGCTGTAGTCTTCGTGGTAGATCAGCGGCAGCGGCATAACGAATTCAGGTAGGAATGAGTGAAGGATCCTACCAGCGTTGTAGACTTGCGGCATGGAAAGGGGAGGACACGATGGAGCCGATACTGGAACTCGAGAGCGCGCGACTGGTGTTGCGGCAGTGGCGCGATGAGGATTTGCCGGAGTTTGCGGCGATGTGCGCCGATCCACAGGTCATGCGCTATTTTCCGGCCCCTTTGAGTCGTCTGGAGAGTGCTTCGCTGATCGGACGGATTCGCGGGCATTTTGCCGAACATGGCTTTGGTCTCTGGGCGCTGGAACGCAAGGACACCGGGGCATTCATCGGTTTCACCGGCCTCGGCATGGTCGGTTTCGACGCGCCATTCACCCCTGCGACCGAAATCGGCTGGCGCTTGGCGCGTGAGCATTGGGGCCTGGGTTATGCCAGTGAGGGGCGTGGACCGCTCTGCGTTGCGGCTTTGACCGGTTGGCGCTGCAAGAAGTCGTGTCGTTCACCGCCAAAGACAACCTGCCTTCGGAAAAAGTCATGCAAGCGATCGGCATGCACCATGATTCAGCCGATGACTTTGACCATCCCAAGCTCGCGGCCGATCATCCCTTGCGTCACCATGTGCTGTATCGCATCTCCCGTGAACAATGGCTGCAAACCTTGCATGGATAAGCAGGCACGGACGTTTACAATGGCTCCCATGTTGGCCCCGGCCATAAACTGAATCGACCGCCGCAGCCAAGACTGCGCGGCAAGCTTTGTGTGAGGAGAGTCTGAATGAGCCAAGTGTTGGATGATCTGGTCGATTTGCTGACCCTGGAACCGATCGAAGAAAACCTGTTTCGTGGCCGCAGTCAGGACCTGGGTTTTCGTCAGTTGTTCGGCGGTCAAGTGATCGGTCAGTCGTTGTCGGCGGCCAGTCAGACAGTCGAAGAAACGCGCCATGTGCATTCGATGCACGGTTATTTCCTGCGCCCGGGCGATTCCGCGTTGCCAGTCGTCTATCAGGTTGACCGGGTGCGTGATGGCGGCAGTTTCAGCACGCGCCGGGTGACGGCGATCCAGAAAGGCAACCCGATTTTTACCTGCACCACTTCGTTCCAGTACGACGAACAAGGCTTCGAGCACCAGACCACCATGCCGGTGGTCGTTGGCCCGGAGAACCTGCCGTCGGAACTGGAGCTGACCAAACAGCGCGCGCACCTGATCCCTGAGCACATGCGCGAAAAGTTGCTGTGCCCCAAGCCCATCGAAGTGCGCCCGGTCACCGAGAAAGACCCGTTCAACCCGCAACCGTCCGACCCGGTCAAGTACGTGTGGTTCCGAGCCGACGGTGCCTTGGCCGACTCGCCGGCGCTGCATAAATACCTGTTGGCCTATGCGTCGGACTTCGGTCTGCTGACCACCTCGCTGCTGCCCCACGGCAAGACGGTGTGGCAAAAAGACATGCAAGTCGCCAGCCTTGACCATGCGCTGTGGTTCCACGCTGACCTGCGCGCCGATGACTGGTTGCTGTACGCGATGGACAGCCCGTGGGCCGGCAACTCGCGTGGTTTCTCGCGGGGTAGCGTGTACAACCGCGCCGGGCAACTGGTGGCTTCGGTCACCCAGGAAGGCTTGATTCGCCATCGCAAGGATTGGGCATGAGCCTGGCGGACGTTAAGCACTGGGTCTTTGATATGGACGGCACCCTGACGGTGGCTGTGCATGACTTCGCGGCGATCCGCGTGGCGTTGGCGATTCCCGCCGAAGACGACATCCTGACCCACCTCGCGGCGCTGCCGGCCGATGAAGCGGCCGCCAAGCATGCGTGGCTGCTGGAGCACGAACGTGATCTGGCGCTGGGTTCGAAAGCTGCGCCGGGCGCGGTGGAGCTGGTGCGTGAGTTGGCCGGGCGTGGTTATCGCCTGGGCATTCTCACGCGCAATGCCCGGGAGCTGGCGCACGTAACCCTGGANGCGATTGGTCTGGCGGACTGCTTTGCTGTCGAGGATGTGCTGGGGCGTGAAGATGCGCCGCCCAAGCCGAATCCGGGTGGTTTGCTGAAACTGGCGACGGCTTGGGAGGTGGCGCCGAGCGAGATGGTGATGGTCGGGGATTACCGCTTTGATCTGGATTGCGGTCGAGCGGCGGGGGCGCGGACGGTGTTGGTGAATTTGCCGGATAACCCTTGGCCGGAACTGACGGATTGGCATGCGGCGGATTGCAGGGTGTTGCGGGAGATGTTGTCTGCCTGAGGCCCCCATCGCGGGCAAGCCCGCTCCCACAGGGATATAGAGAACCATTGTGGGAGCGGGCTTGCCCGCGATGGCGTCAGGCCAGACACCAAAAACTCACTGACCAAACAACACCTTTTGCCCCTCCGGCGACGTCAACATCCCATCCCCGTTATGCCCGACCCCTGGCACTTCAACCAGCCGCTGATTCACCCCTTGCGGATTGCGACGCAGCAGGTAATTGAAAAAATTCTTCCCGCGAATCAGACGATAAGCACCTTGCGCTTCGGCCTCGCAACCTTTGTCCAGCGCCGGATGCTGCGGGTCGGTGTCTTGCTGCCCGAGCAGATAAGTCACGTCCCGTTTGACGTAGTTTCCTTCAATCTGCAATGCCGTTTGCCCACTGGCATAAACCGGTAAATCCGTCAGCCCGTATTTCCAGCGATTGAAACCGGGACACGCCGCATGGTTGAACGCCACCGGCCGTTGCTCATTGAAATACGCATAGGACGAAGGGTTGGCGACCACGTAGCGAAGCTTCACGCCGGCGGCCGTCAGGGCCGGTTGCTCACGGGCCAGCAACGCATAACGCTGCACCACCTGAGCGCCACCAGAGTGGCCGGCGATGATGATTTGCTTCACGTCCGGAAACTGTCGACGGTCGCCGACTCGCTCGATGATCTGATCGAGGGCTGCAAAGGAACTCAGCGCAAAAGGAGCGGTGGATAAACCTCCTGCCATCCAGTCATTGCCCTGCCAGCGCAACACCGTTTCTGCCACAGGATGAAGTGCGATGTCGGTTTCGTTGAGAAATTGCGGGGCAATCACCAGGGTGCTTGCACTTTGCCCGGCCAGTTCCGCCGCGCGCTCGGCGCTCTGGCGATAGGTTTCAGCGTTGCGCAGGCGACCATGGATGATGATCAGCACGCGTTCGATTTTCGCGGGCGCCGGGCCGAGGCTCACCGCCATCTCACCTTCTTTCAACAACAACCGCCCGGGGCTGAGCTCTTTGACGCCATGCTCCGCAGCCTGGGTGCTCGCGCAGGTGAACAACAACATCAACAACCACTTATTCATTTAAAGGTTTTTCGCCGCAAAGGTATCGCACTGGCCCACCTGGCCTTGCGCAAATCCGGTTTTGAACCAGCGCACCCTTTGCGCCGATGTGCCATGGGTAAACGAGTCCGGTACCACCCGACCCTGACCCTGTTGCTGCAAACGGTCGTCGCCGATGGCGTTGGCCGCATTCAGTGCTTCTTCGATGTCACCCGGTTCCAGCCAGTTCAGGCGTTTTTGCGCATTGTTGGCCCAGACACCGGCCAGGCAATCGGCCTGCAACTCTTGACGCACCAACAAGCCGCCATCACCTTCCATCTGCCGGCCTTGCTGGCGGGCTGCCTGAATTTTCGCGGAAACGCCGAGCAACGTCTGAACGTGGTGTCCGACTTCGTGCGCGATCACGTAGGCCTGAGCGAAGTCACCGGCCGCGGAAAAGCGTTGCGACATTTCCTGGAAAAAGGCCATGTCCAGGTAGACCTTCTGGTCGGCCGGGCAATAGAACGGACCGGTCGCCGATGTCGCCAGGCCGCATGCCGAATTCACTCGGTTGCTGAACAGCACCAGTGTCGGGTTTTTATACTGCCGACCGGCCTGCTGGAAAATCTGGCCCCAGGTGTCTTCGGTATCGCCGAGGATCGAGCGCACGAATTCGGCGCCTTCATCAGTGGCCGGCGGCGCCTTGCGGCTTTGGTTGGTGGCCGGTGCCGATTGCTCAGTCATTTGTCCGGTCAGTTGCCCGAGGATCTGCATCGGGTCCTGGCCTGTGAGCCAGCCAATCCCCACAATCAGGATGATCGCGGTCAGGCTCAGGCCNTTGCCGCCACCAAAACGCATGCCGCCACCACCGCNNCCGACATCATCACCACGGGCGTCGACCACGTTGTCGCTGCGTCGGCCTTTTTTCCATAGCATGTGGGAATCCTCTGATTGTCCGTGGTGATGAGTGTTGCTGGTGTGTGGGGGCGGCGCCAGTCCGGCTGTCCGGCTTTTCGTTCACTGGCCGGAAGAATCGCTGACTGTAGGAACATGGATCACCCATCGAATTCCGTCAGGGCGCGGATTTTTATCGAACGGGCGACCCGCGGGTCTGTCGAGCATCGGGTTCCAGATTTCGCATTACAGGGTTCATCTTCTAGAATCAGGCAAATTGTAGGTGGAACCTCCCATGGCCGGCAGTCAGATCGAACGTGTCTTCAATGTGCTCGAAAGCCTCACCAGTGACCCTCGGGGTCTGCCGATGCAGATGCTCGCGGAGCAACTGGACATCCCGAAAAGCGCAACTCACCGCCTGCTCGCGGAGCTGATCCGGTTGGGTTATGTGCGACAGAATCCAGAGAACCTGCGATATCACTTGTCCACCAAACTGGTGGCGATGGGGTTTCGTTACTTGTCAGGCAGCGGCGCCGATATCGTGCAGCCGGTGCTGGATCGCCTGGCCCAGGAGACCGGAGAGTTGGTGCGTCTCGGGGTGATTGAAGGCGAGCGGCAGATCTGGATTGCCAAATCCCAAGGGGCCCGTTCCGGCCTGCGCTACGACCCGGAAATGGGCCGCGATGCGCCGTTGTTCTATACCGCGTCGGGCCATGCGTGGCTGGCGTGCATGAGCGATGCCGAGGCATTGTCGCTGGTGGAGCGCCAGGGCGGTGAGCGGCCAAAGGACCTTGGGCCGAATGCTCCGCGTTCCAACATTGAACTACTCGAACGCCTGCGTCTGGCGCGAGAGCAGGGCTACGCCTGGGTCGAGGAAAGCTCGGCGGTGGGCACCTCGGCGATCGCGGCGGTGGTGCGGCACCCGAGCGAAGGGCGAGTGATTGGTGTGCTGAGCATCGCCGGGCCGAGTGCGCGGATGCCGGGGGCGCGGTTGCATGAATTGGCGCCGCTGTTGTTGAGGTATACCGAAGAATTGGCGGCGGCGAGTCTGGCGTCGGAGTTGTTCAGTTGATTTGTGGGGGGCGAGTAGGCTCGCTCCCATAATTGANTNTGGCGTCGGAGTTGTTCAGTTGATTTGTGGGGGGCGAGTAGGCTCGCTCCCATAATTGATTTTTATTGGCTGTAAAACTGTGCGGTATTCGAACACTTTCGGCTGATGCTTGTGTTGGAATCTGGAACCAGGTTCTAAATTATTGGAACTCACCGCCCGCGACACGTTGCACTTCGCAAGGGATACCCATGACTGCCAGCACACCGCTCTCCGGCGTCAACCAGCCCTTCAAAGGGATTTTGCTGATTGTCGTCGCCACTTTCCTGTTTTCCAGTCATGACGCCTTTTCGAAATACCTCTCGGGCTTCTATCCGATCGTGATGGTGGTCTGGGCCCGCTATGTGGTGCACACCCTGTTGATGGCCGGGATTTTTCTGCCGCAGTCCGGGTTGCGCGTCCTACGGACCAAACGGCCGATGCTGCAGTTGGTGAGGGCGTTGTGCCTGTTGGGCACCAGTCTGTTTTTTACCACCGGCCTGCAGTACATCCCGTTGGCCGAAGCGACGGCGGTCAACTTTCTTGCGCCGGTTCTGGTGACTGCGCTGTCGGTGCCGCTGCTGGGGGAGCGCGTGACGCGTGGCCAATGGCTGGCGGTGATCTGCGGGTTTATCGGCGTGCTGATCATCATCCACCCGGGCGGCGATCTGTTCACGCCAGCGGTGCTGCTGCCGCTCTGTTCGGCGCTGTTTTTTTGCTTTTATCAGGTGCTCACTCGCAAGCTCAGCAACATCGACACCCCGACCACCAGCAACTTCTTCGCTGGCCTGTGCAATACCTTGGTGATGAGCGCGCTGGTGCCGTTCTTCTGGCAGCTCCCTACGCTGTGGCACGGTGTGTTGATGCTGGCGCTGGGCAGCTGCGGGATGACTGCGCACCTGTTTCTGACTCAGGCTTTCCGTCATGCCGCGCCCGCGTTGTTGGCGCCGTTCGGTTACTGTCAGATCGTGTTTGCCGGTCTGCTGGGCTGGCTGCTGTTCTCGCACACACCGACCCTGACTACGGTGATCGGGATCGCGGTGATTTGCTGCAGCGGATTGGCGGCGGCGTGGCAGCAGAGTCGTCGGTAGGAAAATCAAAAAGGCAGGCCTGGAACCAGACCTGCCAAGGGAGGGCATTTTACTCGGTGACGGTAGGAATCTTGCGCGGAGCCATGAAGTACATCCAGGTCAGCGCGATGAAGTACATCGCCGGGATCAGGGTGAACAGCACGGTGTAGTTGTTGTTCGTCACCGTAAGGATATGGCCGACGATCTGGGTCATGAACATGCCGCCGATGGCTGCGCACATACCGCCGAAACCAAACACTGTGCTCATCATGTGCTTGGGCGTGTAGTCCATCACCAGGCTCCAGATGTTGGCGGTCCAGGCCTGGTGCGCGCCGATGGCCAGGGAGATCGCAAACACCGCGACCCACAACTGGCTGGAGCCGGCCGCCATGATCACGCCGACGATGCAGCAGGCAAACAGCAACATGGACATCAGCCGCGCCTTGATCGGGTTCATCCCACGGCCGATCAGGAATGACGACAGAATCCCCCCACCCACGCTGCCGAAGTCGGCTGTCAGGTAAATGATGATCAGCGGGATACCCATCTGGGTCACGTTGATGCCCAGGTTGTATTGCTGGTTCAAGAACGGCGGCAGCCAATACAGGTAGAACCAGAACACCGGTGCGGTCATNGAGTAGGCGAGGGCGAAGGCCCAGGTGCCACGCATGCGCAGGATTTTCGAGAACGGTACACGGGTCTGCTCCGGCTCGACTTCCTTCTGGATGTAGTCCAGTTCCGATTGTTTGGCCGTTGGATGGTCTTCCGGGTTGTAGTACTTCAAACCCCAGAACACCAGCCAGATTGCGCCCAGCGATGCCATGCACAGGAACGCTGCCTGCCAGCCCCATACATGCAGGATCAGCGGCAGCAGCATCGGCGTCATCATTGCGCCCACGTTGGTGCCGGCGTTGAAGATACCGGTGGCCACCGCGCGCTCACCGGCCGGGAACCACAACCGTGTGGTCTTGACGCAAGCCGGGTAGTTGGCGGCTTCGGTCAGCCCGAGGATAAAGCGGCACACCATAAAGCCGACGGCCGAGGTGGCCAGGCCGTGGGCGCCGGTTGCCAGGCTCCATAACAGCACTGCGCAGAAGAACACGCGCTTCACGCCGACGCGGTCGATCAAGCGACCCTGCAGCACAAAGCCGATGGCGTAGCCGACCTGGAACCAGAAGTTGATGTTGGCGTAATCCATCGCCGTCCAGCTCATCTCTTTGGCCAGGATCGGTTGCATCACGCCCAGGGCGGCGCGGTCGATGTAGTTGAGGGTGGTGGCGAAGAACACCAGTGCCAGCATGCCCCAACGGGTCTTGCCGACCGCCATGGCGCCGCGAATCTTGTCGCCGATAACGCCGCTGGCAGGAGTCATGGAGGAGCGCTCCACGGGAGAACTTTGAGAAGGAGTCATGTAGGCCACCGATTATTTTTATGTGGTGTTCTGTTTCTTTGGTCATCGAGACCGGTGTTTTCGATCGGACTCAATGTGTCGTCGATGGTGGGCAGTGGCTGAAAAATCGTCAATTCGCCAATCGGCATAGTGTTCGATAATCGCACGCAAAACTAACCGGGTAGTACACTTTGAATTGCTGTGCAGGGTCTTGCAGCCAATAATTCACCTCAAGAAAAACGCGGTCTCTGTAGGAGCCGGCTTGCTGGCGATGGCAATCTCGCGGACGCCATCGCCAGCAAGCCGGCTCCTACCTAAAGCGAAAGCGTGCCAGGCCCTGAAAAGATAGCCTCCACCGGGAGTCGAAATATGCAGCGTTCCATTGCCACCGTTTCCTTGAGCGGTACCCTGCCGGAAAAGCTCGAAGCCATTGCCGCCGCCGGGTTTGATGGGGTTGAGATCTTCGAAAACGACCTGTTGTATTACGACGGCAGCCCGCGGGAAATCAAGCAGATGTGCGCCGATCTCGGGATCGCCATCACGTTGTTCCAGCCGTTTCGCGACTTTGAAGGCTGCCGCCGTGATCGCCTGGCACGCAACCTGGAGCGCGCCGAGCGCAAGTTCGATTTGATGCAGGAGCTGGGCACCGACCTGGTGCTGGTGTGCAGCAATGCGTCCACCGATTCCATCGGTGATGAACACATCCTCATCGACGACTTGCGCCTGCTGGCCGAACACGCCGGCGCACGCGGGCTGCGGATCGGCTACGAAGCGCTGGCCTGGGGCCGGCATGTGAACACCTGGCAACAGGTGTGGAACATNGTCCGTCAGGNCGATCACCCAAGCCTTGGCGTGTTGCTGGACAGCTTTCACACGCTGTCGCTCAAGGGGGATCCGAGTGCGATCGCCGAGATCCCTGGCGATAAGATCTTTTTTGTGCAAATGGCCGATGCGCCGATCCTGGCCATGGATGTGCTGGAGTGGAGTCGACATTTCCGCTGTTTCCCAGGCCAGGGCGAATTCGATTTGCCGGGTTTCCTGGCTCCGATCATCAAGAGCGGGTACACCGGGCCGCTGTCGCTGGAAATCTTCAACGACGGTTTCCGCGCCGCACCGCCTCGGGCCAACGCCGCTGATGGATTGCGTTCGTTGCTGTATCTGGAGGAGAAAACCCGTCAGCGTCTGGCCCAGGAAACGCCACCGGCGGCCAGCCTCGACATTCTGTTCGAGACGCCCAAGGCCAGCGAATACAACGGCATCGAGTTTCTTGAATTCGCTGTGGACGAAAGCCTCGGCGCCAAGCTTTCCCATTGGCTGGAGCGACTGGGTTTCGTCAAGGCCGGGCAACATCGCTCCAAGAGCGTGAGCCTGCTGCGTCAGGGCGACATCAACCTGATCCTCAATTCCGAGCCTTACTCGTTTGCCCACAGTTTTTTCGAAGCGCACGGCCCATCGCTGTGCGCCACCGCGGTGCGGGTCAAGGACAGCGCTAAAGCGTTGGAGCGGGCGGTGGCCTACAAGGGCCAGCCCTATCGCGGACTGGTCGGCCCCAACGAGCTTGAACTGGCTGCCGTGCGCGCACCGGATGGCAGTCTGATTTATCTGGTGGATCAGGACGCCGATGTCTACGGCACCGATTTCCATCTGCAACCGCCCGCCGTGGCCGGTGGCGGCCTCAAACGCATCGACCATATGGCCATGGCGCTGCCGGCCGACAGCCTCGACAGCTGGGTGCTGTTCTACAAGAGCCTGCTGGACTTTGAAGCCGATGACGAAGTGGTGCTCCCCGACCCCTACGGNTTGGTGAAGAGNCGCGCGTTGCGCAGCCGCTGCAGTTCGATTCGCTTGCCGNTGAACATTTCCGAAAACCGCAACACCGCGATTTCCCACGCGCTGTCGAGTTATCGCGGCTCGGGTGTGCATCACATTGCCTTCGACTGTGCGGACATTTTCGCCGAGGTGAGCCGCGCCAAAGAGGCGGGCGTGCCGNTGCTGGATATTCCGCTCAACTATTACGATGACCTGGCGGCGCGGTTTGATTTCGACGACGAGTTCCTCAGCGAACTGGCGTACTACAACGTGTTGTACGACCGTGACGCCCAGGGCGGTGAGTTGTTTCATGTCTACACCGAGCCGTTCGAAGGGCGGTTTTTCTTTGAGATCATCCAACGCAAAAATGGCTACGCCGGTTATGGCGCGGCCAACGTGGCGGTGCGCCTGGCAGCNATGGCCAAATCCCGAATTGGTGCGGTACGTCCGGCAAAGTTGTAGGAAAATCGTAAACACGGCGACAAACCACTGCCGCGCGGCTTCCTTCACTGGGCGGTGCGGCCCATAATCGCCAGCCTGTGCAGTGATGGCCGTGAGCCCGCAATGACGATAACTTCAGAACTCTCCGCAGCGCCCGCCGAACCGATTGCCGGGCCGCGCAAGAGTCGCAAGAACAACCCGGAAAAGACCCGCGAGAACATCCTTCAAGAGGCGATTGTCGAGTTCGTCCAGCAAGGGCTTTCCGGTGCTCGCGTCGATGCCATCGCCGAGCGCATCCACACCTCAAAACGCATGATCTATTACTACTTCGGCAGCAAGGAGCAGTTGTACGTCGAGGTGCTGGAGAAACTCTACGGCGATATCCGCAATACGGAAAACCATCTTCACCTGGCCGAACTGGCGCCGGTGGAGGCGATTCGGCGACTGGTGGAATTCACCTTCGATCACCATGATCGCAACGTCGATTTTGTGCGCATCGTCAGCATCGAGAACATCCACAACGCTGAGTACGTGAAGCGCTCCGACGCGATCAAGGCGATGAACAACACCATCCTCGACTCATTGGGCGTGATTTTGCGCCGCGGTGCCGAAGAAGGCGTGTTCCGTTCCGGGCTTGAGCCGCTGGATGTGCATCTGCTGATCAGCTCGTTTTGCTTTTATCGCGTGTCGAACCGCCATACATTCGGTGAGATCTTTCAGATCGACTTGCCGGACGAAAACATCAAGCAGCGTCATCGGGTGATGATCTGCGAGTCGGTGTTGCGGTATTTGCAGGCCTGACCTGTGGTGAGAACGGTTGTGGCGAGGGGGCTGGAGCAAGCCCGCTCCCACATTTGAATTGGGTTTCTACTGCGAGGTGTTCATGCTCTGAAAATGCGCCAACATCCTTTGCGCATCCGGCGCTTCGCCACTGAACAACTCAAACGCCTTCACCGCCTGAAACACCGCCATGTTGCCGCCATCCAGCGTGCGGCAGCCCAAGGCGCGGGCGCTGCGTAGCAGCTCGGTTTCCAGTGGGAAATACACAATCTCCGCCACCCACAACTCAGCCCGAAGCAACGCCACCGGCACCGGCATGCCCGGCAGTTTTTTCATGCCCATGGGCGTGGTGTTCACTAACCCATCCGCCTGGGCCAACGTGCTCGGTAAATCATGCCCGGCCACGGCCCGGCCAGCGCCGAAGTGTTGATTGAGGTTGTCCGCCAGCGCCTGTGCGCGGCTGATCTCCACATCAAAAATGCTCAGCAGTTGTACGCCTTCGCTCAACAGCGCGTGGGCCACTGCCGCACCGGCGCCGCCAGCGCCCATCTGGACCACGCGCTCACGGGCAACGTCCTTCAAGCCCCGGCGAAAACCTTCGGCGAACCCCAGGCAATCGGTGTTGTGGCCGATGCGTTTACCCTCCTTCAGCACCACCGTGTTCACCGCTCCGATGCCACGCGCTTCCGGCGACAACTCGTCGAGCAACGGGATGATCGCCTGCTTGCACGGAAAGGTGATGTTCAGGCCGGTGAAGTTCATGCACTCGGCGGCCATCAACAGATCGGGCAGGGCGCTGCTGTCGAGTTTCAGCTGATCGAGGTCGATCAAACGATAGAGATAACGCAAGCCCTGGGCATCGCCTTCGTGTTCGTGCAGCGCCGGGGTACGGGAAGCCTGGATGCCGGCGCCGATCAGCCCGGCCAATACCGCGTTGTTCTGAGTCACGGCGTTCACCCCTTCAAGCGTTGGCTGAAGTAATCCAGCGCCAGGCGATAACCATGGCTGCCGAAACCTGCCATCACCGCAGTGGCGATGGCTGAAACGAAGGAGTGATGCCGGAAGGGCTCGCGGGCGTGGACGTTGGACAGGTGGACTTCGACCACCGGCAATTCGCTGGCGATCAAGGCATCGCGGATCGCCACCGAGGTGTGGGTCCAGGCCGCCGGATTGATCACGATCCCGGCGCAGCGGGCGCGGGCACCGTGGATCCAGTCAAGTAATTCGCCTTCGTGGTTGGTCTGGCGAAATTCCACCGCCAGGCCGAATTCTTCGGCGGCGCGTCCGCACAGCGCCGAAATGTCTGACAGGGTTTCGTGACCGTAAGTCGCCGGTTCACGGGTACCGAGCAGGTTCAGATTCGGGCCGTTAAGCACCAGAACGATAGGGGACATCGAGGTCTCTCCACTTATTATTTTTGGAATCGGCCGGGGTGTTCAGCCTGTGGAGATAAATTGTACTAGCTGGTTACTTCGGTCAATTGAAGAGAGATTTCATTGAGGTTTTGTGTGCGGTGATCGGACAGTCTCACTGTTTATCGCGGCAGATGTTCAACCAGGAAATCGATGAAAGCCCGCAGTCTCAACGGCATATGACGGCTCTGTGGATAAAGCAATGTGAAGGGCCGGGAGCGTCCGCCATAAGGTTTGAGCACCTCCACCAACGATCCATCGGCCAGTTCGTTTTCGACAATAAACCGGTAAGTCTGAAACAACCCCGCGCCGTTTTTGGCCAGGGTCACGCCGCCGAGCACATCGTCAGAACAACTGAAGCTGCCTTCGGCAAGAATCTCCCGCGGTGCGCCGTTGTCGTTGAACAGCCAGGCAATCCGCCGACCGCTGCTGGGCAGTTCGTATTGAATGCATTCGTGTTGCGCAAGGTCGTCCAGGCTTTGCGGAGTTCCCGCGCGCTTTAAGTAATCGGGACTGGCAATCATCACCAGCTCGGCGTCCTCAAGGTGACGGGCGATGAGGCCGGAATCCGGAATAGCCCGTACGCGGATCGCCATGTCATAGCCTTCGCCGACGAAATCGATGTTGCGATTGCTGATGTGCGACTCGACCTTCACGTCTGGAAAGCGCGCCCGGAATGCCGGCAACAACGGCAAGATCCGGTGGTGCGCATACGTCGTGGGAATACTGATGCGCAGCGTGCCGGACGGTTGCTGCTGCTGGCCCATGACCTCGCGCTGAGCCTCCACCAACTGCGCCAGTGCCTGACGGCATTCCTCGTAATAGCGGCGACCACTGTCGGTCAGCTTGACGCTGCGGGTGGTGCGCGCAAACAGCCGCACACCGAGGCGTTCTTCCATGCGCGACACCGACCGACTCACGGCGGCCGGTGTTACGCCGGCCACCAACGCGGCCGCCGTAAAGCTGCCGGCCTCGGCCGCCAGGCAAAACAGTTCGATGCTGCCCAACTGAAGATCGTCGAATACTCGCTGCATGATGGATGACACCAAGGATCAAATGAGGGACTGCGCCACTGTAGATGAAATCGCCGCAGCAGTGCTTTACTTGACCGGCCTCTCATTGGATAACCGGACAGGAGCAGCATCATGCCTTTCGTCAGCGTACGAATCACCCGTGACGGCGTTACCCGGGAACAGAAAGCTCAGGTCATTGCCGAGATTACCGACACCTTGGAGCGAGTCCTCGGCAAGGATCCGAAATTGACCCACATCGTGATCGAAGAAGTCGACACCGATAACTGGGGTTACGCCGGCATGACCACCACCGAGTATCGAAAAAACCAGCCGGGATGAGGGGATGACAAGCCCGCAGAGCCGTCCTCGCGACGGCTTTTTTGTGGGCGCGGCGAAAGGATTGCTTACTATTTTGCGCAGTTATCCACCGGCCCAAGGCGATGCTTGGCGCTAGTCTCAGAGGCGTAAAGGCGATTTGGCGCAGAGCCAATCGTCGGTTTTTCCAGGGAGTGTCGGGTCTTTGGATTCGTTAACCTAACGGATGGGTTAGTATGCGGTTATTCAGCTACAAAGGTTTTTCAATGGTGATCATGTTGCGTGATGAGCACTGTCCGCCGCACGCACATGTAGACGCCGGAAGCTGGAGCGCACGCTTCAAATTCTGCTTTTGGCACAACAGTGTCGAGCTGTGGGATGTGGTTCCTCATTCAAATCGGCCACCTGTGGCCGTGCTGGAAGGATTGCGTCACGCACTCGGACAACCCGCGCACTTGCGTCGCGCCCGGGCCATCTGGTGGGACAAGCTGCAAACGGTCTGTCTCGATCATCAGAAATGGGACTGGCAGACCAGCGAAGTCGTGGTGGTAAAAAGGATTGCGAGTACGACCTGGATGATTGGCTCGGCTTGCTACGAACCCGAGACGAACAAGACCCTGTTGGCGCTGATCGGCGTTCCGGAAGGTGTGGAGATCCAACTATGAAAACGATTCAGGCAGGAATGCTGGCCGATCGGCCTGTCACCGAGGCCGTGCTGGATGAAGCCATCCAGCGCGGGCAAGTGCGCCAGAAAAACGGATTGCAGGCGACTTCGGTAAAGTTTGCGGAACCTTGTCTGGCGGTCGGCTTCATTGATGGCAGTGGGGTGCTGCTGCCTGTGCAGCACTATCCGGAATTCGATGATTTCGACATCGAGGATTTCGCAGACCTGAAAGTCGGCTTTTCCGGCACCGCTTTATGTCATGAAGGCAAGGATCTGAACGTGTCCATCGCCGGGATGATTTCAGCGAGCAAGCCGTTGATGGACATGGCTGCTTCGGTCATTGCCTCGCGCAACGGTCGCCAAAGCAGCGCCGCCAAAGCCGAGGCTGCGCGGACCAATGGCCGTAAAGGCGGGCGTCCGCGCAAGGCAGAGGTCACCGATTGATCACCCACAAAAAAGCCGTCGTACTGACGGCTGTTTTGTAGGGCGGGCTGCAATCAACGACGGGTCAACAACACCCCGGATTCCATGTGATGTGTCCACGGAAACTGGTCGAACATCGCGCACTGGGTGATGCGATGGGTGTCGTGCAACTGGTCGATGTTGGCCGCCAGGGTTTCAGGGTTGCAGGAGATGTACAGGATGTTGTCGAAGCGTCGGGTCAGTTCGCAGGTGTCCGGGTCCATGCCCGCACGCGGCGGGTCGACGAAGACACTTCCGAATTCGTAGCTTTTCAGGTCGATGCCGTGCAGGCGGCGGAACGGACGCACTTCGTTAAGTGCTTCGGTGAGTTCTTCGGCGGAGAGGCGCACCAGGGTGACGTTATCCACCGCGTTTTCATCGAGGTTGCTCAGGGCCGCGTTTACCGAGGTTTTGCTGATTTCGGTGGCCAGCACTTTTCGTACGCGGGTAGCCAAAGGCAGCGTGAAGTTGCCATTGCCGCAATACAGCTCCAACAAATCATCCGGGCGATCACCCAAGGCGTCGTAAGCCCAGTTGAGCATCTTCTGGTTCACCGTGCCGTTGGGCTGGGTGAATGCACCTTCGGGCTGGCGGTAGCTGAACGTGCGACCACCGACGTCCAGTTTCTCGACCACGTAATCCTGGCCAATCACTTCGCGTTTGCCTTTCGAACGACCGATAACGCTGACGTTCAGGTCGGTGGCCAGTTTCGACGCCGCCGCGTGCCAGTGTTCGTCCAGTGGGCGGTGATAGCACAGGGTGATCATCGCATCGCCGGCCAGGGTGGTCAGGAACTCCACCTGAAACAGCTTGTGGCTCAGCGCCGCACTTGCCTTCCAGGCCGCCTTGAGCTGCGGCATCANNAGGTTGATGCGTTGGCTGGCGATGGGGAATTCTTCGATCAGGATCGGCGTGCGTTTGTCGTCCTGGGAAAACATCGCGTAGTGGCGTTCACCGCCTTCGCGCCACAGGCGGAACTCCGCCCGCAGGCGGAAGTTCTGCAGCGGCGAGTCAAACACCGCAGGTTCCGGTGCATCGAACGGGGCCAGCAGGTCGCGCAGGCGCGTGACCTTTTCTTCGAGCTGAGCGGTGTAGCTTGTGGCGTCAAAAGTCATGCGTTGAACCAGCCCAGCTTGATCACAAACAGAATCGACAGGATCACCAGTGCCGGGTTCAGCTCACGGTAGCGGCCCGAAAGCAGCTTGATGGCGGTCCAGGCGATGAAACCGAAGGCAATGCCGTTGGCGATGGAGTAAGTGAAGGGCATCGCCAGGGCGGTGATCACCACCGGCGCTGCAACAGTAATGTCATCCCAGTCGATTTCGGCCAGGCCCGAGGTCATCAGCACGGCCACGAACAGCAGCGCCGGCGCGGTCGCGAAGGCTGGAACGCTGGCAGCCAATGGCGAGAAGAACAGCGCCAGCAGGAACAGGATCGCGACCACGACGGCGGTCAGGCCGGTGCGGCCACCGGCACTCACGCCCGCAGCGGATTCGATGTAGCTGGTGGTGGTCGAGGTGCCCAGCAGCGAACCGGCCATGGCCGCGGTGCTGTCGGCGATCAGCGCACGGCCCATTTTCGGCATGTGGCCGTCTTTGCCCATCAGGCCGGCGCGCTTGGCAACGCCGATCAGGGTGCCGGAGTTGTCGAACAGGTCCACGAACAGGAAAGCGAAAATCACGCTGACCAAGCCGATATCCAGTGCGCCTTTGATATCCAGCTGCAGGAAGGTGGGGGCCAGGGACGGTGGCATCGACGTCACGCCGCCGAACGGCGTGAAGCCCAATGCGATGGACGTGATGGTCACGACCAGAATGCCGATCAGTACCGCACCGCGCACGGCGAGCGCTTCGAGGGCAACGATCAGGGCAAAACCGAGGGTCGCGAGGATCGGAGCGGGTTGCTTCAAATCACCGAGGCCGACCATGGTTGCCGGGTTGCTGACGACGATGCCGGCGTTGTGCAGGGCGATCAGCGCCAGGAACAGGCCGATACCGGCTGCAATCGCCGAGCGCAGGGGCAGCGGGATGCTGTTGATGATCCACTCACGGATGCGGAAGATCGACAGCAGGAAGAACAACACCGCCGAAATGAATACCGCGCCCAGCGCCACTTGCCAGGTGTGGCCCATGTGCAGGACCACGGTGTAGGTAAAGAAGGCATTGAGGCCCATGCCCGGCGCCAGTGCGATCGGGTAGTTGGCGATCAGGCCCATCACGGTCGAACCGATGGCGGCGGCCAGGCAGGTCGCGACAAACACCGCGCCCTTGTCCATGCCTGTCTCGCCGAGGATGCTCGGGTTGACGAACAGAATGTAGGCCATGGCCAAAAAGGTGGTGATACCCGCGAGAATCTCGGTGCGCACGTTGGTGTTGTGTGCNTTGAGTTGAAACAGCCTTTCCAGCATGTCTGCTCCCCGTGGCGCGCCCGGCGCCGTGAATGTATCGACCTCAACAGCAAAGCACAGACCGCTGATAGCGCCTGGTAATTTTCTGTGGGCCGGAAAAAGCCGCGCATCATACCAGCAGCGTGGGGCTATGGCTGCTTATGGCTGCGATCGTCGTCGATGTTTTGCGCTAAAGCGAAGTGAGCCATACTGCGCGCTGGTTTTGGGGGGCGTTATGAATTGCATTAAGAAGCGTGCGGTTGCGGTGATTGGCGTCGCGATGGCGGTGTGGCTGGGGGCGCAAACGGCCTCGGCGGCGATGGCGCCGCGATTGAGCCAGTTGAAGGTGGTCAAGGTTGAATCGCCGTCCTGTGGTTTTGAGAACATTGCCGACGGGCAGACCGAGACGAGTTGCGATCACAGCGGCCCGAGCATCAAGGTCTACGTGCTGGAAGTCGGCTACGGTAGCCCTAGTCCACATGTCGCGCTGGATGGTTTTGAAATAGATGGCACCCGGACGCCGGTGTGCGCCTTTCAAACCGGCAACCTGACCGAGTGCACACCTGGAGCAAAGACCGTCGGCTACCTCTATATCTTCAATCTTGCAGGCAAGCAGGACGGGATCTTCACGTTCAGCAACACCTCAATCAATGCCCCGGGCGACAAGATGTCGACGCAGCTTTACATCAAGTAACGGCTGCGCTGGAACAAGTCTCAGTAAAGCTGTCTACGCTTTAAAGATCATTCTGTGGACCGCGCCCATGACCTTTAGAGCTTTGATTACCCTCGCCGAGGGCATCGATGACCTGCAAACCGTGACCCTGATCGATGTACTGCGCCGCGCCAAAGTTGAAGTGGTGGCGGCGAGCATCGAGGGCCGACGCATGATCACGTGTGCTCGCGGTACCCGCCTGACTGCCGATGCGATGTTGGTGGATTTGCTGGCCCAGCCGTTCGACCTTCTCGTATTGCCTGGAGGCGAGGTGGGCTCACAGCATCTCGCCGCGCATCAACCCCTGCAACAGTTGATCAAGGACCAGGCCGCCGCCGGGCGTCTGTTCGCGGGCATCGCCGAATCCCCGGCGCTGGCGTTGCAAACCTTTGGCGTCTTGCGTCAGCGGCGCATGACCTGCCTGCCATCGGCCAGCCATCAATTGTCGGGCTGCACTTTTGTCGACCAGCCTGTGGTGGTCGACGGCAACTGCATCACCGCCCAAGGCTCGGGAGCTGCTCTGGAGTTTGCCCTGACGCTGGTGGAGCAACTCTGCGGTAAAGCCATGCGGACGGCTGTGGCGGGGGAGTTGGTGGTTTGAAAAGCGTCAGGCGTGAATGGCAATGGGTTGGATAAACGGTTGCTCGCGATGCTCCGCTTGCCAGAACCCTGCTCAACATCCGCTGATCAATCTCCTTGAACGCTCGATACCCCGGGAAGTCGTACCCCTGAGACGGCGATTTCCCTGAACGCCGCGGATGTACACCAACCCGTGAGGTGTTTATGAGCGCAATTCCCAATGGTGCGGCGGCCCCACCGTTCGCCACCCACTCCATACGCCTGAGCCTCAATGGCCAGGACCGCCAGCTGGACGTGTTGCCCTGGACCACCTTGCTGGATCTGCTGCGCGAGCAACTTGACCTGGTCGGCAGTAAAAAAGGCTGCGACCACGGCCAATGCGGCGCCTGCACGGTGTTGCGCGACGGTAAACGCGTGAACGCCTGCCTGACCCTGGCGGTGATGTGCGACGGCGCGGAGCTGACCACTGTAGAAGGCCTGGCCGACGGCGACGTGTTGCACCCGATGCAGCAGGCCTTTATCAAGCATGACGCTTTCCAGTGCGGCTACTGCACCCCCGGCCAGATTTGCTCGGCTGTTGGCCTGGCCAATGAGGGCCGTGCCCACGATACGGCGCAAATTCAGGAACTGATGAGCGGCAACCTGTGCCGCTGCGGCGCCTACAGCAACATCCGCGATGCCATAGAAGAAGCCTTGCCCGCCTGCCGCGCAAAGGGAGGTGAGCAATGAACCCCTTCCAGTACAGCAAGCCGGCCGATGTGCACGAGGCGGTGCACCTGAGCAGTGCGGCGTCGCGCTTCATTGCCGGCGGTACGAATCTGCTGGATTTGATGAAAGAGAACCTCACTCGCCCCGAACATTTGATCGATATCACCGGTTTGCCACTACGCGAGGTCAAGGAAACGGCCAGCGGCGGCGTGATGATTGGCGCCTTGGTCAGCAATGCCGATCTGGCCTGGCATCCGCTGATTGAACAGCGTTACCCGCTGTTATCCCAGGCGATCCTGGCAGGTGCTTCGCCGCAATTGCGCAACATGGCCAGCACCGGCGGCAATCTTCTGCAACGCACTCGCTGCTATTACTTCTACGACGCCAGCGTGCCGTGCAATAAGCGGGAGCCCGGCAGTGGTTGCCCTGCACGGGACGGTCTCAACCGGATTCACGCGATCCTCGGCGCCAGTACGCATTGCGTCGCCACCCATCCTTCCGACATGTGTGTGGCGTTGGCGGCGTTGGAGGCAATCGTCCACGTCCAGGGGCGCGACGGTGCCAGAACCATTGTGTTTGCCGACTTCCACCGATTGCCGGGCGATGCCCCTGAGCGCGATAACCAACTGGCCGACGATGAACTCATTACCGCGGTCGAGTTGCCCGCCGCCGGTTTTGCCGAGTACAGCCATTATTTGAAGATTCGCGATCGCGCCTCTTACGCCTTCGCCCTGGTGTCGGTCGCCGCAGCGCTGGACTTGTCCGGGCCGGCCATTCGCGAAGCGCGTTTGGCCCTCGGTGGCGTGGCGCATAAACCGTGGCGTGACAATGCCGTCGAGCAATGGCTGGAGGGTAGGGCGGCCACCCATGAAACCTTCTGCGCCGCTGCCGACATGCTCCTGCAAAAGGCCGAACCGCTCGAACATAACGCCTTTAAGGTCAAACTGGCGCGAGAGGCAATTGTTCGCGCCTTGAGCGATGCCGCGCGAGGAGGGCAAGCCCGATGAACACAGTTACCTTACCCATGGGCCAGCCACTGGACCGGGTCGACGGTCCTCTCAAAGTCACCGGCCAGGCCCGCTACGCCGGTGAGTTTCCTGAGGAGGGCCTGCTCCACGGCAGCGTTGTCTCAAGTTCTATCGCCTGCGGTCGCGTGCTCAGCATTGACGCCTCGGAGGCGCTGGCATTGCCCGGTGTTGTCGCGGTGATCGATCACCTCCAGCGTCCGACAATCGCCAGTTATGACAAGGATTACGAAGACGCCGACTCGGCTGACGGCTCGCCGTTTCGGCCTTTGTATAACGACCGTGTGCTCTACAGCGGCCAGCCATTGGCGTTGGTGATCGCAGACAACCTGGAGCTGGCGCGGCACGCCGGTTCGCTGGTGCAGATCGAGTACGCAAGCGAAGCCTTTGAAACCGACTTGCTGGCCATGCAGGAACAGGCGCACCCATCACCGCAAACGCCGCCCGCGCCACGCGGTAACTTCCAGGCTGAATGGGCCGCTGCTGCCGTCAACCTCGATGTGCACTACAGCACGCCCATCGAACACCACAACCCGATGGAGCCCCATGCCAGCACCGTGCTGTATCAGCCGGACGGCACCCTGCATATCCACGACAAGACCCAAGGCCCGCAGAACTGCCAGGCGTATGTGCAAAAAATCTTTGGTCTGGATAAAAGCCAGGTGCGCATCTTCGCTGCGTTCGTCGGTGGCGCCTTCGGTTCGGGCCTGCGCCCGCAATACCAGTTGCCGCTGGCGGTGATGGCGGCATTGGCGCTCAAGCGCTCGGTGCGTGTCACGCTCACCCGGCAACAGATGTTCACGTTCGGCTACCGGCCGCGCACTTTGCAGCGCTTGCAGATGGGCGCCGCTGCCAATGGCCGCCTGCTGGCGTTGGGGCATACCGCGATTGGCCAGACTTCCCGTTTCGAAGACTTCAGTGAACACGTAGTGGAGTGGAGCGGCATGCTCTACCACTGCGACAACGTGCAGCTGACTTACAAACTGGTGCCTCTGGACGTATTTACCCCGCTGGACATGCGGGCGCCGGGGGCTGCGCTGGGCGTGATCGGCCTGGAGTGCGCCATGGATGAACTGGCCTGCGCCTTGGGCATCGACCCGGTGCAACTGCGGCTGATCAACTATGCCGAACGTAACCAGAACGAGGACAAACCCTGGTCGAGCAAAGCCTTGCGCGAGTGCTACAGCGAAGGCGCCGAGCGCTTCGGCTGGGCCCAGCGCAACCCGGAACCGCGCAGCATGCGCGACGGCAACCAGTTGATCGGCTGGGGCATGGCCGGTGGTGTGTGGGAAGCCTTGCAGATGAAGGCCAGCGCCAAGGCGCGGATCGATGCGAAGGGCCAATTGACGGTGAGCAGCGCCACCACTGATATCGGCACCGGCACTTATACGGTCATGACCCAGATTGCCGCCCAGGCCAGCGGTGTGGCGATGGCGGATATCCGCTTTTTGCTGGGGGATTCGTCATTGCCCACCGCGCCGTTGCAGGGCGGCTCGTTTACCGTGTCGTCCGTCGGCACCGCCGTGCAGCAAGCGTGCGAAGCCTTAAAGGAAAAACTGCTCGCCGTTGCGCGGCAAACCTCACCCGCGTTCAGTGGTGTGACCTCGGAACAAGCGGCTTTTGAAGGCGGATATCTGTCATTTGGCGATGCGCGGGTGTCGTTGGCACAATTGGTCAAGGACAGTGGTGAAGAGGCATTGGAAGTGCAGGTCGACAGCGAGCCGGACAAAAAGCGTCAAGGCTATGCGAGCGCTACTCACTCGGCGGTGTTTGTCGAAGTTCAGGTAGACGAAGACCTTGGCACGATCAAGGTGCGGCGGGTGGTCAGCGCCATTGCCGCCGGGCGCGTGGTCAACCCGAAGATGGCGCGCAGCCAGATCCTGGGCGGTGTGGTGTGGGGCATTGGTATGGCGCTGCACGAAGAAACCCAGACCGACCACCAACTGGGGCGCAATATGAACCACAGCCTGGCCGAGTATCACATCCCGGTAAATGCCGATATCGGCGACATTGATGTGATTTTTGTCGAAGAGCACGACGAGATCGTCAATGCGCTCGGTTCCAAGGGCGTGGGTGAGATCGGCATTGTCGGGGTCGCGGCGGCGGTCGCGAATGCGATTTATCACGCCACCGGGAAGCGGGTACGGGACTTTCCCATCACCCTGGACAAGGTGCTTTAGACCTTNNCTTCTTCCACCGGCACATGCATGCGGTCGCGGTTGGCCAGGGTCGGGAACAGTTTGATCCACGCCCCNGTCACCAGCAGCGTACCGATCCCGCCCATGACCACGGCGGGCACGGTGCCGAACCAATGGGCGGTGATGCCGGACTCGAACTCGCCCAACTGGTTCGAAGCACCGATGAACAAACCATTCACGGCGCTGACCCGGCCGCGCATTTCGTCCGGGGTTTCGAGTTGCACGAANGAGGCGCGGATCACCATACTGATCATGTCCGCCGCGCCGAGCACCACCAGCACGGCCAGGGAAAACCAGAACGAAGTCGACAGCCCGAACGCGATGGTCGCGACACCGAACACACCGACGGCCGTGAACATCACCCGCCCGACTTTGCGCTCCACGGCAAATCGCTCCAGGTACAGCGACATCAGCAGCGCACCGACTGCCGGGGCTGAGCGCAGCAGGCCCAGGCCCCAGGCGCCGGTCAGCAGGATGTCTTTGGCGAACACCGGCAGCAACGCCGTGGCACCGCCGAGCAATACCGCAAACAGATCCAGGGAAATCGCCCCGAGAATGTCCGGGCGACTGCGAATGAAGCGGATACCCGCGAGCAACGAATCCAGGGTTGCCTTGCCCTTGTTCAGCGGCGTTTGCCGGGCCGGCAGGTTGAGCATCAACAAGCAGGCAATGATGTAGAGGATCACCGTCGGGCCATACACCCAGACGCTGCCGAAGGCATAGAGCAAACCACCCAGGGCCGGGGCGACGATGGTGGCGGATTGTTGNGCCGATTGTGAGGAGGCCACGGCTCGCGGAAACAGTGCGCTGGGCACGATGCTCGGCAGCAGCGCCTGGGTAGTGGGCATTTCAAACGAGCGTGCGGCGCCGAGCAGAAAGGCCAGGATAAAGATCAACTCTCGGGTGACATGGTCGGTCGCGCTGCCGATGGCCAGGGACAGGGCGATCAACGCTTGCAGAGACTGGCAGATCGCCGCGACCTTGCGCCGGTCATAGCGGTCCGCAACGTGTCCGGTGTGCAGCATGAACAGCACCCGCGGGGCAAATTCCACCAGCCCCACCAGACCCAGGTCCANCACATTGCCGGTCAATTGGTAGAGGTTCCAGCCGATGGCCACGGTGAGCATCTGGAAGCCGCTGGCGGTAAACACCCGAGCCAGCCAGAACGCGATAAAAGGGCGGTGATGGCGTAACAGCAAGGGCGCTTGGCTGGGCATCTGAGGGCAGGTCTTGAGCGGGGGAAGGGTCGAGATTATCACCAACCTGTAACCAGAAGTTGCGGCCCCTGGAAATTTAGTTAGCTAAACACCGATCTGCCGTGGCGAGGGGGCTTGCCCCCGTCGGGCTGCGAAGCGGCCCC
>NZ_NMOJ01000169.1 GCF_002251635.1 Pseudomonas mandelii
AACTTACGGCGGTTGCTCGGCCGAAACGGGGGCAAGCCTCCTCGCCACAGCAGGCTCGCCCCCACAGGTAATGTGTTGCTACTGATTGCCAAGCCTATGAGGCAACCTGTCACGCGGCAAAAGACCACACCGTCCATCGTCAAAAATGGGACTACTCTTTTAACCATTGCTTGATCCAGATCAAGACCCTTGTGGAAATGATCCGGCGGCCAGATGGCCAGACTCCCTACGTTGTGATGGTTGTAAAAAAAGAACGAATTCAAATTCGCCACACTCCATATCCGTGGGGGCAGTGGGTGCAGGCTCCCAGCCAGCAGCCGGTATTACCTGACAGAGGAAAACTTATGTTCGGTTTGGAGGCGCTAGATCTCGCCCGAATTCAATTCGCGTTCACCATCTCGTTCCACATCCTGTTCCCGGCGATCACCATCGGCCTGGCCAGTTACCTTGCGGTGCTCGAGGGCTTGTGGCTCAAGACTCACAACGACACCTACCGTGACCTCTACCATTTCTGGTCGAAGATCTTTGCCGTCAACTTCGGCATGGGTGTGGTCTCCGGGCTGGTCATGGCCTACCAGTTCGGCACCAACTGGAGCCGCTTCTCGGATTTCGCCGGTTCCGTGACCGGGCCGTTGCTGACCTATGAAGTGCTGACAGCCTTCTTCCTCGAGGCCGGTTTCCTCGGTGTGATGCTGTTCGGCTGGAACAAGGTCGGGCGCAAACTGCACTTCTTTGCCACGGTGATGGTGGCCGTCGGTACGNTGATCTCGACCTTCTGGATTCTCGCCTCCAACAGCTGGATGCAGACCCCGCAAGGTTTCGAAATCATCAATGGCCAGGTCATTCCCACCGACTGGTTCGCCGTGATCTTCAACCCGTCATTCCCCTACCGCCTGGCGCACATGGCCACGGCAGCGTTTGTGGCCACGGCGTTCTTCGTCGGTTCCTCGGCGGCCTGGCACTTGCTGCGCGGCAAGGACAACCCGGCGATCCGCACCATGTTGTCGATGGCCATGTGGATGGCATTGATCGTGGCGCCGATTCAGGCCGTCATCGGTGACTTCCATGGGCTCAACACGCTCAAGCACCAGCCGGCGAAAATCGCNGCGATTGAAGGTCACTGGGAAAATATCGGCAACGAGCCGACGCCGCTGATCCTGTTCGGCTGGCCCGACATGAAAGCCGAGAAGACCAAATACGCCGTCGAAATCCCGTACCTGGGCAGCCTGATCCTGACCCACTCCCTGGACAAGCAAGTGCCGGCGCTCAAGGATTTCCCGCCGCAAGACCGTCCCAACTCGACCATCGTGTTCTGGTCGTTCCGGGTCATGGTCGGCCTGGGTTTCCTGATGATCTTCACCGGTTTGTTCAGCCTGTGGCTGCGCCGGGGCGACAAGATGTATACCTCCAGGCCGTTCCTGTACCTGGCGTTGTGGATGGGCCCGTCCGGCCTGATCGCGATTCTCGCCGGCTGGTTCACCACCGAAATCGGTCGTCAACCGTGGGTGGTCTATGGCCTGATGCGCACGGCGGACGCGTCCTCCAATCACAGCTTCATGCAGATGAGCATCACGCTGATCCTGTTCGTGGTGGTGTATTTCGCGCTGTTCGGTGCCGGTCTGGGCTACATGATGCGCCTGGTGCGCAAAGGGCCGAAGATCGACGAAGGCAAGGAAACCAATGACGGTGGCCCTGGCCAGAAACGCACGCCGGCCCGTCCGCTTTCAGCGGCCGACGACGATGGTGCAGACGCTGACCACCGCCCTATCCAGCACAAGGGGAATTGAGATGGGTATTGATCTTCCGCTGATCTGGGCCGTGATCATCATCTTCGGCATCATGATGTACGTGGTCATGGACGGTTTCGACCTGGGTATCGGCATTCTCTTCCCGTTTATCCCGGGCAAAGTCGACCGTGACGTGATGATGAACACCGTCGCCCCGGTTTGGGACGGCAACGAAACCTGGCTGGTCCTGGGGGGCGCGGCGTTGTTCGGCGCGTTCCCGCTGGCCTATTCGGTGGTGTTGTCGGCGTTGTACCTGCCGCTGATCCTGATGCTGATCGGGCTGATCTTCCGGGGCGTGGCCTTCGAGTTCCGCTTCAAGGCCAAGGACNACAAGCGTCATCTGTGGGACAAGGCGTTTATCGGTGGTTCGATTGCTGCAACCTTCTTCCAGGGGGTGGCGCTGGGTGCATTCATCGATGGTTTGCCGGTGGTCAATCGCCAGTTTGCCGGTGGTTCACTGGACTGGCTGACACCGTTCACCCTGTTCTGCGGCCTCGCGCTGGTGGTGGCTTATGCGCTGCTCGGTTGCACCTGGCTGATCATGAAGACTGAAGGCAAGTTGCAGGAGCAGATGCACAACCTGGCGCGGCCGTTGGCCTTTGTGGTGTTGGCGGTGATCGGTATCGTCAGCCTGTGGACGCCGCTGGCGCATCCGGAAATCGCCTCGCGCTGGTTCACCCTGCCGAACCTGTTCTGGTTCCTGCCGGTGCCGATCCTGGTGCTGGTGACCATGTACGGTTTGATCCGCGCAGTGGCGCGTAATGCGCACTACACGCCGTTCCTGCTGACACTGGTACTGATCTTCCTCGGCTACAGCGGCCTGGGGATCAGCCTGTGGCCGAACATCATTCCACCGTCTGTCTCGATCTGGGACGCCGCCGCGCCGCCGCAAAGCCAGGGCTTCATGCTGGTGGGCACGCTGTTCATCATCCCGTTTATCCTGGGTTACACCTTCTGGAGCTACTACGTGTTCCGCGGCAAGGTGACCCACGAAGACGGTTATCACTAGCGCACACGACAATGGCGCAGGGCTTGAACCTGCGCCGTTTCAGAGGAGGTCAAGATGATGGCTGGCAAACATTCCCTGGAGGACATCAAGGCGGCAGAGAAAAAACCGCTTTGGCAGCGGCTCGGTTGGTTGGCCTTGATTTGGGTCGGTAGCGTGGGGGCCCTGTTTATCGTGGCCAGCCTGATGCGCATGTTCATGAACGCCGCAGGTCTGTCCACGCACTGAAACACCCGACATTCCCATCCCCGTTGCCTTGCGGCACGGATTCAAACCCTCCTGTCACGGAGGGTTTTTTTTACCTGCGATTATTTGCGGGCTTTGAGAATGACGAATTTCGGTGTAGCCGCCACTTGCTCGACGCCACGGAACAACCGCGCGAGCTTGCTGTGGTAACCGAGGTGACGGTTGCCGACGATGTACAACGCACCGCCAGTTACCAGGGCTTCGCGCGCCTGCTGGAACATCCGCCAGGCAAGAAAATCGCCGACGACTTGTTGCTGGTGGAACGGCGGGTTGCACAGCACCACGTCCAGGGATTGCGGCTCTTGCCCGGCCAGGCCATCGCCGGCGCGCACGATCACGTCACGATCACCCAATGCAGCGCGCCAGTTTTCGGCGGCCGATTGCACCGCCATGAATGACTCGTCCACCAGCGTGTAATGGGCTTCAGGATTTTGCAGAGCGCTGGCGATTGCCAGTACGCCGTTACCACAACCGAGATCGGCAACGCGCGCTGTACCGAGGTTCTGTGGCAAGTGTGGAAGAAATGCTCGAGTGCCAATGTCCAGTCCTTCGCGGCAGAACACATTGGCGTGGTTGAGCAGTTCGATCGCCGGTGTGTCGAGTTGATAGCGTGAAGGGTAGGGGGACACGGCTGGGCTCTTGGCTTCAGGCGTTGCGATCAGCAGTCGGGCTTTTTTCACCGCCAACGAGGCTTGCACCGGGCCGATGTAACGCTCCAGCAGATCACCGGCGGCGCGAGGCAGATGCTTGACCATCGCCGCAGCGATGACCTGGGCGCCTGGAGCCAGTTGNCCTTGCAGGCGAATCAGTTGCTCTTCCAGCAAGGCCAGGGTCTTCGGCACCCGGATCAACACACGGTCAAACGGCCCCGCAAACGCTTCGTTGGCCGGTACGCTCGGCACGGCATCGAAGGCCTGGCCGTTGCGGATCAGATTCTTTTCCAGGCCCTGGAAGGCCAGGAACGAGTCGCCGCTGGTGGTCACCACCACTTTTCCCGCCAGGCTCGCAGCCAACGCGCCGAAACTGTCGTTGAGCACCAGCACTCGGGTGTCCGCGGCCGGTTGCTGCTCGGCCAGATGATTGAGCAGGTACTCGTCTGCTGCGTCGAAAGCTTGCAGCGGTTCATTTTGCTGCTCTGGCTGACGGATCAGATCGAGTTGGGCGAAGGGCGTTTCGAGCAGGGGCATGAGGCGGGGCTCTGGGTAGTCAACGAGTGTGGTGTCCCGCTGCCTGAAGCGTTGTAGCGGGCGGGACCGTCCGAGTGGACTGCGACGTATTGGTTCACTCGTCATCACTCTGGAGGAGCCGCAAATGGTACGTTTTTTTCTTTTGGAATACTCGCAGGTTTTTCCTCATTGGTACTTGGGCGTATTGCTCAGATCATGCACGCCCTGGTTGCCGCGACCACTGCTGCGAGCTTGTTGTTGACGCCCAGTTTCTGGATTGCCCTGTGAATATGAAAATTTGCGGTGCGTTCAGTGATGCAGAGGATACGGCCTATTTCATAGGCGGTTTTGCCATCGGCTGACAGTTTCAATATCTCGATCTCGCGTACTGATAAATGAGGTTTGCAGCAATCCTTCACGCGATCGGGGAGTTTTTTAGCGACGAGCCCATGCAGATGGTTGCCGATGAAAATCATGTAACCCAGTTTTTCATAAAATTCATAGGTGGTGATGGGGATGTCGCTTCTTGCCAGGCTAAGCATGCTGCGCAGCCCGTTGTCGCCATGGAGCGATTGCGACCAGCCATACTGCAAACCCAGTTCTTTCTGTGCTTGCCACAGCGTTGGTGTCTTCGAGTAAACCTTCTCTTCCCATAGAATGGGCAATGTTGATTGATTGCAATGAGCCACTACCGGGTCAATTTCCCTGAAGTGGTTTTGTTCATATTCCGCGTTCCAGCCACTGGGGTAGTTATTGAAGTTCACTCTATCGAAGCGCGGGCCTCGTAAGTGAGAAGTGATTGAAAATGCACAAAAATTAAAGCCGAGGCTTTTGACGAAATCCAGTGATATCTCATAGGCAGGTTCAACGTCTCTCGCTTCAGCTATCTGTCTTAAACGTGATTCCTTCCACATTTCCATTGGCGTAACTCCCTGCGGGTATCTTGGGGGGTGCACATTGGATCCGAAATCCAGCACGTCACGAGTGTAGGAGTATTCCTACGAATAGGCTGCAATTTTTTTGCTCTTGAAAAGGTTGAAAAGTAAATAACTGGTTCTTAGTCTGGAATTAACAAAGTTATATGTTGTACCCAATACAACTATTGAATTTTTCTTTTGCACCCTTTGGTTAGTGTTAAAAGAGAGTCATTTACAACCGCATTAATAACCTCAGAACATGGGGTATTGTCTAAAGCCACTACAAATCACCGGTGTTTACATCACTCGCTTTGCGGGACACTGGGGCATCTGTTGAATGGAGCACCCCATGACCGCCAGCGCAGAAAAATTCACTCGCCAGACCCTGACCGACGTTCAGCCGTTGACCCCCAACCTGTTCACGCTGCGGGCCAGCAGAGATCCCGGCTTTCGTTTTCGGGCGGGGCAATTCGCCCGGCTGGGCGTGACCCGGGCCGATGGCAGTACGGTGTGGCGCGCCTATTCAATGGTCTCCTCGCCACACGACGAGTTTCTCGAGTTCTTTTCCATCGTTGTGCCCGGCGGGGAGTTCACCAGTGAACTGAGCCGGCTGCAGATTGGCGATACGCTGTTGGTCGACCGTCAGGCCTTTGGCTACCTGACGCTGGATCGTTTCGTCGACGGTCGTGATCTCTGGTTGTTATCCACAGGCACCGGCGTGGCGCCGTTTCTGTCGATCCTGCAGGACTTCGAGGCCTGGGAGAAATTCGAGCGGATCATCCTGGTCTACAGCGTAAGGGAAGCCCGCGAGCTGGCTTATCAGGCGCTGATCGCGGGGCTGGCGCAGCGCGACTATCTGGCCGAATACGCGCACAAATTGCAGTTCATCGCCACCGTCACGCGCGAGGAGCATCCCGGCGCCCTGAACGGGCGAATCACGACGTTGATAGAAAATGGCGAACTGGAGCGGGTGGCGGGGGTGCCGCTGACGGCCGAGCATTCGCGGGTCATGCTCTGCGGCAACCCTCAGATGATCGATGACACACGTAAGTTGCTCAAACAGCGGGACATGCACTTGAGCCTCAGTCGACGACCCGGCCAGGTGGCGGTGGAGAACTTCTGGTAAAAAAAACGGCGCCCCGAAGGCGCCGTTTCTATTTGCAAGCAGCCTTCAGGGCTAATTGTTCTGGGCCTTGAGCAGATCACGGATCTCGCTCAACAGCTCTTCTTCCTTGGTTGGAACCGGCGGCAGGGTTGGCGCAACGGCCTCTTCGCGTTTCAGACGGTTGATGGCCTTGACGCCCATGAAGATCGCGAAGGCGACGATGATGAAGTCGATCAGGCTCTGGATGAACTTACCGTAGGCCAGCACCACCGCCGGGACATCCCCGTTGGCTGCCTTGAGCGTAACGGCCAGGTCACTGAAGTCCACCCCACCGATCAACAGGCCGATTGGCGGCATNACCACGTCGCCTACAAACGAGGAAACAATCTTGCCGAAGGCGGCGCCGATGATGATACCGACGGCCATATCGACCACATTACCTTTGACCGCGAAGGCCTTGAACTCACTGATCACGCCCATAGGTTATTTCCTTGTTACAGATGAGGTTGGTGGAATGCAGTGTAAAGCAGCATTACGGCTCTTGCCCGAAACAGCTTCTTACAATGCTCGTGTTTATCGACACATGTGCCGCCAATTAGTTTGCAAAGTGCCACCAATCGCGCGCGAACTACGCGCTAACAGGCTGATTAGCCACATAATTTTCTGAATCATCGCATTACGTTCTTTCTATTTATGTTCTGCGGTCCGGGCCTCTAGCCTCTGGGCAGCGCACTTGGAGTGCGCCTTGAAAACAGAGGAACCTGATATGACTTCGACCATTGGCCTTGGGGCTTTCCCCTCTCGGTACACCCTCGGCGTATTAACCGCCAGCCTGCTGTCCTTCTCCGTCCACGCTTCGACCCTGACCCGAGACAACGGCGCTGCCGTGGGTGACAACCAGAACTCCCAAACGGCCGGTGCCAATGGCCCCGTGCTGCTGCAGGACGTGCAGCTTATTCAAAAACTGCAACGCTTTGACCGTGAGCGCATTCCCGAGCGCGTCGTGCATGCCCGCGGCACCGGTGCCCACGGCACCTTCACCGTGACGGATGACCTGAGTGACCTGACCAAGGCCAAGGTGTTTGCGGGTGGTCAGAGCACCCCGGTGTTTGTGCGTTTCTCGGCGGTCGTCCACGGCAACCATTCNCCAGAAACCCTGCGTGACCCGCGCGGCTTCGCCACCAAGTTCTACACCGCCGAAGGCAACTGGGACCTGGTAGGCAACAATTTCCCGACCTTTTTCATTCGTGATGCGATCAAATTTCCGGACATGGTCCACGCCTTCAAGCCGGACCCGCGTACCAACCTGGACGATGATGCCCGCCGCTTTGATTTCTTCTCGCATGTCCCGGAAGCCACTCGCACCTTGACGGAGTTGTATTCCAACTCCGGTACCCCCGCCAGTTATCGGGAAATGGACGGCAACGGCGTACATGCCTACAAGTTGATTAATGCCGAAGGTGCAATTCACTACGTGAAGTTTCACTGGAAAAGTTTGCAGGGGATTAATAACCTCGATCCAAAAGCGGTGACCAAAGTACAAGGCCAAGACTACAGTCATATGACTAATGATTTGGTGTCTCATATTAACAAGGGTGAGTTTCCGAAATGGGACTTGTACGTCCAGGTATTAAATCCTCAAGACGTGTACAAGTTTGATTTCGATACATTGGACGCAACCAAAATATGGCCCGGAGTTCCTGAGCGAAAAGTTGGACAAATGGTGTTGAACCGTAATCCTGCAAATGTCTTCCAGGAAACAGAACAAGTTGCCATGGCACCGGCCAATCTTGTTCCAGGCATCGAACCTTCCGAAGATCGCTTATTACAGGGGCGGGTGTTTTCTTATGCCGATACTCAACTGTATCGCCTGGGGGCCAATGCACTGCAATTGCCGATCAATGCACCCAAGGTCGCCGTGAACAACGGCAATCAGGATGGCGCGATGAACATCGGTCACAGCAGCAGCGGCGTGAATTATCAACCGAGCCGTTTGCTGCGTCGTGACGAGCCGCAAACCGCACGTTACAGCCAGTCGGCCCTGTCGGGCAGCACCCAGCAGGCGAAGATCCAGCGTGAGCAGAACTTCAAGCAGGCCGGNGACTTGTACCGCACCTACAGCAAGAAAGAGCGTCAGGACCTGATCGAAAACTTCGGCGGCTCGCTGGCGACGACTGATGATGAGAGCAAGCACATCATCCTGTCGTTCCTCTATAANGCCGACCCGGAATACGGGACGGGCGTGGCCAGGGTGGCCAAGGGTGATCTGGGCCGGGTCAAGGCGCTGGCGGCCAAGCTGGCGGACTGATCGCGTTTGCCTGAAAAAGCGGGGCCTCGGACGAGGTCCCGTCAGACCAAGGAGCTTGCCATGCGTTTTTGCCTATCGCTGTTTCTGGCGTGCGTGTCGTTCAGCGTATTCGGCGGGCCGGCTGAAGATCCCGCAGTGCTGAAGGTTCAACTGCAAAATTATTACTTCGACGCCGCCCGCCGTGGCGATGTGCCGATGCTCGATACCTTCATTGAGGCCAATTATTCCCTCGATACCCGCGACAGCAAGGGCTACACCGCGCTGATTCTTGCGGCCTATCACGGCCAGACAGCCGCCGTGGACCGTTTGCTCGCGGCCGGGGCCGATGCCTGCGCTCAGGATCAGCGCGGCAACACCGCCCTGATGGGTGCCATTTTCAAGGGCGAAATCCAGATCGCCAAAACCCTGTTGGCCGCCCATTGCAGCCCCGACCAACGTAACGGCGCTGGCCAGACGGCCGCGATGTACGCGGGACTGTTCAAGCGAGTCGAATTGCTGGATGAACTCAAGGCCAAGGGCGCCGACCTGAATGCCGAAGATCCGTTGGGCAACAGCGCCGCGCGTCTGGCCAACGGTGAAATCCGCACAGCGGCGCCGCGCTGATCCGCGTCAGCTGAGCTATCATCGCGGTTTTTNGGNGGAGNTCAAATGGCAAAGGCCAAGCGCATGTACGGCTGCACGGAGTGCGGCGCGACCTTTCCCAAGTGGGCCGGCCAATGCACCGAGTGCGGGGCCTGGAACACGCTGACCGAAACCATGGTCGAGAGCGGCGCCGCCGCAGCACCCAGCGGTCGCACCGGTTGGACCGGGCAACAGGCACAGATTAAGACCCTGGCCGAAGTCAGCGTCGAAGAGATTCCGCGCTTCTCCACCGCCTCCAGCGAACTCGATCGGGTGTTGGGCGGTGGCCTGGTGGATGGTTCGGTGGTGCTGATCGGTGGCGACCCCGGCATCGGTAAATCAACCATCCTGTTGCAAACCCTGTGCAGCATCGCCAGTCGCATGCCGGCGCTGTATGTCACCGGCGAAGAATCCCAGCAGCAAGTGGCCATGCGCGCCCGTCGCCTGGGCCTGCCCCAGGATCAACTGCGGGTAATGACCGAAACCTGCATCGAAAGCATCATCGCCACGGCCCGCATCGAAAAGCCCAAGGTCATGGTGATCGACTCGATCCAGACGATTTTCACCGAGCAGTTGCAGTCGGCACCGGGCGGCGTATCCCAGGTGCGTGAAAGCGCGGCGTTGCTGGTGCGGTATGCCAAGCAGAGCGGTACGGCGATCTTCCTGGTCGGCCATGTGACCAAAGAAGGCGCGCTGGCCGGGCCACGGGTGCTTGAGCATATGGTCGACACGGTGCTGTATTTCGAAGGCGAATCCGATGGCCGCTTGCGATTGCTGCGGGCGGTGAAAAACCGTTTCGGCGCTGTCAACGAATTGGGCGTGTTCGGCATGACCGACAAAGGCCTGAAAGAAGTCTCCAACCCGTCAGCGATTTTTCTGACCCGTGCGCAGGAAGAAGTACCGGGCAGTGTGGTCATGGCGACGTGGGAAGGCACTCGGCCAATGCTGGTGGAAGTGCAGGCGCTGGTGGATGACAGCCACCTGGCCAACCCGCGCCGGGTCACGCTGGGTCTGGATCAGAACCGCCTGGCGATGTTGCTCGCTGTGCTGCACCGTCACGGCGGGATTCCGACTCACGATCAGGACGTCTTCCTCAACGTGGTCGGCGGGGTGAAGGTGCTGGAAACGGCCTCCGACCTGGCGTTGATGGCCGCGGTCATGTCCAGTTTGCGCAATCGGCCGCTGCCCCATGACTTGTTGGTGTTCGGTGAAGTCGGCCTGTCGGGCGAGGTGCGCCCGGTGCCGAGTGGCCAGGAACGCTTGAAAGAAGCGGCCAAGCACGGTTTCAAGCGCGCAATTGTGCCCAAGGGCAATGCGCCGAAAGAATCGCCGCCGGGCTTGCAGGTTATTGCGGTCACCCGTCTGGAGCAGGCCCTCGACGCATTGTTCGAATAACCTTCCAGGTGGAACACAAACCTTGTGGGAGCGCGCTCGCTCGCGATGGCGGACTATCAGTAAACATCATCGTTGAATGCTAAACCGCCTTCGCGAGCAAGCCCGCTCCCACATCGGATTAGTGTTGGGTCTTTAGATTTCGATCAAAGCGCCCAATTCGCGCTCCAGTTCCTCGGGATCCCCCAGGTTGAACTCGATCAACCGCCGCAGGCGCTCAATCGATTCCAGGCTGATGTGTTTGCAGACGAACCCGAGTTGACCATGATCATCGTGGGTCAACATCACATCCATCTTGATCTCGACGTCTTCGTTTAGATGAATATCCACCAGGAAATGCCAATCCCGATTACCCAGCCACGGCTCGGGCTTCTCGATCAGCAGCCCCTTGAGTGAGAGGTCGATCAGCTTCACCGGCCAGATGAATTCCCCCTGGCTCAGCTCGGTTTTGGCATCGAACGCAATACGTTTGAAGCGGCGACGATCGGCAGGGTGCTCGCTCATGGCGCAATCCTCTAGATGTTCGCTGACTATAGACCCGCATTGTCGGAGCCTGCCAGTCAGGACAGTCTTCTAGACCAATGTCGGGGTATGGCCTTTGCCGTCAGGCGAGCTAAACTCGGGGTGGCTGTCTTTCTTGTCCACCCTGGCTGGAATATAAAAATGAAAAATAATAATAGCCTGCTACGCCACCTACCCTGGCTGCTGCTGGCAATCGTAGGAGCGTGCGCCCTGGGCGTAGTGGCCTTGCGCCGCGGCGAGGCGATCAACGCCTTGTGGATTGTGGTCGCTGCAGTGGCCATCTATCTGGTTGCGTACCGTTACTACAGTCTGTTCATCGCTAACAATGTGATGCAACTTGATCCACTGCGGGCCACCCCGGCAGTGCTCAATAATGATGGTCTGGACTACGTCCCCACCAACAAACACATCCTCTTTGGTCACCACTTCGCCGCCATCGCTGGCGCGGGGCCGCTGGTCGGCCCGGTATTGGCTGCACAGATGGGCTATCTGCCCGGTACGCTGTGGCTGATCGCCGGCGTGGTGCTGGCCGGTGCGGTTCAGGACTTCATGGTCCTGTTCNTGTCCACCCGTCGCAACGGCCGTTCCCTGGGGGACATGGTTCGCGAAGAGATGGGCCGCATTCCCGGGACCATCGCGCTGTTTGGCTGTTTCCTGATCATGATCATCATCCTCGCGGTGCTGGCGCTGATCGTGGTCAAGGCCCTGGCCGAGAGCCCTTGGGGCATCTTCACGGTGATGGCAACTATCCCGATCGCGATGTTCATGGGCGTGTATATGCGCTACATCCGCCCGGGCCGCATTGGTGAGATCTCGGTGATCGGCGTGCTGTTGCTGCTGGGTTCGATCTGGCTGGGCGGGCAGATTGCCGCTGANCCGGTCTGGGCCAAGGCGTTCAGCTTCACTGGCGTGCAGATTACGTGGATGCTGGTCGGATACGGTTTCGTGGCCGCCTCGCTGCCGGTGTGGCTGATCCTGGCACCACGGGACTACCTCTCCACCTTCCTCAAAATCGGCACCATCATCGCCCTGGCGATCGGCATCCTGGTCACCATGCCCGTGCTGAAAATGCCGGCACTGACCCAATTCATCGACGGCACCGGCCCGGTGTGGAAGGGCGGCCTGTTCCCGTTCCTGTTCATCACCATTGCCTGTGGCGCGGTCTCGGGTTTCCATGCGCTGATTTCCTCGGGCACCACGCCCAAGCTGCTGGATAACGAAGTCAACGCCCGTTACATCGGCTACGGCGCGATGCTGATGGAGTCGTTCGTTGCCATCATGGCCATGGTTGCTGCTTCGGTGATCGAGCCGGGCGTGTACTTCGCCATGAACAGCCCGGCTGCCGTGGTCGGTGCGGATGTGGTGACTGTGGCACAAACCGTCAGCAGCTGGGGCTTTGCGATTACCCCGGAAGCCTTGACGGCGGTGGCGCATGACATCGGCGAAACCACCATCCTGGCGCGTGCCGGCGGTGCGCCGACGCTTGCGGTGGGTATCGCGCAGATCCTGCACAGTGTGCTGCCGGGTGAAAACACCATGGCATTCTGGTACCACTTNGCGATCCTGTTCGAAGCGCTGTTCATTTTGACGGCCGTTGATGCCGGCACCCGTGCCGGGCGTTTCATGCTGCAGGACTTGCTCGGTTCCTTCGTGCCGGCGCTGAAACGCACCGAATCCTGGACCGCCAACCTGATCGCAACCGCCGGTTGCGTGGCGATGTGGGGCTGGTTGCTGTACCAGGGCGTGATCGATCCACTGGGCGGCATCAACACCTTGTGGCCGTTGTTCGGTATCTCCAACCAGATGCTGGCCGGTATTGCGCTGATGCTCGCCACCGTTGTGCTGATCAAAATGAAACGCCAACGCTACATCTGGGTGACCATGTTGCCGGCTGTCTGGCTGCTGATCTGCACCGTCACCGCCGGTTTCATCAAGCTGTTCGACGCCAACCCGGCGATCGGCTTCCTGTCGCTGGCGAAAAAATACAGCGATGCGCTGGCCAACGGCCAGATCCTCGCCCCGGCCAAGGACATCACTCAGATGCAGCACGTGATCTTCAACGCTTACACCAACGCAACGCTGACGGCGCTGTTCCTGTTCGTGGTCTTCAGCATCCTGTTCTATGCGCTCAAAGTCGGCGTCGCCGCTTGGGGCAACAAAGAGCGTACGGATAAAGAAGCCCCGTTCCAGGCCGTACCGGACGCGTAATCGAGGATTGCAACCATGTTCAATGACATCAGTCGCCTCGGTAAATACCTCGGTCAGGCCGCGCGCCTGATGGTCGGCATGCCCGACTACGATACGTACGTCGAGCATATGCAAACCAAGCACCCGGACAAACCGATGATGGACTACAAGGCGTTCTTTCGGGAACGCCAGGAAGCCCGTTACGGTGGCAAGGGTGGGCCGAAGTGCTGTTGATGCAACAGTCGGCTTGATGCAATCCCTGTGGGAGCGGGCTTGCCCGCGATGACGGACTATCAGTCAACATTGATGTTGAATGGTAAATCGCTATCGCGGGCAAGCCCGCTCCCACATTTGTTTTGTGTTGCTTTTTAATTTTGTGAAACAGGAGACTCCAGTTGTCCTCTCCCATCCCGGTAACCATCCTCAGCGGCTTCCTCGGCGCCGGCAAAACCACCTTGCTGCGCCACCTGCTTAAAGCCGAGCACGGCCTTAAAATCGCCGTGATCGAAAACGAATTCAGTGACGCCGGTATCGACACCCAGCTGCTGGGCGCCAAACCGGTGCAAGTCATGACCCTGTCCAACGGCTGTGTGTGCTGCACCATCCACACCGACCTGACCAAAGCCCTGTACCTGCTGCTTGAACGCCTGGACAGCGGCGAGATTGCCTTCGACCGGCTGGTGATCGAGTGCACCGGCCTGGCNGATCCGGCGCCNGTGGCGCANACCTTTTTCATCGATGAAGAGCTGCGCGAGCGTTACATCCTCGACGGCATCATCACCCTGGTGGATGCGGCGCACGCCGAGCATCACCTGACCCAGACCATCGCCCAGGCCCAGATCGGTTTCGCCGACCGCTTGCTGGTGAGCAAGCGCGACCTGGTGGACGAAGCGACGTTTACCGCACTGAGCGAACGCCTGACCCGCATCAACCGTCGCGCGCCGATTCGTGTGGTCGAACACGGCAAGATCGACCTGGCCGAATTGCTCGACGTGCGCGGTTTCAACCTGAATGCCGACCTCGGCGGCGTCAGCCTGCGCCCGGTGGCCAAGGCGCCCTCCATCGACCGGATCTCCAGCCTGGTGCTGCGCACCGACAAGCCGCTGGATATCGACAAGCTCAGCGAGTTCATGAACGAGCTGCTGGAAGACCATGGCAAGCAATTGCTGCGCTACAAAGGTGTGTTGAGCATCGTTGGTGAGCCGCGTCGGATGGTGTTTCAGGGCGTGTTGAAGTTATACGGATTCGATTGGGATACCGAATGGGCGGACGACGAGGCGCGGGAAAGCGTCATCGTGTTCATTGCCGATGATTTGCCGGAAGAGAAGATTCGGGAAGGGTTTGCGCGGGTGGCTGCGGACTAGAATTATCGGCGCCTGTCATGCCGTCATCGCGGGCAAGCCCGCTCCCACAGGTTTTTCGGGTGAGGAANGGAGCGGGCTTGCCCGCGATGGCGATTTACCCGGCAACACGATTCTGGCCTGAACTCGATTCAGAGTTCAGTAAGGCCTCTTCAAGAAAATCCAAGTGCCGGCTCAGCAATGCCTCTGCAGCCATGGCATCTCCACGCTCCACCGCATGGATAATGTCCTCATGCCACCCGCAATAACCCTCCGCCGGCGCATCAAACTGCGCAATCGCCAGTGAAGTCAGCGGCACCAGGCTACCCAGAAAATGCGCCAACGGGGCATTCCCCGCCATTTCCGCCAACTGCAAATGAAACTCCCCGGCCAACCGGATCGCCGTGCCACGCGCGGTACAGTGGCGCTCGCTCTCGATCAGGGCATGCAGGCGGTTCAAGTCTTGCGCACGAGGTTGCTGGCAGGCGAGCCGCACCAAGGTGGTCTCGGTCAGCCGCCGGGCATGCAGTGTCTGCCGGGTCTGCTCGGCATCAAGCGCGGCGATGCGGGGTCGATGGTTTGCCCGTAGGACGATGATTTGCTGATGAGACAGGCGCGTCAGCACGCCACGAATGTCACTGCGTCGAACGCTGAACATCTGCGCCAGGCTTTCTTCGGTAAAGCGGCTGGACGCAGTGAGGCGCTGTTCGAGAATGGCGTCGAAGATCCGCGAATAGAGATCGTCCGCCCGCGCTGGAAAGGGCAGGGCAGTGAGTGTTTGCGGTGAGGCGAAGCTATTCATGGCCTGTCTCCAGTTCGAAGCAGTTTTAACTGCCGAGGTTGTCGTCCGGGATATTCAACTCGATGCCCATCCGCTGGCCTTCCCGAAGGATGTGCCGACGCATCTCGGCACTGGCCTGGGCGCTGTTTTTACTGCGAATCGCGCGCACCACGGCTTCGTTCTCTTCAAGGCGCTCAGCCAGGTGCTCGGGGGAGTTGCGCAGCACCTCGGCGCTTTGCTTGAGGGCATTGCTGGTCTGCTGCACCACGCTCTGGAAAATCGGGTTCGAGGTCAGCGTGAACAGTTCTTCGTGGAANGCGATGTAGGCGTTCACCCCGGCCTCGGNGTCGTTGGCTTCCAGCGCTTCGCGCATGTCCATCAGGGTCAGGCGCAGTTGCCCGACTTCCTTGCTGCTGATCGACTGCGCGACCAGGCCGACGATAAACGGCTCGAGGGTGTAGCGCAGTTGCAGCACGTCTTCCAGGCTGGCGCCGGCCAGCGCGCTGTCGTGGCTTTGGCTGTCGCTGAGATGGGCGTCCAGCACCACCACGCCTTTGCCAGGCATCGAGCGCACCAGGCCAAGGGTTTCCAGCACGATCACGGCTTCACGCAGGCTCGGGCGACTGATGCCCATCTGCTCGGCCAGTTCGCGCTGGCCGGGCAGCATTTCGCCGGAGCGCCACTGACCACGGGCCAAAGCGGCCCGGAGTTTTTCTACTACTGAATTCACAACGGTCGACGAGGTGATCACTGTTCGCTCCATGAGCTTCCAAAACGGTTGTTGACCGTGCCTGCCCGCAGGCAGGCACGGCGATTATTCAGAATTCCTGCTGATGCGCCGGGGCCACAGGTTTTCTCGGCTGGAAGGTATAACCCACTTGTCCGGAAAGCACTTTGTTCGCCCGTTGAATATCGATGTCTTTTTCCCAGCGTGCAATGGCCACGGTGGCGACACAGTTGCCGATCAGGTTGGTCAGCGCGCGGCCGATGCCCATGAACCAGTCCACCGCCAGCACCAGCACCAGGCCCACCACCGGAATCGCCGGAATGGCCGTGAGGGTCGCCGCCAGAATCACCAGCGCCGAGCCTGGAATCCCGTGGGCACCTTTGGAGGTGATCAGCGACACCAGCAAAATGGTCAACAGGTCGGTCATCGACAACGGCGTGCCGGTGGCATTGGCGATAAACACGATGGCCAGGGTCAGGTAGATCGAGAAACCGTCGAGGTTGAACGAGTAGCCGGTTGGAATCACCAGGCCGACCGTCGAGCTGCCGATGCCCAGGTGTTCAAGTTTGCGCATGATCTGTGGCAGCACGGCGTCGGACGACGCGGTGCCCATCACGATCAGCAGCTCTTCGCGCAGGTACTTGAGCAGNGGCCACATCCGCAGGCCGGACAAACGCATTGCCAGGCCAAGCACCAGCNNCACNAAGGCCAAGCAGGTCAGGTAGAACAAGCCCACCAGGCTGCCCAGGTGTTGCAGCGAATCCAGGCCATAAGTGCTGGTGGTGAAGGCGATGGCACCGAACACGCCGATGGGCGCCAGGCGTACGATCATGCCCATGATGCGGAAGATGACATGGCTCAGTTCATTGATCAGCCGCGAGATGCCGGAAGCGGCTTCACCTACCAGGTTCAGCGCACTGCCGAACAACACCGAAAACAGCAGCACTTGCAGGATGTTGTTCTCCGCGAAGGCGCCGATGACCGAGGTCGGGATCAGGTTCATCAGGAACTGGGAGGTGGTTTGCATGTGCTGACCGCGCTGGGCGATGTCGCCCATGTCGGCAGCGGAAAGCTGATCCAGATGAATGTTCGCGCCGCTGCCGATGCCGGTGGTGAACGCGAACACCAGACCGATCACCAGGGCGATGGTGGTCAGGATTTCGAAATAGATCACCGATTTCAGGCCGATGCGTCCGACCTTTTTCAAGTCGCCGGCGCCGGAAATACCGCTGACCACTACGCAAAACACGATCAGGCCAATCAGCATCTTGATCAGCTTGATAAAGCCGTCACCCAAGGGTTTGAGTTGCGAGGAGAATTCGGGAAGGGCCAGGCCGCAGACGATGCCGAGCATCAGGCCAATCACGACTTGGAGGAAGATTGAACGCGAGCACCATCTGAGCATGGGAGGAATCCTGGTCGGTGTCCTGGCTGCCGTGCGCTTGAGTGAGCGCATCAGATTCAGGACTTAATTATTGTGGTCTTACCGGTATGTCCAGTGCAGGCGCAGTCTAGGCGCTGTTTTTGGGATATCGCAAGCGGAAATTGTGTGATTGGCATGGCCGGTCTGACCAGTGGTGCTNGCTCCTACAAATCCAAGGCGAAAAAAAACCGGCCATCACTGGCCGGTTTTTTAGTGCTGCGGTTCAGCGGTGCAATTAAGCGCCGTACACCGGCAGCTTCTTGCAGATGGCCTTGACCTTCTCACGAACCGCGTCGATCACGGCTTCGTTGTTCAGGTCAGCCAGGATGTCGCAGATCCAGCCGGCCAGTTCCTTGCACTCTGCTTCCTTGAAGCCACGAGTGGTCACAGCCGGAGTACCGAAGCGCAGGCCAGAGGTGACGAACGGGGAGCGTGGGTCGTTTGGCACGGAGTTCTTGTTCACGGTGATGAACGCTTTGCCCAGAGCGGCGTCGGCGTCTTTACCGGAGATGTCCTGCTTGATCAGCGACAGCAGGAACAGGTGGTTCTTGGTACCGCCGGACACCACGTCGAAACCGCGCTGGATGAACACTTCGGCCATGGCCTGAGCGTTTTTCACCACTTGTTCCTGGTAAGTCTTGAACTCAGGCTGCAGGGCTTCTTTGAAGCAGATCGCTTTAGCCGCGATCACGTGCTCCAGCGGGCCACCTTGGGCGCCTGGGAATACCGCGGAGTTCAGCTTCTTCTCGATCTCGGCGTTGGCGCGAGCCAGGATCAGGCCGCCACGTGGACCGCGCAGGGTCTTGTGCGTGGTGGTGGTCACGACGTCAGCGAAAGGCACCGGGTTCGGGTAGACGCCTGCGGCGACCAGACCGGCTACGTGAGCCATGTCGACGAACAGGTAAGCGCCGACTTTGTCAGCGATTTCGCGGAAACGCGGGAAGTCCAGGATCTGCGAGTAGGCAGAGAAACCAGCCACGATCATTTTTGGCTTGTGTTCAACTGCCAGACGCTCGACTTCGTCGTAGTCGATCAGGCCGTTGGCATCGATACCGTATTGAACGGCGTTGTACAGCTTGCCGGAGGAGGAAACGCTGGCGCCGTGGGTCAGGTGACCACCGTGGGCCAGGCTCATGCCCAGGATGGTGTCGCCGCCTTGCAGCAGGGCCAGGTACACGGCGCTGTTGGCTTGGGAGCCGGCGTGTGGCTGGACGTTGGCGTAATCGGCGCCGAACAGTTCCTTGGCGCGATCGATGGCCAGTTGCTCAACCACGTCGACGTACTCGCAACCGCCGTAGTAGCGCTTGCCTGGGTAGCCTTCGGCGTACTTGTTGGTCAGAACCGAACCTTGAGCCTCCATAACCGCAGGGCTGGTGTAGTTTTCCGAAGCGATCAGCTCAATGTGCTCTTCCTGGCGCACGGCTTCTTGCTCCATGGCGGCAAAGAGATCGGCGTCGTACTTGGCAATAGTCAAATCACGGCTGAACATGGCGGTCCTCAAGGATCGGGGGCAGAAAAGGAGGGCATTCTAACCCAAGCGCTT
>NZ_NMOJ01000017.1 GCF_002251635.1 Pseudomonas mandelii
TGATTGAACTNGACCAGCTCACGCCTCAGGAGCTGTTCAGTCGCGCCTGGCAGGACAGCTACGGCAGCGAGGTCGATGAGCAAACGCTGAAGGACTTTGCCGAGCTGTTGCAGGATGTGCAGATGGAGAGCGAACAGCCATGAAGATCCTCGCCATCCGCCTGAAAAACCTCGCCTCCCTGGCAGGCCCGTTTGAAATCGACTTTACCGCCGAGCCCTTGGCGAGTGCCGGCCTGTTCGCGATCACCGGGCCGACCGGCGCGGGCAAAAGCACCTTGCTCGACGCCTTGTGCCTCGCCCTGTTTGGTACCGTTCCTCGGTTGAGCAACGCCCAGGTGTCTGCCAAGGCACCGGACGCCGATGGCGAAATCAGCACCGGCGACCCGCGTACCTTGCTGCGTCGTGGCACCGGCGAAGGCTATGCGGAAGTGGATTTCGTCGGCATCAGCGGTCGTCGTTACCGCGCGCGCTGGGAAGCCAATCGCGCCCGGGAAAAGGCCGGCGGCAAGCTGCAAGCCAGCCGTCAGAGTCTGCGCGACATCGATCAGGATCAGTTGTTGGCCAGTCAGAAAGTCGAGTTCAAAACCCAGCTAGAACTGGCCCTGGGCCTGAATTTCGAACAGTTCACCCGCGCGGTGTTGCTGGCGCAAAGCGAATTCAGTGCCTTCCTCAAGGCCAACGATAACGAGCGCAGCGAGCTGCTGGAAAAGCTCACCGACACCGCGCTCTACACCCAGTTGGGCCGTCGCGCCTTCGACAAGGCCAAAGAGGCGCGTGAAGCGCACAAGCTGTTGCAGGACCAGGCCACGGGCGTGACGCCGCTGTCCCCCGAAGCCCGGGCTGAGCTGGATGAGCGCTTCAACGAGGCGCAGCAGCAACTCAAGACCCAGCAAGCGCAGCTCAAACAGCTTGAATTGCAGCACACCTGGCTCAAGGACCTGCGGCAATTGCAGGACGAGCAACAGAGCGCCACCGAACAGCTGACCAGCGCCCGGCAGCATTGGGAAAGCCTGGCCGGCGAGCGGTTGAAGCTGACTCGCCTGGAGCAACTGGCCCCGCAACGGCACCAGTTCGCCCGCAAGACTGAACTCACCACCCAGCTCACCCCGTTGGCGGCGCAGATTCAGCAGCACACCCAACAGCAAGCCGAGTTGAGCGAGCGGCAGGCGCAACTCGAACAGAGCTTGAGCGCTGCGCAGACCGCGCTGGTCGAAGCCCAACGCCAACACACGGCAAAAGCTCCGTTGCTGCGCCAGGCCTTTGAAGAGCAAAGCACCCTCGCCCGGCTGGTCAAAGACGTCAGTGTGAGTGCAGAGCACAAGCAACAGGCGGAACTGGCCAGCACTCAAGGGCAGAACACGATTCAGGGCCTGCTCGAGCAACAAAAACAGGTGGCTGCACGTCTGGAGCGGATTGCCGGGGAGCTTGAGCAAAGCACGCATTTAGCGCCGTTGAGCGAGGCGTGGAATGCCTACCGTGATCGCCTGCAACAGCTGATGCTGATCGGCAATCGCTTGAACAAGGGCCAGGCTGAACTGGCAGCCCTTGAGCAAAGCGCCGCACGTGCCGGCGAAGAACTGGCGGCTCAAAAGCAGCATCTGGAAGTGCTTTATAAAGAGGCCGGTGCCGAGCCCGAAGCCGTGGCCGAACAGATCCAGCTGCTGGGCAACCTGTTGCAGGACAACCGCAAACAACTGCGGGCGTTTGAAGAACTGACACGGCTGTGGGCCAGCCAGCAGGAGATCGACAAGCGCAGCGCCGAGCTTTCGCAACGCCAGCTCAGCGCTCAGCAGGAACGTGATCGCCTGACCCAGGACGGTGTGAAGACCAAGAACGACCTGGTCGTCGCCGAACAGACCCTCACCGTCACTCGCGAACTACTGGAACGTCAGCGTCTGGCCCGCAGCGCCAGCGTCGAAGAACTGCGCGCACAGTTGCAGGACGATCAGCCCTGCCCGGTCTGCGGCAGCCCCGACCACCCTTATCATCAACCCGAAGCGTTACTGCAAAGCCTCGGTCGCCACGATGAAAGCGAGCAGGCCAACGCGCAGAAGGCCGTTGACCTGCTGAAAGAGAAACTCACCGATTTGCGTGGCGAAGTCGGCGGTTTGATCGCCCAGCAAAAGGAGTTCCTGCAGCAGCAGGAGCAACTCGCCACCCAGCAACAAGGCCTGACGCCGAGCCTCGAAGCGCATTCGTTGTCGACGCAACTGCTGGCTCAGGACGCGAGCAAACGAGACGGTTGGCTGGCGCAGCAAAACAGCCAGTTGAACCAGAGCATCACCCAGGATGAACAACGGCAAACCGCCCTGCTCACCTTGCAACAGGACGCGGCTCGCCTTCAGCAACAACTGCGCAGTGCCGAAGCGGCAAGCCAGCAAGCGACGCAGCACTTGAGTAACCAACAGCGTGAGCTGGGCAGTGATCGCCAGCGCCTGGACGAAGAGCTGAGCGCCTTCAGCACCCTGCTCCCGGGCGAGACACTGGAGGCCTTGCGCAACGAACCCGCCGCGACCTTCATGCAACTCGACCGGCAGATCGCCCAGCGCCTGGAGCAACTCGATCAGCAACGCGATGAGCTCAGTGAACAGCAACAACGCCAACAGACACTGGAAAAAGAACAGGACCGCCAACTGGCCCGCGCCCAGGCACTGGAAGCGGCGCAACAGCAATTCACCGTCCTTGCCGAGCAACAGCAGGCTTGCCAGGAACGGCTGACGCAATTGCTGGGCGAACACAGCAGCGCCGAACACTGGCAACAGCGACTGGATCAAGCCGTCGAACAGGCGCGCAATGCCCAGGCAACGGCCCATCAGGAACTGCAAACCGTGCGCACGCGGTTAGTCGAACTGGCCGCTGAACTCAAAGCCAGACAAGAGCGCCTGCTGGCCCTGGAAACCGAAGACCGCGACCTGAGCGCAAAGATTGCCGACTGGCGCGCCTTGCATCCAGAGCTCGACGATGGCGGACTGGAAGCGCTGCTGAGCGTCGACGACCAGCAAATCAGCGAACTGCGACAGCACTTGCAGCAAAGCGAAAAAGCCATCGAACAGGCCAACGTGCGCTTGCAGGAACGGGATCAGCGCCTGCTCAATCATCAGGCGCAACACAATGGCAATCTCGACGCCGAACAACTCGCCACGGCTCTGACAGACCTGCAAAACCTGTTCGCCGCCAGCGAACACCGGTGCGCCGAACTGCGTGCCGAACAGGCCGAGGATCAGCGTCGGCAGAATGCCAACCAAGTGTTGGCCGAGCATATCGCCAAGGCGTATGACGAGTGGCAGCGCTGGGCACGCCTGAATGCGCTGATCGGCTCGGCCACCGGCGACACCTTCCGCAAGATCGCCCAGGCCTACAACCTCGACCTGTTGGTGCACCACGCCAACGTGCAACTGCGCCAGCTGGTGCGCCGCTACCGTCTCAAGCGTGGCGGCAGCATGCTCGGGTTGCTGGTGATGGATACGGAGATGGGCGACGAATTGCGCTCGGTGCANTCGTTGTCGGGCGGCGAGACGTTCCTGGTGTCGCTGGCGCTGGCGCTGGGCTTGGCGTCGATGGCGTCGAGTACGTTGAAAATCGAGTCGCTGTTTATCGACGAAGGCTTTGGCAGCCTCGACCCGGAATCGCTGCAATTGGCGATGGACGCCTTGGACGGCCTGCAGGCACAAGGCCGCAAGGTGGCGGTGATCTCTCACGTGCAGGAAATGCACGAGCGCATCCCGGTGCAGATCCAGGTCAAGCGCCAGGGCAATGGCTTGAGCACCCTGGAGGTCAAGTGAGCAAGCTGTACTCGTTCCGCCGCTGCCCTTACGCCATGCGAGCGCGCATGGCCCTGCGCTATTCAGGCGTTGCGGTACAGATTGTCGAGGTCAGCCTGAAAGCAAAGCCTGCCGAGATGCTCGAGCTCTCGGCCAAGGGCACGGTCCCGGTGCTGAGTGTCGACGGTCAGGTGATCGATGAAAGCCTGGCGATCATGCACTGGGCCTTGGCGCAGAACGACCCGCAGGACTGGTTGCTCAAGGATGATTCTGCCGGGCAACAGCTGATGGTCGCGTTGATCGAAGAGAACGATCAGGCGTTCAAGGTGCATCTGAATCGCTACAAGTACGCCGAGCGTTACCCCGAGCAGCCGATGGAAACCTATCGTGCTGCGGGTGAGGTGTTCTTGCGCAAGCTGGATGAGTTGCTGGAGGGACGCGACTACTTGCTGGGCGGGCATCCGAGTCTGGCGGATGTGGCATTGATGCCGTTCATACGGCAATTCGCCCATGTCGATCGCGAGTGGTTCGGGCAGACGCCTTATGTGCGGTTGCAGGCGTGGTTGCAGCGGTTTTTGGAGTCGACGTTGTTTGTAGGCGTGATGCAGAAGTAATCGAACACCCAGTGGCCGCTGGCTCTTAGGCGAACACTTCACACATTTCCAGCACCGAGCAATCCACCTGGAACGGCCCGAAAAAATCGTCTTGGCGCTTGATAGGCGGATTGCCTGCCAGCAGCCCAAGCGATTTTGCGGTTTCAATGTTTCGCGCCAGGTTGTGATTGGCTTCGATGGACCGCGCAACGGAACCTGCTGAACCCTGCCCTATCCCCAACAGGGATGCGCCATTGGTCATGAACGCCAAGAAGGCGATGACCCAGAGTTTGCCCCCTTTCATGCCCCCGCCACTCCCGCCAAGTCCTCGTGATCGACCTGCACGTTTTGAGCGCGGTGTTCGAACTGGATGGCGGGATAAGCGACCTGAATGGGTGCTTCAACGGTGTGCTGCAATTGAGACGAAACGCTGACGACCAAGACCAGGGCCACGTAAAGACCTATGGCCAGGTAGGCGCCGTATTTGGCAGAAGTGATGATTGAGCTGGCCATGGTGTTCTCCGTGGGCATGTTTCAGAGCCCACAGAATCGATCAAAAAAGCGGTGACAACCACTCAGGGTTTTCCATAGTCACCATCAGCTTCGTTAATCATTAAGCCAGTCTATTTCAGTCTTCAATAAAACTCATCAAGCGCTCGCGGGCCGCATCCGGCTCGTCTGGAACGGGCTGGGCAGCCGAAAGAATGGGGGTGGAATAGAGAAACAGAAGAACCACTGCCAGACGCATCGCCATGCTGTCGATCCTTGTTATTAGAAAAGGAGTCAAAAACTCAGCGTCAAATCTAAACGCGTGGCTATGTGAGATCAAGCGCTTGATTGATGGCAATGTGATGCTGTCGTAAACGCGTTATGCAGGAGCGACATCACTCAGGTTTCTCGACGCTTTTCAGCCCGATCGGCGCAAGTGACTTCGCTCCTGCATAAAAGGTGCAGGGCTTGAATTTCAGGCTTGGGTCTTGTGATCCAGTGCCGCGTAGAAGTTGGCGCTCTGTTGCAGGTATTTCTGGGTGTAGCTCTGGGTGTGGGATTTTTTGTCGCTGATTTCAACGCTGGCGCTGGCTGGCAGAGCAACGGTGGCGGAGATGGCAGAAGCGGCGATGACGGAGAAGAGATTGAAGTTCATGGCGGTATTCCTCGGATTCAGTTGGCTTGCTTGCCCGGTGGGGCCGTGGAGCAAACTTAACCCTCGTGGTTGGCGCCTTGAAATCTTTTGTAGCATTAGCAGATATCAGCCTCATTAATACAAGGATGCAGGCCCCATCAACCGGGGCCTGCGGCCTAATGACGCACCAGGAACTTGAGGTCGCTCGGGGCATCCATCGGCAGTTTCTGTACGGTTTTACCCAACAGACCGGTCTTGGCATCGCGTTCGACCACGACAATCTGGTTGCTCTTTTGATTGGCAATCAGCAAAAACTGGCCACTCGGGTCGAGGCTGAACTCGCGCGGGTGATCACCTTCCACCGAACGACGCTGCAGCTCCTTGAGGTGGCCGGTCGCAGGATCGATGGCAAACACCAGCAGCTGATTGGCGGTGCCACGGTAGCTGACGTAGAGGAACTTGCCATCGGCCGAGGCGTGCAGCGCAGCGGCGGCCTTGTCGGAGACAGGCTGGCCCGCGGCCAGATCAACCATCTGGGTTTGCTCAAGCTTGCCGTTCTGGTAATCGAACACCGCAACCTGAGCGCTCATCTCGGTGGTCAGCCAGGCATGCTTGCCATCGGCGCTGAACAGCAAGTGGCGCGGCCCGCTGCCGGCGGGCAACTGGACGGACGCCGGGGTGGCGGCAACCAGCGGCAGCTGCGGGTTGGCCTTCGGATCGAAGCGGTAGACAAAAATCCTGTCGGCGCCCAGGTCATTGGAGAACACGTACTTGCCGTCCGGCGAGGAAACCGTCGAATGCACATGCGCCGACATCTGCCGCTCGGGATTGACCCGGCTCGACGGGTGACTGCTCAGCTGCACCACCGGCTTGAGCGTGCCATCGGCGCCCACCGGCAACACCGCCAGCGTGCCACCCGGATCTTCAACCACCGAATAGTTGCTGACGAACAAATGACTGGCGTCACCGCTGAGGCTCGAATGGGTCGGCTCGTTGCCCAGGCTCTGCACCTGGTTGATCAGGGTGAGCTGATGGCTCTGCGGGTCAATGCTGTAGCTGCTGACGCGCCCGACCGGGTCTTTCTGGCCCGGGCCGTTCTCGTTGACCACGAACAGGCGCTGCTGATCCTTGGAAACGGTCAGCCACGACGGATTTTCACTGGTGACCACTTGCAGCGGCTTGGGGTTGATCTGCCCGGTGGCGCTGTCGAAATTCAGGCGATAAATACCCTCGCTCTGCCCCGCCGTGTAGGAACCGACCAGCAACTGATAGTCGTCGGCCGATGCAGCCTCAATGCCCATCGCGCCGATGCTGCCGGCCATCAAAAATGGCCAGAGCTTATGCATCCTCACGCTCTTCTTCCTCGTCGTCATCACCGCGAAATGCGGTCATGCACACCAACCGGTGCTCGCCGGAAGCACCGGTGATCAGCCAGCTTTGCAGGGTTGGATCGAAGGTTGCGGCCTCGACCTCGGCCGGGGTGAACTCCCAGTGTTTTGACACGCGACCGTCGAGGCATTCGATGTGCAGATTGTCGTCTTCATCGAGGGAGAATTCGAAGGCGTGCAGCCCGTCGATTTCCACCATATCGCAGTGTTCGAGGGTGGCGAGCAAGGTGTCGGTTGCGGCAGTCATGGCAGTCAATCTTTGAATGGGAAAGACGCAATGATAGCTCAATGTGGGGGCGGGTTTGTGCCGGTCACAAAACTTGCTGATGACACTAAATACTGTGGGAGCGGGCTTGCCCGCGATAGCGATTGAACAGTCAACATTGTTGTTGATGGTTAGTCCGTCATCGCGGGCAAGCCCGCTCCCACAGGGATTGTGCTTGGCTGTTAGAGGGCGTCGCGGGAAGACTTGCCGTCCACCAGACGCTGGATTCGCAGCGGGTTGGCGTTCTTCAACGGTTCTGGCAGCAGGCTGTCGGGATAGTTCTGGAAACACACCGGCCGCAGGAAGCGATCAATCGCCAACGTGCCCACCGATGTGCCACGGGCATCGGAGGTCGCCGGGTATGGGCCACCGTGGACCATCGAATCGCACACTTCAACACCGGTNGGGTANCCATTGAGCAGGATCCGTCCGACCTTTTGCTCCAGCAACGCCGTCAGCTCGCCGAACTGTTCGAAGTCCGCCGGCTCACCAATGATCGTCGCCGTCAGCTGCCCGTGCAGGCCGTTCAACGCGGCACTGAGTTGCGCCTGATCCGCCACTTCGACAAACACCGTGGTCGGGCCGAACACTTCTTCCTGCAGCACTGCATCGCCATTGATCAACAGGCTGACGTCAGCCTTGAACAACTGCGGATGCGCCTGATTGCCTTGCTGTGGGCTGCCGGCCAGATGCTCGATGCCCGGGTGAGCAAGGAGTTTTTGCAGGCCGTTGCCATAGCTTCCCAACGTCCCGGCATTGAGCATGGTTTGCGCCGGCTGATCGCCGATGAGGCCTGCCACCTGCTGCACAAACGCGCTGAATTGCGGCGAGCGAATCCCGATGACCAGACCGGGATTTGTGCAGAACTGACCGCAACCCTGCACCACCGAAGCGGTCAGGTCACGGGCGACGGTGTCNGCGCGAGCCTGCAACGCCTGGGGCAACACAATCACCGGGTTGATGCTCGACATCTCGGCGAACACCGGGATCGGTTGTGGACGTGCGGCAGCCATGTCGCACAACGCGCGGCCACCCTTCAGTGAACCGGTAAAACCGACCGCCAGAATCGCAGGGTGTTTGACCAGCGCTTCGCCGACTCCGCCGCCGTAGATCATGTTGAACACACCGGCCGGCATGCCGGTTTTTTCCGCCGCGCGAATCAACGCATCAGCGACCAGTTCGGCAGTGGCCATGTGGCCGCCGTGAGCCTTGAATACCACCGGGCAACCGGCGGCCAGCGCCGACGCGGTGTCGCCCCCTGCGGTGGAGAACGCCAACGGAAAGTTGCTCGCACCAAACACCGCGACGGGCCCAAGGCCGATGCGGTATTGACGCAGGTCCGGACGGGGCAGCGGCTGGCGATCCGGCAAGGCCTGATCGATTCGCGCGCCGTAGAAATCACCGCGACGCAGCACTTTGGCGAACAGACGCATCTGCCCGCTGGTGCGCCCGCGTTCGCCTTGAATACGTCCGGCCGGCAATGCCGTTTCGCGGCAGACCACCGCGACGAAGTCATCGCCCAAGGCGTCGAGTTCATCGGCAATCGCATCGAGAAATTGCGCGCGACGTTCAGCGCTCAGGCTGCGGTAAGCCGGGTAAGCCGCCGCAGCGGCCTTGGCCGCCGCATCGACTTCCTCAGGCGTGGCCTGGAAGAAATCATGAGGCAAGGCTTCGCCGGTGCTGGCATCGACGCTCTGCAGTTTGACGGTGCCGGTCGCGCTGCGCAGGCCGCCAATGTAGTTGTGACCAAGAATCCGGGTCATGGGTGTCTCCTTTAAAGGGTGCCGACGGTGCCGGGCTCGAACGCTGCTTCAACCGGTGCGATCCCGTTGATCAACGGTGCGCCGAACTCGGCCTGACTGATCTCGAACACATCACCCGGTCGGGTGCGAATGCCGTCGGCAAAGGACAGGGTCGCAGTGCCGAAGAAATGGATGTGCACATCGCCCGGCGTGAGGAACTGGCGGTATTTGAAGTGGTGGTATTCGAGGTTTTCCAGGCTGTGGCACATGTTGGCCTCGCCACTGAGGAATTCGTTCTGCCAGATCACTTCTCCGTCGCGCAGGATGCGGCTGGTGCCCGCCAGGTGCTGGGGCAACTCGCCCACGCGCAATTCGGGGCCATAGCTGCAACTGCGCAGTTTGGAGTGAGCCAGGTACAGGTAGTTCTTGCGCTCCATCACATGGTCGGAAAACTCGTTGCCTACGGCGAAGCCAAGGCGATAAGGNTTGGCGTCGTGACCGATGACGTAGAGACCACTGAGTTCAGGCTCTTCCCCCGCGTCTTCGGCAAAGGGTGGCAGCGGGAATGGCTGGCCCGGACGCACGACGATGCTGCCGTCGCCCTTGTAGAACCATTCGGGTTGTACGCCCGCTTGGCCGGCGGCGGGTTTGCCGCCCTCCACGCCCCATTTGAAGATGCGCAGGGTGTCGGTCATGGCGCTGTCGTCACCGACTTGCTTGTGCATCTTGTCTCGCGCCGAAGCACTGCCCAGGTGGGTCAGGCCGGTGCCGCTGATCAACATGTGCGCCGGGTCCGGGTGATCCAGCGGAGGGAGGATCCGCAGTTGGGCCAGCAGCTCTGCGTAGTCATGGCTAATGCCCAGGCCCAGGGCTTTCACCTGCTGCTGCAGATTGACGCCTGCCTCGATCGCCGCCAGGGCCAGGTCCCGGACGGTGCGCGCATCCTGCACTTCGCGGATCAGCCCCTCCTCGACGACGCCTACGCGACGCTCGCCGTTACTCAGTTCGAACTGCACTAAACGCATGGATTTTCTCCTGTTATTCAAAACACCACTGGCNAGTGTGTGCGAGCCTGCTCGCGATGATGGCGGCACATCCAACGTTAATGTGACTGACGGTCCGCCATCGCTAGCAGGCTAGCTCCCACNGGGGATCACAAAATGTGTGTCAGGTACGGGTCGCGCCTCGGGCACTGGCGGCGAACTGGTCGGCCGACAGAACATGCTTACGTTCAAGCAACCTATACACCACGCCGGTCAACACCAACCCAAACACCATCACCCCCGACAGGAAGTACAGCCCCGAGGCCAGGTTGCCGGTGTATTCCTTCAGTGCACCGATCACGAACGGACCGATGTAGCCGCCGAGGTTGCCCACCGAATTGATCAGCGCAATGCCCGCCGCCGCACTCGCACCGGCAAAGAACCGGCCCGGCAAGGTCCAGAACACCGCCGTGCAGGAAAACAGCGCAAACGCCGCCAGGCACAGCGCGGCCATTTGCAGCACCGGCACACTCAGCCAGGCGCTGAGGAACAGGCCGATGGCGCCGAGCACATAGAGCACGGCGAGGTGGCCGTAGCGGTCGTTCAAACGGTCGGAACTGCGCGGGATGATCAGCAGGCCGATGATGCCGAAGATGTACGGCACCGCGGAGATGAACCCGGTGACCAGGTCACTGCCGCCGAACTGCTTGATCAACGTCGGCAGCCACAGCCCCAGCCCATAAATGCTCAAGGTCACCGGCAGGTAGAACAGCGCCAGCAACAACACGCGTGTGTCTTTCAGGGCGTGCAGCGGATTGCCGTGACGGGTCTGGCCGTAGGCCTCAAGGTCCTTTTTCAGCTCGCCGGTCAGCCAGTCTTTCTCGGCCTGGTCCATCCATTTGACTTGCTGGGGGCCGTCCGGAAGGTAGCGCAGCACGGGCCAGGTGAGCAGCAGCGCCGGGGTGCCGATCACGATAAACAGCCACTGCCAGCCGTGCAGCCCAAGAATGCCGTCCATGCCCAGCAAGCCGCCGGACACCGGGCCGGTGATCATCATCGCGATGGGTTGGGACAGGATGAACAGCCCGAGAATCTTGCCGCGATGGCGTACCGGAAACCATTGGGTGATGTAGTAGAGAACGCCCGGAAAGAACCCGGCTTCCGCCGCGCCGAGCAAAAAGCGCATCACATAGAAGCTGTGGGGGCCCTGCACGAATGCCATGCCGATGGTGATGGCGCCCCACGTGAGCATGATGCGGGCAAACCAGCGCCGGGCACCGAAGCGGTCGAGCATCAGGTTGCTGGGGATCTCGAACAGGAAGTAGCCAATGAAGAACAGCCCCGCGCCCAGGCCATACGCGGCGTCACCGATACCGACGTCGGCGCCCATGTGCAACTTGGCAAAGCCCACTGCCGAGCGGTCCACATAGGCGATCAGGTACAGCAGGATCAGGAAGGGAATCAGTTTCAGCGTGATGCGCCGAATAAGCCGCAGTTCCTGGCTCATGGGGTCGATCTCCGATTGTTGTTTTTATAGAACCTCGGGGGACGCCTCTCGCTGAAAACAGCCAGGGCCATCCCTCCGTTGAAAGCGACTATATAGTAATACTAATTAACCAACAACACTTCCAAAGCGGCGAAATTGCGCTTATGTTACGCCTTAGCTCGAACAATATAGTCATACAATAAGAGAATCGATCATGTCTGATAANAAGCCCGCCCTCCGCTCCGCCCAGTGGTTCGGCACCGCCGACAAGAACGGCTTTATGTACCGCAGCTGGATGAAGAACCAGGGCATCGCCGACCATCAGTTCCACGGAAAACCGATCATCGGTATCTGCAATACCTGGTCTGAGCTGACCCCGTGCAACGCGCATTTCCGCCAGATTGCCGAGCACGTCAAACGCGGAGTGATCGAGGCCGGTGGCTTCCCCGTGGAATTCCCGGTGTTCTCCAACGGCGAATCCAACCTGCGCCCCACCGCCATGCTCACCCGCAACCTGGCGAGCATGGATGTGGAAGAAGCCATTCGCGGCAACCCCATCGACGGCGTAGTGCTGTTGACCGGCTGTGACAAAACCACCCCGGCCTTGCTGATGGGCGCGGCCAGTTGCGACGTGCCGGCCATCGTGGTCACCGGCGGGCCGATGCTCAACGGCAAGCACAAGGGCCAGGACATCGGCTCGGGCACCGTGGTGTGGCAGCTCAGCGAACAGGTCAAGGCCGGCACGATTACCCTGGACGATTTCCTCGCGGCCGAGGGTGGCATGTCGCGCTCGGCGGGCACCTGCAACACCATGGGCACCGCGTCGACCATGGCGTGCATGGCCGAGGCACTGGGCACTTCCCTGCCCCACAACGCGGCGATCCCGGCGGTGGATGCGCGGCGTTACGTGCTGGCGCACATGTCCGGCATGCGCGCGGTGGAGATGGTGCGCGAAGACTTGAAGCTGTCGAAGATCCTCACCAAGGAAGCGTTTGAAAACGCGATCCGCGTGAATGCGGCCATCGGCGGCTCGACCAACGCGGTGATCCACTTGAAAGCCATTGCCGGGCGTATCGGCGTCGAGCTCGACCTCGATGACTGGACCCGCATCGGTCGCGGCATGCCAACCATTGTCGACCTGCAACCGTCCGGGCGCTTCCTGATGGAAGAGTTCTACTACGCCGGCGGCCTTCCAGCGGTATTGCGCCGCCTCGGCGAAGCCAACCTGATCCCGCACCCGAATGCTTTGACCGTCAACGGCAAGTCCCTGGGCGAGAACACCAAGGACTCGCCGATCTACGGCCAGGACGAAGTGATCCGCACCCTCGACAACCCGATCCGCGCTGACGGTGGCATCTGCGTGCTGCGCGGCAACCTCGCGCCCCTNGGTGCAGTGCTCAAGCCATCCGCAGCCAGTGCCGAATTGATGCAGCATCGCGGGCGGGCGGTGGTGTTCGAGGACTTCGACATGTACAAGGCGCGCATCAACGACCCGGCGCTGGACGTGGATGCCAACTCGATCCTGGTCATGAAAAACTGCGGACCCAAGGGCTACCCGGGCATGGCCGAAGTCGGCAATATGGGTTTGCCGGCCAAACTGCTGGCCCAGGGCGTGACCGATATGGTGCGTATTTCCGACGCGCGCATGAGCGGCACCGCCTACGGCACGGTGGTGCTGCACGTGGCGCCGGAAGCCGCTGCCGGCGGCCCGCTGGCCACGGTGAAGGAAGGCGACTGGATTGAACTCGATTGCGCCAANGGGCGTTTGCACCTGGACATCCCCGACGCAGAGCTGGCCGCGCGCATGGCCGACCTGGCGCCGCCGCAGAAGCTGATCGTCGGGGGCTACCGTCAGCTGTACATCGACCACGTGCTGCAAGCGGATCAGGGCTGCGATTTCGACTTCCTGGTCGGCTGCCGCGGCTCCGAAGTGCCCCGCCACTCTCACTAATCAAATCCCCCTGTGGGAGCGGGCTTGCTCGCGAAAGCGGCCTGACATTCAACATCTATGGTGTCTGACATACCGCCATCGCGAGCAAGCTCGCTCCCACATTTGATTTGCACTTGCCTCAAGATTGCGCCGCGCCTGTTATCATGCGCGGCATCTCCATCGCACAGGATCGCGCCGTTCCCCATGGATTACCGCAAACCCTCCGACCGCAAAAGCATGCACTCGCGCATCGTCCAGGAATTGGGCATGCAGATCGTTTCCGGGCGCTTCAAACCGTGTGACAAACTGCCCGCCGAAGCCCTGTTGTGCGAGGAGTACGCGGTCAGCCGCCCGGTGCTGCGCGAAGCCACCCGGGTGCTGGTTGCCAAAGGCCTGGTGTATTCCCGTCCGCGGGTCGGCACCGTGGTCAAGCAGCGCAAGGAATGGCACATGCTCGACCCGGATGTGCTGCACTGGCTGATGCAAAGCAGTCCGCAGAATGAGTTCTTCGATTTACTGACCAGCGTGCGCAGCATCATCGAACCCGCTGCTGCCGCCCTCGCCGCGCAGTTCGCAACCGATGCGGACATCGCCTCCATCGGTGAAGCCTACCAACGCATGGAAGCCGCGCCGACGCCTGAAGCGCTGTTGCAGCCGGACCTGGATTTCCATAGCCGCATCGCCGATGCGACCCACAACGATCTACTGGCCAACCTGTGCAACATGCTGTCGGTGGCAATCGCCGAAGCATTGAAGCATTCCAACCAGCGGCCGAACCTGCATGAACTGGCGCTGCCTAGGCACAAAGCGATCCTTACAGCGATCGAGAACCGCGATGCGCTGGGTGCGCGGCATGCGACCCTCGTTCAGCTCGACGATGCGCGCAGTGCGCTGAACGTCGTGCTCGGCACGGATCCCTCTTAACCAACGCAATCCCCTGTAGGAGCCAGCAAGCCGGCTCCTACAAAGGGTTGTGTGAATCCTCAGATGTAAAAAAGCCGCAACCCAGGTTGCGGCTTTTCTATTTCAGCCAGGGATCAGTGCGCGAACAACGAGTTGCCCTTCTGCCCCGCCAGTTTCTCGGGCTTGATCAGGAACCGCGCGAGCGCCGGCAACAGCCACAGCGCGCCGAACATGTTCCACAGCAGCATGAAGGTGAGCATCAAGCCCATGTCGGCCTGGAACTTGATGGCCGAGAAGATCCAGGTGCACACGCCGATTGCCAGGCACAGGCCGGTGAACAGCACGGCTTTGCCGGTGGACTTGAGCGTTTGGTAGTAAGCCTCTTGCAACGGCAAGCCGGCACGCAGGAAGCTTTCCAGACGGCTGTAGATGTAGATGCCGTAATCCACGCCAATCCCCACCCCTAGCGCCACGACCGGCAGGGTCGCGACTTTCACGCCGATGCCCATGAAGGCCATCAGGGCGTTACCGAGCACCGAGGTCAGCACCAGCGGCAACACGATGCACAGGGTGGCGGCCCACGAGCGGAAGGTGATCATGCACATGGTGGCCACGCACAGGTAGACCAGGATCAGAATGGTCAGCTCCGACTCCTTGATGACCTCGTTGGTGGCGGCTTCGATCCCGGCGTTACCGGCGGCGAGGATAAATTCCAGGCCGTCCTTGTTGTTCTCCTTGGCGAAGTCCTGCACGGCATGTACCGCACGGTCGAGGGTTTCGGCCTTGTGGTCGTTGAGGAACACCAGCACCGGCGCCAGCGAGCAATTGTTGTTGTACAGGCCATCGGCACGGGCAATAGAGTTGTTCAGTACGTCAGGGTTGCGCGACAAGGTTTCCCATTTGAGGTTGCCCTCGTTCATCCCCTTGATCATTTGCTTGGACACGGTCACCAGTGAGATCGCCGACTGCACGCCCTCGGTGTTCTGCATCTTCCACATCAGTTGGTCGATGGGCGCCATGGCTTCATAGCGCGAACAGCCTTCAGCACGGGTTTTGACCATCACCACCAGCACGTCGGAACTGGTGGAGTAGTTGCTGATGATGAAATTGTTGTCCTTGTTGTAGCGCGAGTCCGGGCGCAGTTCCGGTGCGCCCTGGTCCAGATCGCCAATCTTGAGGTTCTGGCTGTACCAGAGGCCGCCACCGAAGGCGATCAGCGCGAGCAAAACAGACACCGGCGCGACCTTGGGGCTGGCGAATTTGGACAGCAGGCGCCAGAACGGGTGTTCGCGGTGCGCGTCCTTTTTACTCTTGGCGATGGCGCGCTGGCTGATGCCGACGTAGGAGATCGCCACCGGCAGCAGGATCAGGTTGGTGAACACGATCACCGCCACGCCGATGGAGGCGCCGATGGCCAGCTCGCGGATTACGCCGATATCGATGATCAGCAGCGTGATAAAGCCCACGGCGTCGGCGAGAATCGCGATCATCCCCGGCAGGAACAGTTGCCGGAACGTGCGTCGCGCCGCGGTCAGCGCGTTGTCAGCCTCACTGGATTGCAGCGCAATACCGTTGATCTTCTGCACGCCATGGGAAATACCGATGGCGAAAATCAGGAACGGCACCAGCATCGAATACGGATCGAGGCCGAAACCGAAAAAGTGCATCAGCCCGAGTTGCCAGACCACCGCCACCAATGTCGTGCTCAATACCGCGACGGTGCTGCGCAGGCAGTTGGTGAACCACAGCAGCAGAATCAGGGTGATGACGAACGCGATACCAAAGAACATCACCACCATGACCAGGCCATCAATCAGGTCGCCGACCTTCTTGGCAAAGCCGACGATGTGGATTTTGACGTTGGGGTTTTGCGCTTCAAACTTGTCGCGGATCTTGTCTTCGAGTTCATGGGAGAACTTGCGGTAGTCCAGGGCCAGCAATTTGCCCTGATCCTGCGGGTCCGGGTAGGACTCCAGCAACGGAATGTCGACGATGCTCGACTTGAAGTCGTTGGCCACCAGGCGCCCGACCTGGCCGGACTTGAGCACATTGTTGCGCAACTGGTCGAGGCTTTGCGGCGAGCCGTTGTAGCTTTGCGGGATCACTTCACCGCCGGCAAAGCCCTCCTCCGTCACCTCGGTCCAGCGTACGCTGGGGCTCCACAGCGACTTGAGGCCCGAGCGGTCGACGCCCGANATGTAGAACACTTCGTCGTTGATCTGACGCAGGGTCTCCATGTATTCCTTGGAGAAAATGTCGCCATCGGTGGCTTCAACGGAAATGCGCACCGTGTTGCCCAGGTTCGCCAGATCGTTGCGGTGCTCCATCATCTTTTGAATGAATGGATGCTCGAGCGGGATCATNTTTTCGAAGCTGGTGGACGGACGAATCAGCGTCGCCTGCCAGAACAGGAAAATACTCACCAGCAGGCAGATGACGATGACTGCCGGGCGATTGTTGAAGATCAGGCGCTCAAGAAACGTCGCCTTGTCTTGGTGATGACTGCTCAAGGATGTCATAGACCCGCCTTCTTATTATTTGCCCGGCTCATTTGGACGACCCGTTTTTGCCATTCTCTGCACCGGTTGGCGAGGTGACGCGAACGCCGCCCTGTCCCGCCAGAATCAGATTGCCGTTGCCTGCTGCCGTCACTGCCGAAACGGAAATGCGATCCGGGCGGTTGAACACGCTGAAGGTTTCGCCGTTGTCGTTGCTGCGGATCACCGAGCCGCCGTTGCCGACGATGACAATGGAACCGTCGTCGAGCAACGTTGCACCGGACAACCCGAACTCCAGCGCACCGCGGGCAGCCTTGAGTTCGACCGGTTCCCAAGTGGTGCCGAAATCGGTGGAGCGGAACAGATTGCCCCGCAATCCGTACGCCAGCAGCGTGTTGGCCTGAGCAGTGCCGATTACGCCGAACAGCGAACCTTGGTATGGGCCTTCGAGCTTCTCCCAGGTCTGGCCGTCGTCGCTGGAGCGGAACATGCTGCCCTGCTCGCCGACAATAAACAGCCCGGCATCCTCGATGTGGGCGATGGCGTTGAGGTGGAACTGGTCTTCGTTGTCGAGACGGTCGCTGACGTCTTCCCAGTGCTTGCCACCGTCGGTGGTGGCCAACAACGCACCGTAAGCGCCCACGGCAAAGCCGCTGTTGACGTCCTGGAACCAGACGTCGAGCAGCGGCGATTCGCGTTTCAAATCTTCGAATTGCTTGGTCCAGGTGGCGCCACCATCCTCGCTGGCGAGGATCTGTGCGTCATGGCCGACGGCCCAGCCGTGTTTGTCGTCGGCGAAAAACACCGACGTCAACAACTGGCGGGTTGGCACCTTGGCCTGGGNCCAGGTGCTGCCCTGGTCATCGGAATAGAGGATGTGCCCGCGATCACCGACCGCCACCAGACGCTTGCCGGCGTGGACCACATCGATCATCAAGCTCTTGCTGGCTTTGGCGGATTCAACGGCATAAACAATGTCGGACGCTGGCGCCGCAGCGGCCAACGCAGGAGCCGACAGCACGGCACAACCCAACAGCGAGAGCGCTGTGGCCAGCAACGCGAACTTGCGTAATGCCGGCGGGCGGCAAATACCCACACCCATGACAGGCTCACTCATAGACCTTCCCCCATTATTATTGTTAGGTCATTCAACCTTTCAGGGCGCCGTAAGGGGTGCTCATCGGGATTGCCTGTTCTGGAGCATAGTCCTGAAATGCGCAATCTAGAGCCCCTTCGGAAGCTGGCTTATCCTATCGGGGTTTGGAAAGGTCTGACAATCGACGCCACGTTATGTTTTGTTAACCTGAGGGGGATGGTCGTGGGGTGAATGATTGGGTATCAGGTGGGGTGATTAGGGTTTCCGGTTTTTTTCTGTGTTCGGTGTTCGGNGNAGGAATGGATATGTACACCAAGGAGGAAATTGGTCGGCTGTCAGGCCGCCAAGACAGAGAAGCCAACTCCCACAGAGCCCGAGTGAACCCCGCGGGAGCATCGCCAAACTCAGGCCAAGCTTTTGCTGACCACTTCAAACACATCGCTGGACAGCTGACCCGAAGCACGAATCCGCTCCAGTTCGCCTTTCATCAACGCCTGACGGGCGTCGTCGTATTTGCGCCAGCGAGTCAGTGGTGCCAATTGGCGAGAAGCGATCTGCGGGTTGAAGCCGTTCAACTCGATGACCAGATCCGCCAGGAAGCGATACCCCGAACCATCTGCCGCGTGGAAATTGATCAGGTTCTGCCCGGCAAACGCGCCGACCAGCGCCCGTACCTTGTTCGGGTTCTTGATGTTGAACGCCGGGTGTTCCATCAGCGCGCGAACACGCGCCAGACCACCTGGCAACGTGCTGCCCGCCTGGACACTGAACCACTGATCCATGACCAGCGGATTGTCCTTGAAGTGCTCGGCAAAACTCGCCAGCGCCAAGGCCCTCTGCTCTTCAAACGGCGAGTTGACCAACACCGCCAGCGCCGTCAGGCGTTCGGTCATGTTGTCGCAGGCGTCGAACTGTTCCAGGGTCGCGGCCAATACTTCAGGCTTGCCGCTGAGCATCAGGTACGACAGCGCAATGTTCTGCAACGCGCGACGCGCAAAATGCTCGGCCTCGGCCACATACGGGGTTTGCTTCGACAGATCGCGATTGGCCTGATAACGCAGCCACAACGCCTCGAACAAACCTTCAGCCAATTGCTTGCGGGCAAACTCGCGTGCGATATGGATGGCGTCGACGTCAGCCACTTCGCTGATTTCAGTCAGGTAGGCCTCGCCCGGCAGCGAAAGCATCTCCGCAACCATCGCCTGGTCCAGCGTCTCGTCAGACAGCACGGTGCGCAAGGCAGCAATCAAGCGCTGATCCAGCACCAGTTTCTCGCCCTTCTGCTGCTGAGCGATCAGTTCCTGCAACACCTGCACCGACAGTTGCTGGCCGGCATCCCAGCGGTTGAAGCCGTCGCTGTCGTGCTGCATCAGGAACATCAGTTGATCGCGGTTGTACGGGAAGCTCAGTTTCACCGGTGCCGAGAAACCACGCAGCAGCGAGGGCAGCGGCTGTTCGGCGATATCAACGAAGGTGAAGGTCTGCTCGGCTTCGGTCACCGAAATGACCCGCGAAGTGCCCTGAGCACGGTCTTCACCGGAAAGACGCAACGCAATGGCCGCCCCTTTCGAATCCAGCAGGCCCAACTCAACCGGAATCACGAACGGCAGTTTCTGCACCTTGTCCGGGGTTTCCGGGCAGCTCTGGCGGAAGGTCAGGCTGTAGGTTTTGGCGGCGGCGTCGTAGGACTCGCTCACTGCCAGACGCGGCGTACCGGCCTGGCTGTACCAGCGCTTGAACTGAGTCAGGTCAGCACCGTTCGCGTCTTCCATGGCCTTGATGAAATCATCGCAGGTCACCGCCTGGCCGTCGTGGCGTTCGAAGTACAGGTCGCTGCCTTTACGGAAGCCTTCTGCACCGAGCAAGGTGTGGATCATGCCGACCACTTCCGAGCCCTTTTCGTACACAGTCAGGGTGTAGAAGTTGGAGATTTCGATAAAACTGTCCGGGCGCACGGCGTGGGCCATGGGGCCGGCGTCTTCGGCGAACTGGTGCGTACGCAGGTACGCCACGTCCTGGATGCGCTTGACCGTGGCCGAGTTCATGTCGGCGGAGAAGCCCGAATCACGGAACACGGTGAAGCCTTCTTTCAGCGACAGCTGGAACCAGTCGCGGCAGGTCACCCGGTTGCCCGACCAGTTGTGGAAGTATTCGTGGGCGACGATCGCCTCGACCCGCTGGTGCGCGGCATCGGTGGCGGTTTCGGCGCGGGCCAGTACGGCGCTGGAGTTGAAGATATTAAGGCCCTTGTTCTCCATGGCGCCCATGTTGAAGTCGTTGACCGCCACGATCATGAAGATATCGAGGTCGTACTCGCGGCCGTAGGTTTCTTCGTCCCAGCGCATGGATTTTTTCAGGCTGGTCATGGCGTGCTGGCATTTGTCGATATTTTCCGGCTCGACGTAGATGCGCAGCGCCACTTCACGGCTGGTCATGGTGGTGAACGTGTCTTCAACACACCACAGGTCACCGGCCACCAGCGCAAACAGGTACGCCGGTTTCTTGAACGGGTCTTCCCAGGTCGCCCAGTGACGACCGTCTTCACCCGGGCCGCTGGCAATCGGATTGCCATTGGACAGCAGCACCGGGTAGCGGTGTTGCTCGGCGATTACCGTGGTGGTGAAGGTGCTCATCACGTCCGGGCGGTCGAGGTAATAGGTAATCTTGCGAAAGCCCTCGGCCTCGCACTGGGTGCAGAACATGCCGCCGGATTTGTACAGGCCTTCCAGGGCGGTGTTGGTTTCCGGGTGAATGCGCACGCTGGTGTCGACCGTGAAGGTTTCGCGGGTCGGGTGCAGGGTCAGGTGGTTTTCAGTCAACTGAAAATCAGCGTCGCTCAACTCGCGGTCGGCCAGGGTGACCGACAGCAACTCCAGTTGCTGGCCATCCAGCACCAGCGGCGGCAGGCCGGCACCGCGTTCAGGGTTGCGGCGCATCACCAACTGCGCGTGGACCAGGCTGTGGTCCTCGAACAACTCGAAGGTCAGGTGCGTCTCTTCGATCAGGTAGTCCGGCGCCTGATAGTCCTTCAGGTAAATCATCTTCGGTTGTTCGGTGCGCATGGGTTGCATCCTTTTACTGATGCACGGCGAGCTGGTAGGCCGTGTACTTACGAATGTTGATAACGCCGGTATCGAAGATCAGGTATTGGCCCTTGATCCCCAACAGCGTGCCTTCGGCAATCGGGTTCTTGTCCAGGTTGAAGCTGACAATCTTGGCCGGGTATTGCTCGACCGGATAGCGGATTTCGAGGGTTTCTACGTCGGCAATGGTCTGGATTGCTTGTAGGCCGAATCGTTCCTGCAAACCTTGTAACCCTTCGGCGCAGCTGTCGAACAACTGATCGCGAACCTCGGCCAGGTTCACCGACACCGCGTCGCCCTTGAGCAAGGCGCGCCAGTTGGTCTTGTCGGCCACTTGGCTGCGGAACAGGTCTTCGACAAAACCGGACTGCTGGCGGGTCGCGACGCGCATGATCGGCAACGCCTGACGGGCGCCCTGGTCGATCCAGCGAGTCGGCAGCTGGGTAGCGCGGGTAATCCCGACTTTCACCCCGGACGAATTCGACAGATACACAATGTGATCGGTCATGCAGAACTTCTCGCCCCACTCCGGCTCACGGCAAGTGCCCGCGTCGTAATGGCAACGCTCGGGGCTCATGATGCACAGATCACACTGGGCCAGTTTGGTCATGCACGGGTAGCAGTAACCCTGGCTGAAACTGGTTTTGGTCTTGCGGCCGCAATGGCTGCAATGAATGGCACCAAGGTACTCCAGACGCACCGTGGTACCGATCAATGGATTGACCGGCACCTCGACGTCATCCAGACGAAACGCGTATTGAACGGTCGGCTCACCGAGTTGCGCCGACATTTTGCTGACTGCACCGCGACCGATTTCAATCAATGGATCGCATCCGACTTGAACAGAATGTTCGGCACCGGCGCCGATTTGGACGCGCATTCCTGCGGCCCCATGTAGCCGGTGCGCTGCTCTTCCGGCAGGTTCTGGATTTCCCAGGCGATTACCGCTTGCAGGGACAGCTCGCGTTGCTCGGCGGTGAGCTTGCGGCCGTCGGACCATTTGCCGATTTCCACGGCCAGCTTGAGGCTCTCGTAAATATCCGGGGTGATGTTTTCGATCATTTCGTTAAAAGAGGACATCAAGGGCTCCGCGCTTTAATACATAACTGTTTAGACGGCCAGTTTACGGCGGTTGTACAAACCACCCAACAAACCGGTCAAGCATCCGACGAGCAACCCGCCGACGTGGGCAGCGTTGGCGATTTCGCCGAAACCGATCATCGAGACCAGCCCCGACAGGCACAGTACCAGCCATACCAACATCATCACCAACACCCCACGGGGCAGGCGATAGGCCGGGTTAGGCGACAACATCTGGAAGATCCAGCAATGCCCGAGCAGGCCGTAAAGCACCCCGGACAACCCGCCAAACAAAGTTGCGCCGCTGAAATAATACTGGGCGTAGTTGGACACCAGGCTGAAGAGCAAGGTCAGGCCCAGCAGGTTGATACTGCCCTGGCGCACTTCGATGCGGCGGCCCAGTTCCCAGTACCACATGCCATTCATGGCCAGGTGCAGGATGCCGAAGTGGATCAGCATCGGGGTGACCAGCCGCCACCACTGCCCCGCCGCCAGGCTGTCAGTCAAGGGCACAAAATGGATGTACTCGCCGACGATGCGGAAATCGAGGAAGGTCAGCCAGCGCATCGTGTCGAGGTTTTCCCCCAGTAGCGTCATCGCACCGACGATCAGACTCAATAGCAGCACCAACCCGGTTGCCTTGGCATGGCGCATCTGCTCGACGAAACCGGGGCGTTTGGTGGTTTGCGCCACCGGAATGTCCAGTTGCTGATCGGGGTCGCCCGCCGGGAACCGTTCATACAAGGAGCGGACGTCTTCGCTGATATTAGCCGGCACCCACAGCACCTGCTCACCGGACTCCTCGCTGACGCGATGCGGCACTTGCATACGTTGCAGCAGTTTGACGAAACCGCCCAGGTCGACGCTCAGTGGCAAGCGCAATACAGCCACGGTACTCATGACATCACCTCCGGCCGCTCGACATCGACCCAGACAAATTTGTGCGGATCAAGACGGGTTTCCTGATCCAGGCGATAGGCGACCAGTTTGCCGTACAGCACCGCGCTGTAGTCCAGGCAGGCCAGGTTCGGGCGGATCGGCGCCGGTTTGCCGCTGCGCCAGTAGTGGCCGACGAACAACANCGGCTCATCGACGCCGTAACGCAGCAAAGTATTTTTTTCGGTGGACGACAGCGGCGTCTGGGCCACNGGCTCCGGCAGCGCATCGGGCTGGAATACGATGTCGCCGTAGGTTTTCGGGTCGTCTTCCCAGAACTTGGTGCGAAAGAACGAACGCGTCAGGCCATCACCACCGGTCATGGTCAGCCCGTGGGGCAGACGCATGTCAGTGCCGCGCAGCAAGCGATCGAACACGGTGCAGGCGAAACTGCCCGGCACGGCCGAGGCCTGGAGGAAATGTTCGTCAACGCAGCCATCGGGGAACAACGCGCGCAGCGGCTCGATCAGACCGGCATCCCAGCAGGCGTGCACCACGCGGAATCGTCCGGCATCCACAAACAATGGTAATTCGTAGAACCATTGCTGGAAGTCATGCCAGTCGGCTGGGTGGCCTTCAAATTGAGTCAGGGTTTCACCGAGCAGACGCGCATGGCGTGGCGTGTGTTCGCGCACGAACTGCTTGCCGCTGCCCGGCGGCGCCGGCGTGGCCCAGCCCAGTGCGTTGAACTCATGGTTGCCCATGATGCACAGCGCCTGTCCGGCCTCGGCCATGTCATGGACGATATGCAGCGCCTCGCGAATCCGCGGGCCGCGGTCGATGATGTCACCGAGNAACACCGCCATTCGCGACGGATGCCGCCAGACGCCNCCTTGTTTGTGGTAACCCAATTGGTCGAGCAAGTGCTCAAGGGTATGAGCGCAACCGTGCACGTCACCAATCAGGTCGTAGCTACGCGCGGGATCGAGCATCAGTCGCCTCCACCCCCCAAGCGGCTGCCCCAGCCCAACTTGGTCCGGCACACCTCATAGTAGTTGTGGTCGAGCGGGTGAATCAGCCGCAGCTTCTGNGCCTTTTTGCTCACGGTGATGGTGTCACCGGGGGCGCAGGTAAAATGGTTCTGCCCGTCACAGGAGACTTGCGGGTAGATCTGCATGTCTTTGGACACCACGATTTTCAGCTCACTGTTGCCATCGACCACAATCGGCCTGCTGGACAACATATGGGGGTACATCGGCACGATCACAATGGCATCCAGCTTGGGATGCATGATCGGGCCACCGGCCGACAACGCGTAGGCGGTGGAGCCGGTCGGCGTGGCGACGATCAGGCCGTCGGCCTTCTGGCTGCAGACGAACTGGCCGTCGATGTACAGCTCGAACTCGATCATCCGCGTGGATTTGCCCGGGTGCAGCACCACGTCATTGAGGGCATCGCCCTGGCCGATGGCTTCACCGTGGCGGCGCACTTCGGCCTGCAACAGGAAGCGATTTTCCACCAGGTAATGGCCGTCGAGCACCTTGGCGACTTCGACTTCCAGGTCATCCGGGCGGATATCGGTCAGGAATCCGAGGCTGCCCCGGTTGATGCCGAGCACCGGAATATTGTGTCGGGCCAGGGCACGCGCCGCGCCAAGCAGACTGCCGTCACCGCCCACCACAATCACCATGTCACACACTTCGCCGAGCATCTTGCGCGACGAGGTTTGCAGGCCATGGCCCGGGAGGATTTCAGCGATGGTGTCTTCGAGGATCACATGCAGGTGGCGTTCCAACAGGAACTTTTTCAGCCGGCGGACGGTGTCCAGCACCTGGGTACTGCCCAGGCGACCGATAATGCCGATATTGCGAAATTGCTCCATGAGGTTCCTGCGCGCCGGTGAAAAACACGATTATGGGCGAAAGCGCGAGATAGACAAAATCCTTTCAGCCACAAGGGTGTACTCATGTTTAGGGCTATGCTCGCAAGATGATCCTATTTCCCGATTTGCTCCAGTTACCCCACCAGTTGCGCCACCCCGAAGTGCGCGACCTGGCCTGGGTCATCCTCGCGCCCCCCATGCTCGCCCAAACGCCTTGGCCGCAACGCCATCCGCTGGCCGGCAGCGACTGGGTGCAGGCACCTGAGCAGCTGGAACGCTGGCTGAAGCAACTCGACCGTGACAGTTATGACCTGCTGCACTGGCTGGCACAGGCCAGGACCCGGCGACTGGGCCTGTATTACGAACGCTTGTGGCAATACGCCGTGCGCCATGCGCCGGGTATCGAGCTGATTGCCGCCAACATGCCGATCCGCCGCGAAGGCCACACCCTGGGCGAGCTGGACATGCTGTTGCGCGATCGCGACGGTGTGCATCACTTGGAACTGGCAATCAAACTGTATCTGGGCCCGCAGAATGGCGACGGACAGGACACGGCGCAGTGGCTCGGGCCGGGTTGTCATGATCGACTGGACCGCAAACTGGCGCATCTGACGCAGCACCAACTGCCGATTTCCGCCCGCCCCGAGAGTCGCGAGGTGCTGGCGGCGCTGGATATTCAACAGTTCAGCGCACATCTGTGGCTGGGCGGTTATCTGCTGTATCCATGGCCAGGACAAGCCGAGCCACCCCACGGTGCGCATCCGCAGCACCTGCGCGGCAGCTGGCTGCATCAGAAAGACTGGGCGGACTTTGTCGTGCAGCGCCCGTTCGGCCGCTGGCAACCCCTGCCCCGCCATGCGTGGCTGGCGCCGGCGCATTATCCGGTGGAGCAGACCTGGAACACCGAGCAGCTGGAGGCATGGCTCAATGATCTGGAACCTTTGGCCCCGGCGCAGTTGATGGTGCGGCTGATCGAGAATGCGGAGGGGGATTGGGAGGAAGCGGAGCGGTTGTTTCTGGTGGCGGATCTTTGGCCGAATGTGCCGGGCAGTGGTTGAGATTTTGGTGTCTGTTCTGGCCCCATCGCGAGCGGGCTTGCTCCCACAGGTCTTGTGTCGTTCGCCGAATGTGCATTCGACATAAATCCTGTGGGAGCGGGCTTGCCCGCGATGGGGCCAACTCGGTCTAGAGGGACAAACGCAAGGCCAAAGCCGCCAACGTGACCAACAAAACCGGCACCGTCAACACAACCCCGACCTTGAAGTAATACCCCCAGCCAATCCGGATATTCTTGCGCTGCAGCACATGCAACCACAGCAACGTCGCCAGGCTGCCAATTGGAGTTATCTTCGGCCCCAGGTCGCTGCCAATGACGTTGGCATAGATCATCGCGTCCTTGACCACACCCGTGGCCTGGCTGGCNTCGATGGACAGCGCACCAATCAATACCGTCGGCAGGTTGTTCATCGCCGATGACAACAGGGCCGTCAGTACGCCGGTGCCCATCGCCGCGCCCCAAATGCCGTAATGCGCAAACCCGTCCAGCCACCCGGCCAGATACCCGGTGAGCCCGGCATTGCGCAGGCCGTACACCACCAAGTACATGCCCAGAGAAAAGATCACGATCTGCCACGGCGCGCCTTTCAACACTTTGCGCGTGGAAATCTTGTGGCCTTTGGCGGCGATGACCAGCAGCAACGCGGCACATACCGCGGAAATGGCACTGATCGGAATGCCCAGCGGCTCAAGGGCAAAGCAACCCAGCAGAAGGATAACCAGCACCGCCCAACCGGCATAAAACGTCGCCTTGTCATGGATCGCGGTTGACGGATGTTCCAGTTGTTCGGGGTCGTAAGCCTTGGGAATGTCACGACGGAAAAACCACATCAGCACCCCCAGCGTGGCGGCGACACTGACAAAGTTGACCGGAATCATCACCGCGGCATAGCGGTTGAAGGTGATATNGAAGTAATCCGCCGAAACGATGTTCACCAGGTTCGATACCACCAACGGCAAGCTCGCCGTGTCCGCAATAAACCCGGCGCCCATGACGAATGCCAGGGTCGCCGCCGGGGAAAAGCGCAGCGCCAGCAGCATCGACATCACGATAGGTGTCAGGATCAGCGCCGCGCCGTCGTTGGCAAAGAGTGCCGAGACCAGNGCCCCGAGCAGCACCATATAAGCGAAGAGTTTGCGCCCGCTGCCCTTTCCCCAACGGGCCACATGCAAGGCTGCCCAGGCAAAGAACCCCGCCTCGTCCAGCAGCAGACTGATGATGATCAGCGCCACGAAGGTGCCGGTGGCGTTCCAGATGATCTGCCACACGATCGGGATGTCAGCCAGGTGCACCACCCCGAAAATCAGCGCCAGCACGGCGCCGAATGTCGCACTCCAGCCTACGCCCAGGCCTTTGGGTTGCCAGATCACCAGGGTGATGGTCAGCAGAAAAATCAGCGACGCTATAAGCATGCGGAACGGCCTTCGAANAACGAGGCGTGAATATATGGAAATTCGAATATGCAGTAAAGCAAAGACTGAATAACCTGATTTCTGTAGCAGCTGACGAGCAGCGTTCAGGTCACACTTTTTTGTGTTGTTCGACCCACTTGCCATAAGCATCAATAAACTTCTGCAAGAACGGCTTCACCGATTCGGACAGTTTGCCCGCCTCATCGAACGCCGAGCCGGCACCTCCCAGATAGGCTTCCGGTTGCTGCATGCACGGTACGTCCAGAAACACCATCGACTGACGCAAGTGATGGTTGGCCCCAAACCCGCCGACAGCACCCGGCGAAACGCTGATCACCGCCCCTGGTTTGCCGCTCCAGGCGCTCTTGCCATAGGGACGCGATCCCACGTCAATCGCATTCTTCAACGGTGCCGGCACCGAGCGGTTGTATTCGGGGGTAACGAACAGCACTGCGTCGGATGAACTCACTTGTTGTCGGAAAGTGCTGTAGGCTGCCGGCGGTGAAGTTCCATCGATGTCTTCGTTGTAGAGCGGCAGCTCGCCGATTTCGACGATGGTGAGCTTGAGATTGGCAGGCGCCAGTTCGGCCAACGCCAGCGCGACCTTGCGGTTGATCGATTCCTTTCTCAAGCTGCCGACCAGTACGGCGATCGTGTAGACGTTGCTCATGGAAGATTCTCGACTGTTCGATTGGAAAGACTTGTAGTTATAGATGACGATTCACCCAGTGGGCTGTTGAATTCACCGCCCCTGACTATTTTTTTCCCGTAGGAAAACTTACTTCGCCCAACCACGGTCTACAGAACCGCAAATCGAGTG
>NZ_NMOJ01000170.1 GCF_002251635.1 Pseudomonas mandelii
CAAGCCTCAAGTAAAAGCAGTTCCGCTCGTTCTTGCTGCTTGTAGCTTGCAACTTGCCGCTGCTCTTATTCAGTCGAACATGAACAGCGCATCATTGCTGAACTGCGCTTCAAACCGATTCGCCGGCATCGGCCGCCCGAATAAGTAGCCCTGCACTTCATCGCAGCCATGCTCACGCAGGAAGTCCAACTGCTCATGGGTTTCCACGCCCTCGGCGATCACCGCCAGGTTNAGGCTATGGGCCATGGCAATGATCGCCCGGGCAATCTGTGCATCCTGTTCGCCCGACGGCAGGCCNTCGACAAAGGTGCGGTCGATCTTCAGCACATCGATGGGGAATTGCTTGAGGTAGTTGAGCGACGAATAGCCGGTGCCGAAGTCGTCCACCGCAATGCTCAGGCCGAGGTTTTTCAGGCTGGCGAGGATCTGCATGGCTTCGTTGACTTCGCGCATCAGGATACTTTCGGTCAGCTCCAGCTCCAGGCACGCCGGGGGCAGGCCGGTGTCCTTGAGAATGGTGGCGATCCGCGTCCCGAGCTGGCCGTCGGAGAATTGCCGGGCCGAAATGTTCACCGACACCTTCGGCACCCGCACCTTGGCCTGATGCCAGGTCTTGAGCTGCCGGCANGCTTCGCTGATCACCCAGTCGCCCACGTCCACCACCAGCCCCAGCTCTTCCAGCACGGGAATGAAGTCCCCGGGCGGCACCAGGCCTCGGCGCGGGTGGCGCCAGCGCAGCAGGGCTTCGGCGCCGGTCAAACGTTTGCCGTCGCCGCTGAATTGCGGTTGGTAATACAGCACGAATTCGTTCTGTTCCAAGGCGTGGCGCAGGTCGCTTTCCAGCTCCAGGCGCTCCAGGGCACTGGCGTTCATATCAGCCTGGTAAAACTGGAAGTTGTTCTTGCCGCGCTCTTTGGCGTGATACATCGCGGTGTCGGCGTTTTTCATCAGTTGGCTCAGCTCGTTGCCGTCCTGCGGGCTCAAGGCGATGCCAATACTGGCGGTTACAAAGAACTCGCGGCCTTCCAGTACAAACGGCTTCACCAGGCTGGCGAGGATCTGCTCGGCCACCGAGATCGCGCGGTTCAGCGCGACTTCACGGTTGGCCCGCGGTTGCAGGAGCAAGGTGAATTCGTCACCGCCCATGCGCGCCACGGTGTCGTCTTCGGCCACGCAGCCCAGCAGGCGGGTGGCCATCTCCTTGAGCATGCGGTCGCCGGCGGCGTGGCCGAGGGAATCGTTGATCGGCTTGAAGCGATCGAGGTCGAGGAACATCAGCACCACCCAGGACTTCTGTCGCTCAGCCGACTGCAGCGCCGTGTGCAGGCGGTCCTGGAACAGGGTGCGGTTGGGCAGGTGGGTCAAGGCGTCGTAATACGCCAGACGGTGGATGCGCTGTTCGCTGGCCTTGCGCTCGCTGATATCGCTGAAGAAACACACGTAGCTGGCCAGGTCACCTTCATCGTCAAATACGGCGGTAATGCCCACCCAGGCCGGGTAATGCTCGCCATTGCGTCGTTTGAGCCAGACTTCACCTTCCCAGGTGCTGTGCTGGTGCAGTTGCTTGAGCACGTAGCGCAGGTGAGCTTCCTGCTGCTCATCGACAGTGAGCATGTTTGGCAACTGGTCGAGCACGTCTGCCACGGCATAACCGCTGACGCGACTGAACGCTTCGTTGGCCTGGACGATGTAGCCGGCCGGGTCGGTGATCAGGATCGCCGAGGTTGAGTGTTCAAATACCGTGGCCGCCATGCGCAGGTCTTTCTCTGCGCGGCGTTGCTGGCTGATATCGCGGCCGACGCCCAGCACGCCTTCGAAGGCCCCGTGTTCGTCCCAGACCAGTACCAGCCGTAGCTCGATCGGAATTTTGCGCCCGTCGCCGCGCAGGCAATCGAACAGGAACAGTTGGGTCTGCACCTGACTGCGCAGCAGTGCCAGTTGCTCGGGTTTATCCAGCGCTTTGCTGACCCGATCCATCAAGCCGTAAATGCCGGTCAGTTGCTGCGGGTTGGCGATGGTCGATTGCCAGCCGTTCTGGAAGATCCACTCGGCGTCGTAGCCCAACACGGCTTGTACCGACGGGCTGACGTAGTTGAGCTTCATTTTGCTGTCGGTGGAGCAGATTACGTCGCTGATGCTTTCGGCCAGCATGCGGTAGCGTTGCTCGCTGTCGCGCAGGGATTCGCTGGCTTCGATCTGATCGGTAATGTCCTTGGCCACACCGATGATCCGCGTGACTTGATCGTGTTTGTCCCGCGCCAGTGCCTGTTCGCGAATGTCGAAACGCCGCCACTTGCCGTCGCGATGACGGAACCGCAACTGGCATTGCAGCAATTGGGTGTAACCCGCGTGGCGCTGGGTCTGGCGCGAGCGGTGGTAGTAATCGGCATCTTCGGGGTGCAGGAGGATTTCCCAGAAATACTCGCCCATCTGGTGCAANTCGACCTTGTTGTAGCCGAGGGTGTGGCCCAAGTGATGGTTGCTGAAAATCATGCGCTGGCTGATCACGTCCTGCACATACAGGTGATCGGGCACGGTACGCACCACGTCCGACCAGAAGCTTTCGCGCTCGACCAGCGACAGCTCGATCAACTTGCGGCTGGTGATGTCGGTGATGCTCAGGATCACCGCTTTATAGTCGGCGTGATCTTCCGGCAGGCGCAGCACCAGCCACAGGTGCTGGTCGCGGCCATTGGCGTCCTGGAGTTTGATTTCCAGCTCGAGCTGTCTCTGCTGGTTGAACACCGTTTCGAGCACTTGATGGCCGATGGCGGTGCCGTCCTGCGGGCAGCCGTCAATCAACAGTTTCCACGCCTGAGCACAGGAATTGACGTTGAGCAGTTGCAGGGCAACCTGGTTGACCTCGGTGATGCGCAGTTCCTGGAGCAATTGCTGGCGTTGCTCCGGTCTGTCGAGCCAGGCCTTGAGTTGCTCGCTGCTGTGCAGTTGGGCTTTGTCGAAGAAGGTCTTGAGCCCGGAGACGTCCAATACGCACAGGGCAACGCCAGTGCCTTCGAAAATATCGTGATAGCGGCGGCGGCCCTCATGCAACTGGCGCTGACGGCGGCGAATGTTCAGCAGCACAATCACCGGAATCAGCGAGAAGGCCAGGCCCAACAGGCATTTGCCGATAAACGCCGGCAGCAGTTGTTCGAGCACTTGCTGGCGATCGAACAGTCCGCGCAGTTGCCAATCGCTGCTGCTCAGGGGCACCGTCAACACGCTGTTGGCCAGATCGTCCGGGGACAACGCGCTCGGTTTAACCGAAGGCGACGCTTCATCGCGGCTGATGATCTGGTGATTGACCCGGTTTTCCACCAGCCACAGCGGGCGGATGCCGGCTTCGTTTTGCTTGGTCAGAGACGAGAAAAATGTCGGCGTCAGGCGCAGGGCCCAGTAACCACGGCTGCTGCCACTGGCCTGATGCAGCAGCAGGTGCACCACTGAACCGTCGTCGGCATTGCTGAAATAGTGGGCCTGGGCGCGGCTGCGTCGGACCAGCTCACCCAGGTAATCGGCATCCTGGGCGTCGGCGGCGCTGTCGCTGAGGATTTTGCCGGAAGGACTGAGCAACGCCAGGCTGCGCAGTTCAGGCAGCGATTGTTGAAGCTTGCGCAGCAGCGCCTGCTGTTCGTCGGCACTTTGCGGTTGCTCGACGATCGGTAGCAGGTTCAGCGCGATCTGGGCCTTGAGCGCCATGTTCAGGCTGACTTGCGCGGCCAGGTCGGCGGTGTAGTCGATGGTGTATTGCCGCTGGTGTTTCTGTGTTTCGCGCAGCTGATCCAGCAGCTGCCAGAACAACAAGGCGAGCAACAACAGCACGAGTGTCGCCAACGCACCCTTCAAGGATCCGCGCAGGGGCGAGCCGGTCGCAGGATGGGCTGCGCTCACGGACGAAGGCGGAGAGACATTAGACAAACTGTAATCCTGCGGTTTGGCTGGANTGGCGCGACGTGCACTATAAGCCGGACGCCCGGAGGGCGGCTAGCATGCCTTGAGTTGTGGCAAAGTGCCAGTCCCGCCTGGCTGGACTGCCACCTGTCATTCAGGTAGCTTTGCCGGTTACGCGGGAGCGTTCCAGCTCCTAGACTCAGACTTTTTCAGCGCTCATGCATTGATACATTATCAATCTGACGACGCGCACAGTCTGGCCGGGCATCGCCTGCGCTCCAATCATTCATCTGTCACTGACCCAAGGTTCTCCATGGCTCAATACGTCTTCACCATGCATCGGCTGGGAAAAGTTGTTCCGCCGAAGCGGGAAATCCTGAAAAACATTTCGCTGTCCTTCTTCCCAGGCGCCAAGATCGGCGTGCTCGGCCTCAACGGTTCGGGTAAGTCCACACTGCTGAAAATCATGGCCGGCGTCGACACCGAGTTCGAAGGCGAAGCCCGCCCGATGCCCGAACTGAACATCGGCTACCTACCGCAAGAGCCAATCCTGGACCCGACCAAAACCGTGCGCGAAGTGGTCGAGGAAGCGGTCAGCGTGATCAAGAACGCCCAGGCCCGCCTGGACGAGGTTTACGCCGCCTACGCCGAAGAAGATGCCGACTTCGACAAGCTGGCCGCCGAACAGGCCAAGCTCGAAGCCATCCTGCAGGCCGGCGACGGTCACAACCTGGAGCGCCAGCTGGAAGTCGCCGCCGATGCGCTGCGCCTGCCGGCGTGGGACGCCAAGGTCGAATTCCTGTCCGGTGGTGAAAAGCGTCGTGTGGCCCTGTGCCGCCTGCTGCTGTCGGCACCNGACATGCTGCTGCTCGACGAACCGACCAACCACTTGGACGCCGATTCTGTCGCCTGGCTGGAACACTTCCTTCACGACTTCCCGGGCACCGTGGTTGCGATCACGCACGACCGGTACTTCCTGGACAACGTCGCCGGCTGGATCCTCGAGCTCGACCGTGGCGCCGGTATCCCTTACGAGGGTAACTACTCCGGTTGGCTNGAAGCCAAGTCCGACCGTCTGGCCACCGAATCCAAGCAGCAATCGGCTCACGAAAAAGCCATGAAGGAAGAACTGGAGTGGGTGCGCAAAGGCGCCAAGGCCCGCCAGTCCAAATCCAAGGCACGTCTGCAACGCTTTGAAGAAATGCAGTCGCAGGAATTCCAGAAGCGCAGCGAAACCAACGAGATCTACATCCCGGCCGGTCCGCGCCTGGGTGACAAGGTCATCGAGTTCAAGAACGTTTCCAAAGGTTATGGCGACCGCGTGTTGATCGATAACCTGTCGTTCTCGATGCCAAAAGGCGCGATCGTCGGCGTCATCGGCGGTAACGGTGCCGGTAAGTCCACGCTGTTCCGTATGCTGATGGGCAAGGAAACCCCGGATTCTGGCACCATCGAAGTCGGCGAAACCGTGCAGTTGGCCTGTGTCGATCAGAGCCGCGAAGACCTGGACGGCAGCAAGACGGTGTTCCAGCAAATCTCTGACGGTTCCGACCAGATCCGCATTGGCAACTANGAAATCCCATCGCGCACCTACGTCGGCCGTTTCAACTTCAAGGGCGGCGACCAACAGAAGTTCGTCAAGGACCTGTCCGGTGGTGAGCGCGGTCGCTTGCACCTGGCCCTGACCTTGAAAGAGGGCGGCAACGTCCTGCTGCTCGACGAACCGTCCAACGACCTCGACGTTGAAACCCTGCGTTCCCTGGAAGAAGCCCTGTTGGACTTCCCGGGCGCCGCCATTGTGATCTCTCACGATCGGTGGTTCCTTGACCGCGTCGCGACCCACATCCTGGCGTACGAAGACGACTCCCAAGCAGTGTTCTTCGAAGGTAACTACACCGAGTACGAAGCGGACCGTAAAAAGCGTTTGGGCGAAGCTGCTGCCCAGCCGCACCGTGTACGGCACAAGAAACTGGCCTGATATCGGGTCGGTTGCATAAAAAACGGAGCCTTCAGGGCTCCGTTTTTTTATGGCTTTCAGTTACACCGTGGCGCGGCCATCGCAGGCAAGCCAGCTCCCACATGATCTTCAGTGAACATATACCCCTGTGGGAGCGGGCTTGCCCGCGATGGGGTCCTGAAGATCACCCGATTTCTATGCCCAGAACCTCAATCACCAAATCCCCCACCGGCCGCTTCCACACCACCTCGTCCCCGACCTGAGCGCCCAACAGCGCCCGTCCCAGCGGCGAGCCCCAGTTGATCAGCCCGCTCGCGGCATCCGCCTGGTCCTCACCGACCAACTGCACACGTTGTTCGTGGCCCTGTTCATCGGCAAACGTTACCCACGCGCCAATCTGCACTTTGTCGGTCGAGGAGGCCGGTACGACCAACTGAGCGCTTTGCAGGCGTTGATTGAAATACCGCCAGTCACGCTCCAGGTCGGCCTGGCGCTGTTTGTCTGCGAGTTCGCCTTTCGCATTCTGTCCATTGAGCAGGTTTTGCACTTCGGCGACTTTCGCCTGAAGCTGCGCCAGCCCGGCGGGCGTGACGTAATTGGGCTGTGCGCTGACCTGCCGTTCGACTGGCTGATCGGCTTGCGCGGCGGCGTTATCTTCATTGACGAAAGCGCGACTCATGGTTTTCTCCCGTTATAGGGTTTGGGCCATGGTTGCAGGCTTTTAGTTTCGATGGATGTCTGTCAGCGACTCATTGCGAGCGATAGGCTCGGGCGGCGCCCTGGTCCTTTTGCTGTTGCCAGGCTTTGTCGCGGTCGTCCCAATGGTGGCTGCGATAGTCCTCGCGATCCTCGCTTTCGCGCATGGCCTGGCATTGGCGAAAACCGTCGCTCCAGCCTTCGGCGTACTGCTTGTCCTTGAGATAGCGCGGGACGTTCTTGCGAAATTCCCCGGTGATTGCCCCGGCGGCTTGTCGGCCACTGCTGCAACCGTCATCGAAACCATCGGCGAACGCCGGTGGATAACCCTTGGCGATCAAATCCTCGTGGGTCGTCTGGCAACCCGCGATCAACATCAACAATCCCAGCACACCTGCGCAACGCCACATCTTGGACTCCCGGGCTGTTAGAAGCCCTATGGGTGAAGTCTACGAATGAAATTGTCAGGCGATCGTGAAAGGCGTGTGATCAATCTGTTTGCCACCACAAATCCCTTGTGGGGNTNCGGATCAGTAGTGNTACCACTTCACTTCAAGCATCACTTCGTTCTCGGGCGAGGCGAGGTGGCTGAATTCGCGTTGAGCACTCAGGCGCAGGCCCAGGTTGCGCGACAGTTCCCACTGCTGGTTGAGGCTCACACTGCGGCGCACCTCGCCGTTAGTGAAGAAATCGCCCTTGGCTTCCAGGCTGAAATTGCCCAGTGGGTTTTTCCACAGCAGACCGCTGTTGAAACCTGCCGCCGGTGCGATAAAACCCGCGAAATCGTTGTTGTGTTCGACACGCACGGTGCCCAGTGCAAAGCCGAGCATGTCTTCGCCCAACTGCCAGGTGCCGCCGCCACCGCCGTTGACGTGGCTGACCAGCGTTTCATCGTCATGCTTGCCCGGCACGCGTTCCAGACCGCCGGTGACTTGCCACGAGAGCGGCTGCAACAGCTCATTGCGCGGTGTCAGGGAGCGAATGGTCGCCAGGTCCAGTTGCTGGAACTGCCAGTGATTGCCTTCGTACTGGCGCAGTTTCATCTGCAGGATTTCGATCTGCGCACCGAGCGGGAAGCTCTCGGCGTTATCGTTGAGGTCGTGATACGCCATGCGCAGGCCATATTCGCCAAAGGCCTTGTCGCCCCGGGTCCCGATGCCGGCCTGCCAGGTGCGGGATTCATGACCGTCCTCGGGCAGGCCGGGTCTTGGGATGTCCAGCTCAGGGGCGGGGTTCTGGTTGATCGCCCGCAGCAGTTCGAAACTGCGCTGCGCCCGCTCAGGATCGCGCTCCTGACCGTTGGCGCGATAGCGTTCGAGTCGGTAAGCCGCATCGATGATCAGCGCCTGACGGTCGCGCGGTTGGGCCTTGAACGCGGGCGTCTGCAATTGCTTCTGGTCGGCGCTGACTTTCAGCACCCACTCCTGTTCTTCGTCAGTCAACGGCTCGGCGCGGCTGAGCAGCTCCCGTTCACGGGACGGACGATACTGAATGGATTCCACCAGTCCGGCTTCTTTCACGGCTTTGACGGTATCGGTCGGAATGGCCGTCAGCGGGAACTGTTCGGTCAGGCGCAGGCTTGGCCGCGCCACTTGCAGCAGCTCGAGCAGGCGGTAGGAGCAGTTTTCGTCGAAGAAGAAGTAGTCGAACTGGATCTGCTTGAGCTCCCANACGTGCTCGACCATGCGCTCGGTTTCTGCCTGCGTCAGGTTCAGCCGGTATTCCCACAGGTCCCTGTTCTCGAGGCTGCGGTATTCCGAGAGTTTTTCCTGGTACGGCACCAGCGCGAATAGCCCCGGATAGCCACCCATCAAACCTTTCCAGGCGTAGAGGATGCTGTTGTCCGAGCCTTCGATGTACGCGCCGAAGTTGATCGCGTAACTNAGCAGGGCGGTGTTGTTGCTTTGTACGTCAGCCTGGTCGATGCGCAGCAGCGTGTGGCCGAACATCGATGATGGACTGTTCAGGTACGCCGCCGGGAAAATCATCACCGCGCTATGGGGCGAGACATCCTTGAACCATTGCTTGAACTCAGTGCAATCGAGCGTCGGCAAATCAGTCAGGTTGAGCTGCGCTTTCAACCAGCGGGTGCGCGCCGGGTAGACACATTGCGCATGTTGTTCGCCCGCACTGGCCGGGGCGTACAGCGCCTGCACGGTGGCCGCCAGTTCGCGGTCGGGGTGTTCGTTGCCGTCGGGTGCGAGAAAGAACTTTTTGTCGCTGACATAGCTGCGCCAGCCGCCCAGTTTGCCGGCTTCGTAATGGCCCAAAGACAGCCAGAATGGATCGTTGGCCAATTGCTGCAAACGTTGATCATCAATATGCGGGGCCGCGTATAGCGGGGCGCAGGCNNAGAGCGCCAGCCAGGCAAGGCGTTTGAGCATAGTGGGCAACTTAAGTCGAAAAAAAACAAAGACCCAAAGAGGGCAGGTCCAAAAAACAAAACCCGCTCCCCGAAAGGAGCGGGCGGGTCGAGCTTAAGCTTGAGTAGCGTACTTGGCCAGACGGGTATCGCTTTTCAGTACAGCCAGGGTGTTGTTGTGCACGTCGTCAGCGGTCACGTCAGCCTTGCTGAAGATTTGCTGGAAGTGCTCGTGGGTCACGGCAGCAAAGTGCTCGCGATCTTCCGGTGCAACGCCCAGTACCACGGCATAGGTGGTCAGCGCTTCGCCGTTGCCCTTGGCCATGTCTTCGGACAGCTCGTTCATCATGCCATTCATGGCAAACCAGGATTTGCCGCCATAAGTCAGCGACGCATTAGTCGAGCAACCGTTGGTACCAGAGGTCATACCGAAGGTTGCGTTGCCGGAAGTGCCGTTGGTGGTGGATGCCAGGAAGTGAGCCGGGGTGCCACGCTGACCTTCGAACAACATGTTGCCCCAACCGCAGTTCGGGCCACCTGGTGATTCAGCCATNGCGTTGATGGANACAGCGGTGAAGAGAGTACCGAGAAGNATCCGTTTCATAGCTATGTTCTCTTTATGTGCATACCAATGGACAAGGGGTCTGGCCCAATCCGGCGCCAGTGGGCCAGTTATTAATCCAGCCGCGCAGTTTGGAGTTTAGGCACGTTCCCGGGGTTCCGTGATTTTTTGCAAAACATTCGTTGAAATCATCGATTTGCACCCGGCCGGCCTGGAGATGACGTTTTGTCTATGCTTTGGCTGGAGGCGCGCCTTGCAAGTGAGGTATGGGCAGCGCCAGAATGCCGCTATCTGCCCCGCCTGATGTAAGGAAGCCCGATGCCTGATCCTGTTGCTGCCAGCCTGCGTCTAGCGCCTGAAGCGCTGACTCGCCCTTTCTCCGCTGAACAGTTCAGCTTCTCGACCACTAATGATTTGGAGCCCTTTCGCGGTGTGCTTGGCCAGGAACGTGCGGTTGAAGCCTTGCAGTTCGGCGTGGCCATGCCACGCCCCGGTTACAACGTGTTTGTCATGGGCGAGCCGGGTACCGGCCGCTTTTCGTTCGTCAAACGCTACCTGAAGGCCGAAGGCAAACGCCTGCAGACCCCGGCGGACTGGGTCTATGTGAATAATTTCGATGAGCCTCGCGAGCCCCGCGCGCTGGAATTGCCATCGGGTACCGCTGGCGCCTTCATCGGTGACATCAACGGCTTGATCGACAACCTGCTGGCGACCTTTCCGGCAGTGTTCGAGCACCCGACCTATCAACAGCGCAAAAGCGCCATCGACCGCGCCTTCAACCAGCGTTACGACAAGGCACTGGACGTGATCGAGCGCCTGGCGTTGGAGAAAGAAGTCGCGCTTTACCGCGACGCCAGCAACATCGCATTCACGCCGATGAGCGAAGGCAAGGCCCTGGACGAAGCGGAATTCGCCCAGTTGCCGGAAGCCGAACGTGAGCGTTTCCACGACGATATTTCAGGTCTGGAGGAGCGACTGAACGAAGAGCTCGCCAGCCTGCCGCAATGGAAACGCGAGTCGAGCAATCAACTGCGCCACCTCAACGAAGAAACCATCACGTTGGCCTTGCAGCCGTTGTTGTCGCCGTTGTCGGAGAAATACGCGGAGAACGCGGNCGTTTGCGGTTACCTGCAAGCCATGCAGGTGTACCTGCTCAAAACCGTGGTCGAGCAACTGGTGGACGACGCCAAGACCGACGCCCAGGCCCGCAAGCTGCTCGAAGAGCAATACGCCCCGAGTCTGGTGGTCGGTCATTCGTCCAGCGGTGGTGCGCCGGTGGTTTTCGAGCCGCACCCGACTTACGAAAACCTGTTTGGCCGCATCGAATACAGCACCGATCAGGGCGCGCTGTACACGACCTATCGGCAGCTGCGTCCGGGTGCATTGCACCGGGCCAACGGCGGCTTCCTGATCCTTGAAGCGGAGAAAATGCTCAGCGAGCCGTTTGTGTGGGACGCCCTCAAGCGTTCCCTGCAGTCGCGCAAGCTGAAGATGGAATCGCCACTGGGAGAGCTCGGCCGCCTGGCCACCGTGACCCTCAACCCGCAAATGATTCCGTTGCAGGTCAAGGTCATCATTATCGGTTCGCGCCAGTTGTACTACGCGTTGCAGGATGCCGATCCGGACTTCCAGGAGATGTTCCGCGTACTGGTGGATTTCGACGAAGACATCCCAATGGTGGACGAGAGCCTGGAGCAGTTCGCCCAGTTGCTCAAAACCCGCACCTCGGAAGAAGGCATGGCGCCGCTGACGTCGGACGCCGTGGCGCGTCTGGCGACCTACAGCGCACGCCTGGCGGAACACCAGGGGCGTTTGTCGGCGCGTATCGGTGATTTGTTCCAGCTGGTGAGCGAGGCGGATTTCATTCGCCACCTGGCGGGCGATGAGATGACCGATGCCGGGCATATCGAACGGGCGCTCAAGGCCAAGGCCACGCGTACCGGGCGTGTGTCGGCGCGGATTCTCGACGACATGCTCGCCGGGGTCATCCTGATCGATACCGCCGGTGCGGCCGTCGGCAAATGCAACGGGCTGACGGTGCTGGAAGTCGGCGACTCGGCCTTCGGCGTACCGGCGCGGATTTCCGCCACGGTGTACCCGGGCGGCAGTGGCATCGTCGACATCGAGCGCGAGGTTAACCTTGGCCAGCCGATTCACTCCAAAGGCGTGATGATCCTTACCGGTTACCTGGGCAGCCGTTATGCCCAGGAATTCCCGCTGGCGATCTCGGCGAGTATCGCGCTGGAGCAGTCCTACGGTTATGTGGACGGCGACAGTGCCTCCCTGGGCGAGGCGTGCACCTTGATTTCGGCGTTGTCGAAGACGCCGCTCAAGCAGTGCTTTGCCATCACCGGCTCGATCAACCAGTTTGGCGAAGTGCAGGCGGTGGGTGGGGTCAACGAGAAGATCGAAGGCTTCTTCCGCCTGTGTGAAGCGCGCGGGTTGACCGGCGAGCAGGGTGCGATCATTCCGCAAGCCAACGTCGCTACGTTGATGCTCGACGAGAAGGTGCTGCAGGCCGTGCGTGCGGGGCAGTTCCATGTCTACGCCGTGCGCCAGGCTGACGAGGCGTTGAGCCTGTTGGTCGGCGAGCCGGCCGGTGCGCCGGATGCCGATGGCCAGTTCCCCGAAGGGAGTGTTAACGCACGGGTGGTGGAACGCTTGCGCGTGATCGCGGAAATGATCAGCGAAGAAGACCTCAAGGAAGCCGAGAAGGAAGCGGCGCTGGAGGCACTGGTCGAGGCCAAGCCGGCCTGACCAAGCTGAGGAATACACCGATACCCTGTGGGAGCGAGCTTGCTCGCGATGAGGGACTGACATTCAACATGTTTGTTGGCTGGAAGTCCGCCATCGCGAGCAAGCTCGCTCCCACAGGTTTTGTATTCGCTACCCGATCAGTGCCATCACTCTGACGTCAAGATTCACACAATGACCATTCGGCGCCTTCTGGTCTCACTTGACGTGCTAGTCAAACTTTTCTTCTATTCTCAGCTCAAGGATATCGACAGTAATCACTGGATCGAGACAGCCTTCCCGTGGGGGCTGAATACCGGATCTACCGAGGGTCGCCGCCATGTCGCGCAACCTCTGCCTCACCCGTCAATGCCTGGGTCTTGTGACCCGTATCGAGTGTGCCATCCGCCCGTTGGCGGGGGATACGGGCATGTGGACCTTGCTCTTCGCCGCCGGAATGGCCGGCGAACAACCTTCCGCCATCAAGGCGCAGGGACCGTTTCATGGGCCTTTCGTGGCGGAGTCCATCCTCCAATCGATTGTTGAAAGCCTGACCCTGCANGGCTACGAACTGGCCGATGACCCACAAATCTGGTGCCTGCACCTGCAAGCCCAGCTGCGGGAAATCAACGGGGGCCGTTGCCGCAACCTCAATGGCTGAGTTCGGCGCGGCCACTGAAACCGGCTATTGATCAAGGTGGCTCAAATCCGCCTTGGCCAGTTTGACCTCGAAACCATATTGCACCGTGGTGAGGTCGGTTCGCTGATAGGTTTCCAGACGTGTTGGCTGGCCATAGAAGTAATGCGCGGCAAATAACGCCGGGCCTTCTGCGCTCGCGTCATGAGTGACCGAAAGAATTTCTTTCAGATAGTTTCCAGAGTCGTCCTTGGCGAAAAATCGCCAGTCCTGGGCAGGAAACAGCTTCAAATCAACCACCAAGGCATTGCCTTTGAGTTCCAGGCCTTTGGGCAGCGCATGGGCGTCGAGCGTTTGTTTGGCGACAGTCGCCAGAAACAGCGGCATGGAACCCACTGCATAGGCCGGTGTTTCCGGAAACAGGTTCAAGTCATAGGTGATGGCGCCACGTAGCGGATCGACCTCGTAAGCCTCAGGCGGCAGCTCGATCGGCTCATCGCGTTTGCCGCTGCCATCCTCCGTAAAGAACGTGACCGGGCTATCGCCAGCGCTGAGAGATGTGCCGAGCAGCTCGTCATTGAAGCTTCTGGGGTGATCGAACTCAATGCGCGCGGCGCTGGGGTCGTCCACCGCCTGACTGACGATGACGCCTTTCTTCAGCTGTTCCTCACTCAATGTCGCGCCCTTGAGCCAGGTCGGGGCCTGATCGTCGTACACCACCACCGGCAGGGTCAGTGGCTGGATGGTTTTTTCCGTGGTGTGTGAGTCGAAGCGGCGAACCGGCAGGTTCAGGTCCTTGCGGGTCACCGTGGCGGCCGAGAAGTCCAGTACGCTGACTTCAACGGTTTCGACCGGGCCGTTGAAATACACCTTGGTGTAATGATTCTTCTGCTGGGCCTCGAAGGTGCGCTGTTCTTCGTCGATCTGCTTTTCGAAGGTCTCGCTCCAGGCTTTCTGCTGCTGAATTTTCGCCAGTTGTTTTTGATAGAAGGCGATTTGTGCAGCGGTTTCATTGATCGAACCCGAGCGCGAGAGGAATTGCCCGGTGATGTCCCTGGCCTGGACGATCAGCGGGTTCAACGGTGTTTCGCTGACTTCCGGGGCCAGTGGCGCGCTGTTGTTGAATTCGATTTCGGCGTAGTTGTTGCCCAGTTTCAGCAAGGTCACGCTGAGGTTGTCGTTGGTGCGGGTCTGGCCAACGTCTTTTTTCGTCAGGTCGAAGGTGTAGAGCCGGCGAGGGGCGATGACCTCGACCTTGCCTTGCAGGCTCACCGGTTGGGGCTGGTTCTTGTTGTCCATGTCCAGGCCGTCGATGAACGGATAAGTCACGGTCAGGTCATCGGGGTTGGTCAGGTTGGAACTGCTCGGGCTCAGTTGGATGCCTGGATCGGTTTCCGACCATTCCGGCTGAAAGGGGATGACTTTATTGTTGCTCAAGGTCACCGACTGCCATTCCAGGCCATGGGGAAAGAGAAACGCGGCCGGAATGTTGAAGTTGAANGGGAACACCGGCTGCAAATCCGTCAGGTAGTCGGAGTGTGACGCTTTGCGCAGCACGAACAGGCCATTGATGTAGGTGTCCACCAAGGCTTGGGGCGTGGGGTAGTGCTTGAGCAGGGCGAGGGTGTCTTCGCCGTATTCGGNTTCCACGGGTTTGCTGTCGAGCTTGAGTTGCGCACGCTCGAGCAACAGCAGAGAACCGCCGAGTTCGGCAACGGCATCCTTGAGCTTCGGATCCTCAATCGCATCCAGAGACTTCTCGAACTGCGCGGTCTTTTCCTCGAGGCTGATCTGGCGCTTCTCATCGCTGGGTGAGCAGCCGCTCATCAGCAGGGCCAGGCAAATGCCGGCACTCGTTATTGGCAATCGCACACCCATTTCCAGTCTTCCTGTCCGATGTCGCTGAGCGGTCAATAGTCTGGACACTAGCAGAAAAACTTTGTGGCACACGCGCAGGCTGCGGATTTGCCGACGGTTTCTGGGTGTTACGGGGGACTGTTATACTCGCGGCCATTTTCAGCCCACGTGTGAGATTCAATGGAACGCTTTATCGAAAATGCAATGTATGCCTCGCGCTGGCTGTTGGCGCCGATCTACTTCGGTCTGTCCCTTGGANTGCTGGCGCTGGCGCTGAAATTTTTCCAGGAGGTGATTCACCTGCTGCCGAGCGTGTTCTCGATGGCCGAGTCGGAACTGATCCTGGTACTGCTGTCGTTGATCGACATGGCGCTGGTCGGTGGCTTGTTGGTGATGGTGATGATCTCCGGCTACGAGAACTTCGTCTCGCAGCTGGATATCGATGAGGATAAGGAAAAGCTCAACTGGCTGGGCACCATGGACTCCTCGTCACTGAAGATGAAGGTCGCAGCCTCCATCGTGGCGATTTCGTCCATTCACCTGCTGCGCATCTTCATGGACGCCAAGAACGTCGATCCGGAGCATTTGAAGTGGTACGTGATCATTCACATGACGTTCGTCGTGTCGGCGTTTGCCATGGGCTACCTGGACAAACTCACCAAGCACTGACGCTCACAAAGCCCTGTAGGAGCGAGGCTTGCCCGCGAAGGGGCTGTGTCAGTCGTTATAGCTGTTGCCCGTCACACCGCCTTCGCGGGCAAGTCTCGCTCCTACAGTCAGGTGCAAACAGACGGGCGGTGTCGTTTGTGGCTTGTACTTTGAGGTGTCGAGGCCTATGCATGTATTGATATTGGCTTGACACTGTAAGAGGTGCCTTCATGAACTTCGTTGAGTTGCGCGCTTATGCCATCGCCGGGAAAATCGATGAGCTGAACCTGATCTCCATGGAAGGCGGAATCTATCTGCTGGAGGCTCGCATGCACGGCGCGGCGTATCCCTTGAGTGATGCCCGCGGCGAAATGTTTCACCTGCGTTCGGTCGAGCATGCGCGCGAGGTGCTTCATGCCTTCCCCTCCTTGCCATTCAACCTTGTGCACACCTCGGTTCATGATGAGATGTGTGGGCTCGGTGCCAGTGCCGAGGAAAGCCTGAAAGTTCCGATTGCCTTCCGTTCTGCCTGGCACCACTGACAGCTCTGATCAACGCAACGGCATCTGTGCTAGTCTGCTGGCCCTTTTGGTTCCGGGCGCTCCGGGACGCGCTGTGCACGCACGGCAAGTTCCCGGGCCGTCCGCACAGCGGAGCAGTGTTATGTCCGAAGTAAATCTGTCCACCGACGAAACCCGCGTCAGCTACGGTATCGGCCGTCAGTTGGGCGACCAGCTGCGCGACAACCCGCCACCGGGCGTTAGCATCGACGCCATCCTGGCTGGCCTGACCGACGCTTTCGCAGGCAAGCCAAGCCGCGTTGATCAAGAGCAAATGGCTGCCAGCTTCAAAGTTATCCGCGAAATCATGCAAGCCGAAGCGGCTGCCAAGGCTGAAGCGGCTGCTGGCGCTGGCCTGGCGTTCCTGGCTGAAAACGCCAAGCGTGATGGCATCACCACCTTGGCTTCGGGCCTGCAATTCGAAGTGCTGACTCAAGGTGAAGGCGCCAAGCCAACCCGTGAAGATCAAGTGCGCACTCACTACCACGGCACTCTGATCGACGGCACTGTGTTCGATAGCTCCTACGAGCGTGGCCAGCCTGCAGAATTCCCGGTTGGCGGCGTGATCGCCGGTTGGACCGAAGCCCTGCAACTGATGAATGCCGGCAGCAAATGGCGTCTGTACGTGCCGAGCGAACTGGCTTACGGCGCTCAAGGCGTTGGCAGCATCCCGCCGCACAGCGTTCTGGTATTCGACGTCGAACTGCTCGACGTTTTGTAAGCATGATTACCTTGTAGGAGCCGGCTTGCTGGCGATGGCATCACCGCGGTGTTCCTGAAGCACCCCGGCGCCTGGATCGCCAGCAAGCCGGCTCCTACAGGTTTTGTGTTGCTCATACTTCAATCTTGTGGTTCAGATCGCTCGTCGGGCGCAACGCCCGGGCGTAGCAGAACAGAAACAGATTGCGCACCAGTTCCTTGAGCACCACCGGCTCGCTGGAACTCAAGCCGTTGACGTCCAGATCACCCTGATCCTGCAGCTCGTTCAAGGCTTCTTCTTCAAGCACCGCACAGACTTCCCCGGTTTCCCGATGCAGGATCCGCAGGTAAGGGTGTGGTCGGTCCAGCCAGGCATCTATCAAATAAGTCATGG
>NZ_NMOJ01000171.1 GCF_002251635.1 Pseudomonas mandelii
TCAGGATCGCTAAAAAGCGCACATTGTATAGGGTTTTAGACGGGAGAGGGCTGGACGCTGATAAACCTGTGGGAGCGAGCTTGCTCGCGATTGCGGTGCGTCAGTCAGCAACAGTGTCGACTGGCAGATTGCAATCGCGAGCAAGCTCGCTCCCACAGGGTGTTGCAGTGCTGTTAGTGCGTACGGGCGACCGCAAATTCGCTCAATTCAACCAGCGCATCGCGGTATTCGCTGGCTGGCAGCGCGTCGAGGCATTTGATCGCGCGGGCCACGTAATCACGGGCCAGATTTGCGGTGTAATCCAGGGAGCCCGAGGCTTCCACGGCAGCGCGAATGCTTTCCAGGTCTTCAATCCCGCCTTTCTGGATCGCTTTGCGCACCAGTGCAGCCTGTTCCGGCGTGCCTTCGCGCATGGTGTAGATCAGCGGCAAGGTCGGCTTGCCCTCGGCCAGGTCGTCACCGACGTTCTTGCCCAGGGTTTCGGCGTCGCCACGGTAGTCGAGCAGGTCGTCCACCAGTTGGAACGCCACGCCCAGGTGATCGCCAAAGGTGCGCAGGGCTTCGGCCTGTTCGGCAGTGGCGCCACACAGGGCGGCGGCACTGTGGGTGGAGGCTTCGAAAAGCATCGCGGTTTTGCCGCGAATCACTTCCATGTAGGTTTCTTCGGTGGTGCTGGCATCGCGGACCTTCGACAGCTGCAACACTTCGCCTTCGGCGATGATGCGCGTGGCTTGTGAAAGAATCTTCATCACCGGCATGGAGCCCAGTTCGACCATCATTTCGAAGGAGCGCGAATACAGGAAGTCGCCCACCAGCACGCTTGGCGCGTTGCCCCACATGGCNTTGGCGGTCTCCCGGCCACGGCGCATGCCCGACATGTCGACCACGTCGTCATGCAGCAGGGTGGCGGTGTGCAGGAATTCGATAGTAGCTGCCAGCAGGCGCAGGTCATCGCCTTCGCGACCCAGGGCCTTGCCACACAGCAACACTAATAGAGGACGCAGGCGTTTACCGCCAGCCGAGGTAATGTAATCGCCAATTTTGGAGACCAGCGGCACTTTAGACGTCAGCTGCTGCTTGATGATGCCGTCGACGGCGCTAAAATCGTCCGCGACCGCGCGGTAGAAAGCTTGGGGTTGCATCAGCGACAGTCGCTCCAGAAGGGTTGCGCGGCATGCTAGGACCCACGTCGGCGGGTGTCAAGGCACGATGGACGGCCCCTTGCATCGCCCCGGCACCTTGCGTACAATCGCGCACCCTGAACTTCCTGGGCAGCACCTGCCTTACGCAATTGCATTCGGGACGTCCATCCCATGCAGCCATGCCAGCCAATACCTCTTCTTATAAAGCGCTGGGTGAGCAGGATTATCGGAGAAATACCATGTCGTACGCAGTAATTGTTACTGGTGGCAAGCAATACAAGGTCGCCCCAGGTGAATACCTGAAGATCGAAAAACTGGAAATCGCTACTGGCGAATCCGTTACTTTTGATCGCGTTCTGTTGGTCGCCAATGGCGATGACGTGAACATCGGCGCTCCAGTGGTTGCTGGCGCTACCGTTGTGGCTGAAGTGATCTCCCAAGGTCGTCACGATAAAGTCCGCATCATCAAGTTCCGTCGTCGTAAGCACCACATGAAGCGTATGGGCCACCGCCAGTGGTACACCGAGATCAAAATCACCGGTATTCAGGCTTAATTTCAGCCTAATTCCTCACTAGGAGAATTGACTCATGGCACACAAAAAAGCTGGTGGTAGTACCCGTAACGGTCGCGACTCAGAAGCCAAACGCCTTGGCGTTAAGATGTATGGCGGCCAGAAAATCATTCCGGGCAACATCATCGTGCGTCAGCGCGGCACCCAATTCCACGCCGGTTACGGTGTTGGCATGGGTAAAGATCACACCCTCTTCGCGAAAATCGAAGGCGTGATCAAGTTCGAAGTAAAAGGCGCTTTCAACCGCCGTTACGTGAGCATTGTCCCGAAGACTGAAGTCGTCGCGGCATAATTGCGTAGTTGCTGGAAAAGCCCTGTCTCGCGACGGGGCTTTTTCGTTTGTGGAGTGAGTCTCTTGCAAAGCTGTTTGTAATGGGCTCAGGCGCTGGATTTGCGGTCGTTATTGAGGTCGCTGCGCTCATTTTTGCAAGAGTCTTATGTCTTGGTTTCTTAAGCTCGTCCATGCGACGAGAGGCGTTTTGTTATGAAGTTCGTTGATGAAGTTTCCATCCGAGTAAAAGCAGGTGACGGCGGCAACGGTTGCATGAGCTTCCGTCGCGAGAAATTCATTGAAAACGGTGGCCCGAACGGCGGTGATGGGGGTGATGGCGGCTCGGTCTACATGATCGCCGACGAAAACCTCAACACCCTGGTCGACTACCGTTACACCCGGCACTTCGATGCCGAGCGTGGCTCCAACGGCGGCAGCACCGACTGCACCGGTAAAAAGGGCGAAGACCTGGTACTGCGCGTACCGGTCGGCACCACGGTCATCGATTCCGCGACTCAGGAAGTGATCGGCGACCTGACCAAGGCTGGCCAAAAGCTGATGGTTGTGCAGGGCGGCTGGCACGGTCTGGGTAACACCCGATTCAAGTCCAGTACCAACCGTGCTCCGCGCCAGACCACTCCGGGTAAACCGGGCGAGGCGCGTGATCTGAANCTCGAAATGAAAGTATTGGCCGACGTAGGCCTGTTGGGTTTGCCGAACGCCGGCAAAAGTACCTTCATCCGCTCGGTCTCGGCCGCCAAGCCGAAAGTCGCCGACTACCCGTTCACCACCCTGGTGCCGAACCTGGGTGTGGTCAGCGTCGATCGCTGGAAAAGCTTCGTGGTCGCCGACATTCCTGGCTTGATCGAAGGTGCTTCCGACGGCGCAGGCCTGGGGATTCGCTTCCTCAAGCACTTGTCGCGTACCCGTTTGCTGCTGCATCTCGTCGACATGGCGCCGCTGGATGACACCAGCGCACCGGACGCCGCCGAAGTGATCGTCAGCGAACTGACCAAGTTCAGCCCGGCCCTGGCCGAGCGTGATCGCTGGCTGGTACTGAACAAGTGCGACCAGATCCTGGAAGAAGAGCACGAAGAGCGCGTCAAGGAAATCGTCGATCGCCTGGAGTGGGAAGGTCCGGTCTACGTGATCTCGGCCATCGCCAAAGAAGGTACCGAGCGTCTGTGCCGCGACATCATGCGTTACATGGAAGACCGTGCTGATCGTCTGGCTAACGACCCGGTCTACAAGGAAGAACTGGCCGAACTCGATCAGCAGATCGAAGACGAAGCCCGCGCTCAGTTGCAGGCTCTGGACGACCAGCGTGCCCTGCGCCGCAGCGGCGTGAAGTCGGTCCATGACATCGGCGACGATGATTGGGACGAAGAAGACGTGGATGATGAAGACGGTCCGGAAATCATTTACGTGCGCGACTGATTCGTTGCAGTAAACTTAAGCGCCGCTCACTCGAGCGGCGTTTTAGTATCTGGGAATNNNTAGTGTCA
>NZ_NMOJ01000172.1 GCF_002251635.1 Pseudomonas mandelii
CACGAATAACGTTATGGGCGGCGCTGGGTCGCGCGGCCCTCACTCTAAGGTTGAAGATGATGCGGAGCAAAGTGACAGGTGCGCAGCGCTGGGTCGTAAAGATCGGAAGNGCTNTGNTGACGGCAGATGGCAAAGGTCTGGATCGCGCAGCCATGAGCGTCTGGGTCGAGCAGATGGTGGCCTTGCATGAGGCGGGCGTCGAGCTGGTGCTGGTGTCCTCCGGGGCGGTAGCGGCCGGCATGAGTCGTCTGGGCTGGAGCGTGCGACCCAGTGCAATGCACGAGCTGCAGGCCGCTGCCGCCATCGGCCAAATGGGCCTGGTGCAAGCCTGGGAATCCAGCTTCGCCGAGCATGGCCGACATACCGCGCAGATTCTCCTGACCCACGACGACTTGTCCGATCGCAAGCGCTACCTGAACGCCCGCAGCACCTTGCGTGCGCTCGTGGAGCTCAAGGTGATCCCGGTGATCAACGAGAACGACACGGTGGTCACCGACGAGATCCGTTTTGGTGACAACGACACCCTGGCCGCACTGGTGGCCAACCTGGTGGAGGCTGACCTGCTGGTGATCCTCACCGACCGTGACGGCATGTTCGACGCCGACCCGCGCAACAACCCCGACGCCCAGTTGATCTACGAAGCCCGCGCCGATGACCCGGCGCTGGACGCCGTGGCNGGCAGTGTCGGCGGCGCNCTGGGCCGTGGCGGTATGCAGACCAAATTGCGTGCTGCACGTCTGGCTGCGCGTTCCGGTGCGCACACCATCATCGTCGGCGGGCGCATTGAGCGCGTGCTGGACCGTCTGAAGGCTGGCGAGCGCATCGGCACCCTGTTGTCNCCGGAACGTGGCATGTTGGCGGCGCGCAAGCAGTGGTTGGCCGGTCATCTGCAAACCCGTGGCACGCTGGTGCTGGACGAAGGCGCCGTGTCGGCGTTGTCCCAAGGCAACAAGAGCCTGCTGCCGGTGGGCGTCAAATTGGTGCAGGGCAGCTTCCGCCGTGGTGAGATGGTGGTGTGCGTGGCGCCGGACGGTCGTGAGATCGCCCGTGGCCTGGCCAACTACAGCGCGCTGGAGGCACAAAAAATCATCGGTCAGTCGTCTGAGGCGATTGTCGGTCTGTTGGGTTACATGGCGGAGCCGGAACTGGTTCACCGCGATAACCTGATTCTGGTCTGAAGGAATATTTGAATGCGTGTGACAAAAGGATTGTTGGGTCTGCTGTTGGCAATGCCGCTGCTGGCCTCGGCCGAGGAGATTGGCCAGGTGTCGACGGTGTTCAAGTTCGTCGGCCCGAACGACCGTATCGTCGTCGAGGCGTTTGATGATCCGAAGGTCGAGGGCGTGACTTGCTATCTTTCGCGAGCCAAGACTGGCGGTGTGAAGGGCGGCTTGGGTCTGGCCGAGGATCGCGCTGAAGCTTCTCTTGCTTGTCGCCAGGTTGGGCCGATCAATTTCAAGGGCGAGCTCAAGGATGGCGACGAAGTGTTCAAGGAGCGCACCTCGCTGGTGTTCAAGACCATGCAGGTGGTGCGCTTCCTCGACAAGAAGCGCAATACCTTGGTGTATCTGGTCTATAGCGACCGCTTGATCGAAGGCAGCCCGCAGAATGCGGTGACGGCGATCCCGATCCTGCCGTGGACGCACGCCCAATAAGCCTGACGTACATCCAATTGGGGGAGCGAGCTTGCTCGCGATGACTGGCTAACATTCAACATCTCGGTTGATTGAAAGTCCGCTATCGCGAGCAAGCTCGCTCCCGCATTTTTTTTTGCGTTGTTTGTGCTAAATCGCAGGCAATAAAAAACCGACCCTGAGGTCGGTTTTTCAACAAGCTTATCGCTTATGCGGCAACAGCAAGGTTCAGAGCCTTGACGTGACCGTTCAGGCGGCTCTTATGACGAGCGGCCTTGTTCTTGTGGATGATGCCTTTATCAGCCATACGGTCGATAACTGGCACGGCCAGAACGTAAGCAGCTTGGGCTTTTTCAGCGTCTTTGGTGTCGATGGCTTTAACTACATTCTTGATGTAGGTACGAACCATGGAACGCAGGCTGGCGTTGTGGCTGCGACGCTTCTCAGCCTGTTTTGCACGTTTTTTGGCGGAAGGTGTGTTGGCCACCGTCGAGCTCCTCGAAAGACTTTTTAGGAAATAGCAAACAAAATAGGCCGCGAATCATGCCGATGACTTGATGGGTTGTCAAGGGCGGCTGATGCGAACTGCTGAGTGGTCGATCTGAAGAGGCGGGTGATTTATTTCCGGCGCTTGACCTGTAAACTCGCGAGCTTTGGCTCTGTGCTGTTGCAGGCGCGCAGTATCGCATAAGTGGGCGCTTTGTTCGCCTGCTCTTTATCTATAGGCGCAAACTCTTTCAATGAATCTGCTCAAATCGTTAGCCGCCGTCAGCTCTATCACGATGCTTTCCCGGATTCTGGGGTTCGTTCGTGACACCCTCATCGCACGCACATTTGGCGCCGGGATGGCGACGGACGCCTTCTTTATTGCCTTTAAACTGCCCAATCTGCTGCGGCGAATCTTCGCCGAAGGGGCGTTTTCCCAAGCGTTCGTGCCGATCCTTGCTGAATACAAGAACCAGAAGGGCGAGGAGGCGACGCGAACTTTCATCGCTTACGTGTCTGGCCTGCTGACGCTGGTGCTGGCCTTGGTCACCGCGCTGGGCATGCTTGCCGCGCCGTGGGTCATCTGGGCCACCGCGCCGGGTTTCACCGATACCCCGGAAAAATTCGAGCTGACCACCGATCTGTTGCGGGTGACTTTCCCATATATATTGCTGATCTCCCTGTCTTCATTGGCCGGTGCGATCCTTAATACGTACAACCGATTCTCGGTGCCGGCTTTCGTGCCGACGTTGCTCAACGTCAGCATGATCGTCTTTTCGGTGTTCCTCACGCCGTACTTCGACCCGCCGGTAATGGCTCTGGGCTGGGCGGTACTGGCGGGTGGCCTGGCGCAGTTGCTCTATCAACTGCCGCACCTGAAAAAGATCGGCATGCTCGTACTGCCNCGCCTGAATCTGCGTGACAGCGGCGTCTGGCGGGTGATGAAACAGATGTTGCCGGCGATTCTCGGCGTGTCAGTGAGTCAGATTTCCCTGATCATCAACACCATTTTTGCCTCGTTCCTGGTCGCCGGCTCCGTGTCGTGGATGTATTACGCCGACCGTTTGATGGAGTTGCCGTCCGGCGTACTGGGCGTGGCGTTGGGCACCATTCTGCTGCCGACCCTGGCCAAGACCTACGCCAGCAAAGATCGCCACGAATATTCGCGAATCCTCGATTGGGGCCTGCGTCTGTGCTTCGTGCTGGTGCTGCCGTGTTCTCTGGCACTGGGGATTCTGGCCGAGCCGCTGACCGTTTCGCTGTTTCAGTACGGCCAATTCAGTGCGTTTGATGCCTCCATGACGCAGCGGGCGTTGATCGCCTATTCGGTCGGTTTACTCGGAATTATTGTGATCAAGGTGCTGGCCCCAGGCTTCTACGCACAGCAAAACATCCGCACTCCGGTCAAAATCGCGATTTTCACGCTGATCGTTACCCAGTTGCTCAATCTGGTGTTTATCGGCCCGTTGGCCCATGCCGGCCTGGCCCTGGCCATCAGCATCGGTGCCTGCATCAACGCCGGCCTGCTGTTTTATCAACTGCGCAAGCAGCAGATGTATCAGCCGCAGCCGGGCTGGGGGATGTTCGCCCTCAAGCTGCTGGTGGCCGTGTTGGTGATGTCTGCTGTGCTGCTGGCCGGGATGCACTTTATGCCGGCCTGGGATCAGGGGCATATGCTGGAGCGGTTCCTGCGCCTGGGCGGTTTGGTCGCGGCCGGCGTGGTCAGTTATTTCGGCATGCTGCTGTTGATGGGCTTCCGTTTGCGCGATTTCAATCGCAAGGCGCTGAGCTGAGGCTTTGGCCTCGATAAACATGGGCGAACCGGCAGTTTTGTCGGCTCGATTACTTTGGGTTACGGTGTTGCCTGTCGTCCGGGGCCGGGTGTGGTTATAATCGACCACTTTATGAGCAAGAAGCGCGTTATGCAGCTGGTTCGAGGTCTCCACAACCTGCGCCCCGAGCATCGGGGCTGCGTCGCCACTATTGGCAACTTTGACGGTGTTCACCGTGGCCACCAGGCTATCCTGGGCCGGCTGCGTGAACGTGCGGTTGAGTTGGGCGTGCCCAGCTGCGTGGTGATTTTTGAACCACAGCCGCGGGAATTCTTTACCCCCGACACGGCNCCNGCCCGTCTGGCCCGGCTGCGGGACAAACTGCAGCTGCTGGCCGACGAAGGTGTCGACCGGGTCCTGTGCCTGGCCTTCAACCAGCGCCTGAGCAAGCTTAGCGCCAGTGAGTTCGTCGATACCATTCTGGTCGAGGGTCTCGGTGTCCAGCACCTGGAGGTCGGTGACGACTTCCGGTTCGGCTGTGACCGGGTAGGGGATTTTGATTTCCTGCAGCAGGCCGGCATCGTTCAGGGCTTTACCGTTGAAGCGGCGCAAACCGTCGAGCTGGACGGCATTCGGGTCAGCAGCACTCAAGTGCGTAATGCATTGGCCGCTGCCGATTTTGCCCTGGCCGAACGGCTGCTCGGGCGTCCGTTCCAGATCACCGGGCGGGTCCTGCACGGCCAGAAGCTGGCGCGCCAACTGGGCACGCCAACCGCCAACGTGCAACTCAAGCGTCGTCGCGTGCCGTTGACCGGGGTGTACCTGGTCAACGTCGACATCGACGGCAAGACCTGGCCCGGCGTCGCCAACATTGGCGTGCGGCCCACGGTACAAGGTGATGGCAAAGCCCACCTCGAAGTACACCTTTTGGATTTTGCCGGTGATTTGTATGACCGGCGTTTGACGGTGGTTTTCCACCAGAAGCTGCGTGAAGAGCAGCGTTTCGCCTCCCTGGAGGCGTTGAAAACGGCGATCAATGCGGATGTCGCCGCCGCCCGTGCACTAGCCGCACCTAGCGCCCATCGCTAACCGAAGAGCCTTAAATGACCGACTATAAAGCCACGCTAAACCTTCCGGACACCGCCTTCCCAATGAAGGCCGGCCTGCCACAGCGCGAACCGCAGATCCTGCAGCGCTGGGACAGTATTGGCCTGTACGGAAAGTTGCGCGAAATTGGCAAGGATCGTCCGAAGTTCGTCCTGCACGACGGCCCTCCTTATGCCAACGGCACGATTCACATCGGTCATGCGCTGAATAAAATTCTCAAGGACATGATCCTGCGCTCGAAAACCCTGTCGGGTTTCGACGCGCCGTATGTTCCGGGCTGGGACTGCCACGGCCTGCCGATCGAACACAAAGTCGAAGTGACCTACGGCAAGAACCTGGGCGCGGATAAGACCCGCGAACTGTGCCGTGCCTACGCCACCGAGCAGATCGAAGGGCAGAAGTCCGAATTCATCCGCCTGGGCGTGTTGGGCGAGTGGGACAACCCGTACAAAACCATGAACTTCAAGAACGAGGCCGGTGAAATCCGCGCCTTGGCCGAAATCGTCAAGGGCGGTTTCGTGTTCAAGGGCCTCAAGCCCGTGAACTGGTGTTTCGACTGCGGTTCGGCCCTGGCCGAAGCGGAAGTCGAGTACGAAGACAAAAAGTCCTCGACCATCGACGTGGCCTTCCCGATCGCCGACGACGCCAAGCTGGCCGAGGCCTTTGGCCTGGCGAGCCTGAGCAAACCGGCTGCCATCGTGATCTGGACCACCACCCCGTGGACCATCCCGGCCAACCAGGCGCTGAACGTGCACCCGGAATTCAACTACGCCCTGGTCGACGTCGGCGACAAACTGCTGGTGCTGGCTGAAGAGCTGGTCGAGTCGTGCCTGGCCCGTTACAGCCTGGAAGGCTCGGTCATCGCGACCACCACCGGNACCGCGCTGGAACTGATCAACTTCCGTCACCCGTTCTACGACCGTCTGTCGCCGGTGTACCTGGCCGACTACGTTGAGCTGGGCTCGGGTACTGGCGTGGTTCACTGCTCGCCCGCCTATGGCGTGGACGACTTCGTGATCTGCAAGAAGTACGGCATGGTCAACGATGACATCATCAACCCGGTGCAAAGCAACGGCGTATACGCGCCTTCGCTGGAGTTCTTCGGCGGCCAGTTCATCTTCAAGGCCGACCAGCCCATCNTCGACAAGCTGCGTGAAGTCGGTGCGCTGATGCAAACCGAAACCATCAAGCACAGCTACATGCACTGCTGGCGTCACAAGAGCCCGCTGATCTACCGCGCCACCGCGCAGTGGTTCATCGGTATGGACAAAGAGCCGGTCAGCGGCGACACCCTGCGTGTGCGCTCGCTCAAAGCCATCGAAGACACCCAGTTCGTCCCGGCCTGGGGCCAGGCGCGCCTGCACTCGATGATCGCCAACCGTCCGGACTGGTGCATCTCCCGCCAACGCAACTGGGGCGTGCCGATTCCGTTCTTCCTGAACAAGGAAAGCGGCGAACTGCACCCACGCACCGTCGAGCTGATGGAAGCCGTGGCCCTGCGCGTTGAACAGGAAGGCATCGAAGCCTGGTTCAAGCTGGATGCCGCTGAGTTGCTGGGCGACGAAGCGCCGCTGTACGACAAGATCAGCGACACCCTCGACGTGTGGTTCGACTCGGGTACCACTCACTGGCACGTGCTGCGTGGTTCGCACCCGATGGGCCACGAGACCGGCCCGCGGGCCGACCTGTACCTGGAAGGCTCGGACCAACACCGTGGCTGGTTCCACTCGTCGTTGCTGACCGGTTGCGCCATCGACAATCACGCGCCGTACCGCGAACTGCTGACCCATGGCTTCACCGTCGACGAGACGGGTCGCAAGATGTCCAAGTCGCTGAAGAACGTGATCGAGCCGAAAAAGATCAACGACACCCTGGGCGCCGACATCATGCGTCTGTGGGTGGCCTCGACCGATTACTCGGGCGAAATCGCCGTGTCGGACCAGATCCTGCAACGCAGTGCGGACGCCTACCGGCGCATCCGTAACACCGCGCGCTTCCTGCTCTCGAACCTGACCGGTTTCAACCCGGCCACCGACATCCTGCCGGCCGAGGAAATGCTCGCCCTGGACCGCTGGGCCGTGGACCGTACCCTGTTGCTGCAACGCGAGTTGCAGGAGCACTACGGTGAGTACCGTTTCTGGAACGTCTACTCGAAGATCCACAACTTCTGCGTGCAGGAGCTGGGTGGTTTCTACCTCGACATCATCAAGGACCGCCAGTACACCACCGGCGCCAACAGCAAGGCCCGCCGTTCGGCGCAGACCGCGCTGTATCACATCTCTGAAGCGCTGGTGCGCTGGATCGCACCGATCCTGGCCTTCACCGCCGACGAACTGTGGGAATACCTGCCGGGCGAGCGTAATGAGTCCGTGATGCTCAACACCTGGTACGAAGGCCTGACCGAACTGCCGGCCGACTTCGAACTGGGCCGCGAGTACTGGGAAGGCGTGATGGCCGTCAAAGTTGCGGTGAACAAGGAGCTGGAAGTTCAGCGTGCGGCCAAGGCCGTCGGTGGCAACCTGCAAGCCGAAGTCACCTTGTTTGCCGAGGAAGGCTTGACCGCCGACCTGTCCAAGCTGAGCAACGAACTGCGCTTCGTGCTGATCACCTCGACCGCCAGCGTAGCNCCTTTTGCNCAGGCGCCAGCGGACGCAGTGGCGACTGAAGTGCCGGGCCTCAAGCTCAAAGTGGTCAAGTCGGCCTTCCCTAAGTGCGCCCGTTGCTGGCACTGCCGTGAAGACGTTGGCGTGAACCCGGAGCATCCGGAAATCTGCGGTCGTTGCGTCGACAACATCAGCGGCGCGGGCGAGGTTCGTCATTATGCCTAACGCCGTTGGCCGTTTCGGACGGTTGAGCTGGCTCTGGTTGAGTTTGCTGGTCCTGGTCATCGACCAGGCCAGCAAGTTCTACTTCGAAAACAAGCTCGAAATGTTCCAGCAGATCGTGATCATTCCTGATTACTTCAGCTGGACCCTGGCCTACAACACCGGCGCCGCCTTCAGCTTCCTCGCTGATGGCGGCGGCTGGCAGCGCTGGCTGTTCGCCCTGATCGCCGTGGTGGTCAGTGCGGTGCTGGTGGTCTGGCTCAAACGCCTGGGCCGTAACGAAACCTGGCTGGCCGTCGCTTTGGCGCTTGTACTGGGCGGGGCGCTGGGCAATCTGTACGACCGCATTGCCCTGGGTCATGTGATCGACTTTATCCTGGTGCATTGGCAGAACCGCTGGTACTTCCCGGCGTTCAACTTTGCCGACAGCGCCATCACCGTCGGTGCAATCATGCTGGCGTTGGACATGTTCAAAAGTAAGAAAACCGGAGAGACCGTCAATGACTGATCAGGTATTGGCTGAGCAACGCATCGGCCAGAACACGGAAGTCACTTTGCATTTCGCATTGCGCCTGGAGAATGGCGACACGGTCGACAGTACGTTCGACAAAGCCCCGGCGACCTTCAAGGTCGGTGATGGCAACCTGCTTCCGGGTTTTGAAGCCGCTCTGTTCGGTTTCAAGGCCGGCGACAAGCGCACCCTGCAGATTTTGCCGGAAAACGCCTTTGGCCAGCCTAACCCGCAAAACGTACAGATCATCCCGCGTTCGCAGTTCCAGGACATGGAGCTGTCGCCGGGGTTGCTGGTGATCTTCAACGATGCGGCCAATACTGAGCTGCCAGGCGTGGTGAAGGACTTCGATGACGCGCAAGTGACCATCGACTTCAACCACCCGTTGGCCGGCAAGACATTGACCTTTGACGTCGAGATCATCAGCGTCAAATCGCTGTAACCTGTGGGAGCGAGCCTAGGTGGCGAGGGGGCTTGCCCCCGTTGGGGTGCGAAGCGCCCCCAAANTGTACCGCGGGCAGACCCGGCTTCCACAGAGGCTTACTCTTACAGAGTTGAGTTGATCCAATTTCTTGCCCTGCAAGACACGAGGCACAGCATGCAAATCAAACTCGCCAACCCCCGTGGCTTCTGCGCTGGTGTGGACCGGGCGATCGAAATCGTTAATCGCGCCCTGGAAGTCTTCGGGCCGCCGATTTACGTGCGCCATGAAGTCGTCCACAACAAATTCGTCGTCGAGGACCTGCGTGCTCGCGGGGCGATCTTCGTTGAAGAACTGGATCAGGTGCCCGACGACGTCATCGTGATCTTCAGTGCCCACGGCGTTTCCCAGGCTGTGCGTACCGAAGCCGCTGGCCGTGGCCTGAAAGTATTCGACGCCACCTGCCCGCTGGTGACCAAGGTGCACATCGAAGTCGCGCGTTACAGCCGTGACGGTCGTGAATGCATCCTGATTGGCCACGCCGGCCACCCGGAAGTCGAAGGCACCATGGGCCAGTACGATGGCAGCAACGGTGGCGCAATCTATCTGGTTGAAGACGAGAAAGACGTTGCCTCGCTGCAGGTGGTCAATCCCGACAAACTGGCGTTCGTGACCCAGACCACGCTGTCCATGGACGACACCAGCCGTGTAATCGACGCCCTGCGTGCACGGTTCCCGGCCATCGGTGGTCCGCGTAAGGACGACATCTGCTACGCCACGCAAAACCGTCAAGACGCGGTCAAGCAACTGGCCGATGAATGTGATGTCGTGCTCGTGGTCGGCAGCCCTAACAGCTCCAACTCCAACCGCTTGCGNGANCTCGCCGAGCGCATGGCCACTCCGGCTTATCTGATCGACGGCGCCGAAGACCTGCAAAAGAGCTGGTTCGACGGTGTCGAGCGTATCGGCATCACTGCGGGTGCCTCGGCCCCTGAAGTCCTGGTGCGTGGCGTGATCCAGCAACTGCAGGCTTGGGGTGCCACCGGTGCCGATGAGTTGGCCGGTCGCGAGGAGAACATCACGTTCTCCATGCCTAAAGAGTTGCGCGTGCGCTCCCTGCTTTAACTTTTTTCCCTCCCGGACACAGCGCCTGCTCAGCCTTATCGCTGCGCAGGCTGACGCGACCGGTCGCGGCCAGCACCACCTGGAGCTGGCTGACCGGTTCGCGCGCTGTGCAAACGTGCAGTGTCCCCGCTTGGAAGGCCCGGCCAGGCATCTGTGGTTCGCCGATACGGCTAAAGCGGATGTATCGCCTGACCGGCCAGTTGCCAACAATCGGCACCCGAGCGCCACTCACGCGCTCAATCAGCAGCGGGTTGCTGCTGTCTTCCGGCCCTTTTCCGCTGATATCCAGAATGATGCGCCAGCCCTGACCCCAGTCGTCGTTGATGCCATGAATGACGATGGTCTGATTGCGCGCGAGTGCTTCGCTTCTGGCGCTGCGAATACCACTGGCAAGCGACTTTGCCGCCGCCTCGCGATGATTCGATTCTGTAAGGGCCGCGAACGCCGGACTGACCAACAGCAGAACAATCCCGGCAATTGTCAGTCCCATGAGCAGTTCGATCAGGCTGAAACCTCGCTGATGCATGTCATCTCCCTCCGTGGAGTGCTGCGGCCCGCGCAATCCGTGCGCGAGTAATGGCAAATCAACCGCACGCCGGTCGGTCGAATGTTCTAGCGTGTAGAAGCAGGTATAGCCGACGGCAACGGAGGGCATCGATGGATCATCGTACAAAAGGTTTCACGCTGATCGAGCTGCTGGTCTCGCTCGCGGTCTTTTTGATCCTGATCACCCTGGCCGTACCGGCGTTTACCCGGTCGGTGCAAGGCACCAAGGCAGACACCGAAATCGGCGACCTGCAACGCGGACTCAATTTCGCACGACTTGAGGCCATCGACCGGGGCGTTGCCACTCGGGTTCGTCCGACTGCTGGTGGCAATGTCTGGACCGGTGACTTGGCGGTTTATGACAGTACTGGCACATCGGCCAATGTATTGCGGGTTGTTCCAGCGCTAAGCAGCGGCGCGAGTCTGACGCTACCCTCAGGAGTGACCGCCATCGATTTCAACAATATGGGTGGTTTGTCAGCGCCCGCCACACCCGTGGTGATCAGCTATGTATTGGGGGCGCAAACCAGGACGCTGAATGTGTGTTTGAACGGACGAATTCTATTGGGTGGAAGTTGCGGATGAGGGAACGGGGCAAACATGCACAGGAGGGCATGACGCTGATCGAAGTGCTGGTCGCGTTGGTGATTCTGACCGTGGGTCTGCTGGGCGCGGCGGCGATTCAGCTTAATGCGCTGAAATACACCGACAGCTCGCGGATGACCAGCCAGGCGAGTTTTATCGCCTACGACATGATGGACCGTATCCGCGCCAATTCCGGCGCCGACTATACCGTGACGCCACCGACCTCGGGCAACCTGAACGTCGCCCGTGATCAGGACCTCTACGATTTCACCACCAGTATCGTCAATTTCGGCGGTGCGACGGCCACCGGCACCGTTACGCTGAATCAGCGGGTGTACACCATCACGATCACTTGGGATGACTCGCGCGCCGATAATATCGCCAACTCGCGCCGCAGCTTTGTCTTGACCAGTCGCGCCACGGTCGACCCGGTGGCAACCCCATGAGGTGGTCCAGCAGAGGTTTCGGGCTGATCGAGTTGTTGATCGCCCTCGCGTTGAGTTTGATTGTGGTGCTGGGCGTGGCGCAGATCTTCATCGCCGCCAAGAACACCTACATCAGCCAGAACGCCGCCGCCGCCATGCAGGAAGATGCGCGTTTTGTGCTCAGCAAGATGATTCAGGAAATCCGTATGGTCGGCATGTTTGGCTGCCTGGGGACGATCACCGATTCAAGTACGGGGGGGAGCTTCGCTGTCAGTCAGATAACACCGATCAGCTGGGATAATGCCAACCTCAAATTGACCCTGGTGACCGCCGATGTGGGGGCGGGTGGCGGGGCGCCAGCCTGGACAGTGGTTTCCGATTGTCGAAACACGGCGACGGCGTATACGAATCCACCGGCTCTGACATCGGGGCAGTTGGCGTTTCCGATACGGCGGCTGATCTACAGCTTCAGCAATAACAAAATCATGATGGGCTCTGGTCCCGGCACACCGACCCAGTTCGTACTGGTCGATAACGTCAGTGCCTTCAGCGTGCTCTTCGGCCTCGCCAATTCCGCCACTGATGTAGCCGCTTCCACTTACAGCGCCAACCCGTCCGACCCCGCGCGAATTCGCAGCGTGCGCCTGACGATGACGCTCTTCGACCCGAACAGTCGGGTTAAAAATCAAACCTTCACCGTGGTTGCCGCCTTGCGCAACAGGTTGCCATGAGGGAGGCCTACATGACTTTTCATGCCCAGCGAGGTATGGCACTGCTGGTCAGCCTGGTGTTTCTGCTGTTGCTGACCTTGATCGGGCTTTCATCGATGCAGAACGCCACCCTGCAGGAAAAAATGGCCGGCAGCGTGAGCTTGCGCAACCAGTCGTTCCAGGGCGCCGAAGCCGCGTTACGCGTGGGAGAAAGCGCGGTGCAGCTGGACAGCTATTCATTGCCGGTCTGCAGCCAGTGCGCGCCACCGTCCGACGCGTTGACGGTCACTGCCGCCGGCCCCGGTTCCACCCCCGGCATGACCTGGATCGCCTCGGGCAAGGGCTTTTACGGGGTGCAGAATATCGGCACCACGGTCAACGCCGTGAATGTGCCGAGCAACACCTCGGCGACGCTTTACCGGGTGACCGCTGTCGGCATCGCGGGCAACTCGCGCAGCGTCGTGGAGAGTATTTATGCGAAGTACTGAAGGGCGCCGTGGCGTGTGGCAGCTGTTTTGCGGCGTTGTGCTGGGGCTTTACCTGTCCGCACCGGCGTATGCCTTCACACCGTCGGATTCACCGCTGTTAAGCGCGGCAGCAGTCGCTCCGAACGTCATGCTGCTGATCGACGATTCGGGGAGTATGAACAACATCATTTGGGCGCCGGGGTTCAATCCGGCGGCCAACTATGGGCAGATCGCGATTTGCAGTTCCAACACCTCTTGTTTAAGCGGTCAGAACCTGGACATGAGTGATACCAATATTTTGCTGTCGAGCCTCAATCGTGGCGGTTGCTCGACCAACGGCAACTGGTACGGTTTTTATCGCGGCTTTCTCGGCTTGACACCCATCTGCCTGAAGCTGCCGGACCCGGTGGGCAATGAAAACACGCGCTACACCGCCGACTACCTGGCTTATCTGCTGGGGTTGGCCAACGGTTCGAGCAAGGATTTCACCACGGGTGCCAGCGCGATTCCCAATGAATACCGGATCAGCGTGGCCCAGGATGTCTCCACAAACCTGGTCTCCAGCAATCGCTCGCTACGTATTGGTCTAGCGACGTTCAATCCCCCAACGACCAGCAACTCCGGTGGTGGTGGCTTCATCGCCCGATCGATCAGCGATCTCTCTGCGGTGAGCGGCAGCGTCACCCAATCCCAGGCGGATACCAACTACAACAACCTGATCTCTGCCATCAACGGCTTGAGTGCCGTAGCCAATACACCGCTGGCGGAAACCTACTATGAAATAAACCGCTATTTTCGGGGGTTGGCGCCGTTCTATAACTCGACGCCTGCGACTTACACCAGCCCGATTCAATATCGCTGTCAGAAAAACTATGGTGTGGTAATTACCGATGGCTTGCCGACCTATGACCGGACTTTTCCGACTACCGATCCGCTGGGTGGCACTCGTCTGCCCAACTGGGATGGTGTGAATAACGATGGTGACAACCTGAGTGGTGACGGAGAGGGCGACACGCTGTATCTGGATGACATCGCCAAGTTTGCCTTTGACATCGATATGCGCTCCACAGGAACCGATCTGGCAGGCAAAAGCTGGAATGCTGCGGATTTTCCCAAGCAGAATATAAACACCTACACCGTGGGCTTTACCGCCGCGAACCAGATGTTGTCGGACGCGGCCGATTACGGGCAGGGCAAGTACTATCAGGCGACCGACAGCGCAGGGCTAAACAGTGCATTGTCGTCGGCGCTGAGCGATATCACCTCAAAGGCCGGTTCCGGTGGCGGCGGCGTCACCAGCGGCACCACCCTGGCCAGCAACTCAAGTTACTTCCAGACCAGTTATGACCCGAAGGACTGGCGCGGCACCATCAAATCCTTCGGTTTTACCTCGGCTGGGGTGGTGAACACCGCCGCAGTGCAGTGGACCACCGACACCACCATCGTTGCCGGTGCCACAGCGCCGACTTACCAGTCCTGGAACACCCTGACCAACGCCGCCGTTACCCTGGCTTATGCCAGTTTCTCCCCGGCACAGCAGACCTCCCTCAGCCAAAGCCTACCCACCGGCATCACCGGCAACGATCTGGTGGAGTGGAGCAAGGGCACCAACAAAACCGGGCTCAAGGTGCGCAGCGTGCTGCTCGGCGACATCATCAATTCGCCCCTCGTACTGGCGTCACCCACTGACAAGACCGCCTCTGATCTGGTGGGGGATACCACTTACAGCACCTACCTGACCACCAAAGCCGCGACCATGAGTCCCAGCCTGGTGGTGAATGCCAACGACGGGTTTGTGAATGTCATCAACTCGGCCAATGGCGTCCGGCGTTATGCCTACATGCCTTCCAGTGTGTTGCCATCGCTGCGTTACATCGCCGATCCGACTTACATCAACGGTGTGAGCCACAAGTTTCTGGTCGACGGTCAGGTCGGGGTGTTCGATGCCCAATCCAGCAGCGCCTGGAAAACCCTGGCCATTGGCGGAACCGGGGCCGGCGGCAGGACTTTTTATGCGTTGCAGCTGTTCGACGCGTCAGCGGGTAACGTGTTCAAGGCACTGTGGGAAATCAGTGCACCGGCCACCGCCAGCACGGCGAACGTTTTCAATGACCTGGGTTATGCCTATGCACGGCCGGAAGTGGCACGCTTGGTAGACGGTCGCTGGGCCGCGTTCATTTCCAACGGTTATGGCAGCAATTCCGGGGTGGCGGCGTTGTATGTGGTGGACATTCGTGACGGCTCGTTGATCAAGAAAATCGTGGTCGACAGCGCCGACACCAGCAATGGCCTGTCGTCGGTGAAGCTCAGGGTCAACTCGCAGAATGTGGTGCAGGCCGCCTATGGTGGCGACTTGAAAGGACGGTTATGGAAGTTCGATTTGAGCGCTACCGCCCCCGACACCTGGGGCGTGGCATTCTCCGGCAAGCCGCTGTTTACCACGGCGGGTGGCGCCACTCAGCCCATTACTGTGCAGCCGTTGCTGGCGGACAATTCACTGGGCGGCAAGGAAGTGTTTTTTGGCACCGGCAAATTCAATGAGACTGCCGACAAGACCAACAAGGATTTGCAGGCGTTCTACGCCGTGTGGGATGCGGAGGGCGGCGCGGGCCAGATCACCGTGTCCAGTTTGCAGGCTCAAGCGGTGACCGGTGTGTTCTCGGGCAGCTCCGGGCAATTCATCACCACCAGCCAGAACGACGTGACCTATCCGGGGGAGAAGGGCTGGTACTTGCCGCTGGTGTACAACAGCGTGTTGACGGGGGAGCGGGTGATCAATCAGGTCAGCCTGGTGCTGGGACGGATCGTCTTTACCACGGCGAGTGTGGACACCACTGACCCGTGTGCCAGCTTTGGTACCGGCAAACTGGTCGAACTGGATGCGTTCAGCGGTAAGATGCTCAACTATGCGGTGCTCGACACCAACAACGATGGGACGGTCGACAGCACGGACACGGTGTCCAGCGGAGTGATTTTCACCGGTGGCATCCCGACCCTGAACGCCATCGTCAATGGTGGTTCCCGTAAAATCGTGAACGATTCCAGTGGCGGCGTCAGCACCAAGGTGGAAAAACCCGGCGGCGGCAGCCGTCGCATCATGTGGCGACAAATACAGTAAGTGAGAGTGAAGGAATGCGTAGATCCAACCGAGGTTTCACCCTGATCGAAATCATGATCGTGATTGCGATCATCGGGATCGTCATCACCATTGGTGCCCCGAGCCTCACCGAGTACGTGAAAAAGGGTCGGCGCACCGAAGTGGCCGGGCTGCTTTCCGAACAGGCGCAGATCCTTGAGCGGTTCTACTCGAAGAACAATGTTTACACCGCTGCCACCGGACTGAGCGCCGGCAATGATTTTTACACAATCACCCCGACCCTGACCGATCAAACCTTTTTGCTGACGGCAACGCGCAAGACCGGTGCGGCAATGGCGACCGACAAGTGTGGGGATTTCACCCTCACCAACACCGGCGTCAGAAGCATGGTCAATGCGACGTCCGGGCTCGTCACCAAAGATTGCTGGGGTCGCTGAGTTCCTTTTTCGGGCGCCTGTTTGCGCCTCTGTCTATTTATCGGTTGGATCAGAACATGAGCAGGCAACAGCAAGTGGTGATTGTCGGCGGCGGCGTGATTGGGCTGCTGACGGCGTTCAATCTCGCGTCCGAAGTGCAAAGTGTTGTGTTGCTGGATCGTTCGAGTGTGGGGCAGGAGTCGTCATGGGCCGGTGGCGGTATCGTTTCGCCGCTCTATCCATGGCGCTACAGCCCGGCAGTCACCGCTCTGGCCCACTGGTCCCAGGATTTTTATCCACAGCTCGGTGAGCGACTGTTCGCCGCGACCGGGGTTGATCCTGAAGTGCATACCACCGGCCTTTACTGGCTGGATCTGGATGACGAGGCCGAGGCGCTGGCCTGGGCCGAGCGGGAAAACCGTCCGTTGCGGGCTGTGGATATCTCGGCGGCACACGACGCCGTACCGGTGCTGGGCGCTGGGTTTTCTCGGGCGATCTATATGGCCGATGTGGCCAACGTGCGTAATCCACGGCTGGTAAAGTCCCTGAAGGCTGCATTGCTGGCGCTGCCGAACGTGACAATTCGTGAGCAGTGCGAAGTCAGCGGTTTTATTCGTGAAGGCGATAGAGTCGTCGGCGTGCAGACTTCAATGGCCCCCATCCACGGTGACCAGGTGGTCCTGACGGCTGGTGCCTGGAGTGGTGACTTGCTCAAGAGTCTGGACCTGGAGCTGCCGGTCGAGCCGGTCAAAGGGCAGATGATCCTGTACAAATGCGCGGCGGACTTCCTGCCGAGCATGGTGCTGGCCAAGGGACGTTACGCGATCCCCCGGCGCGACGGGCACATTCTGATTGGCAGTACGCTGGAGCACGAAGGCTACGACAAGACGCCGACCGACTCGGCGCTGGAGAGTCTGAAAGCATCGGCGGTGGAGCTGATTCCTGCGCTGGCGGAGGCCGAAGTGGTGGGGCATTGGGCCGGATTGCGACCGGGGTCGCCGGAGGGGATTCCCTATATTGGCCGAGTGCCAGGGTTCGAGGGACTTTGGCTCAATTGCGGGCATTACCGTAATGGGCTGGTGCTGGCGCCGGCGTCGTGTCAGTTGTTTGTGGATGTGATGTTGGACAGGGCGCCGATTATTGATCCTGCGCCGTATGCGCCGACCGGGCGGATCTGACAGCAAGGTTTTTTATTGCCTGCCAGATCGCTTTCGCGGGCACACCTAGCTCCTACAGGTTTGAGTCGATCAGTGCATTTTGGAACGACGTGAATCCCCTGTAGGAGCGAGGCTTGCCCGCGAAGGGGCCCTCAATCCAGACCCAATTTCTTGAGCCGATAACGCATCGACCTGAATGAAAGATTCAACCGCTGAGCCGCCGCCGTGCGGTTCCAGCGGGTTTCCTCTAGTGCCTGGAGGATGAGTTTGCGTTCGACGTTTTCCAGATAGTCTTCCAGGTTGTCGATCTGCGTCAGGTCCGGCACGCCGCTCTCTGCCATGCAGTTACCTTCGGCCAGTCGCAGGTCGCTGGCTTCAATCTGTTTGTTCTCACACAGGGTGTAAGCCCGTTCCAGCACGTTCTCCAGTTCCCGCACGTTACCCGGAAAGCGGTAGCTTTTCAGTGCGTCCAGGGCGAGTGGATGGAGTTTTGCGGCGGGTTGACCACTGCCGGTCGCCAGGCGCTTGAGTACATGGCTGGCCAGCGGTTCGATGTCGTCGCGGCGCTCGCGCAAAGAAGGAACGCGTAGTTCGATCACGTTCAACCGGTAGTACAAATCCTGGCGAAAGCGTTCGGCGGTGACTTCGGCATCGAGGTCTTTGTGGGTGGCGCAAAGGATGCGGACATCGACCACCATTTCTTGCTGACCACCGACACTGCGAATGGCTTTCTCCTGAATGGCCCGGAGCAGTTTGACCTGCATCGCCAAGGGCAGATCGGCGACTTCGTCGAGAAACAGTGTGCCGCCGTGGGCGGCCTGGAATAGCCCGGGCTTGTCTTCGATGGCGCCGCTGAAACTGCCTTTGCGATGACCGAAGAATTCGCTTTCCATCAACTCCGACGGAATGGCCCCGCAGTTGACCGGGACGAACGGTTGATTGGCCCGCGGGCCCTGCTCGTGGATCAGTCGGGCGACCAATTCCTTGCCGCTGCCGGATTCGCCGCTGATGTACACCGGGGCCTGACTGCGGGCGAGTTTGTCGATTTGTTTGCGCAGGTTGCGCATGGGCAGTGAATCGCCCAGTAACCGACGATCGATGGCGGTACTGGTGCCACCCGGTGCCGGCAAGCGCAGGGCACTGGTGACCAGTTCGCGCAGGCGCGTCAGGTCAACCGGCTTGGTCAGGAAGTCGAAAGCCCCTGCCTTGAGGGCGTTGATCGCCGTTTCGAGGCTGCCGTAAGCGGTGATCATCGCCACCGGCACGTGTGGGTAACGCTGCTGGATGTACTGCACCAACTCAAGGCCGGTGCCGTCGGGCAGGCGCATGTCCGTCAGGCACAGGTCGAATGTCTCCCGCGTCAACAAGGCCTGGGCTTCGCCAAGGTTGCGGGCACTGTAGGTGTCGAGTTTCATCCGTCCCAGGGTGATTTCCAGGAGTTCGCGGATATCCGGTTCGTCGTCGACGATCAGGACTTTTGGCCGTGGGCTCATGTTCAACTTTGTTTCCGTCCGTGAGCAAAAGTGATGCGAAAGCAGCCGCCGCCTTGGCGTGGTTTGAAGTCTAGGCGGGCCTGGTTGCTTTCGCACAGCTCACGGGACAGATAAAGCCCCAGGCCTGTGCCCTGGCTACTGGTGGTAAAGAACGGTTCGAACAAATGCGACTGTTGGTCCGGCGCCACGCCGGGGCCGTTGTCCCGGACTTCGAGCGTCGGCAACTGGCTGTCTGGTTCGACAAACATCTCGAGCCAGACCTGCGCCAAGTCGTGATTCAGGGCGCTATGGCGCCAGGCATTGCGCAACAGATTGTCGAGAATCTGGGTCAGCTGATTCGGGTCCATCAGGGTTTTGAAGTCGCCGGGGCCGATGTGCAGGTGAATCAATTGGCGATCGGTCGTGCCTTCACGGGTTTCGGCGACGAAGTGCTCCAGCCACGGCTTCAGATCAAGCCGTTGCGATACGGTTTGCTGGCGGCGGGACATTTGAAGGACGTTTTCGATAACCCGATTCATTCGCTGAGAGTGGTCTTGAATAATCTGCGTCAGACGCCGATCCGCGCCGTTCAGTTCCTTGGATTCCTGCAATAGCTGCGCGGCATGACTAACGGCGCCCAGTGGATTGCGGATTTCATGGGCGATACCGGCCGTCAGGCGACCGAGTGCGGCAAGTTTCAGTTGCTGCGCTTGTTGGGCGATCTGGGCAAGGTCCTCGAGAAACACCAGGGTATGGTGGTTCGGGCTTTGGTCCAGGGCAATGAAGCTGGGTTGCAGTTCAACACCACTGCTGGCGATTTTCAGGCTTTGCGGTCGCAGCGATGGATTGTTGAACCACAGCTGAAGGCGTTCGACCAGTGTCGGCGAATAGTCGTCGATCAATTGACCATCGAGGTCGTTTTGCCCCAGCAGGATCAAGGCGCTGTGATTGGCCAGTTGCACCCGTCGCTGGTCGTCCAGCACCAGGATGCCCGTGCGCATGCGATGCAGGATCAACGCATTGAGCGCTTCCAGGCCAACCACTTCACTGGCCCGTTGTTCGGCGAGGTGCTCGCTGACTTCCAGTCGCCTGATCAGACCTTGCACCAGCAACGCAGCGGCAAAACACAGCGCGCCGAGGGTGCCGACTTGCAGGTACTCGCCGGGACTGATCGGGTGACTGAAGCTCAGGAGGAAGCCAAGGCCGACGATGCCAAGGGCGGCGACCGCCGCGATCAACAAGCCGATACGTCCGCGCAACAGGGTGTTGCTGATGGCCACCGAGACAATGAGCAGGTTGCCGATGGCGCTGGCCACGCCGCCCGCGGCATAGAACAGGCCGCACAGCAGCAGGACATCGACCAATGCGAGGCTGAAAAGCTGTGAAGGCCGTCGGGTGTTCTCCCAAAAGACCACCAGCAGGATGTTCAGCACCAGGTACAACCAACTGCCACTGCGCAGCAGGTCGTCCTGGGCGAAGGCCAGCAACTGGCTGTCCATGTTGCTGGAAATCAACAGCACCAGGGTGATGCCGACGCTTAAACGGTAGAGATGATAAAGGCGCAACAGTCGCTGGGCCTGTTTGCCGCCGGGACTGGACGTCTCAGCGACCACTTGGGCCCGGGCCTTGCTCAAGGTGAGCCTGGCTGCAATACCATTGTTGCTGAAGGCTCAGTGCGCGATCGCGGGGCAGGTGTACGCCGCAATGCGCGCAGCGGACCATCGGCGCGGCATCCAGCTCGGCGGAGGACCTGGGCGCGGAAGTCGAAGCCTTGAACTTTCGCCAGAACCATACCGCAGCGGCAATCAGGGCGATCCAGAACAGTAAACGAAGCATGGTGAGCTGCTTTATTGGCTAATGAGCAGGCAGTTTAGCCAAGGACCTGACCTGCGCACAGCGCAATAAAAAAGGGAGACTCAAGAGTCTCCCTTTTTGCATAACCCGATGTGTCAGTCGAACACACCGAAGGTCATGTAGCTGAACCACGAGCGGTCTTCGTTGTTGCCTTGCGCTTCGTGTTCCTCTTCTTCGATCACGTCGCCATCTGCATCTTTAGGCTTCAGATCGNNAGGAATAGCTTCCTTGGCATCCTGGAACTGCTTCATCACGTCCTGGTTGGCGCGGGTTTCGCCCGGCGGCAACGGTGGACGGGACTCGATGAGGCCCAGGGTGTACTTGCTCAGCCACGAACGGTTGTCCACTTCGGCAACCTGAGGCACGAACTGACCGTCCTTGAGGCTTGGGTGGTCCGGGTAGTTGAGCTTCAGGGTTTCCAGGCTGGTGGCCGCCAGGGCGTCCAGGTGCAGACGTTGGTAGGCTTCAGTCATCACTGCCAGGCCGTCACCGACCGACGGGGTTTCCTGGAAGTTTTCCACCACGTAACGGCCACGGTTCGCGGCGGCGACATANGCCTGACGGGTCAGGTAGTAATGGGCAACGTGAATTTCGTAGGAGGCCAGCAGGTTGCGCAGGTAGATCATGCGCTGCTTGGCGTCCGGCGCGTAGCGGCTGTTGGGGAAGCGGCTGGTCAGCTGGGCGAACTCGTTGTAGGAGTCGCGGGCAGCACCCGGGTCACGCTTGGTCATGTCCAGCGGCAGGAAGCGCGCCAGCAGGCCGACGTCCTGGTCGAACGAGGTCAGGCCCTTCATGTAGTANGCGTAGTCCACGTTCGGGTGCTGCGGGTGCAGACGGATAAAACGCTCGGCAGCAGACTTGGCAGCCTCCGGCTCGGCGTTCTTGTAGTTGGCGTAGATCAGCTCAAGCTGGGCCTGGTCGGCATAGCGCCCGAACGGATAGCGCGACTCCAGGGCCTTCAGCTTGGCTGTGGCGCTGGTGTAGCTATTATTGTCCAGGTCGGTCTGAGCCTGCTGGTACAGCTCGACTTCGCTAAGGTTTTCGTCNACGACTTCCTTTGACGAGCAAGCAGCAGTCATGGCGAGGATGGCGATCAGCAGCAGGTGTTTCACTTGCATGGCGGCTTGCGTCCCTATGACGGCCGCTGTCTTGGGCGGGGCCGTCCTGTTATGATGAGCGCCCCGTTGAAAGCATCGGGGCAAAAGACGCCGTATTTAACCACAAGCGCGCAGCCGAAACCAAAGGCTGTGCCACGCCTAGTCTGAGCATGTCCGATAAAATTGAACTTCGCGCAGAGGTGCCGTCCGAATTGGGCGGCCAACGCCTCGATCAAGTCGCCGCACAATTATTCGCTGAGCACTCGCGCTCGCGCCTTTCCGCCTGGATCAAAGACGGCCGCCTGACTGTGGATGGAGCGGTTATCCGCCCGCGAGACATAGTCCATGGCGGTGCGATTCTTGAGCTGACTGCCGAGCAGGAAGCCCAGGGAGAATGGGTCGCTCAGGACATCGAGCTGGACATCGTCTATGAAGACGACGACATCCTGGTGATCAACAAACCCGCGGGTCTGGTGGTGCATCCTGCCGCCGGTCACGCGGATGGCACCTTGCTCAANGCCTTGCTGCACCACGTGCCGGACATCATCAATGTCCCGCGCTGCGGCATCGTGCACCGCCTGGATAAGGACACCACCGGCTTGATGGTGGTGGCCAAGACTATCCAGGCCCAGACGCAGCTGGTCACACAATTGCAGAGCCGCAGCGTCAGCCGGATCTACGAATGCATCGTGATCGGTGTGGTGACGGCCGGCGGCAAGATCAATGCGCCGATCGGTCGTCACGGCCAGCAACGCCAGCGCATGGCCGTGATGGAAGGGGGCAAGCAAGCCGTCAGCCATTACCGCGTGCTCGAGCGTTTCCGCTCCCACACGCATGTGCGGGTCAAGCTGGAAACCGGTCGTACGCACCAGATTCGCGTGCACATGGCGCACATTAATTTCCCGTTGGTCGGAGATCCGGCCTACGGTGGTCGCTTCCGTATTCCGCCGGCGGCCAGTGTGACCATGGTTGAATCGTTGAAGGCGTTCCCGCGTCAGGCCCTGCACGCACGGTTCCTGGAGCTGGATCACCCGACTACCGGAAAACGCATGAGCTGGGAATCGCCACTGCCGGACGATTTCGTCTGGTTGCTGACCCTGCTCAAGCAAGACCGTGAGGCGTTTATCGGATGAGTGACTGGCTGATTCCTGACTGGCCTGCGCCGGCTCAGGTTAAAGCCTGCGTCACTACCCGTGCGGGCGGCGTCAGCTTGGCGCCGTTCGACAGCCTCAACCTTGGCGATCACGTCGACGACAACCCCGAAGCGGTTGCCGAAAATCGCCGTCGCCTCACCGATCATTTCTCTATTCAGCCAGCCTGGTTAAAGCAGGTTCACGGCATTGTCGTGGCTCATGCTGATCCAGGCCTCGTGGCCACTGCTGACGCAAGTTGGACCGCAACACCTGGCATTGCCTGCGCGGCAATGACCGCTGATTGCCTGCCAGCCTTGTTTTGCGACCGTGCGGGCACTCGCGTAGCGGCGGCCCATGCCGGTTGGCGTGGATTGGCGGCGGGTGTGCTCGAAGCCACCCTCGATAGTCTCGATGTGCCACCAGAAGACGTGCTGGTCTGGCTGGGCCCTGCCATCGGCCCGCAAGCTTTTGAGGTCGGCCCCGAAGTACGCGAGACCTTCGTCCAGCAACTGCCCGAAGCGGCCAAGGCCTTCGTGCCCAGCCAAAATGCCGGCAAGTTCATGGCCGACATCTACGAGCTGGCGCGCCTACGTCTGGCCGTTCGTGGTGTCACCGCTGTTTATGGCGGCGGTTTCTGCACCGTCACCGATCCTCGCTTCTTTTCCTACCGCCGCAACCCACGCACCGGTCGGTTTGCCTCCCTTGTCTGGCTCGAACGCTAGACTTNTCTGA
>NZ_NMOJ01000173.1 GCF_002251635.1 Pseudomonas mandelii
TCGAACGCTAGACTTCTCTGATCTACATCAACTGTACGACGCTTGAATCTCCCAGAATCGACCACATCTANAAGGGTATCTGGCAGGTTTCTTCATTCAGGATGTGTTTACAGCTCCGGCCTGCTCAAAAGGAAGGTGACTAATGCGTATTGATCGTTTAACCAGCAAATTGCAGTTGGCCTTATCGGATTCCCAATCCNTGGCCGTCGGCCTGGACCATCCCGGCATCGAGCCGGCGCACTTGATGCAGGCCATGCTTGAACAGCAGGGTGGTTCGATCAAACCCCTGTTGATGCAGGTCGGTTTCGACGTCAACAGCCTGCGTAAAGAGCTGACCAAAGAGCTCGACCAACTGCCGAAAATCCAAAATCCTACCGGCGACGTGAACATGTCGCAGGACTTGGCGCGCCTGCTCAACCAGGCTGATCGCCTGGCCCAGCAGAAAGGTGATCAGTTCATCTCCAGTGAGTTGGTGTTGCTCGCCGCGATGGACGAGAACAGCAAGCTCGGAAAATTGCTGCTCGGTCAGGGCGTCAGCAAAAAAGCCCTGGAAAACGCCATCAATAATCTGCGTGGCGGCGAGGCAGTCAATGACCCCAATCATGAAGAGTCGCGCCAGGCTCTGGACAAATACACCGTCGACCTGACCAAGCGCGCCGAAGAAGGCAAGCTTGACCCGGTGATCGGCCGTGACGACGAAATTCGGCGCACCATCCAGGTGCTGCAACGTCGTACCAAGAACAACCCGGTGCTGATCGGCGAACCTGGTGTGGGTAAAACCGCGATTGCTGAGGGCCTGGCCCAGCGCATCATTAATGGTGAGGTGCCGGACGGCCTGAAAGGCAAGCGCCTGCTGTCCCTGGACATGGGATCGTTGATCGCCGGCGCCAAGTTCCGTGGCGAGTTCGAAGAGCGCCTGAAATCCTTGCTGAACGAGCTGTCGAAGCAGGAAGGGCAGATCATTCTCTTTATCGACGAACTGCACACCATGGTCGGCGCCGGTAAAGGCGAAGGTTCAATGGACGCCGGTAACATGCTCAAGCCGGCCTTGGCGCGGGGCGAGTTGCACTGCGTTGGCGCAACCACGCTCAACGAGTACCGCCAATACATTGAGAAGGACGCGGCACTTGAGCGTCGCTTCCAGAAAGTGCTGGTGGAAGAACCGAGCGAAGAAGACACCATCGCCATCCTGCGTGGCCTCAAAGAGCGTTATGAGGTTCACCACAAAGTCGCGATCACCGACGGCGCCATCATCGCCGCGGCCAAGCTCAGCCATCGCTACATTACAGACCGTCAATTACCGGACAAGGCTATCGACCTCATCGACGAAGCGGCCAGCCGTATTCGCATGGAGATCGACTCCAAGCCGGAAGTCCTGGATCGCCTGGAACGTCGCTTGATTCAGTTGAAGGTGGAATCCCAGGCGCTGAAGAAAGAAAGCGACGAAGCCGCGATAAAACGCCTGGAGAAACTTCAGGAAGAAATCGTCCGTCTGGAGCGCGAGTATTCGGATCTCGAGGAAATCTGGACCTCGGAAAAAGCCGAAGTGCAGGGTTCTGCGCAGATCCAGCAAAAGATCGAGCAGTCCCGTCAGGAGCTGGAAGCCGCACGCCGTAAAGGCGACCTGAACCGCATGGCCGAATTGCAGTACGGGGTGATCCCGGATCTGGAACGCAGCCTGCAGATGGTCGACCAGCATGGCAAGAGCGAGAACCAGTTGCTGCGCAGCAAGGTGACCGAGGAAGAAATTGCCGAAGTGGTCTCCAAGTGGACCGGCATTCCCGTGTCGAAAATGCTTGAAGGCGAGCGCGACAAGTTACTGAAGATGGAAAGCCTGTTGCACCAGCGCGTCATCGGGCAGGAAGANGCGGTGATCGCCGTTTCCAACGCGGTGCGGCGTTCCCGGGCCGGCTTGTCCGACCCGAANCGTCCGAGCGGCTCGTTCATGTTCCTCGGCCCGACCGGCGTGGGTAAGACCGAGCTGTGCAAAGCCTTGGCCGAGTTTCTCTTCGATACTGAAGAGGCCATGGTGCGGATCGATATGTCCGAGTTCATGGAGAAACATTCGGTGGCTCGCCTGATAGGCGCACCACCAGGCTACGTGGGCTACGAGGAGGGCGGTTACCTGACCGAGGCTGTGCGGCGCAAGCCTTACTCGGTGATCCTGCTGGACGAGGTCGAGAAGGCCCACCCGGATGTGTTCAACATCTTGCTGCAAGTGCTGGAAGATGGCCGCCTGACGGACAGCCATGGCCGCACGGTGGATTTCAAGAACACCGTGATCGTNATGACCTCCAACCTGGGCTCGGCGCAGATCCAGGAACTGGTCGGTGATCGCGAGGCGCAGCGTGCGGCGGTGATGGATGCGATTTCCACGCACTTCCGGCCGGAGTTCATCAACCGCGTGGATGAAGTGGTGATCTTCGAGCCTCTGGCGCGGGATCAGATCGCGGGCATCACCGAGATCCAGTTGGGTCGTCTGCGTAGTCGCCTGGCCGAGCGTGAGCTTGACCTGGAACTGAGCAGCGAGGCGTTGGACAAGCTGATCGCGGTCGGTTACGACCCGGTGTATGGCGCACGACCGCTCAAACGGGCGATTCAGCGCTGGATCGAGAACCCGCTGGCACAGCTGATTCTGTCCGGTCGTTTCATGGCTGGCGACACGGCTGTCGGCACGGTGGAGAACGACGAAATCGTATTTGCCTGACCCGTCACGGCAGTGAAATAAACAAGGCCTCGCATCGCGAGGCCTTTTTTTCGTCAGGTTGTTGAACTGAAAGGAAAAGGCTTGTAAAGTGCGCCCCGCAGCAACGTCAGCCCACGGGTTTCTTCTCCCCAAGGAGAAATCAGAAAGAAGC
>NZ_NMOJ01000174.1 GCF_002251635.1 Pseudomonas mandelii
AAAGGTCGCCTTTTTTTCCGGGGTATAGCGCAGTCCGGTAGCGCGCCTGCTTTGGGAGCAGGATGTCAGGAGTTCGAATCCCCTTACCCCGACCATATTAAAAATCCTCGTATCGAAAGATACGGGGATTTTTTTTGTCTNCNNNNTNNNGNNNTTCNAGGTGTAAATCGCCAGACGAAAAAAACCGCGCTTCCCGAAGGAAAAGCGCGGTTTGATTCCTGAAGGCTTAGGCGCCGTCTTGGTCTTTCAAATGTTCGAAGAGACCTTTTGGCATTTTCTTGCCATTGGCTTCGAAGTTGGCTTTTACGTTGTCGTAAGCCTCTTGCTCGTCGATGAAGCCATCATGGTTGGTGTCGATCTTGTCAAAATTGGACTTCGGCGCGACTTTCTGGAATTCGGCACGGGAGACCTTGCCGTCGCCATCGGTATCGGTCTTCGCCATCGACGCATCGCCACACTTGCCTTCGCCACACTTGCCTTCAGGGGTTTTCACCACCTGTTCGGCCGAGGCCAGCAGGTAGCCCTGGGTCAACGGCTGCGCTGCGAATACGGAACCGGACAACATCATGCCGCCGGCCAAAACAGCGCCGAGCAGGCCAATAGTGTTTTTGGTAGTACGGGACATTTCAATACTCCTGGGTTGCACGACACAACCGTTCGATAAAGGACGCCACGTGAGTGCGGCGATAACCGTAGCGGGCGAGTTGCCTTGCTCGGATGTGGCCATTTAAAGGGCGGGGTGTATCGCTACTGTGTCGCGCAAGGGGGAGTTTGTAAGCGAAGGGGTGGAATCGCGGCGGGAGATACAGTGAGACACACAAGTGTCCGCAGGTTAGACCGAGGCGCCTGCATCGCGGGCAAGCCNCGGATTTCACGGTCGACACATTACCTGTGGGAGCGGGCTTGCCCGCGAAAAGGCCTAGATAGACGCTGAAAATCCTAGTGCAGTTTGAGTCGCGGCTCAGTCCCGCGGCCGATTTTGCTACCGAGCATCAGCATCGCCGTGCGAAACGCGCCATACAGCGCCATCTGGTGCATGCGGTACAGCGACACATAGAACATCCGCGCCAGCCAACCTTCGAGCATCACACTGCCGGTCAGGTTGCCCATCAAGTTACCCACAGCCGAGAATCTCGACAGCGAGATCAGCGAGCCGTAGTCGGTGTACTTGTAGGACGGCAGGTCCTTGCCGTCGATCCGCAATTTCAGCGATTTGGCCAGCAATGACGCCTGCTGGTGAGCCGCCTGAGCGCGTGGTGGCACATTACGGTCGGTGCCCGTTTGTGGGCAGGCAGCGCAGTCCCCAAAGGCGAAGATGTTTTCGTCGCGGGTGGTCTGCAGCGTCGGCAACACCTGCAACAGGTGTAATGAGCTCGCAATCAGACTAAAAACATATTGCAGTTGGCCTCTCTTACTTATTTGAATAAGGAAATTAATCATGTCCAACGAATTCCCCGGTGGTCCTAATCCTCCTCCAAAACCAGTATCTCCGCCCTACGTCACATCGCCAGCCGAAAACACCAAAGTGGGTCAGAACTTTCGCGTTCAAGGGGGGGGGCACGCTCGTCACCGTGTGCGAGTGGTAACCCCGGGAAAGGAAGATGCTTTGAGTGCTGAGCAGCTTATGGAAGGAAACGGTCATTTCAATTTGCAGATCAATAAACCGTTATCGAACGGTCAGTTTTGCTTTCAAATTTTGTTATGGAAGGATGGTAATGCGTTGGCACGCAAAAAAATGTGGGAGCGGGCTTGCCTGCGATGGCGTCTTATCAGCTTGTATATCTTGTGCTGATCTACTGCCATCGCGGGCAAGCCCGCTCCCACACTGCTGCGTGTTATTAGTGCAATTTGAGCCTAGGCTCAGTCCCGCGCCCAATCTTGCTGCCCAGCATCAGCATCGCGGTGCGGAAAAAACCGTACAGCGCGACCTGGTGCATGCGGTACAGCGACACATAGAACATCCGCGCCAGCCAGCCTTCGAGCATCACGCTCCCGGTCAGGTTGCCCATCAAGTTACCCACCGCCGAAAAACGTGACAGCGAGATCAGCGAGCCGTAATCGGTGTACTTGTACTCCGGCAACGCCTTGCCTTCGATCCGCAGTTTCAGCGATTTGGCCAGCAACGAAGCTTGCTGGTGCGCAGCTTGGGCGCGCGGCGGTACGTTGCGATCGGTGCCCGGTTGCGGGCAGGCCGCGCAGTCCCCGAAGGCGAAAATGTTTTCGTCGCGGGTGGTTTGCAGGGTCGGCAGCACTTGCAGCTGGTTGATGCGGTTGGTTTCCAGGCCATCGATGTCCTTGAGGAAACCCGGCGCACGAATGCCGGCGGCCCAGACTTTCAGGCTGGCGTTGATCACTTTGCCGTCGGCGGTGATCAAGCTGTCAGCAGTCACTTCGCTGACCGCCGCATTGGTCAATACCGTCACCCCGAGTTTCTCCAGGGTTTTATGCACAGGGCCGCCAATCCGCTCGGGCAGCGCAGGCAATACCCGCGGGCCGGCTTCGATGAGGGTGATGTGCATGTTTTCCGGTTTGATCCGGTCCAGGCCATAGGCCGCCAGTTCGTGAGCGGCATTGTGCAGTTCAGCGGCGAGCTCAACGCCCGTTGCCCCGGCGCCGACGATGGCGACGCTGATCTGCTCGACCTTGTCGGTCTGACCGGCATGGGCGCGCAGGTAGTGATTGAGCAANTGCTGGTGGAAACGCTCGGCCTGTTTGCGGGTGTCGAGGAACAGGCAGTGCTGCGCTGCGCCCTCGGTGCCGAAATCGTTGGTGGTACTGCCGACGGCAATCACCAGCGAGTCGTAAGCCACTTCACGCGCCGGCACCAGTTCCAGGCCGGCTTCGTCGTAAGTGGCGGCCAGCTGGATTTTCTTCTGTTCACGGTCAAGGCCGCTCATGCGCCCCAGCTGGAACTCGAAGTGGTTCCATTTGGCCTGGGCGACATAATTGAGTTCGTCTTCGGAAGAGTTCAGCGACCCGGCCGCCACTTCGTGCAACAGCGGCTTCCAGATGTGGGTCAGGTTCGCGTCGACCAGCATCACACTGGCCGTGCCACGTTTGCCCAGAGTCTTACCCAGGCGGGTAGCCAACTCCAGGCCGCCGGCGCCGCCGCCGACGATAATAATACGATGGGTCATGGGGATATCTCGCAAGGCTAAAAGAAATCGGAGCAATTACCCGAGCGAGCGCGAAGCTGCTCATAGCGTCAGGTAACTGATAAATCGGCTCAACAGGCCTAAACCAATGGTCACTGCCAACACCACCACCAGGAGCATCCACGGCCGGAAAGGCTTGCGCTCGACTCGGTTTTGGGAGAGTTGCAGGTACTCTTCGACATGCTGTTGGTCATCGGGGTTCAGGCGGCTGGTCATATTGGGCCTCGTCAGGTAGACGTTGCTGAATGTGTAGAAGCTACAGGCTGATTAACGAACGTTGAACGGAGCATAGCCGCTGTCGGGAATGGGCTCGACGCTCACCGTATCGTCCAGGCGGATGATTCCACCTTGTAACACTCGGGCTGTGATTCCGCCATGTCCGCGAACGGCCTGAAACGTCCCGGGGCCCAGGTTGTTCTGCAGACGCGCACACGGCTGGCACCAGCCGGTGGTTTCGAAAATGGCCTGGCCGATGCGGAAACGCCGACCCTTGAGGCTGAACAGGTTGATACCACTGATAACGAGGTTGCGCCGCAACTCTTCAGGCAAGACCGGTTGGTCGTGCGGGCGGCCCATCAGCGAACTGATCACCGCCAGATGTTCCCACTGGATCAACGTCACTTGCCGCGCATTGCGGACACCGGGGCGGGCTCGGTCGCCGGTCAGGCCGGCTTCAAGTCGCGCCTCCACGGCATCCAGTTCGATCATCGGCACGTGAGGTTCCGGGCGCACGCCGATCCAGCGCACGCGGCCGGTTTGTGGGACTTCGGCGATTAATTCCTGTAACGGGCTCACAGGCTGATCCCGACGTCGAAGACGATGCTGCGCCCCAGGTTATTGCGCAGGAAATCCGGTGCGTCCGGGTGGGCGAACAGCACGCGGGCAAAGGTGGGGCCTACCAGTGACAGCGAGCGCCAACCCTGGCGCAGGTATTCGGTGGGCGGCGGGAAATGGCTGTTGAGGTCCAGCACTTCACGTTTGAGGCTGGTGAAGGCNATGATGTCCAGTTCCCCCAGGTCCATGCCGCGTTCTTTGTAGTTGTGCGCTTTTTTACGCAAGGTCGGCGCCAGTCTCAGCAANAANTCATTGGCGGGGATGCGACGCGGCTTGGCCTCGCGACGCACCAGTTGGCTCAGGGAAAACGCACTGCGTCGGCGCAGCAACTCATCGCGCCATTCGTCGTTCAGGCGGCGGCCCTCATCCAGCACGAAAAACACCTCGAAGCTGGCGTCGCGAAACAACACGTCAGGCGGCTCCCCCGCNGGGGGAAATTCCTCGGCGCGGTAGGGCACATTCAAGCCTTGCAGCAGGCGCTGGCAGACCCAACGCTCACGCTCCCATTTGCGGGCATTGGACAGGAACGCGTTGGCTTGTTCGGCCGCTACGGTNAGCAGGCGTAAATAATCTGAGTCATCCATAGGCCCAAGCTTAGCGTTCAAATGCGACAAGCTGAAAGCGTTTACCGGCAAAGGACGTCACTGGGCAGTCGGAACGGGCGGTGTAGACTGATGGCAATGATGCCTAAGCGATCTGACAAGGGGTTGAACGTGAAATATTGGCCGGTGTTACTGCTGAGTCTTCTGCCCTTATGGGCCCAGGCGCTGGAGGTGGGTGAGCGACTGGCGCCCTGGACCTTGCTCGATCAATTCGACCAGGCCTACACGCTCGATAATCAGACTCAGACGTTGCTGGTGGCGCGAAGCATGGACGCTGCCAAACTGGTTGACGCTGCGCTGCAAGGCCAGCCCAAGGGTTATCTGGAGGCGCGACACGTCGTGTTTTTAGCGGACATCCAGCGCATGCCACGGCTGATCGCGAAGATGTTTGCCGTTCCGGCCATGCGCGATTATGCCTACCGGGTCATGCTGGACCGCGAGGGGCGTGTGGCGCCGCGCTATCCCGGGGCTGTGGATAAAGTGCTGTGGCTGCAACTCAAAGACGGTCATTTGGTTGCGCAACACGAATATGCCACGGCCGCGCAGCTGCATGAGGCACTGGAGAAGGTTCGACCATGATCGGTGCCGAGCTGCTGTCCCTGCAAACGCTGACAGTCGGCTGGCTGATTCTTGTGCCTGTGTTGCTCTGGGCCATCTGGCGTGCGCCGTGGGTTGAACTGTTCACCGACAGCCGCCGTCAGCATTTGCTGTTCGGCACGGTGTTCGCGCTGTTCATGCTGTGGCTGGTACGACGTGATTTCGATACAGGCGTGTCGTATCACTTCATTGGCATGACGGCTGTAACGTTGCTGCTGGATTGGCCGTTGGCGATCGTCGGTGCCTTGGTGGCGCAGTGCGGGCTGGTGCTGCTCGGGCGTCAGGATCTGGCGGCCTTCGGGGTCAACGGTGCGCTGCTGATTTTGTTGCCGGTGCTGGTGACCGAATGCTGTGCGATCCTGGTCGAGCGCGCACAGCCGCGAAATCCCTTTGTGTATATCTTCGTTTCCGGCTTCTTTGCAGCGGCGCTGTCAGCGTTGCTGTGCCTATTACTGGCGCTGTGGCTGTTGTGGTTCAACGAACGTTTCGAGATGCCGTACTGGCTGGAAGATTTTGTCGGTTATCTGTGGCTGCTGATTTTTCCGGAAGCTTTCATCAACGGCATGATTGTCAGCGCGCTGGTGGTGTTCAGCCCGGAATGGCTGGAGACCTTCAACCGCACACGCTACCTTTCGGCGCCCTGGAAAGACGACGATCCCAAGTCTTGATCCACATCAAATCCATCAATCGCTGACGCTTCCATGCTCTGCAAAACCTTCAGGAGCATCGAAATGAGTGTGTACGAATGGGCAAGGCAGGAGCTGCGTCAGAGTCTGGATGGCGCGCAGGAAGTGGGGTTTGATCCGGGATTGAGCCTGCGCGCCTTGCTCAGCGCGGTGGTGCAGCAGAGCAAGGCGGTGCGCAGTGCCGAAGACCTGGCCGACGAGTTGCGCTTTCTCGCGGAAAACCTCGATGAAGACCAGGACTATGGCTTTATGCGGCCCTGAGTCTCAGTGGCGCGGCTCGAAGTCTTCGCTGAACATCTCGTCTTCGGCGTCCGGGCTGACCGGAATCTTGTGTTCTTCCGACGCCCAGGCGCCCAGGTCGATCAGTTTGCAACGGTCCGAACAGAATGGCCGGAACGTGCTGTCGGCGCTCCATTCGACAGGGGCGCCACAGGTTGGACAATTGACGGTTGGGGTCTGGCTCATGACTGGCCTCCACGCAAAGTAAGGTAAAAGTGGTGCAGTCGCTCGACCTCGCTGTGCAGCCAGGCGAGGTCGCGGTCGTTGACCACCACATCGTCGGCGTGGCTCACGCGGTCCTGGCGGCTGGATTGCGCCTTGAGGATCGCCTGGACCTGTTGCTCGCTGGTCTGGTCACGCTGCAAGGTGCGTTCGATCTGTAGCTGTTCCGGGGCGTCGATCACCAGGACCCGTTGGGTCATGGCGTACTGGCCGGACTCGATCAGCAACGGCGAAACCAGAATCGCGTAAGGCGATTGTGCCTTGGCCAGGTGATCGGTGATTTCCTTGGCGATCAGCGGATGCAGCAACGCTTCGAGCCAGCGGCGTTCCTCCGCCACCTCAAAGATCAGTTTGCGCAATGCCGCGCGATCCAGTTGCCCGTCGGCTTGCAATACGCCGGGGCCGAAATGTTCGGCGATCTTCGCCAGCGCCGGGCGCCCCGGCTCCACCACCCAGCGGGCTGCATGATCGGCGTCCACTACGTGCACGCCCAGGTCGATGAAGTGCTGGGCGGCTGCGCTTTTGCCGCTGCCGATACCGCCAGTAAGGCCAAGAATCCAGGGTGTTGCGACAGAAGTGGTCATCTGAAACCGACAGACTGCAAATAGAAGTCGGTTATTTGACCACCCCAGAGCAAGGCAATCCAGCCGGCAATTGCCAGAAAGGGTCCGAAGGGGATCGGAGTCGAGGTTTTCGCGTTGCGCAGTCGCAGCAAAATTACCCCGATGATGGCCCCCACGAGCGATGACAGGAGGAGGGTCAGCGGCAATATCTGCCAGCCACCCCAGGCCCCGAGCAGGGCCAGCANCTTGAAGTCGCCATAGCCCATGCCGTCCTTGCCGGTGATCAGCTTGAACAGCCAGAACACCGTCCACANCGTCATGTAACCGGCCACTGCGCCCCACAACGCTTCATGCAATGACACGAACAATCCGAAGCTGTTGACGATCAACCCCAGCCACAGCAGCGGCAGCACCAACACATCCGGCAGCAGTTGGTGCTCGGCGTCGATCAGACTCATGCCCAGCAAACCCCAGGTCAGCACCAGCACCATGCAGGCCTGCCAGCCGAAGCCGAAATGCCAGGCGATAAACCCCGAGAGCAGACCGCAGGCCAGTTCAGTCAGCGGATAACGTTTGCTGATTGGCGCGGCGCAGTTCGAGCATCGACCCCGTAAAAACAGATAACTGAGCAGCGGGATGTTTTCCCAGGCGCGGATTCGATGGTCGCACTGTGGGCAGTGGGAATGAGGCAGCATCAAGTTGTAGGCCGGGCCCGGTGCTTCGGGCGGAACGCCCAACACGTCATGGGCTTGCAGCCGCCATTCGCGGTGGAGCATTTTCGGCAGGCGCCAGACCACCACGTTGAGGAAACTGCCAACCAGCAGGCCGACCGCCAGGGCGATGACCACGAACACCAGCGGATAGAGGATCAGGATTTCGTTCAAGGGCATGTCAGATCGCTGAGCCGAGTTGGAAGATGGGCAGGTACATCGCAACCACCAGGCCACCGACAATAACACCCAGCACCACCATGATGAACGGCTCCATCAGGCTGGTGAGGTTATCGACCATATTGTCCACTTCGTCCTCGTAGAAGCTCGCGACCTTATCGAGCATGTCGTCCAGTGCACCGGATTCTTCGCCAATGGCGGTCAACTGGATCGCCATGCTGGGAAAGATGCCCGAGGTGCGCATGGAGAAATTCAGCTGCATGCCGGTCGACACGTCCTGCTTGATGCGCAGCACCGCTCGCTTGAACACGATGTTGCCGGTCGCGCCCGCCACTGACTCCAGGGCCTCGACCAACGGCACACCGGCGGCGAATGTGGTCGACAGGGTGCGGGCGTAACGGGCCACGGCGGACTTGTACATCAGTGTGCCGATCAGCGGCAGCTTCAGCAGCCAAGTGTCCATGCGGTCCCGAAAGGCCTGGGAGGTTTCAAAGGCGTGGCGCACACCGAAGATCGCGGCGATCAACACGCCAAGTAACATCCACCACCAAGCCTGCAAGAACTCCGACAAGCCGATGACCATCACGGTGAAGGCCGGCAATTCGGCGCCAAAGCCCTTGAACACCGACTCGAACTGCGGCACCACCTTGACCAGCAGAATCCCGGTGACAATGATCGCCACAAAGACCACCGCCAGCGGGTAGGTCATGGCTTTCTTGATCTTGGCCTTGAGGCTTTCGCTCTTTTCCTTATAAGTCGCCACCCGTTCCAGCAGGGTGTCCAGCGCGCCGGCCTGCTCACCCGCGTCCACCAGGTTGCAGTACAGCTCATCGAAGTACTGCGGCTTTTTTCGCAAGGACGCAGCGAAGCTGTTACCCGCCGCGACTTCCTGCTTCACCTCGTCCACCAGTTTGCGCATGGCCGGGTTGTCGAAGCCTTCACCGATGATGTCGAACGATTGCAGCAGCGGCACGCCGGCTTTCATCATCGTTGCCATCTGCCGGGTAAACAGGGCAATTTCCTGAGCCTTGATGCGGTTGCCAAAGCTGAAAATCGAGGCGGATTTCTTGCGCACCTTGCCGGGGTTGATTCCCTGCTTGCGCAACTGGGCCTTGATCAGCGCCGGGTTGAGACCGCTCAACTCGCCGGTCATTTTGGAACCTTTCCTGTCCGTTCCTTCCCAGGCGTAGACACTGATTTTTGCTGCTTTGACCGCCATGTTCAGTCCTTGGTGACCCGGTTGATTTCTTCAAGGCTGGTGACGCCTTGCATGGCCTTGATCAAGCCCGAGGTGCGCAAGTCATTAAAACCGTCCTTGCGCATCTGGATGTCGATTTCCAGTGAGTTGCCTTCGGCCATGATCAGTCGTTGCAGGTCCGGTGTGTTCTTTACCACTTCATAAATCCCCACTCGACCTTTGTAACCGCGGTTGCACTGATCACAGCCGACCGGCTCATAGATCGTGAATGAGCCGATGCGTTCCTCGGGGAAGCCTTCCTTGAGCAGCGCTTCGCGGGGAATCACGATGGGTTTCTTGCAATGGCTGCACAATTTGCGCGCCAGCCGCTGGGCGATGATCAGGGTGACCGAGGTGGCGATGTTGAAGCCCTGAATGCCCATGTTGTGCAAGCGGGTCAGGGTTTCTGCAGCACTGTTGGTGTGCAAGGTGGAAAGCACCATGTGCCCGGTCTGGGCGGCCTTGATGGCGACTTCGGCGGTTTCGAGGTCGCGGATTTCACCGACCATGATCACGTCCGGGTCCTGACGCAGGAATGATCGCAGCGCCTGGGCGAAATCCAGCCCTTGCTTGGGGTTGACGTTGACCTGGTTGATGCCCTCCATGTTGATCTCCACCGGGTCTTCGGCGGTGGAGATGTTGATGTCCACGGTGTTGAGGATATTCAGGCCGGTGTAGAGCGACACGGTCTTGCCCGAGCCGGTCGGCCCGGTGACCAGGATCATCCCCTGTGGCTGCTTCAGCGCGGCCATGTACAAGTCTTTCTGCTCAGGCTCGTAGCCGAGGGCATCGATGCCCATTTGCGCGCTGGACGGGTCGAGGATCCGGATCACCACTTTCTCGCCCCACAGGGTTGGCAGGGTATTGACCCGGAAGTCGATGGACTTGGTCTTGGACAGGCGCATCTTGATCCGCCCGTCCTGGGGTTTGCGCCGCTCGGAGATGTCGAGGCTGGCCATGACTTTCAGCCGCGCCGCAATGCGGTTGGCCAGTTGGCTTGGCGGACTGGCGACTTCGCGGAGCATGCCGTCGGTGCGCATCCGCACCCGGTAGGTTTTTTCGTAGGGTTCGAAATGCAGGTCGGAAGAGCCGCTTTTGATCGCATCGAGCAACATCTTGTGGACGAAACGCACCACCGGCGCGTCATCGGCATCCTGGCCGGCGATGGCGTCCTTTTTGTTGTCGTCGACCGACTCGATGTCCAGCCCGTCAAGGTCAACATCGGCCATGTCTTCCAGGCCGGTGGAATGGCTGTCGAAGAATTTCTCGATGGCGTCGCTGAGTTTATCGTCCTCCACCAGGATGGCTTCGGTGTTCAACCCGGTGCTGAACTGGATGTCATTGATGGCTTGATGATTGGTCGGGTCGCAAATCCCCACGAACAGTTTGTTGCCACGGCGCCAGAGGGGCAGGGCGTGGTGCTGACGGATCAGCTTCTCGCTGACCAACCCTCGGGGCTGGGTTTCCCTGTCCAGGCAATTGAGGTCGAGCAGCGCCATGCCGAAATGCTCCGACGCAATCTCGGCGACCTGTCGGCTCTTCACCAGTTTGTTCTGCACCAGGTAACTGACCAGGGAGATTCTGCTGCGTTGGGCTTGCTGATACGCCTGTTGCGCGCTTTGTTCAGTAAGCAGTTCGGCCAGGACCAGTTGCTTGGCCAGACCGCTAAGGGCGATGTCATTCATAGGGATACCGGACGCAGACAGTTCATGACTTATAGCCTAGTCAAGGCGCTGAGCCAAACCAGCGGCCGTCAGGTGACAAATAGTGTCAGATAGTGCGGATCCTGGGGGTAGGAAAGGTCTTTGCTCTCGCTTCGCGCCCCGTGAACAGGGGGCGCAGCGCTTGGCACGGGGTGTGCTGAAGCTAGTTCAGATCATGAGATTTCGACTCATGCATGGAGCCTGTCTATGAATACTCAAAAAGGTTTTACCCTGATCGAATTGCTGATCGTGGTAGCGATCATCGGGATTCTGGCGACGTTTGCGTTGCCGGCTTATTCGAAGTATCAAGCGCGTGCCAAGGTGACGGCCGGTCTGGCAGAGATCACAGCGTTGAAAGTCCCGTTTGAGGACCTTATGAACTCCGGTACCAATCCGGATCTGACGAAGGTCGGGGGAACAGCCACTACCTCTAACTGCACCACTACAGCTTCTGGCGTGGCGACTGATGGTACCGGTTCTATCGCTTGCACGATTCTTAATGCACCGGGTCCGGTTTTGAGCAAGACAATCACCCTGTCGCGCACGTTGGCTGGCTGGACATGCGCCACCACGGTTGCGCCTGATTACGCGCCGAAAGGTTGTAATGCCACCGGAACGTAGTTTCTCGGCGGCTTGACGAGTGCCCTGTCTGCAAAGACAGGGCATTTTTTTTGTCTGACGTAGGGGAAAACTCGTGAAAGAAAGAAATTCTCGACAATTCATGGCCTTAGGCCCACGTCAAAAACCGCAACTTGCATGTAGAGAATCTCGAAGTCATGCATTTTGCATGATTTCGAAAATCGGCCTGTTTCATAAGTAACTGTTTTATAAGGAATTATTTCCTGTCTCAAAGTTGGCACAGCGTTCGCAATATACCCAGTAACCCTGCTGACAAGACACGCAGCAGACTTTCTAGAAAAACAGGAGTTACTCGTATGAAGAAGTTCGCTATCGCTGCCGCTACTGCTACCGCGCTGACCCTGACCATGGCCAACGCTGCATTCGCTCAAACCCAGGCGACCCAGGCTCCAATGGTCCTGGCAGCCGGTGAAGTGACCAAAGCCAAAGANGCCACTTCCGACACTTGGATCACCACCAAAGTCAAAGCTGACCTGGTNACTGAAAAAGGTATTCCTGGCACCGACATCAAAGTTGAAACCAACAAAGGTGTTGTTTCCCTGTCGTCNACTGTNGCNGTGACNGACGCTCAGAAAGCCACTGCTGTNGCGATCACCAAGAAAATCAAAGGCGTCAAAGCGGTATCCGCTGACGGCCTGAAAGCCGAGTAAGGCAAGACTTCTCGCCTGGACTGGGAGAAGGCGCGGCAGGCGGGCCGAGCAATACGCCAGCCGCATCTGGAGAGTTCATGCGAAAGGCCACAAGGATGTGGCCATTACAGGCCTCCGACATTCGTGTCGGGGGCCTGTTCTATTGTGGGCGTCGCAAAAACCAATGTGGGAGTGAGCCTGCTCGCGATAGCGGTGTGTCCGTCAACATCAATGCTGAATGACACACCGCCATCGCGAGCAGGCTCGCTCCCACATTGGTATGTGCCCACTTTGGATTGTGGGTTCAGTTACCGCGTTTACTGGTGATCTGTTTCAGACGATTACCTTCAAACCGCAGGTATTGATACATCCCGCCATTGGGCCCGTAGGTCCATTCCTCGACCTGAAACTCTTCCCGCCGGTTGGCGCTGCGCTTGTAGCCCAGCAGATCGCGGCTGACGGGTTCACCGCACTTCTGCAGCACCTCGCTGGACCTGTCCCCGACGCTGACCAATTGGCTGCCGCAGCGCAGGGTATCGGCCGCCGAGGCCTGACCGGCCGCCAGCGCCAGGGTCAGGCTGATCAGCAATCGTCTGATCATCACTCGGCATCCAGGTGCATCGGTGTTACCACCCGACCGTCACTTTCGGCCTCGCCCAGTTGGGCGTCGATGAAGTAGACGCGGTCATCGGCCATCTGGGCCTTGTCCACCAGATAATCCTTGATGCTGCTGGCGCGTTCCTGGCCCAGTTGGCGCAGCAACACATCGCTGGTGCTCCAGAATTTGATCACGTCTGCGCGCATTTTAACGGTGCGTTCTTCCTTGCCCAGATCCTTCCATTCAGCCGGTGGCTGAGTCTTCAGGCGCGTGCGGTAGATCCCTTCCAACAGCGGACCTTTCTCGCCGTCCGGCACTTGCAGCAACGAAGCCTGGGCCGGAACCTTGTCACCGCGTCGCTGGAGCATTTTGTAGTAGTTGTACTGATATTCGCGCTCAAGCCGTTGCTCGGCAATCAGTGGGCCGTCGCTTTTGGCGGCCGCGGTGCCTTCGATTTCCAGGCGCAGGGCAGGACGTTCCTTGAGGGCCTGGGACAGTTTGACCAACGAACCCTCGGCGTCCTTGCTCAGCTCACTCGAGCCCGGCGCAAACGAGACAGTGCCCAAATCTTCGGAACCGCCGCCACTGACCAGCCCGCCAATCATTTTGAACGGCGCGGCAGCCGCCTNTACGACCAGGTTGCGCAGGGTCTGCCACACAATCGGCATCACGCTGAATTGCGGGTTATTCAGGTCGCCGGTCACCGGCAGTTCGATGGAAATCTTGCCGTCGACGTCCTTGAGCAACGCGATCGCCAGTTTCAGCGGCAGGCTTACAGCGTCCGGACTGTCGACTTTCTCACCCAGTTGCAGCTGCTCGACGACCACTTTGTTCTCGGCCTTGAGCTGGCCCTTGACGATGATGTAGTGCAGGTCGAGATTGAGCCGGCCCTTGCGGATACGGTAACCGGCGAACTTGCCGGAGTAGGGCGTCAGCGTGGTCAATTCCACGCGTTTGAAACTGGTGGCGATGTCGAGGCTGGACATCGGGTCGAACGGATTGACCGAACCCTTGATGGTCACGGGCGCGTAGCGGTCGACCTTGCCTTTGATATCGACGGTGGCCGGTTTTGCCTGCCGGCTGTCGATGGTGCCGATCTGCCCGTTGAGCTGCTGCACGGCCGTGGCGAAGTTGGGCGTGAGGCTGAAGTCGGCGAAGTTCGCCGAACCGTCATTGATGGCAATGCCGCCAATGTGAATGCCCAGCGGTTTGTCCTTGCTGGCGGGTTTGGCTGCGGCGGTCTTGGCAACTCCGGTGTCGGCCGGTTGCGGGATCAGCAGGTCATCGATGTTGGTGGTGCGATCATCGTTGATCATGAAACGTGCATAAGGCTGCAGCAGGTTGACCTTGTCGATCGACAGGCTATTGCCGTGCTGATAGTTCACGCCTTCGAGCACCAACTGCTGCCACTTGAGGAAGTCGCGGGTCTTGAGGGTGTCGAGGGTGTGCAGTTGATCGACCTGCGCTTTACCGGTGACGCTGAACGCCAATGGCTCGGTGCTTTTCAGATCGACCGCCAGATCACTGCCGAGCATGCCGCTGCGCAGTTCCAGGCGAATGAACGGGTTGATGTAGGACTGGGCGACACGCAGGTCGATGTCCTTGGTCTGCACGTTCAATTTGGCGCTGACCGGTGCCAGGTTAACCACGCCGTCGGCCATGAGCTTGCCTTGTTTGCCCACGCCAGTGTCGAGCTTGAGGTTAAAAGGCGAGCCGTTGAGGCTGTCGAAGTTCTGCAAGTCGAGGTTCAGCGGGCCGACATCCAACGCAACGGCGGGTTGTGCCTTGCGGTCGGCCAGATGCACCTGGTAGTTGCGCAGTTGTACGTCTTTGAGCAGGACTTGCCACGGTTTGCTCGGTGGCGCGGGTTCGGCTTTGGGCGAATCGGCTGCCGCCGGAGTTTTCGCCGGTTCGGCGTTGGCTTTGACCGCTGCTTTGGACGGTTGGCTGGCGAACAGTTTTTGCCAATCCAGTTGCCCATCGGCCTCGCGGGCGGCCCAGGTTTCCAGCTTGTTACTGCGAATCTTGCCGACCACCACTTGCTGTTTGGCGAGGTCCACCGTGGTTTCGCTGATGTCCAGACGTTCGAGTTTCGCCAGCGGTCGACCATCTGGGGCGTTGATGGCGAATGGCGCGATGCTGACGGCGACGTTACTTAGCAGCAGCTCGGTTTCCTTGGACAGGTTGAGTTTGTAGTCGGTGCTCAGGTTGACGACGCCGTCTTTGAGCACCAGAGGCAAAGCGTCACGCACATAGGGCCAAAAGGCTTTCATCTTGCCGTCGGTGATCTTCAGCTTACCTTCGGAGGCAATCGGGATCAGGCTGAAGTTACCGGTCCAGTCGATCTGTCCACCGGCCGGGCCGACGGCCACCAACGTCATGTCGGCACTGTCTTCGGGCAGGGTGCTGAGGTTTTTCAGTTCGAAGTCGAGCTTGTCGTAGAGGAATTCGATGGGTTCGCTGGGGCGTGCATCCTGGAAGTGCACATTGCCGCCAGCCAGCTTGATCCGTTCCACGCGCAACGGGAATGGCTTGGCGTTCGGGTCGGCTGGGGTCGGTTCGCTGGCGGGGAGTTTGAACAGGCCAAGCAGATTGAGTTTGCCGTCCTTGCCGAAAAGGATTTCGGTCTTGGGTTTGTCCAGTTCGATATCGGACAGGTGCAACGCCTTGGTCCACAGGCTGTCGATCTGCAGGTTGGCATACAGGCGTTCAAAGCCGACCTGTTCCTTGCCCGGCTCGCCGATGACCAGACCCCAGAGGGTCACTTCCAGGCTGAAAGGGTTGAGTTCGATCCGGGAAATCGTGGCGGGCATCGTGGCGTAGCTGGCCAATTGCTGGTTGGCGACCCGCAACGCAATGCCCGGCAAAATCAGAAACCCCAGCAGGCTGTAAAGGGCAAGGGCAGTCAACAAGGCGCCTATGGCGCGAATCAATCCTTTGGGCATGGGTGACGNCATCTGTCTGAATCGGAGTGCGTTGGAGTATGGCACGCGATTCCGGTTCCGAAGTGATCGCACTCTTCTGGTTTTTCAGAAATTAGCGTAGGAATTTTCCTGCGTGATCAGAGTTGCAGAATCAACGTTTTCAGCGGCGGCTGTTGATCCATCGACGGGAAATCGCCGCCCGGTTTCATGACGGTCCACTCACGCACCGGCCGCCCGGCCTTCTCCGCGCAACGCAAAACCTGCTCGCGCCAATCGTCCATGCTGACTTTTGCGAGGTTGTTGCAGCAGATCAGCACGCCATTGTCGGCCGTCGCCAGCAACGCGGGTTTGAGCAGGCTCTGGTAGTCGCGCAACAGGTCAACGGTGCCGAANGCGCTCTTGGCCCAGGCGGGTGGATCGAGCAGCACCAGGTCGTACTGACGCTGGTCGAGACGCGTGTAACTCGGCAGTTTCTGCCCGCGCCGCTGACTGATCGGCAGCCCCGCCAGTTGGCGGATGGCCGGGAAGTAATCGGACTGGATGAACTCCATCGCAGGCAATTGCGGATTGAGCAGACCGTTCTCGCGGCCGACCGCCAGATTGCCCTCGGCGAAGTCCAGGTTGCACACCTCACTTGCGCCACCGGCTGCCGCGCTCAAGCCTACGCCACAGGTGTAGGCGAACAGGTTCAGTACGCTTTTGCCGGCGCTGTGGTCCTTGACCCAGCCGCGGGTGTTGCGCAGATCAAGGAACAGCAGCGGATCCTGACCGGCATGACGCCCGCGAACCCGGTAGTTCAGGCCCCATTCGTGGCCGATCAGGTCTTGCAGGGCCGCCTCGTGGGCGCGGTAGACCGTGTCTTCGCGGTCGATACGCGAGTTGCCCCGGGAGCGGTCGTTGTAGACCAGCAGCGTATCGAGGCCAAGGTGTTGATTGACGGTCTCGTGCAGTTGCAGCAACGCGTCACGTTCCAGCGCCTGGTGGAAGCTTTGCACCAGCAATTGCGGGCCATAACGGTCGATGGTCAGGCCACCGGCGCCTTCCTGGCTGCCATGGAACAGCCGGTAGCAGTCGGTGCCTTGGGCATGCAGCTCGTTGATCAGGTCTTGGCGGTGGTCGAGGGCGGCGCGCAGCGCCTGATTCAAGGAAGACATGCTGGCGCCTTGCAGGAGGGGAATTTGGCGCGGGAGTTTAACAGTATTGCACCTGATCCCGAGCCACTGATCGTTCCCCATGGTCAGTGGCTTTCTGTGGCCAATGGGGTTTTGTGCACCAAGGGCTTTTGTGGGGCAAGCCCCCTCGCCACAGTTAGTGCATAGCACCAGAAGTTACTGGTTCAGGCGTTTATCCACCAACTCTTGCACCACGCTCGGGTCGGCCAGGGTCGAGGTGTCCCCCAGGCTGTCCAGTTCGTTGCAGGCAATCTTGCGCAAGATCCGTCGCATGATCTTGCCGGAACGGGTTTTCGGCAAGGCGGGTGCCCATTGGATCAGTTCCGGNTTGGCGAAACTGCCGATCTCCTTGCTGACGTGGGCCAGCAGTTCTTTCTTCAATTCGTCATTGGGTTCGGTGCCGTTCATGGGCGTGACAAAGGCGTAGATGCCCTGGCCCTTGAGGTCGTGGGGATAACCGACCACTGCCGCTTCGGCNANTTGGTCATGCAGCACCAGCGCGCTTTCCACTTCGGCGGTGCCGATACGGTGGCCGGACACGTTAATAACGTCATCGATGCGCCCGGTGATCCAGTAGTCGCCGTCGTCATCGCGCCGCGCGCCGTCGCCGGTGAAGTAGTAGCCGGGGTAGGGTTTGAAATAGGTGTCGAGCATGCGCTGCGGGTCGCCGTAGATGCTGCGGATTTGCCCAGGCCAGCTGGCTTTGATGGCGAGCACGCCACTGCCGGCGCCTTTGATTTCCTTGCCCGTTTCATCCAGCAGCACCGGTTGCACGCCAAACATCGGTTGGGTTGCGCACCCCGGTTTGATCCGTTGGGCGCTGACCAGCGGGCTGAGCATGATGCCGCCGGTTTCGGTCTGCCACCAGGTATCGACGATCGGGCAACGCTGCTCGCCCACGGCGTTGAANTACCAATCCCACGCTTCCGGGTTGATCGGCTCACCGACGCTGCCGAGTAATCTGAGGCTCTGGCGAGAAGTTTCCTTCAACGGCTCGGGGCCTTCACGCATCAGCGAGCGCAGGGCAGTCGGGGCGGTGTAGAAAATGTTCACATTGTGTTTGTCGATCACCTGCCAGAAACGCGAGCTGTTCGGGTAGCTCGGCACGCCTTCGAAGATCAGCGTGGTCGCGCCGTTGGCCAGCGGGCCATAGACAATGTAACTGTGGCCGGTGACCCAGCCGACGTCGGCGGTGCACCAGAACACTTCGCCGTCGCGGTAATCCAGCACGTACTTGAAGGTCATCGCCGCTTGCAGCAGGTAGCCACCCGTGGTGTGCAACACGCCCTTGGGTTTGCCGGTGCTGCCGGAGGTGTAGAGAATAAACAGCGGGTCTTCGGCGTCCATCGGCTCNGGCGGGCAATCGTCGCTGACGTCGCGCAGCGCTTGGTGATACCAGAGATCGCGACCTTCAACCCAGTCCACTTTGCCTTGGGTGCGCTCGACGACGATGACGGTGCTGACGTTCGGGCAACTTTGCAGCGCCTCGTCGACCTTCTGCTTGAGCGGCACGTATTTGCCGCCGCGCACGCCTTCATCGGCGGTGATCACCGTGCGGCAGTCGGCGTCGAGAATCCGGTCGCGCACAGCGTCTGGAGAGAAGCCGCCGAACACCACCGAATGCACCGCGCCAATGCGCGTGCAGGCCAGCATCGCGTAGGCGGCTTCCGGGATCATCGGCATGTAGATGCACACCCGGTCGCCTTTCTTCACGCCACGACTTTTNAGCACGTTGGCCAGGCGACAGACGTTGTGATGGAGTTTCTTGTAGGTGATCTGCGCGGATTCGGCGGGGTCGTCGCCTTCCCAGAGGATGGCGATCTGATCGCCGCGTTTTTCCAGGTGACGGTCGATGCAGTTGTAACTGACGTTCAACTGGCCACCGGCAAACCAGCTGGCCTCGCCGGTTTTCAGGTTATAGCGCTGGACGGTGTCCCACGGCGTGCTCCAGTCGAGAAAGCGGGTGGCTTGCTCGGCCCAGAACTCAGTGGGGTGCTCGATGGATTGGCGGTAGAGGCGGTGGTAGTCGTCTTGACTCAAGTGTGCAGCCCGGCGGACGGCATCGGCTTTGGGGAACGTGCTGATATCGAACATGACGGTTCCTTATTCTTGTTTTGCGACAAGAGGGGAGCTGCGCGACCCTCGTAGGAGCCGGCTTGCTGGCGAAGCGGTGTGTCATTCAACTTTTTGTCGACTGATACACCGCTTCGCCAGCAAGCCGNTGGCGAAGCGGTGTGTCATTCAACTTTTTGTCGACTGATACACCGCTTCGCCAGCAAGCCGGCTCCTACAAGGTTAGTACCCCGCAGGAACGGCGTCAGATCATCCGCGGTGACGACCGCGGAAGTAGTTGATCAGGCCTTGGGTGGAAGCATCGTCAGCCGAGGTTTCTTCGGCGCCGGTCAGACGGTTGTACACGCCTTTGCCCAGCTCTTTACCCAGCTCCACGCCCCATTGGTCGAAGGCGTTGATGCCCCAGATCACGCTCTGCACGAACACTTTGTGTTCATACATGGCCACCAGTGCGCCGAGGCGACGCGGGCTGATGCGCTCGACCACGAGGGTGTTGCTCGGGCGGTTGCCCGGGATCACCTTGTGCGGGGCCAGCTTCTGCACGTCGGCTTCCGGCATGCCCTTCTCGCGCAGTTCGGCTTCGGCTTCGCTGCGTGTCTTGCCGAGCATCAGTGCCTGGCTTTGCGACAGGCAGTTGGCGAACAGCCACTGATGGTGGTCGGACACGGGGTTGAAGCTGACGATCGGCACGATAAAGTCGGCCGGAATCAGTTGGGTCCCTTGGTGCAGCAACTGGTGGTAAGCGTGTTGACCGTTGCAACCTACGCCGCCCCAGATAACCGGGCCGGTATCGGTGGACACTGGCGAACCATCCTGGCGCACGCTCTTGCCGTTGGATTCCATGTCCAGCTGTTGCAAGTGCTTGGTGATGTTACGCAGGTAGTGATCGTACGGCAGGATCGCGTGGCTGCGCGCACCCCAGAAGTTGCCGTACCACACGCCCAACAGACCCAGCAGCACCGGCATGTTGGCTTCGAACGGAGCATTCTGGAAATGCTGGTCCATGGTGTAGGCACCGGACAGCAGCTCCTTGAAGTTGGACATGCCGATGGCCAGGGCAATTGGCAAACCGATGGCGGACCACAACGAGTAACGGCCACCGACCCAGTCCCACATCGGGAAGATGTTTTCTTCGCGGATACCGAAAGCTACCGCCGCCGCGTTGTTACTCGATACGGCGATGAAGTGGCGGTACAGCTCGGCTTCCGAACCACCCTGGGCCAGGTACCAGGCGCGTGCAGCCTGGGCGTTTTTCAGGGTTTCGAGGGTGTTGAAAGATTTCGACGAAACGATGAACAGCGTGGTCTCAGCGCGTAGCTTCATGGTCAGTTCGTGGAACTCGCTGCCGTCGATGTTCGCCAGGTAATGGCAACGCACGCCTTTGTGGGCGTACGACAACAGCGCCTCGGAGACCAACTCCGGGCCAAGGAACGAACCACCGATGCCGATGTTGACCACGTCAGTGATCGGCTTTTCGGTGTAGCCACGCCACAGGCCATCGTGGATACGGCCCACGAGGTCGGTGATCTGGTTCAGCACCTTGTGCACATCCGGCATGATGTTCACGCCGTTGACCGACAGCTTGTCGCCCACTGGGCGGCGCAGGGCGGTGTGCAGGGCCGGGCGGCCTTCGGAGGAGTTGACGATTTCGCCGTCGAACAGCGACTTGATCGCGCCCTTGAGGTCGACTTCATTGGCCAGGCCCACCAGCAGATTGCGGGTCTCGGCGTTGATCAGGTTCTTCGAGTAATCGAGAAACAGGCCGCAGCTGCTGAGGGTGAATTGAGTAAAACGCTGCGGATCGGCATNAAANGCTTCGCGCATGCTGAAATCCTGCATGGCGTGGCGGTGTTGATTGAGCGCTTGCCAAGCGGGCAGAGCGGTAACGTCATGAGGGGTGCGGTAGTACGCCATCGCTGCGGGTTTCCTTTTTACTTGAACGGCTTTTTTGAACACTGAAAATCCCGGCGCGCCGTGGGCAGGCGTCCGGTCAACTGCGTCGACACGATTTCAATGACACAGGGCGAATACAGTAAACCTCGCGCTGCGATCTGTCTTGACTTTGTCTAACACGTTCCCGGTACTTTTTTATACACAAAGCAGGGAACGGTTCGACAAACGGGAGTGGCGTCGGTTCGATCAGGCGACCTGAACCGGAATGGCATTGCTGGTGTGGCTCAGCTCATTGCCCGGCGCCATGTAGAGCATGCGCGGCTTGAAATTGAGCAGCTCGGCTTCGCTGTAATGCGCGTAAGCGCAGATGATCACCCGATCACCGACCTTGGCCTTGTGCGCTGCAGCACCGTTGACCGAGATCATGCGCGAACCTTCTTCGCCACGAATCGCGTAGGTGGTGAAGCGTTCGCCGTTGTCGACGTTATAAATCTGGATCTGTTCATATTCACGGATACCGGACAAGTCCAGCCATTCGCCGTCGATGGCGCAAGAACCTTCGTAATCGAGAACGGCGTGCGTGACTTCGGCGCGATGCAGCTTGGCTTTGAGCATGATGGCGTGCATGAGTGTTTTCCCAGGTCGGAATCGAACGGCGGGCAGTTTGCCCGAAGGCAATGTGGGCAGCAATACAAGGCGCGAGGGAGCAGCCCTCTGTAGGAGCCGGCTTGCTGGCGATGGCCTCACCGCGGTGCATCTGCCGGACCGAGGTGATGTCATCGCCAGCAAGCCGGCTCCTACAGGGGATTTGTGTTCAGGCGGGAGCGTCGAGGTTCAGGTGCAGGTTGTCGATGAGCCGTGTGGTGCCGAGGAACGCCGCCACCAGAATCACCAGGTCCCGATCCTCCGGGGTCGCCGGGCGCAAGGTTTGCGCGTGACGAATCTCCAGGTAATCGGTGCGCAAACCCGCCGCTTCGAGCTGCTGGATCTGGGCGTCGATCAGCGCCGGGAAATCCCGCTCGCCCTGTTTGATCGCCTCGGCAATCTGGCTCAGGCCGCGATACACCACCGGCGCAACGGCGCGCTGCTCTTCGCTGAGGAAACCATTGCGCGACGACAGCGCCAGGCCATCGGCCGCCCGTACGGTCGGTTCGCCAATGATCTGCACCGGCATGTTCAGGTCATGGACCAGGGATTTGATCACCGCCAGTTGCTGGAAGTCTTTCTGGCCGAAGATCGCCAGGTCCGGCTGGACCATGTTGAACAGCTTGCTGACGACCGTNGCCACACCTTCGAAATGCCCTGGGCGACTGGCGCCGCAGAGGCCTTCGGACAGCTGCGGGACACTCACGCGGGTCTGGCCGGTCATGCCGCCGGGGTACATTTCTTCGACGGTGGGCGCAAACAGCAAGTGGCAACCGGCCTGGAGCAGTTTCTCCTGGTCAGCCGCCAGGGTCCGCGGGTACTTGTCGAGGTCTTCGCCAGCGCCGAATTGCAGCGGATTGACGAAAATGCTCGCGACCACGAAATCCGCCCGTTGGGAGGCTTTGGCAATCAGCGCGATATGACCGCTGTGCAGGTTGCCCATAGTCGGGACGAAGGCAATACGCTTGCCTTCGCCACGGGCGCGAGCAACGGCAGCCCGGAGTTCTCGTACGGTTTTAACGGTGTTCATGCAGAGAATCCGTGTTCGGCACCTGGGAAAGTAGCTGCTTTGACTTCACTGACGTAGGCGCTCAGTGCAGCGTGAATGCTGGACTGGCCGTTCATGAAGTTCTTTACGAATTTAGGTACGCGGCCGGTAATGGACAGGCCAAGCATGTCGTGCAGGACCAGGACCTGGCCATCGGTGTCGCTGCCGGCACCGATGCCGATCACCGGAATGCCCACTGCCTGGGTAATTTCCTGGGCCAATTCGCTCGGTACGCACTCAAGCAACAGCATGGCGGCACCGGCCTGTTCCAGGGCGATGGCGTCGGCGCGCATCTGCCGCGCCTGATTCTCGCTGCGGCCCTGGACTTTGTAACCGCCCAGCATGTTCACCGATTGCGGTGTCAGGCCCATGTGTGCGCACACCGGGATGCCACGTTCGGCCAGCAGGCGGATCGAGTCGGCGAGCCACAATGCGCCTTCAACCTTGACCATGTGCGCACCGGCCTGCATCAACAGGGCGCTGTTGCTCATGGCTTGTTCGGTGGTGGCGTAGGCCATGAACGGCAGGTCGGCGAGGATCAGCGCATCGGCGTTGCCGCGTTTGACGGAAGCCACGTGGTAAGCCATTTCCGCGGTGGTCACCGGCAGGGTGCTGTCGTGACCTTGCAGAACCATGCCGAGGGAGTCGCCCACCAGCAGCACTTCGACGCCAGCCTGATTACAGGCGTGGGCGAAGGTGGCGTCATAGCAGGTCAGCATGGTGATTTTTTCACCTTTGAGCTTCAGGCTCTGCAAGGTGGTCAGGGTGATGGCTGGCATGAAAAGTTCCTCATTCAGGCGCTTGGAAACTACTGCGAGTAACGCGCGCGAGTCTTCGTTTATACAGGCGCACTGTCTTGAGAGCAGTGCTTATAAGGCCTGGATTGCGCCCTTTAGCGCCGGGTCGGCGGCAGCGGGACGCCTATAGTCGTGATGAGGACACGGGAAGTCAATTGGATGTGTTACCGCATTGTTACGCGGGGGGTGTTACCGGGGTAACTGATGCGATTCAGCAGATGCAATCTGTTGTTCAACACAAAACCAATGTGGGAGCGAGCTTGCTCGCGATGGCGGTGTATCAGCCAACATCAATGTTGAATGGGCTACCGCTATCGCGAGCAAGCTCGCTCCCACAGGATTGGTTTCAATTTTGGGGGAGGCGTTCCAGGCCGACGAATGGGCAGGCTGCGAGCAAATCACTCAGGCTGCGGCCATCCGGGAGACGCAGCTCCGCAGGCGCCAGTTCGGCCAGCGGATACAGAACAAAGGCCCGTTCTTGCATATGGTAATGGGGCACCTTGAGGCGCGGTTCATCGATCAGGCGATCGCCGAACAGCACGATATCNAGGTCCAGCGTGCGTGGGCCCCAGCGCTCAAGGCGCTCGCGGCCCTGGTCGTTCTCGATGGCTTGCAACGCATCGAGCAACGCCAGTGACGCGAGACTACTGTCCAGGGCGGCGACCGCGTTGGTGTAACGCGGCTGGCCGGGCAGGAGCGAGTCGCTTTGATAAAACCCGGACACCTCGACCAGTTGGGTCTGCGGCAACTGCGCCAGCGCCTCGACGGCGCTGCGCAATTGTTCGGCAGGGTCAGCCAGATTGCTGCCCATGCCGATGTAGATGCGTTCCATGGATTACTCGCCCGTGGCACTCGGTGCGCCAGCTGCGCGTTTGCGCTTGGCGCCACCACTGCGACGACGTTTGCGGGGTGCGCCAGTGCCTTCATCCTTGCCGCTGAGGTCGCGGATCATGTCCCGACGCTGGCTGTCATTGGCGTCCTGGTAGTCAGTCCACCATTCGCCCAGGCCGTCGGTCTGCTCGCCAGCGCTTTCGCGCAGCAGCAGGAAGTCGTAACCGGCGCGGAACCGTGGATTGTCCAGCAGCAGGTCGGCGCGTTTGCCGCTGCGGCGCGGCAGGCGCTCCTGCATGTCCCAGATCTCGCGGATCGGCATGGTAAAGCGTTTCGGGATCGCGATCCGCTGGCACTGCTCGGCAATCAGCTCGTGAGCGGCTTCCTGCATCGCCGGAATCGGTGGCATGCCACGTTCTTGCAGGCGCAGGACGCGGGCCGGCAGGGCAGGCCACAACAAGGCGGCAAACAGGAACGCCGGGGTCACCGGTTTGTTCTGCTTGATGCGCAGGTCGGTGTTGATCAACGCTTCGCTGATCAAGGTGTGGGTGTACGTCGGGTTGTATTCCAGAGCCTCGGCGCTCGCCGGGAACAACGGATCGAACAACTGCAGGTCGACGAGCATTTCGAACGTGTCGGCGGCATAGCCCGACAGGAACAACTTGAGCACTTCTTCGAACAGGCGCGCGGAAGGAATCTCACGCAACATCGGCGCCAGCTCACGAATGGGCGCGGCGGTGTGTTTTTCGATGCCGAAGTTCAGCTTGGCGGCAAACCGCACGGCGCGCAGCATGCGCACCGGGTCTTCCTGGTAGCGCTGAGTCGGGTCGCCGATCAAGCGGATCAGGTTGTTGCGAATGTCGTGTACGCCATTGGCGTAATCGAGGATGCGCTCGCTGACCGGGTCGTAATACAGCGCGTTGATGGTGAAGTCGCGGCGTTGCGCATCTTCTTCCAGGGTGCCGTAAACGTTGTCGCGCAGGATGCGTCCGCTCTCGTTACGGGAAGACTGATTGCTGTCTTCTTCCTCGTCGTTTTGCGGGTGATTGGCGCGGAAGGTCGCGACTTCGATGATTTCGCGGCCAAAGTGGATATGCACCAGTTTGAAGCGGCGACCGATGATCCGCGCGTTGCGGAATTCGGCCCGCACCTGCTCAGGCGTGGCACTGGTGGCGACGTCGAAATCTTTTGGCGTGATGCCCAGGAGCATGTCACGCACGCACCCGCCCACCAGGTAAGCCTGGTAGCCGGCGTTCTGCAAACGTTCGACGATGTTCACCGCATAACGGCTGAATTGGGCGCGCTGCAATGAATGCTGATTGCTGTTAAGCACTTCAGGCGTGCTGCGAATGTGTTGCGTACGACGCAAGGGGGAACGGAATGACTGGAACAACTTCTTCAGCATGGGATGCACTGTTTGAAGGAATGTTCGGCCATAACGAAGAATGACCGCATGATGGGCCGGGATTCTAGCATTTAGTCGGGGGATGGTGTAGGAACAAGCTGCAAGGCTTGAGCCAGAAGCCTAAGTAAGCACTTGAGGGAGATGTCTGAGGCAGGGCAAACGCCGGAAACTACAAGGGGAGCCGAAGCTCCCCAAGAAAGTAGTTGCATGCTCTATTTTTATTTTTGAGTCGGGCTTCTTGTTTTTGTTGAGTGCCCTCGCCATGAAGTGTTTCCTTCATGACNCTCCCAATCGGGAGCCAAGAGCAAACGGATTGCTTTGGTCGCTGTGTTGCTGATCTACGATCCAACCAGTTCAGGCTCTGCCTTAGGGCAGTTTTTGTTGTTCTCGGCCTGGTTGCGGGGCAAGCCCCAAATGCAACGCCTCTCCAAAAGAATCAGTTAGCTGCGCCTCCGCCGTGTTGTTTTTGTTATGCGTGAGTCGATTCGTCTTATTTTTATTGTCTTGTACAAAGCTTGTTATTGTTTTTGTACTAAGCATATAGCAGGGTGCGTGCCAACTTTTGTGAGGTCCAGCAAAATAAGGGGGCAGGCGGGCTGGCAGGGTTTTCGAGGCCGAAAAAAACCGGGGCTTCGTTACCGTAAGCCCCGGCTTCTGTTACGTGAAAAGACTGAGGTAACAGTTTTTTCACAAAGTCATGTGTTACCCGCACATCAGACAGGCGCGGTTCAGCTCTCGCTGGCGACCCCGGTCTTACGCCGCGGGATACCCAGGCGCTGACGACGTTCCCACAGGCACTTGCGGCTTACGCCCAGCTTGCGGGCCAGCTCGGTCTCGGTCATGTGGTCCTGATGCTCAAGGACGAAATGCTGGAAGTAGTCTTCCAGTGACAAATCTTCGGTGGGCTCATGATTGTTGTTGCTGGCGCCGTTGCCCTGTTGCGGCGGCAGGCCGATGAAGTCGTCGTCTTCCAGGTCGCTGAGCTCGATATCGATACCCAGCAGCTCGGCGGAAATCTCCGGGCTTTCCGACAGAATCACTGCGCGCTCGACCGCATTCTCCAGCTCACGAACGTTACCCGGCCAGGAGTAATGACGGATCGCCTGTTCGGCATCCGCGGCGAATTTCAGATCGGTGCGGTTGACCCGCGCGCTCTGTCGCAGCAGGAAGGCGCTGGCGATCTCGTTGACGTCGGCGCCACGCTCGCGCAGGGCCGGCAGCTTAAGGGCGATCACGTGCAGGCGGTAATACAAGTCTTCACGGAACTGACCGATCTTGGCCAGGCTCTTCAGGTCCCGGTGGGTCGCAGCGATCAGGCGAACATCGACCTTCTGCGATTGCACCGAACCTACGCGGCGAATTTCGCCTTCCTGTAGCACGCGCAGCAAACGTGCCTGGGCTTCCAGAGGCAGTTCGCCGATTTCGTCGAGGAACAAGGTGCCGCCGTCCGCCGCCTCCACCAAACCCGCGCGCCCGGCGCTGGCGCCGGTAAACGCGCCTTTCTCGTGGCCGAACAGTTCGGACTCGATCAGGGATTCAGGGATCGCCGCGCAGTTCACCGAGATCATCGGCGCCTTGGCGCGCTTGGACAGGTTGTGCAGCGCGCGGGCGACGAGTTCTTTACCAGTGCCCGATTCGCCCTGAATCAATACATTGGAGTCGGTCGGCGCGACTTTGCGGATCTTGCTGTACAGGTCCTGCATCGGAGGGCAGGAACCGATGATGCCGATTTCGCCGTTGCTGTTGTCGACGCCTGGTTTCGCGGCGCCATTGGCCGCTTTTCCGGTGGCAGGCTCGCCATTGGCCGGCAGCGATTGGCGGTCACGCAGGATACGGGCGACGGCCTGGAGCATTTCGTCGTGGTCGAACGGCTTGGCGATGTAGTCCACCGCGCCCATCTTCATCGAGTCCACTGCCGAACGCAGGCTGGCGTAGCTGGTCATGATCAGCACGGGAGTGCCCTGGCCAAGCTTGATCAGCTCGGTACCCGGCGCGCCCGGCAGGCGCAGGTCGCTGACAATCAGGTCGAACGTGGGAATGCTGAATCGCTCTTGGGCTTCCTGCACCGAGCCGGCTTCGCTGACCTGGTATTGATTACGTTCAAGCAGGCGACGCAAGGCAGAGCGGATAATTGTTTCGTCTTCGACGATCAAAATGTGCGGCATTGATTCAATTCTCTCGACGGTCTCAGTTCACAGCGGACGTCGCTTCGACATGACGCGGCAAGGTCACCCGAATACGGGTGCCGCGTTGGCTTTCAGTGTCAGCCGGGCTGTCGATGGTGATTTGTCCATAATGCTCTTCAACGATGGAATAGACCAGTGCAAGGCCCAGACCGGTACCTTCACCTGGGTCCTTGGTGGTGAAGAAGGGTTCGAACAATCGGTCCATGATGTTCTGTGGAATACCGCTGCCTTCGTCCTCCACGATCAGATCGACCGTGTGCTCGAAAGCCTCGCTCTTGACGCGTACCGCGCTGTGCGGCGGNGAGGCGTCACGGGCGTTTGAGAGCAGGTTGATCAGTACTTGCGCGAGTCGCTGCGGGTCACCTTCGCACCAGTGATCGGGATCGCACAGGTTGTAAAACTGCACTTCGAAATTGCGTCGGTTCAGGGCCAGCAAACCGATGGCATCCTGAGCCACCTCAGCCAGACAGACGGGCTCGTCGCTGTGCTGGTGACTGCCGGCATGGGCGAAGCTCATCAGCGACTGCACGATGCGGGAAACGCGCTTGGTCTGCTCAAGGATCTGCCCGCTGATTTCGGTGATTTCACCGTCCTCTTCGCGCTCCTCGCGCAGGTTCTGCGCCAGGCAGGCAATGCCGGTGATGGGGTTGCCGATTTCATGGGCAACACCCGCTGCCAGGCGGCCAATGCTCGCCAGGCGTTCGGAATGCACCAGCTTGTCTTCCAGCATCTGGGTTTCGGTCAGGTCCTCTACCAGCAGCACCAGGCCACTGTTACCCGGTGCGAGCGGTTCATCAATTGCCGCTTTGTGCAGGTTCAGCCAGCGGGTCTGGCCATCAAGGGCCAGGTGTTGCTTGTGTAAATGCTCATCGGGCAGGTTGATAAAGCCTTGCAGCAGTTCTTTCCAGGGGTCGGCGATGGTGCTCAGGCGCGAACCGACCACGCGTTGCGCCGCGATCCCGGTCAACTCCTCCATGGCTTTGTTCCACATGAGGATTTCCTGATCCTTTGCCAGCGAGCAAACGCCCATCGGCAATTCCTGAAGGGTTTGACGGTGATAGCGGCGCAGGGCATCGAGTTCGGCGGCGAGACCGGTGAGGCGTGAGTGGTAATCCTCCAGCCGGCTCTCGATGAAATGGATGTCTTCGGTGACGTAGTTTTCGCCGCCGGCCTTATAGGGCAGGAAGGTCTCGACCATGTCCTGCGCCACGCTCGGGCCCATCAGGCCGGAGAGGTTGGCTTCGATCCGGTCGCGCAAACGGCGCAAGGCATAAGGCCGGCGCTCGTCGAACGGCAGATAGAGATCGCGCAGGGCTTGCTCGACTTCTTTCTGCGCGGCCTTGGCGCCCAGGGGCTTGGCCAGTTGCGTGGCGAATTCCTGAGGTGAGGCAGCGTGCAGTTCGCGGCGTTGCGGGCGACGCACGTTGTCCACGGCGCAGGCTTCGGCGGCGCTGGTTTCTTCCGGGCTGGCGTTGGTGAACAGCGAGATCAGGGTGAACATCAGCACGTTGGCAGCGAGGGAGGCAATGGCCGCCATGTGCCAGCTGGTGTCGTCCAGCACGTAGATCATGTTCAACAGGGGAATGTAAAAGCCCTGCAGGTTGCCGACCAGCGGCAGCAGCATGGTGACAATCCACACCAGGATCCCCGCCAGCAAACCGGCGATGAAGCCGCGGCGGTTGGCGGTTGGCCAATACAGGACCGACAGGACCCCCGGAAGAAACTGCAACGTGGCGACAAACGCGACGATGCCGAGGTTGGCCAGGTCTTGTCCGGGGCCCAGCAACAGGTAGAAACCAAAGCCGGCCATGATGATTGCGACGATCAGCGCGCGCCGTGTCCACTTCAGCCAGCGATAGATGTTGCCTTCGGCCGGCGGTTGGTAGAGCGGCAGCACCAGATGGTTCAGCGCCATCCCGGACAGCGCCAGGGTGGTGACGATGATCAGCCCGCTGGCTGCCGACAACCCGCCGACATACGCCAGCAACGCCAGGGATTTGCTGTTGGCGGCAATCCCGACGCCGAGGGTGAAGTATTCGGGGTTGGTGGTCGCCCCCAGCTTGAGGCCAGCCCAGAGAATCAGTGGCACCGCCAGGCTCATCAGCAGCAGGAACAACGGCAAGCCCCAGCTGGCGCTGACCAGTGAGCGCGGGTTGAGGTTCTCGGTGAACGTCATGTGGTACATGTGCGGCATCACAATTGCCGAGGCGAAGAACACCAGCAACAGCGTGCGCCACGGGCCTTCCTGCAGCGGGGTGTGCAGGGCGGCGAGGGCGGTCTGGTTTTGCAGCAGCCACAGTTCCAACTGTTGCGGGCCGTCGAATACGCCGTACAGCGCATAGAGGCCGACACCGCCGATGGCGATCAGCTTGATGACCGACTCAAAGGCAATCGCAAACACCAGGCCTTCGTGTTTCTCACGGGTGGCGATATGGCGTGAGCCAAAGAAAATCGTGAACAGCGTAATCAGCGCGCAGAAGGCCAGGGCAACGCGATGCTGCACCGGCTCGCGGGTGAGGATGCTGATGGAGTCCGCCACAGCCTGGATCTGCAGGGCCAGCAGCGGCAGCACGCCGATCAGCATGAAGATCGTGGTCAGTGCGCCGGCCCACGTACTGCGGAAACGGAACGCNAACAAGTCGGCCAGGGACGACAGTTGATAGGTGCGGGTAATTTTCAGGATCGGGTATAGCAGCACCGGCGCCAGCAGGAATGCGCCGGACACCCCGAGATAACTGGAAAGAAAGCCGTAGCCGTACTGATAGGCCAGGCCCACCGTGCCATAAAACGCCCAGGCGCTGGCGTATACGCCCAAGGACAAGGTGTAGGTCAACGGATGGCGAATGATCGCCCGCGGAATCATTCCGCGCTCACTGATCCAGGCGACGCCGAACAATGCTGCCAGGTAGGCGGCGCTGATCAGCAGCATCTGGGTGAGGCTAAAGCTCATCGGCATCTTTTTGGCTCTGCAGGATGAAGGTCACGACGATCAGGATCAGCCACAGCAGATAAGGGCGGTACCAGGCGCCCGTGGCGTCGATCCACCAATCCATGATGGCGGGGGAAAACAGGTAGATCCCGACGACCAGCAGCAGGACCAAGCGATAGATGTACATCCCGGCCTCTCTTTTTTATGCGCGTGCCCGAAAACGTGCGGCGATGGTAACGGATGGACGCGCCACTGCAAGTGTGATCACTGTAGTTGCGCTTCGGGCAGGTTGAGTGTGCGCGGGATTAATGAGGCATCCCAGTGGACGATGCCCCAATCCAGCACTTCCCGCGGTGTCGCATACGCCAGTTCTTTGCCCGGGTTTTGCCCGAGTGCGCGCAACGCACGCAGCAACAAAGGCGTGGCCTGCTCGGCGGTCAGCGGCGGCGAGCGGTAGGATTTGCCCAGCTTGTGACCGTCCGGCTGGATGATCAGCGGCACGTGCAGGTAGCGCGGTTGGCGCAGCCCCAAGAGTTCTTGCAGGTAAAGCTGGCGCGGTGTGGAATCCAGCAGGTCGGCACCACGAACGATATCGGTGATGCCTTGCCAGGCATCGTCCAGCACCACCGCCAGTTGATAGGCGTAGAGCCCGTCGCGGCGGCGAATCACGAAATCGCCGACTTCCCGGCCCAAATGCTGGCGGAACTCGCCTTGCACGCGGTCGATGAAGTGGTAGTCCAGCTCGGGCACACGCACTCGAATCGCGGCGCCTTCAGTGCCATGGCCGGCATTGCGGCACAGGCCCGGGTAAATGCCGTGATACGGCTCCAATTGCTTGCGCGAGCAGGTGCAGGCGTAAGCGAGGCCGTGATTGAACAGGCGATTGAGGACTTCGGCGTAGGCGTCGTGACGATCGCTTTGGCGGACCATTTCGCCGTCCCACTCGAAACCATAGCTTTCCAGGGCATGGAGAATCGCTGCCTGGGCGCCGGGCTCTTCACGGGGTGGGTCGAGGTCTTCCATGCGCATCAGCCAGCGNCCGCCCACCGCGCGCGCGTCGAGGTACGAGGCCAGTGCGGCGACCAGCGAACCGAAATGCAGGTGGCCGCTGGGCGTAGGGGCGAAACGGCCGATGTAGGCGGGGCTGTTGAGGGCAGTCATGGGCACGACGTTACTTGAGTGGGCGCAGCGTTCTCCGTAGGAGCCGGCTTGCTNGCGATNG
>NZ_NMOJ01000175.1 GCF_002251635.1 Pseudomonas mandelii
CTCTCNTANGGCCGGCTTGCTGGCGATGGCGCTCTTGAAATCGCCATCGCCAGCAAGCCGGCTCCTACAAATCATGAATTTCGGAAACAAAAACGGAGCGTTCGCACGCTCCGTTCTTCGTTCAAGGCGACATTACTTGCCGACTTGCTTTTCCTTGATTTCCGCCAGGGTCTTGCAGTCAACACACATGTCGGCGGTAGGGCGGGCTTCCAGTCGCTTGACGCCGATCTCGACGCCGCAGGANTCGCACCAGCCGTATTCTTCGTCCTTGATCAGTTGCAGCGTCTTGTCGATTTTCTTGATCAGCTTGCGCTCGCGATCACGGGCGCGCAGTTCGAGGGCGAACTCTTCTTCCTGGCTGGCACGGTCGGCCGGGTCAGGAAAGTTGGCTGCTTCGTCCTTCATATGGTCAACGGTGCGGTCAACCTCCTGCATCAAGTCCTGTTTCCACTTGTTGAGGATTTTGGTGAAGTGCTCGCGCATGGGCTTGCCCATGTACTCCTCGCCCTTTACTTCTTTGTAGGGTTCGAAGCCGCTGATCGACTGGTTTTGCTGCTTTGCTTGGGTGGGCATGAAATGGACCGCCTCTACTCTTGTAATCCATTGCGCAGGATTGCAACGTCACCGACACCTGCCGGCCCTGCGGCTGCAAGCGGGCGAACTTACCAGATCAAATCAGACCGCGCTACTCCCGGATGTCGAGGTAGTGGCCCGAAGGGCTTGCAAATGATTGCAAAGCCTTGTCTGGTGGCGTTGGAGACCTGATCAATTATTGATTTTAGTCAAACCTGAGGTACACGCTTGAGTCGTTTACGGCCAGGGTTATAACGCGTCTGACCGCTTTAGGTTCTCGCTCGTTCCAACGCTTGGGTAGAATCGATTTTTTTCTCCGTTGTAAGGAAGGCTAATGGCTCAGTCCTACAGTGCCCGCAGTCGCGCNATCGAACCTTTTCATGTCATGGCGTTGCTGGCGCGAGCCAATGAGCTGCANGCAGCCGGTCATGATGTCATCCACCTGGAAATCGGCGAGCCGGATTTCACCACGGCCGAACCTATCATCCAGGCCGGCCAGGCTGCACTGACGGCGGGGAAGACCCGTTACACCGCTGCGCGTGGTATTCCCGAGTTGCGTGAGGCCATTTCGGGCTTTTATCAGCAGCGTTACGGGTTGAACATCGACCCGCAGCGAATCCTCATCACGCCTGGCGGTTCCGGCGCCCTGTTACTGGCCAGCGCCTTGCTNGTNGACCCAGGCAAGCACTGGCTGCTGGCGGACCCGGGTTACCCGTGCAACCGGCACTTTTTGCGGCTGGTGGAAGGTGCGGCGCAACTGGTGCCGGTCGGCCCGGACGTGCGCTATCAGCTGACGCCGGACCTGGTGGCGCGCCATTGGGACCAAGACAGCGTCGGCGCCTTGGTGGCCTCGCCCGCCAACCCGACCGGGACCATCCTGACCCGCGACGAACTGGCGGGCTTGTCGGTTGCGATCAAGGANCGACACGGGCATCTGGTGGTGGACGAGATTTATCACGGCCTCACTTACGGCACTGACGCCGCCAGTGTGCTGGAAGTCGACGACGGCGCNTTCGTCCTTAATAGTTTTTCCAAGTATTTCGGCATGACCGGGTGGCGGCTGGGATGGCTGGTCGCCCCTGAAGCGGCAGTCGGTGAGCTGGAAAAACTCGCGCAAAACCTCTACATCAGCGCCCCGAGCATGGCCCAGCACGCCGCACTGGCCTGCTTCGAACCGCAAACCCTGAGCATTCTGGAAGAGCGCCGCGCCGAATTTGGTCGTCGTCGGGATTTCCTGTTGCCGGCCCTGCGAGAACTGGGATTCGGGATCGCCGTCGAGCCGGAAGGCGCGTTCTACTTGTATGCCGATATCAGCGCGTTCGGCGGCGATGCCTTCGCGTTTTGCCGCCATTTCCTCGAAACTGANCATGTGGCAATTACCCCTGGCCTGGACTTTGGACGCTATCAGGCCGGGCATCATGTGCGTTTTGCCTACACCCAAAGCCTGCCGCGCCTTGAAGAAGCGGTCGAACGGATCGCGCGTGGATTGCGGAGCTGGCAAGGCTGATGCGCTTTCATCCTCCCCTCGAAGAAGGGCGGCTGATTCGCCGCTACAAGCGCTTTCTCACGGATATCGAAACCGTTACCGGCGAGTTGTTGACTATTCACTGCCCGAACACAGGCTCGATGCTCAATTGCATGGTGGAGGGCGGCCAGGTCTGGTTCAGTCGTTCCGACGACCCCAAGCGCAAGTTGCCCGGCACCTGGGAAATCGGCGAAACCCCGCAAGGGCGGTTGTTTTGCGTGAACACCGGGCGGGCCAACGGGTTGATCGAAGAGGCGCTGCGGGCGGGCGTGATTACCGAACTGAACGGTTTTACCGAGTTGAAACGCGAAGTGGCCTACGGGCAGGAAAGCAGCCGCATCGATTTTCGCCTCGATTACCCGAGCGGCCCGGCTTATGTGGAAGTCAAAAGCGTCACTTTGGGCTTCGATGGCTCGGCGGTGGCGGCCTTCCCCGATGCGGTGACGCAACGGGGCGCCAAGCATCTGCGCGAGTTGGCGCATTTGGCTCGGGACGGAATTCGTGCGGTGCAGTTGTATTGCGTCAATCTCACCGGCATCGACGCCGTGCGTCCGGCAGAAGAGATCGATTCGGCCTACGCCGCAGCCTTGCGTGAGGCGGTGTCGTGCGGGGTTGAGGTGTTGGCCTATGGCGTGCACTTGACCCACGAAGAAATGGTGGTTGATCGGCGTATGGATGTGTTGCTCAACGGTTAAAGACTGATCCAGATTCCTTGTTCGTCTTCGCGGCAAGCAACGGGGGTTAGGGATTGCCCGGCGCACGGGCCGGCGACGCATTCGCCGTCTTCGATCAGGAACAGCGCGCCATGGGTCGCGCACTGGATCAGGCTGGCGCTGGCGTCGAGGAAGTGGTCNGGTTTCCATTCCAGCCCGACACCCCGGTGGGGGCAGCGATTGATGTAGACGTACACTTGGCCGCCTCGGCGCACGGCAAAAAGTTTCTGACTGTCGACGTCGAATCCGCGACTGCTGTTGTCAGCCAGTTCGGCACCTGTGCAAAGCCACTTCATGTCTATCCTCAATTACGGCGGCTCGTGACCGGATATGTCCGAGCTTGACGTTCAAATGCAAACAATTATCAAATGGCCGCTTCGCCCGTGGGGTGCAGGTGCCGGATGCCGAGGATACTTGGCCTGTCATCTCGATGCCTGGGAAAACTTAAAAGGAAGCTGTTTATGCGCCTGAGTACCCGCGTTGCTGCGCTGTGTGTCGGACTCCTCGCCAGCCACCACGCCGCAGCGGCCGAGTTGCCACAGCGTTGGGTCAGTGCCGGCGGCGCTCTGTCGGAATGGGTGAGTGCGTTGGGCGGTGAGTCGAAACTGGTCGGTGTCGATACCACCAGTCAGCATCCGGCCTCGTTGAAGGCGCTGCCGAGCATCGGTTATCAGCGGCAACTGTCGGCGGAGGGCATCTTGAGCTTACGCCCGCAGATTCTGGTCGGCACCGAAGAAATGGGGCCGCCGCCGGTGCTGTCGCAGATTCGTAGTGCGGGTGTTCAGGTCGAGCTGTTCTCGGCCCAACCCGATCTGCCGACGTTACAGGGCAACCTGGCGCATCTGGGCAAATTGCTCGGCGCTGAAGACCGGGCTGCGCAGTTGCTCCAAACCTACCAGCAGCAACTCGATCAACAGAAGGTCCGGGTCACTCGTGCGCAGTTGAAGGAAAAATCGCCGGGCGTGCTGTTGCTGCTGGGCCATGCGGGCGGCAAACCGCTCATCGCCGGTAAAGACACCGCCGCCGATTGGCTGATCCAGCAGGCCGGTGGGCACAATCTGGCAACGCATACTGGCTACAAGCCCTTTTCTGTTGAGTCGCTGGTCAGCCTGGACCCCGACGTGCTGGTGTTTGCTGACCGAGCGCTGACTGGCGATGCCGCGCGCGCGGCGCTGTTCAAGGAAAACCCGATCCTGTCCTCGACCCGTGCGGCCAGGGACGGGCGCGTCATGGAGCTCGATCCGACCTTGTTGGTGGGTGGGTTGGGGCCGCGGTTGCCCGATGCGTTGAAAACGCTGTCTGATGGTTTCTTCCCCGGTAATACGGCCCAATGACCGTTCTGGTTAAACCCCGTACGTTGTTCATTGGCCTGAGCCTGCTGTGTTTAGTGGCGATCTGGTTGTCGTTGGCGCTGGGGCCGGTCAGCCTGCCTTTATTCGATACGCTGCGCGCGGCGTTGCGCATGATCGGTTTGCCCATTGCCCCCGATGGGCTGGAGCAGGCCGAGTTGATCCTCGGGCAAATCCGCCTGCCTCGAACCTTGTTGGGCCTTGCGGTGGGTGGCGTGCTGGCATTGTCCGGCGTGGCAATGCAGGGATTGTTTCGTAACCCGCTGGCTGATCCGGGGTTGGTCGGGGTGTCCAGCGGTGCTGCGCTGGGCGCCGCTATCGCGATTGTCGGTGGTTCGGTGTTTGGTGGTCTGCCTGAATCGTTCGGACCTTATCTGTTGTCGGTGTGCGCATTTCTCGGCGGGTTGGGTGTGACGGCGCTGGTGTATCGACTGGGTCGCCGTAATGGACAGACCAATGTCGCAACCATGCTCCTTGCCGGGATCGCGCTAACTGCACTGGCGGGTTCAGCGGTCGGTTTGTTCACCTATCTGGCCGACGATGCAACCTTGCGCACACTCACGTTCTGGAACCTGGGCAGCCTTAATGGCGCGAGTTATTCGCGGCTCTGGCCGTTGCTGCTGGTGAGCGCCGGTGTGGCGCTCTGGTTGCCGCGCCGGGCCAAGGCCTTGAATGCGTTGCTGCTGGGCGAATCGGAGGCCGGTCACTTGGGCATCGACGTCGAAGGACTCAAGCGCGAATTGGTGTTCTGCACTGCACTGGGGGTTGGCGCGGCCGTGGCGGCAGCGGGGATGATCGGCTTTGTCGGTCTGGTGGTGCCGCATCTGGTGCGCCTGCTGGCCGGTCCTGATCATCGGGTGCTGTTGCCGGCCTCGGTGCTGGCGGGTGCCAGTCTCCTGCTGTTTGCCGACCTGGTCGCACGGCTGGCCCTGGCGCCAGCAGAGTTGCCGATCGGGATTGTCACGGCCTTCATCGGTGCGCCGTTCTTTCTGTATTTACTGCTCAGAGGGCGTGCCTGATGTTGCGAACCCAGAGTCTGCAAATCCGCCGAGGCTCAAAGATCGTTCTGACGGACATCACGCTTGAGCTCAAGCCAGGCGAAGTCCTCGGTGTGTTGGGCCCTAACGGTGCTGGCAAAAGCACCTTGCTCGGTGCCTTGTGCGGCGAATTGAAGGCTGACCACGGCAGCGTCTGGCTCGATCAGCGCGAGTTGAGTCATTGGACCGGCGCACAGCGAGCCCAACGACTGGCGGTCTTGCCGCAGGTGTCGACCCTGGACTTCGCCTTCCGTGTCGAAGAAGTGGTCGGCATGGGCCGTTTGCCTTATCAAAGCGGGCGGGTGCGGGATGACGAGATCGTCGCCGCCGCCTTGCACGCTGCCGATGCTGGACACCTGAGTGGCCGCAGCTATCTGGCGCTGTCCGGCGGCGAGCGTCAGCGGGTGCATCTGGCGCGGGTGCTGGCGCAGCTCTGGCCGGGCGAAGCGGGTCAGACGCTGTTGCTCGATGAGCCGACCTCGATGCTCGACCCGCTGCACCAGCACACTACCCTGCAAGCAGTGCGCGAGTTCGCCGATCATGGCGCGGCGGTGCTGGTGATCCTGCATGATCTGAATCTGGCGGCGCGCTATTGTGATCGCCTTCTACTGCTCGAAGGCGGGCGGCCGGTGGCGCTGGATACCCCAGAGCAAGTCTTGCGCCCGGAACCGCTCAAAGCGGTGTTCGGGCTGGAAGTACTGGTGCAGGCGCATCCGGAACGTGGTCATCCGCTGATCATCGCCCGCTGAGAATGACATCGAGGTAAGCATGCGAGGGATTTTGCTACTGGCGGTCGTGTTGTTGAGTGCCTGCCAGCACGTTTCGGTACCGCCTCCAGTCGTCGGTGAGATTCAGGACCTGCGCAACGGCCAGGTCCTGACGCCCCAGGCGCTGGTCGAGCGACTGGCCACGCCTTCGCGGCTGATCGTCGGCGAGCAGCATGACAATTCTGATCACCATCAACTGCAATTGTGGTTACTACAGGCGTTGGGCGAACGTCGACCCCAAGGCAGTCTGCTGCTGGAAATGCTCACGCCGGATCAACAACCGCGCGTCGATGACATTCGCCGTGCCTCGACGTTGCCCGCGGATCTTCCCGGTGCGTTGAACTGGCAGTCGGGTTGGGACTGGAATCTGTACGGGCCGGTTGTGCGTTTTGTGCTGACTCAACCTTACCCGCTGCTGGCGGCCAATCTGGACAATCTTGAAGTCCGTACCGTTTATGCCAAGCCGCCGACATTAAACGGTCGGCTTTCCAATGCTCCGTCGGTCAAGGATGAGTTGCTGGCGCAGATCAACGACTCCCATTGCGGCCTGCTGCCCACCTCGCAAATGCCCGCGATGCTGGCGGTCCAGCAGCAACGTGATCGGCGGATGGCCGAGCGCTTGCTGTCGGCACCGACGCCTTCGCTGCTGTTTGCCGGCGCTTACCATGCGCGCAAGGATGTTGGCGTGCCGATCCATGTGCTCGATCTTGGCGAGCCTGAAGCACCGGCGGTGTTGATGCTGGCGGAGCAGGGTGGTGAGGTCACGTCGGCCATGGCTGATTACGTCTGGTACACGGCTGCCACGCCGGCTCAGGATTACTGTGCGCAAATGCGTAAGCAGTTCGGGAAGTAAACGGGCGACTTTTCCACAGACAAAAAAAGACCCGGCAAGAGCCGGGTCAAATAACCGTGATTAGCCTGATGAGGAGATAATCTGAGAGTCCGAACCAAGGGCTTTTCAAATATCGACCAGTCTCGCGACCAGTTGTGATAATCATAGCGATTCTCATTACCAAGTCAACCGCTGTTTTTTGATTTCTTTGAAATCCCCTGTCTTCTGGCGGGAAAGCCCCGTAATCGTTGGGCCCCAGGTGGTAATCCTGAGGTGAAACACGCCTGTTCAATTCTTATGGCGGGACGAGATGGCTTCCAATTGTTTGTTCAAGGCTTCCTTGCGCTCGGCCGGGATATCGTTCCAGTGCACATCCATCAGCGCCCCTTCAATCGCATACAGCAGNACTTTCGACGCTCGGAACCCGCGCGTNCGCACGGCCCGATAGGCATCGACCGCTCCCAGGCGACGCAAGTCGGACGCGCTGTGGATGCCCACCGCGTGCAGCCACTGNGCCGACGTCTTGCCAAGATTCTTCAGGTGTTGCAGTTCATCATTCATCAAGCCTCCTTGCGACGGCCGAACGGTGCGTGGGCGAGCCTCTCAGGAGTGTAGCCATCAGTAGGAAAAGCGTGATTGTTTGGTCGGTTTCGACGCAAAAGCTTCTAAGAGGAAGACTCAAGTAACTGCGTGAAGGTCTGCGGGAGCAGTAGGAGGAAGCGCGGAGGAATCAACTTTCCCGACAAAAAAAATCCAGCGCCCAGCGCGAAGCGGGGGCGCTGGACTTGTCAGGCAGAACGTCGTTTTTAGCGGGTGCGATAACGCAGGCGAGTACCGAAATTCATCGACATCAGGATCTCGTCAGCACTCAGTTCTGGCGGAAAGTAGGCGCCGGAGATCTGTGCGTGAGCCAGGCTCGCGCCTTCCAGGCAGGAGTTGCGGAAGTCGATGCCGCGCAAATCCGCGGAGCGAAAATAGGCGTCGGTGAAATCGACGCCATCGGCGTTCAGTTCACGCAGGTCCAGGCCACGGAAATCGCCGCCGACCATGTCGACAGAGGCATGACTGGCGCGTTCGGCATTGAAGCCTGCGATGTCGTCTTTGTGCAGCAAGGCATAAAGCGGGGTGTCGAGAAGTTTCGGCTGGCTCATGTCGCATCACCTGATGGTTTTATGACGCCAGTATAGTGCCACTATTTGGCAGCCGTGAAGCCGGCGATGGCTTCACGGCTGAAATAGTTTTTACAGGCCTGGCATTCGCTGGCGAATCTGCGCAACAACGGTGTCGAGCGTCCCGCTTTCGTTGGTCTGGACGCGTTTGCTGCAAAGAATCTCGGCAGGCGTCAGCGCTTCGCGGCTGGCTTGCTGGGCGGCGATAACGGCGAGGTTGGCGTCGGACGGATCCTTCTGGTCTGCCTGACGCAAGGCCAGCCAGCTCTCGATGACTGCCTGTGGTGCATTGCAATCGAGGATCAGGAACGGTGCCCCGGTGGCTTCGGCGATTTTCGCCGCGCCATCGCGCTGGTCGCGCTTGAGGTAAGTCGCATCGATGACCACCGGGAAACCGGCGCGCAGGATGACCGCAGCAATCTCATGCAGTCGGCTGTAGGTGGCGGCGCTCGCATCGGCACTATAAATGCCGGCCTGCGGGTCATTCGGTACGGTTTGCTCGCCGAACAGGCGCTTGCGCTCCACATCCGAGCGCAGGCGCACAGCGCCGAGTGCTTCCACCAGGCGCATGGCAACGTGGCTTTTGCCGACTGCCGATACGCCGTGGGTAATGGCGAGGAAGCGCGAAGGAATGGTGCTGTAGCTTTCCGCCAGGTTGGCGTAGTTGCGGTACTGACGCAGGGTGGTGGCGCGCTGCACCGGGTCTGCCTCGGCCGGCATGCTGAACAGGCTGACCTTGGCGCGAACCAGTGCGCGGTAGGCCTTATAGAAGTTCAGCAGCTCAAGGCCCTGATAGTCACCGGTCAGTTCCAGGTACTGGCTGATGAANCGGCGTGCCAGGGATTTGAGGCCGCGGTCTTCCAGGTCCATGGCCAGGAAGCCGGTATCGGCGTAGACGTCGGTGAAGCGAAAGGGTTCGTTGAACTCGATGCAGTCGAAGATTACGACCTTGCCGTCGATCACGGTGGCGTTGCCCAAGTGGATGTCGCCGTGGCATTCGCGGATGAAGCCTTCAGCCTTACGCTGGGCAANCAGCGGCTTGAGGCGTTCGAAGCTGCTTTCAGACCAGGCTTGCAACGCATCAAGTTGCAGCAGATCGGCCTTGTCGCTGAGGAACGGGCGGATCTGTTCGAAGTTCTGGCGTACCGGTGCCATCACGCTGTCCGGGGTGCCGGCTTCGTGTTCGCCAGGCACTTTGGGTGCAGTGAGGTGGAATTGGGCGATCTGTGCGGCCATCTCGTCGATGTGCGCGGTGGTCAACTCGCCATTGGCTTGCAGGGTGCTGAGCAACTGGCTTTGTGGGAATTGACGCATTTTCAGCGCGAAATCGACAACCGGACCTTCGCCGNTCAGTTGTGGGGCTGCTNCAGTGCCGGTGATCGGCAACACTTCGAGATACAAATCGTTGGTCAGGCGCTGGTTAAGGCGCAGCTCTTCGCCGCAGAAATGCTCGCGAGCGTCGAGGCTGGTGAAGTCGAGGAAGCCGAAATTCACTGGCTTCTTCACTTTATAAGCGAAGGGGCCCGTCAGTATGACCCAGGAAATATGGGTCTCGATGACTTGAAACGCTTCAACCGGATGCGGATACAAAGCCGGGTTTTGCAGTGCAGCGATCAGGGACTGGCTCACAGGCGATCCTTCAGAGTCTGGGGAAAATTCACGGCCGCCATTATGGCTGCAAGTCCGCCTGACGCAAACCTCGGAGGGCGCCTGTTGAGTATGAATAAAGTGCGTATAATCCGCCGCCATGACTCGTACTCGATCCCCCCGTACCCCCAAAAAACCACCTTCCAGGGGCCTGCGCCCGTGGCTGGGCTGGGCGCTCAAGCTAAGCCTGGTGGGCCTTGTCGTGCTCGCCGGCTTCGCGGTTTACCTCGACGCCGTGGTCCAGGAGAAGTTCTCCGGCAAGCGCTGGACCATCCCGGCCAAGGTGTACGCCCGCCCGCTGGAACTGTTCACCGGCCAGAAGCTGAGCAAGGATGACTTCCTCACTGAACTCGATGCCCTGGGTTACCGCCGCGAGCCCGTGAGCAACGGCCCCGGCGCTGCTGCNGTCAATGGCAACACCGTCGATTTGAACACTCGCGGCTTCCAGTTCTATGAAGGCCTGGAAAAAGCCCAGCCGGTGCGCGTGCGNTTTTCCGGCGATTACGTGGCTGACCTTTCGGCGACCAACGGTTCGAAGCTTTCCGTCGTGCGCCTGGAGCCTCTGCTGATCGGCGGCATTTACCCGAAAAACCTCGAAGATCGCATTCTGATCAAAATCGATCAGGTCCCGCCGTACCTGCTGGAAACCCTGGTCGCCGTGGAAGACCGGGATTTCTATAGCCACTGGGGCGTGTCGCCCAAGTCGATTGCTCGCGCCATCTGGGTCAACACCTCCGGCGGGAAGATGACTCAGGGTGGCAGTACGCTGACGCAACAATTGGTCAAGAACTTCTACCTGACCAACGAGCGCAGCCTGACCCGTAAGCTCACCGAAGCCATGATGGCAATGCTGCTGGAACTGCATTACAGCAAGCAGGAAATCCTTGAGGCGTACCTCAACGAGGTCTTCGTCGGTCAGGATGGCCAGCGCGCGGTGCACGGTTTCGGCCTGGCCAGCCAGTTCTTTTTCGGGCAGCCATTGTCCGAGCTGAAACTGCATCAAGTCGCCTTGCTGGTGGGGATGGTCAAGGGGCCGTCCTATTACAATCCGCGTCGCAACCCGGAGCGGGCGCTGGAGCGGCGTAATCTGGTGCTCGATGTGCTTGAGCAGCAAGGCGTCGCCACCGCCGAGCAGGTCGCAGCGGCGAAGAATATGCCACTGGGTGTGACGACGCGCGGCAAGCTGGCGGACAGTTCATTCCCGGGCTTCCTCGACCTGGTTAAACGTCAGCTGCGCGAAGACTATCGCGACGAAGACTTGACCGAAGAAGGCCTGCGGATCTTCACCAGTTTCGACCCGATTCTGCAGATGAANGCCGAAGCGTCGGTCAACGACACATTCAAGCGCCTGACCGGCCGTAAAGGCTCGGATGAAGTCGAGGCGGCGATGGTCGTGACCAACCCGGAAACCGGCGAAGTCCAGGCCATGATCGGCAGTCGACAAGCCAGTTTTGCCGGTTTCAACCGGGCGCTGGATGCGGTGCGACCGATCGGTTCGTTGATCAAGCCTGCGGTTTATCTGACAGCCCTTGAGAAACCGAGCCAGTACACGCTGACCAGTTGGCTGTCGGACGAATCCTTCTCGGTCAAAGGCGCGGACGGTCAGGTCTGGAAACCCCAGAACTACGATCGCCGTTCCCACGGTACGGTTTTCCTGTACCAGGGCCTGGCGCATTCCTACAACCTGTCGACGGCGCGTCTCGGGTTGGCGGTGGGCGTGCCGAATGTCCTGAAGACATTGGCACGCCTGGGTGTCAGTCGCGAGTTCCCGGCGTTCCCTTCGATGTTGCTGGGGGCCGGTGGTTTGACCCCGATGGAAGTGGCCACGATGTACCAGACTCTCGCCAACGGTGGTTTCAATACTCCGATGCGCGGCATTCGCAGTGTGCTGACCGCCGAAGGCGAGCCGCTCAAGCGTTATCCGTTCCAGATTGAGCAGCGTTTCGACCCAGCCTCCATTTACCTGATCCAGAGCGCCATGCAACGAGTCATGCGTGAAGGTACGGGCAGTTCGGTTTATAACGTGCTGCCGAAAACCCTGACTTTGGCGGGTAAAACCGGCACCAGTAACGACTCGCGAGACAGCTGGTTCGCCGGCTTCGGCCAGGACGTGCTGGCGGTGGTGTGGCTTGGGCGTGACGACAATGGCAAGACGCCGTTCACCGGCGCGACCGGTGCCCTGCAGGTCTGGACCAGTTTCATGCGCAAGGCCGACCCGCTGCCGCTGAACATGCCGCAGCCGGACAATATTGTTCAGGCCTGGGTCGATTCGCGGACCGGGCAAGGTTCCGAAGGCAGCTGCCCAGGTGCCGTGCAGATGCCGTATATTCGCGGCAGCGAACCGCCTCCCGGCGCCGCATGCGGTGGC
>NZ_NMOJ01000176.1 GCF_002251635.1 Pseudomonas mandelii
ACAGTCCCGCNTNCGGCGAAACGGTGATGGATTGGGTCAAGGGCTGGATGAATTAAGCTAAAGAGGGTTTCAAGTGAACAAGTGGTTGATTCCAGCGGTTACCGCCGTGGCTTTGCTCAGCGGTTGTTCCTCCGTACAACGCGGTTCGATTCCGGTTGTGGACTCTGGCAGTGCTGTCTCCAACAGTGAGCGAGTGTCGGCAAATGGCGGTTTCCGTCAGACGACGACTAAACGTCCTGTGCAAGCCCAGGCTCAGGCGATTCCACAAGGCGACACGGGTGTCGTCGTGATGGTGCCGGGTGGCGGAGCAGTGGCCTCGGCACCGATCAGCACCGGTCCGATTACGCCTGGCCCGATTACCCCGGGGCCGATCGACACCTCGCCGGTACAGTCGGCACCGATCAATCAGGGCAGCTACAGCATGCCGTCGACGCCGAGCGGGATTCCTTCGGCGAGCTCCGGCGGCTTGTCTGCCGATGAACAGCTGGATGGCCCGGTACTGGCATTGTTGACCACCGCTCAACAGCAACAGGCCAGCGGTGATCTCAACGGTGCATCCTCCAGTCTCGAGCGTGCCCAGCGTGTTGCACCGCGTGAGCCGCAAGTGCTTTATCGTCTGGCTCAGGTGCGCATGGCCCAAGGCGATGCACCACAGGCTGAACAGTTCGCCCGTCGTGGCCTGACGTTCGCCAATGGTCGTCCGGCGCTTCAGGCCAGCCTGTGGGAATTGATCGCCCAGGCGCGTGAGAAACAGGGTGATTCCGCAGGTGCGGCGCTGGCCCGTCAGAAGGCCAAGGTTGTATCGTGATGGATGCACGCTTCCCCAAGATTGCCGAGCAACTGCTGTTGATCGAGCGTGAGCTACGGGTTCAGGGATGGTGGGATGAAGTTGCGCCCTCCGCTGAAGCGTTATCCAGCGTCGAACCTTTTTCGGTCGATACGCTGGATTTCGAGCAGTGGCTGCAATGGATCTTCCTGCCGAAGATGAAGGTCATCCTCGAACAGGATTTGCCGCTGCCCAACGCATCAGGGATTCAGGAGATGGCCGAAATGGTCTTCGCCGCCCGCAATGTTCAGGGCAAGGATCGCTATTTGCAGGTCTTGCTCAAAGAGTTCGACCTACTGATCACCGCCTCTCGCTGAACCGGATACTGCCAGTGCCTACTGGCAGTTATCCCCAATCTGTTTTTGTGCTTCGGTAATGCGTTCCTGACGCTGCTCGTCATTGAGACGGCGCATCTCACCGTCGACTTCCTCGCGCAATCGCGGATTGTTCTGCAGCTGGGCCAGGTTTGTTCGCGCCTGCTCGCAGAACACCTTTAGCTGGGCTTGCTGCTCGGCGACCTGCTTTTTCACTGTGTTGTCGATGGCCTGTTGATCGCCAATCGCCGTGCTGCGCGTTGGTGCAGCGGGTTTGCCGGCAGGCGGGGAGGGCGTCACCACGGTGGTGGCCTCCTGGCCTTGCGGCGGTTGCGCGTCGAAGTGGGTCACGCCTTGGGCGTCGACCCATTTATAGATCTGACCGGCCACACACAATGGGCTGATCAGCAAAGTGACCATGAAGAACGTTCGCATGCCATTTCCTTGCCAGAGTTGCGCAATTGAAGCTAACACAGTTGCGGTTTAGCGGTTTTTTCTTGCTTTCTCATGTGCTTACTTCAATAAAGCACATAGACGGCTTGACTTGCAGAGGACGAAACAGAAGAATCCAAAGTCCGCTGTATCGGGACTGCCAGAAGCAGGCCCGCTCAGCAGATCATGAGGCGCACACCCGCGCCGACCTGTAACACCCGCAACGCGTTACCTCGCGCTGGGTGGGAAAAGCCCGCAACACTTGGGACGATCCCAATACTTGCTCAGTCAGTGCTGACGTAGTCGGCGACCACCGTCGCTCATGCTCTGTTGAGAAGTAAACCTATTAAGACCCGTCGNNGTTTAT
>NZ_NMOJ01000177.1 GCF_002251635.1 Pseudomonas mandelii
GGACGGTATTCTGGCGTTTTAGAGGTGAACAACGTGGAGCTTTTATCTGGTGGTGAGATGCTCGTCCGCTTTTTGCGTGACGAAGGCGTCAAATATATCTATGGGTACCCAGGTGGTGCCGCATTGCATATCTATGACGCGCTGTTCAAAGAACCAGCCGTTCAACATATTCTCGTTCGTCATGAGCAGGCTGCCACTCACATGGCGGATGGCTATGCGCGCGCCACCGGCAAGGCCGGCGTCGTACTGGTGACCTCCGGTCCCGGCGCGACCAACGTCATTACCGGTATTGCTACGGCGTACATGGACTCGATTCCGATGGTGATCCTGACCGGCCAGGTGCCTAGCACCATGGTCGGTACCGATGCATTCCAGGAAACCGACATGATCGGTATCTCTCGGCCGATCGTGAAACACAGCTTCATGATCAAGCATGCCTCGGAAATCCCGGAAGTCATGAAAAAGGCGTTCTACCTTGCACAGTCCGGTCGCCCGGGCCCTGTAGTGGTCGATATCCCGAAAGACATGACCAATCCGGCTGAGAAATTCGAATACATCTTCCCGAAAAAAGCCAAGCTGCGCTCCTACAGCCCGGCGGTTCGTGGCCACTCGGGCCAGATCCGCAAAGCGGTGGAAATGCTGTTGGCGGCCAAGCGGCCGATCATCTATGCCGGCGGCGGCGTCATTCTGGGCAACGGCTCCGCGCCGTTGACCGAACTGGCGCAACTGCTGAACGTGCCGGTCACCAATACCTTGATGGGCCTCGGCGCATTTCCGGGCACGGACCGCCAGTTCGTCGGCATGCTCGGTATGCACGGTAGCTACACCGCCAACCTCGCGATGCACCATGCGGANGTGATCATGGCCGTGGGCGCGCGTTTCGATGACCGTGTGATCAANGGCGCGNNCAAATTCTGCCCGAATGCCAAGATCATCCACATCGACATCGACCCGGCGTCCATCTCCAAGACCATCAAGGCCGACGTTCCTATCGTAGGCCCGGTGGAAAGCGTACTGACCGAAATGGTCGCTACCTTCAAAGAAATCGGCGAGACCCCGAACAAGGACTCGGTGGCTGCCTGGTGGAAACAGGTTGAAGAGTGGCGCGGTGATCGCGACNTGTTCCCTTACGACAAGGGCGACGGCAGCATCATCAAGCCGCAAACCGTGATCGAAACCCTCTGCGAAGTGACCAAGGGCGACGCCTTTGTGACCTCCGACGTGGGCCAGCACCAGATGTTCGCCGCGCAGTACTACAAGTTCGACAAGCCTAACCGTTGGATCAACTCCGGTGGCCTGGGCACGATGGGCTTTGGTTTTCCTGCGGCCATGGGTGTAAAGCTGAGCTTCCCCGACACCGACGTCGCGTGCGTCACCGGTGAGGGCAGCATCCAGATGAACATCCAGGAACTGTCNACGTGCTTGCAGTACGGCCTCCCGGTGAAGATCGTCTGCCTGAACAACGGCGTGCTGGGCATGGTTCGTCAGTGGCAGGACATGAGCTACGGTAGCCGTCACTCCCACTCCTACATGGAATCGCTGCCAGATTTCGTCAAATTGGTTGAAGCCTATGGCCACGTCGGCATGCGCATCACTGATTTGAAGGATTTGAAACCGATGATGGAAGAAGCCTTCGCCATGAAGGACCGCCTGGTGTTCCTTGATATTCAGGTTGACACCAGCGAGCACGTCTACCCGATGCAGATCAAAGACGGCTCTATGCGCGATATGTGGCTGAACAAGACGGAGCGTACTTAATCATGCGGCACATTATCTCCCTGCTTCTGGAGAACGAACCCGGCGCTCTGTCTCGTGTTGTCGGCCTGTTTTCGCAACGCAACTACAACATCGAAAGCCTGACCGTGGCCCCGACCGAAGACCCGACCCTGTCGCGCCTGACGTTGACCACCGTGGGCCACGATGAGGTAATCGAGCAGATCACCAAGAACCTCAACAAGCTGATCGAAGTGGTCAAACTGGTCGACCTGTCGGAAAGTGCTCACATCGAGCGCGAACTGATGCTGGTCAAGGTCAAGGCCACCGGCGCCCAGCGCGCCGAGATCAAGCGCACTACCGATATTTACCGTGGGCAGATCGTCGATGTNAGCGCCAGCGTTTATACCGTGCAACTGACCGGTACCAGCGACAAGCTCGACAGCTTCATTCAGTCCATCGGCACCGCCTCGATCCTGGAAACCGTCCGTAGCGGCGTAACCGGTATCGCTCGTGGCGACAAAGTACTCAGCATCTAA
>NZ_NMOJ01000178.1 GCF_002251635.1 Pseudomonas mandelii
CCAAATTAGTGAATGGCCTAACGGCCTGGATATATAGAGGAACCTCATGAAAGTTTATTACGAAAAAGATTGTGACCTGTCGATCATCCAGGGCAAAAAAGTCGCCATCATCGGCTACGGTTCCCAGGGCCACGCTCAAGCGTGCAACCTGAAAGATTCCGGCGTTGACGTGACTGTTGGCCTGCGTAAAGGCTCGGCCACTGTTGCCAAAGCCGAAGCTCACGGCCTGAAAGTAACCGACGTTGCTTCCGCTGTTGCTGCTGCCGACCTGGTCATGATCCTGACCCCGGACGAGTTCCAGTCCGCGCTGTACAAGAACGAAATCGAGCCGAACATCAAGAAGGGCGCAACCCTGGCCTTCTCCCACGGCTTCGCGATTCACTACAACCAGGTTGTGCCGCGTGCCGACCTCGACGTGATCATGATCGCGCCGAAAGCACCGGGCCACACCGTGCGTTCCGAGTTCGTCAAAGGCGGCGGTATTCCTGACCTGATCGCGATCTACCAGGACGCTTCGGGCAACGCCAAAAACGTTGCACTGTCCTACGCAGCGGGTGTTGGTGGCGGTCGTACCGGCATCATCGAAACCACCTTCAAGGACGAGACCGAAACCGACCTGTTCGGCGAGCAAGCTGTTCTGTGCGGCGGTACCGTTGAACTGGTTAAAGCCGGTTTCGAAACCCTGGTTGAAGCTGGCTACGCGCCGGAAATGGCCTACTTCGAATGCCTGCACGAACTGAAGCTGATCGTTGACCTCATGTACGAAGGCGGTATCGCCAACATGAACTACTCGATCTCCAACAACGCCGAATACGGCGAGTACGTGACTGGCCCGGAAGTCATCAACGCCGAGTCCCGTCAGGCTATGCGCAACGCCCTGAAACGTATTCAGGACGGTGAATACGCCAAAATGTTCATCAGCGAAGGCGCAACCGGCTACCCTTCGATGACCGCCAAGCGTCGTAACAACGCCGCTCACGGTATCGAAATCATCGGCGAGCAACTGCGCTCCATGATGCCGTGGATCGGTGCCAACAAGATCGTCGACAAAGCCAAAAACTAAGTCGTNCACNTNTANAAAAAAACGCGGCTTAGGCCGCGTTTTTTCGTTTGGGAGGCAGGTTCTGGTATAAAGCTGCATCGTTTGCGGGCGAACACTCGCCGCAAGTATTTGTCGAATTTTTTCACACCGTTGCAAGGTAAAGTCCATGAGCGAACGTCCCGACGAGCCAAGCCAGGCTTCTGGCGCCGATAGCCTGCTACCGATCGATGAACATGTCGAAGAAGGGCATGACGCGGAAGGCCGCAAGGTCCGGCATCGTGGCATCTATCTCCTGCCCAATCTGTTCACCACCGCGAACCTGTTCGCAGGGTTTTATTCCATCATCAGTTCGATGAGCGCCCAGAGTGCCTTGAGTGCCGGTGATTCAATTGGCGCGAGCAAGTATTTCGCGTTTGCCGCGATTGCGATTTTCGTGGCCATGGTGCTCGACGGCCTTGATGGTCGTGTCGCGCGCATGACCAATACCCAAAGCGCCTTCGGTGCCGAGTACGACTCGTTGTCGGACATGGTCGCCTTTGGTGTGGCGCCTGCACTGCTGGCGTTCGCTTGGGCGCTGGGTGATATGGGTAAGGTCGGCTGGATGGTTGCCTTTATCTATGTCGCGGGTGCAGCGTTGCGCCTGGCGCGCTTCAATACGCAAGTCGGCACTGCGGATAAACGCTACTTCATCGGTCTGGCCAGTCCGGCTGCTGCGGGAGTGGTGGCGGGTATCGTCTGGGCGTTCAGTGACTACGGGATACAGGGATCGAAGATGTCTTTCCTGGTGGCCTTGATGGTTGCGGCGGCCGGGATGTTGATGGTCAGTAACATCAAGTACAACAGCTTCAAGGAGTTTGACCTCAAGGGGCGCGTGCCTTTTGTCGCGATCCTCGCGGTAGTGCTGGTGTTTGCCGTGGTCTTCAGTGATCCGCCGCGCATTCTGCTGCTGGTTTTCCTCGCTTACGCGGCGTCTGGTCCGGTGCAATACCTGTTGCATCTTCGTCGGCACAAAAACGCCGAGTGATGTAATTTCCCNCATACTCCGCAGTCTATTGGTGCATCAGTTCTCCAATGCTGCGGAGTTGCCATGTTAATCAAGATCCCCAAAGCGTCTGACTGCCATGAGTCGGATGTCACGCCTGAATCCTTCTACCTTTCTCGACGCAATTTGCTGGGTGCAGCCGTTGCCGGTCTGGCGGTGAGCAGTCTGCCGCGCTGGGCCAGTGCTGACGAAGCCGCTCGTTACGCAGATGTCGAACCTGGGAAGGCGCCTTCCTGGTTTGCCGAAAAGCTTCCTTCTACTAAATGGGGGGCAGTCAACGTCAAGGATGAGGCGATCACGCCCTTCAAGGATGCAACCCACTACAACAACTTCTATGAGTTCGGCACGGATAAGGGCGACCCTGCCGCCAATGGCGGCTCGCTGAAGACTGAGCCTTGGACCGTGGTGGTGGATGGAGAGGTGGGTAAGCCGGGGCGGTATGCGCTGGAAGATTTCATGAAGCCTTATCAGCTGGAGGAGCGGATTTATCGTCTTCGCTGTGTTGAGGCCTGGTCGATGGTTATTCCCTGGATTGGTTTTCCGCTCTCGGCGTTGCTGAAGCAGGTCGAGCCGACAGCGAAGGCCAAGTTCATCCGCTTCGAAACGCTGCAGGATCCCAAGAGCATGCCTGGGCAGCGCTCTGGTTTTGCCTTGATCGAGTGGCCCTATGTAGAGGGTTTGCGTCTGGATGAGGCGATGAATCCGTTGGCGATCCTTGCGGTTGGCATGTATGGGCGTGAGTTGCCTAACCAGAACGGTGCGCCATTGCGTTTGGTGGTGCCGTGGAAGTATGGATTCAAGAGNGTGAAATCCATCGTGCGGATCAGTCTGGTCAGCGAACAACCAAAAACCACTTGGCAGAGCATTGCCGCGGATGAATACGGCTTCTACGCCAACGTGAATCCTACAGTCGACCATCCTCGCTGGACCCAGGCGCGGGAGCGTCGTCTGCCGAGCGGCTTGTTCAAGCCCAATGTGCGCGAGACGCAGATGTTCAATGGCTACTCGGATGAGGTCGCCTCTCTTTATACAGGCCTCGATTTGCGGAAGAACTACTGATGCGTTATCCGATCTGGCGCGTTGGCGTCTTTATAGCGGCTGCGGTCTGGCCGCTGTTTTGGTTGTATCAGGCCTGGCAGGATGTTTTAGGTCCTGATCCGGGCAAGGTGCTGGTTGATCGTCTGGGGCTGGGGACACTTATCCTGCTGCTGATAACGTTAAGCATGACGCCTCTGCAGAAGCTCACCGGTTGGGCGGGGTGGATTGCTGTGCGCCGACAGCTGGGGTTGTGGTGTTTCGCTTATGTGGTTCTGCATCTGAGCGGCTACACGGCGTTCATTCTTGGATTTGATTGGTCTCAGCTGGGTGTCGAGTTGCGCAAACGGCCGTACATCATTGTCGGGACGTTGGGGTTTCTCTGTTTATTGGCATTGGCGGTGACTTCTAATCGTTATAGCCAGCGTCGGCTCGGCAGCCGTTGGAAGAAGCTGCATCGTCTGGTGTATGTGATTCTTGGGCTTGGTTTGCTGCATATGTTGTGGATCGTTCGTGCCGATCTTAAGGAATGGGCTATCTATGCTTCTATAGGTGCGCTGCTATTAGTGTTGCGCATCCCGCCTGTGGCCCGTCGACTTCCGCGTTTAATAGCCAAAAAGGCACTTTCTACGAGAAAAGCNTAAATAGGNGTTGACGGCAGATTCTGGAAGTCTATAATTCGCCCCACTTCCGGCGCAGTCGAAACGGAAAACTCCTTGGTAAACAAAGAGTTACGCAGGGTTCGACAGCGAGTTGCTTCAGTTCATCGAAGCCCAGAAGGAGTTGGTAGGGCAGTGTTGTTTGGCTCTATTAACGTTTCGATCCTCTCGGTCGAAAGCGGAGAAAAAGAGGTGTTGACAGCAGCGTGTAACGCTGTAGAATTCGCCTCCCGCTAACGAGAGATCGGAAGCGCAAGTGGTTGAAGTTGTTGAAGAATTCTTCGAAAACTTCTGAAAATAATCACTTGACAGCAAATGAGGCTGCTGTAGAATGCGCGCCTCGGTTGAGACGAAAGATCTTAACCAACCGCTCTTTAACAACTGAATCAAGCAATTCGTGTGGGTGCTTGTGGAGTCAGACTGATAGTCAACAAGATTATCAGCATCACAAGTTACTCCGCGAGAAATCAAAGATGTAACCAACGATTGCTGAGCCAAGTTTAGGGTTTCTTAAAAACCCAAAGATGTTTGAACTGAAGAGTTTGATCATGGCTCAGATTGAACGCTGGCGGCAGGCCTAACACATGCAAGTCGAGCGGTAGA
>NZ_NMOJ01000179.1 GCF_002251635.1 Pseudomonas mandelii
GAGNANTTNTNCTCTNTNGAGAGCGGCGGACGGGTGAGTAATGCCTAGGAATCTGCCTGGTAGTGGGGGATAACGTTCGGAAACGGACGCTAATACCGCATACGTCCTACGGGAGAAAGCAGGGGACCTTCGGGCCTTGCGCTATCAGATGAGCCTAGGTCGGATTAGCTAGTTGGTGAGGTAATGGCTCACCAAGGCGACGATCCGTAACTGGTCTGAGAGGATGATCAGTCACACTGGAACTGAGACACGGTCCAGACTCCTACGGGAGGCAGCAGTGGGGAATATTGGACAATGGGCGAAAGCCTGATCCAGCCATGCCGCGTGTGTGAAGAAGGTCTTCGGATTGTAAAGCACTTTAAGTTGGGAGGAAGGGCATTTACCTAATACGTAAGTGTTTTGACGTTACCGACAGAATAAGCACCGGCTAACTCTGTGCCAGCAGCCGCGGTAATACAGAGGGTGCAAGCGTTAATCGGAATTACTGGGCGTAAAGCGCGCGTAGGTGGTTTGTTAAGTTGGATGTGAAATCCCCGGGCTCAACCTGGGAACTGCATTCAAAACTGACTGACTAGAGTATGGTAGAGGGTGGTGGAATTTCCTGTGTAGCGGTGAAATGCGTAGATATAGGAAGGAACACCAGTGGCGAAGGCGACCACCTGGACTAATACTGACACTGAGGTGCGAAAGCGTGGGGAGCAAACAGGATTAGATACCCTGGTAGTCCACGCCGTAAACGATGTCAACTAGCCGTTGGGAGCCTTGAGCTCTTAGTGGCGCAGCTAACGCATTAAGTTGACCGCCTGGGGAGTACGGCCGCAAGGTTAAAACTCAAATGAATTGACGGGGGCCCGCACAAGCGGTGGAGCATGTGGTTTAATTCGAAGCAACGCGAAGAACCTTACCAGGCCTTGACATCCAATGAACTTTCTAGAGATAGATTGGTGCCTTCGGGAACATTGAGACAGGTGCTGCATGGCTGTCGTCAGCTCGTGTCGTGAGATGTTGGGTTAAGTCCCGTAACGAGCGCAACCCTTGTCCTTAGTTACCAGCACGTAATGGTGGGCACTCTAAGGAGACTGCCGGTGACAAACCGGAGGAAGGTGGGGATGACGTCAAGTCATCATGGCCCTTACGGCCTGGGCTACACACGTGCTACAATGGTCGGTACAGAGGGTTGCCAAGCCGCGAGGTGGAGCTAATCCCACAAAACCGATCGTAGTCCGGATCGCAGTCTGCAACTCGACTGCGTGAAGTCGGAATCGCTAGTAATCGCGAATCAGAATGTCGCGGTGAATACGTTCCCGGGCCTTGTACACACCGCCCGTCACACCATGGGAGTGGGTTGCACCAGAAGTAGCTAGTCTAACCTTCGGGGGACGGTTACCACGGTGTGATTCATGACTGGGGTGAAGTCGTAACAAGGTAGCCGTAGGGGAACCTGCGGCTGGATCACCTCCTTAATCGACGACATCAGCTGCTCCATAAGTTCCCACACGAATTGCTTGATTCATTGAAGAAGTTGGAGCGCACCCCATGCTCTGTGGTAAAGAGCAGGGTGAGGTCGGCCTTAAAGCTCGAAATTGGGTCTGTAGCTCAGTTGGTTAGAGCGCACCCCTGATAAGGGTGAGGTCGGCAGTTCGAATCTGCCCAGACCCACCAATTTTGTTATGGGGCCATAGCTCAGCTGGGAGAGCGCCTGCCTTGCACGCAGGAGGTCAACGGTTCGATCCCGTTTGGCTCCACCATATAACTGCTTCTGCTGTTAGAGTTTAGAAATGAATATTCGGATGAATATTGATTTCTAGTCTTTGATTAGATCGTTCTTTAAAAATTTGGGTATGTGATAGAAAGATAGACTGAACGTTACTTTCACTGGTAACGGATCAGGCTAAGGTAAAATTTGTGAGTTACTCGTAATTGAGTATTATCGAATTTTCGGCGAATGTTGTCTTCACAGTATAACCAGATTGCTTGGGGTTATATGGTCAAGTGAAGAAGCGCATACGGTGGATGCCTTGGCAGTCAGAGGCGATGAAAGACGTGGTAGCCTGCGAAAAGCTTCGGGGAGTCGGCAAACAGACTTTGATCCGGAGATGTCTGAATGGGGGAACCCAGCCATCATAAGATGGTTACCTTACACTGAATACATAGGTGTATGGAGCGAACCAGGGGAACTGAAACATCTAAGTACCCTGAGGAAAAGAAATCAACCGAGATTCCCTTAGTAGTGGCGAGCGAACGGGGACTAGCCCTTAAGTGGCTTTGAGATTAGCGGAACGCTCTGGAAAGTGCGGCCATAGTGGGTGATAGCCCTGTACGCGAAAATCTCTTAGTCATGAAATCGAGTAGGACGGAGCACGAGAAACTTTGTCTGAATATGGGGGGACCATCCTCCAAGGCTAAATACTACTGACTGACCGATAGTGAACTAGTACCGTGAGGGAAAGGCGAAAAGAACCCCGGAGAGGGGAGTGAAATAGATCCTGAAACCGTATGCGTACAAGCAGTGGGAGCCCACTTTGTTGGGTGACTGCGTACCTTTTGTATAATGGGTCAGCGACTTATTTTCAGTGGCGAGCTTAACCGAATAGGGGAGGCGTAGCGAAAGCGAGTCTTAATAGGGCGTCTAGTCGCTGGGAATAGACCCGAAACCGGGCGATCTATCCATGGGCAGGTTGAAGGTTGGGTAACACTAACTGGAGGACCGAACCGACTACCGTTGAAAAGTTAGCGGATGACCTGTGGATCGGAGTGAAAGGCTAATCAAGCTCGGAGATAGCTGGTTCTCCTCGAAAGCTATTTAGGTAGCGCCTCATGTATCACTGTAGGGGGTAGAGCACTGTTTCGGCTAGGGGGTCATCCCGACTTACCAAACCGATGCAAACTCCGAATACCTACAAGTGCCGAGCATGGGAGACACACGGCGGGTGCTAACGTCCGTCGTGAAAAGGGAAACAACCCAGACCGTCAGCTAAGGTCCCAAAGTTATGGTTAAGTGGGAAACGATGTGGGAAGGCTTAGACAGCTAGGAGGTTGGCTTAGAAGCAGCCACCCTTTAAAGAAAGCGTAATAGCTCACTAGTCGAGTCGGCCTGCGCGGAAGATGTAACGGGGCTCAAACCATACACCGAAGCTACGGGTATCACGTAAGTGATGCGGTAGAGGAGCGTTCTGTAAGCCTGTGAAGGTGAGTTGAGAAGCTTGCTGGAGGTATCAGAAGTGCGAATGCTGACATGAGTAACGACAATGGGTGTGAAAAACACCCACGCCGAAAGACCAAGGTTTCCTGCGCAACGTTAATCGACGCAGGGTTAGTCGGTCCCTAAGGCGAGGCTGAAAAGCGTAGTCGATGGAAAACAGGTTAATATTCCTGTACTTCTGGTTATTGCGATGGAGGGACGGAGAAGGCTAGGCCAGCTTGGCGTTGGTTGTCCAAGTTTAAGGTGGTAGGCTGGAATCTTAGGTAAATCCGGGATTCTAAGGCCGAGAGCTGATGACGAGTNATCTTTTAGATGACGAAGTGGTTGATGCCATGCTTCCAAGAAAAGCTTCTAAGCTTCAGGTAACCAGGAACCGTACCCCAAACCGACACAGGTGGTTGGGTAGAGAATACCAAGGCGCTTGAGAGAACTCGGGTGAAGGAACTAGGCAAAATGGCACCGTAACTTCGGGAGAAGGTGCGCCGGTGAGGGTGAAGGACTTGCTCCGTAAGCTCATGCCGGTCGAAGATACCAGGCCGCTGCGACTGTTTATTAAAAACACAGCACTCTGCAAACACGAAAGTGGACGTATAGGGTGTGACGCCTGCCCGGTGCCGGAAGGTTAATTGATGGGGTTAGCTAACGCGAAGCTCTTGATCGAAGCCCCGGTAAACGGCGGCCGTAACTATAACGGTCCTAAGGTAGCGAAATTCCTTGTCGGGTAAGTTCCGACCTGCACGAATGGCGTAACGATGGCGGCGCTGTCTCCACCCGAGACTCAGTGAAATTGAAATCGCTGTGAAGATGCAGTGTATCCGCGGCTAGACGGAAAGACCCCGTGAACCTTTACTATAGCTTTGCACTGGACTTTGAATTTGCTTGTGTAGGATAGGTGGGAGGCTTTGAAGCGTGGACGCCAGTTCGCGTGGAGCCAACCTTGAAATACCACCCTGGCAACTTTGAGGTTCTAACTCAGGTCCGTTATCCGGATCGAGGACAGTGTATGGTGGGTAGTTTGACTGGGGCGGTCTCCTCCTAAAGAGTAACGGAGGAGTACGAAGGTGCGCTCAGACCGGTCGGAAATCGGTCGTAGAGTATAAAGGCAAAAGCGCGCTTGACTGCGAGACAGACACGTCGAGCAGGTACGAAAGTAGGTCTTAGTGATCCGGTGGTTCTGTATGGAAGGGCCATCGCTCAACGGATAAAAGGTACTCCGGGGATAACAGGCTGATACCGCCCAAGAGTTCATATCGACGGCGGTGTTTGGCACCTCGATGTCGGCTCATCACATCCTGGGGCTGAAGCCGGTCCCAAGGGTATGGCTGTTCGCCATTTAAAGTGGTACGCGAGCTGGGTTTAGAACGTCGTGAGACAGTTCGGTCCCTATCTGCCGTGGACGTTTGAGATTTGAGAGGGGCTGCTCCTAGTACGAGAGGACCGGAGTGGACGAACCTCTGGTGTTCCGGTTGTCACGCCAGTGGCATTGCCGGGTAGCTATGTTCGGAATAGATAACCGCTGAAAGCATCTAAGCGGGAAACTAGCCTCAAGATGAGATCTCACTGGGACCTTGAGTCCCCTGAAGGGCCGTCGAAGACTACGACGTTGATAGGTTGGGTGTGTAAGCGCTGTGAGGCGTTGAGCTAACCAATACTAATTGCCCGTGAGGCTTGACCATATAACACCCAAGCAATTTNCAAAGGCGAACGAGCACCAGATTGCGGTGTGTGAAGACGAAATGAACCGAAAGTTCGAAAGACTCACAAAACACCGAGATCTATCACATACCCATTCGCTGGAGCGTGCGCCGTAAGGCAAACGACCTGGCTACCGAATTTCTTGACGACCATAGAGCATTGGAACCACCTGATCCCATCCCGAACTCAGCAGTGAAACGATGCATCGCCGATGGTAGTGTGGGGTTTCCCCATGTGAGAGTAGGTCATCGTCAAGATTAAATTCCGAAACCCCTATCTGCGTATGCAGGTAGGGGTTTTGTTTTGTCCGCAGGAAAGTCTCCTCAAGTTACAACACAATTTTGCACAGTTATTTTCGACTCATGACACTAGAATAGGTCCAACTTTTTCGGAGCCAGAGCCCTTATGCCAGATCCGGTTGACGCCCCCGGGCTGTCAGAATTACCGCTGGACGACTTGGTGGCGTGCCATGAGTGTGACTTGCTGATGCGCAAGCCCGAACTCGCCCATGGCGAGAAAGCCCTGTGCCCGCGCTGCGGTTACGAACTCTACGCCCATCGGCACAACGTAGTGCAGCGCAGTCTCGCGTTGGTCATCGCCGCGCTGTTGTTGTACATCCCTGCGAACTTTTTACCGATCATGCAGCTCAATCTACTTGGGCAGTCGTCAGAGGACACCGTCTGGAGTGGCGTTGTCGGCCTGTTCGATACCGGCATGCAAGGTGTGGCGGTTGTCGTATTCCTGTGCAGCATGGGAATTCCCCTGCTCAAGCTGCTCTGCCAATTGGCCGTGCTGTTGAGCATCCGGTTTGATATCGGACGCAGCTATGGTTTGCTGCTTTACCGCATTTATCACCATCTACGGGACTGGGGGATGCTCGAGGTTTATCTCATGGGCGTACTGGTGGCGATCGTAAAACTGGCAGATATGGCAGCCATTACCGTAGGTCTTGGTTTGGCCTGCTTTATCAGTTTGTTGTTGGTCCAGGTCTGGCTGGAGGTCGTGATGTCGCCTCATCAGGTCTGGCAGGCTTTGTCAGGAGAGGATGATCATGCGGGCGATTGATGCAGGCATTCTGATTTGTACCGAATGCCACGAGTTGAACAAGCAGGAAGCCGACACCGACGAGCAGTCCTGCACCCGTTGCGGTGCGCTGGTGCACGCCCGTCGCCCGAACAGTGTCATACGGACCTGGGCGCTGCTGGTCACCGCAGCGATTCTCTATATCCCGGCCAATGTGCTGCCGATCATGACCGTCAGTTCATTGGGGCAGGGCGATCCCAGCACCATCATGTCCGGCGTTATCCAGCTGGTTCAACACGGCATGATTCCCATCGCCGCCGTGGTTTTTATCGCCAGTATTCTGGTACCCACTTTCAAGCTGGTGGGCATCGCGCTGCTGCTGTTTTCAGTACAACGCCGCCAGCCACTCTCGGCACGCCAACGAATCTGGATGTACCGCTTTATCGAGTTCATNGGCCGCTGGTCCATGCTGGATATCTTCGTGATCGCCATCCTGGTGGCGGTTGTTAACTTTGGGCGACTTGCCAGTGTCGAGGCCAATCTTGGCGCTGCAGCGTTCGCCAGTGTGGTGATCTTGACGATGCTTGCCGCAGTAACTTTTGATCCCCGACTGATTTGGGATAACACGGAGTCGGACGACGACCATGAGTGATTTGCCAAAAGCTAAAACCCGCCCAGCTTCCAANTGGTCTGCCATCTGGGTGTTGCCCCTGATCGCCTTGATCATCGGCGGCTGGCTCGGCTGGCGTGCCTACAGCGAAACTGGCATCGAAATACAGGTGCGTTTCGAAAGCGGAGAAGGCATTCAGGCCAACAAGACTGAAGTCGTCTACAAGGGTATGCCAGTCGGCAAGGTGAAAACCCTTAAGCTCGATGACGAAGGCAGCTCCAAAGGGGTGATCGCCACCGTCGAGATGAATAAGGACGTTGAGCAATACCTCAAGACGAGCACACGTTTCTGGCTGGTCAAACCCAGCGTGACCCTGGCCGGTATCACCGGACTGGAAACGCTGGTGTCCGGCAATTACGTGGCCATCAGCCCCGGCGAGGGCGAGCCTACCCGCAAGTTCAAGGCTCTGGCTGAAGAACCACCTCTCTCGGACTCCCAGCCCGGTCTGCATCTCACCATCAAGGCTGATCGTCTCGGTTCACTGAATCGTGGCAGTCCGGTGTTCTACAAACAGATCCAGGTCGGTCAGGTCAAAAGCTACCTGCTGTCCGAAGACCAGAGCACTGTCGAGATCAAGGTCTACATCGAGCCGACCTACGCCAATCTGGTGCGCAAACACACACGTTTCTGGAACGCCAGCGGCATCAGCATCGACGCCAACCTCTCCGGCGTAAAAGTGCGCAGCGAATCCCTCTCCAGCATCGTCGCCGGTGGTATAGCGTTCGCCACACCCGAGAATCGCAAGGACAGCCCGCCGACCGACCCGAGCCTGCCGTTTCGCCTCTACGAGGACTTCGACGCCGCCGCAGCCGGCATCAAGGTCAAGGTCAAGCTCACCGATTTCGAGGGCCTGCAAGCCGGGCGTACTCCGGTCATGTACAAAGGCATCCAGGTCGGTAGCCTGAAAACCCTGAAGATTGACCCGGACCTGTCCAGTGCCAACGCCGAGCTGACCCTCGATCCGCTCGCCGAAGACTACCTGGTACAGGACACCCAATTCTGGGTGGTCAAACCGTCCATCTCGCTGGCNGGNATCACCGGTCTCGAAGCCCTGGTCAAAGGTAACTACATCGCCATCCGCCCCGGCGACAAAGGCAGCGCACCACAACGTGAGTTCGTCGCCCGAGCCAAAGCGCCGCCGTTGGACCTGCGTTCCCCAGGCCTGCACATGGTGTTGTTCACGGACAACCTCGGCTCCCTGGAGGTCGGCAGCCCGATTCTCTACAAGCAGGTCAAGGTCGGTTCAGTCCAGAGCTATCAGTTTTCGCGTACCAAAAAACAGTTGGTGATCGGTGTTCACATCGAGAAGGAATACGAGAACCTGGTCAACGGCTCGACGCGTTTCTGGAATGCCAGCGGCGTCACGCTGACCGGCGGCCTCACCGGCGGAATCCAGGTCAAAAGCGAGTCGCTGCAAAGCCTGATGGCCGGCGGCATCGCCTTTGAAACACCGGAAGCCAAAGCCCCGCTGCAAAAGAAGATCCCGCGTTTCCGTCTGTTCGCTAACCATGACGAAGCCAATCAGAAAGGCACCGTGGTCACCATCAAGGTCGAGCGCGCCGATGGCTTGCGCAGCGGCACCCCCGTGAGATTCAAAGGCCTGGATGTCGGCAAGATCGAAGATGTCGACCTCAGTGATGACCTTCAATCGGTGATGCTCACCGCACGAATCACCGAAGTGCCGGAGCGCATTGCCCGGGTTGGCAGTCAGTTCTGGGTGGTCAAGCCTGAGCTGGGTTTGATGAAAACCTCAAACCTGGAAACCCTGGTGACCGGCCAATACATCGAAGTGCTGCCCGCCGCGAAGAATCTGGGTCCGCAGAAGAACTTCGTCGCCCTGGCCACACCACCGGAATCAGCCAGGCAAGAAGCCGGTTTGAGTCTGGTGTTGAGCGCCGCTCGCCGTGGTTCACTGAAAACCGGTGTGCCGGTGACGTACCGCGAGGTCACCGTGGGCAAAGTGACGGGTTATGAATTGGGCCAGACCGCTGACCGTGTGTTGGTGCACATTCTGATCGAGCCGAAATACGCGCCATTGGTGCGTGGTGGCAGTCGCTTCTGGAACACCAGCGGTTTTGGACTCGACTTCGGCCTGTTCAAAGGCGCGACGGTCCGTACCGAATCGCTGGAGACGCTGATTCAGGGCGGCATTGCCTTCGCCACCCCGGACGGCGATCGCATGGGCAGCCCGGCGCGGGCTGAGCAAACCTTCCCGCTGTTCGACAAGTTTGAAGATGAATGGCTGACCTGGGCGCCGAAGATTTCTATAGGCAAGTAGTTTATTGGCGTCTTTCATGGCGCCTTCGCGGGCAAGCCCGCTCCCACAGGGATGTATGGTGTCGCATAAACTGCATTGACACCGCAGATCCTGTGGGAGCGGGCTTGCTCGCGAAGAGGCCCTGAAGTCCACTACAAATCCCACGCTATGAAAAAGGCCGCGATCCATTGGATCGCGGCCTTTTTCGTATCTGACGGTTTAACTCAAACCGCATCCAGCTCCGGCTCGTCCGCTTCAACGTTAACGGTAGCCTTCACCGCATCGTGACGACGGATGTACTTCCAGTCCGCCTCGTCGATGTAGATGCCATTCGGCCCGCTGCCGCCTTCCAGGTCGATCGCCACCTGGGCGGACACCTGCGGCTTCACACTGGCCAGGATCGGCACAAAGCCCAGCTGCAAACTGGTTTCCAGCAGCGCCGCCTGGTTCTTCTCGTCGATGTCTGCCGCTTCATCGAGGTAGTACGGCAAGCGCACGCGACCGGCCTGGTCACGGTCCATCAAGTGCAGCAACAAGTACATGTTGGTCAGCGCCTTGATGGTCATCGTGGTGCCGTTTGAAGCCGCACCGTCGATGTCGGTGTGGATAACTGGCTGGCCATTGACCTTGGTGATCTCGAAGGCCAGTTCGAACAAGTCCTTGAGGCCGAGCTGGTTGTGGTTCGCCGCCACCAGCCGCGCCAGGTACTCCTTGGCTTCTTCGTTCTTGTTGTCCTGCTCGGCGCTCTGGCTGAGGTCGAACACCGACAAGGTTTCGCCTTCTTCATATTGACCGGCACTGTGGATGATCTGGTCGATATGCTTGAGGGCTTCCTTGTTCGGCGCCAGCACGATACGGAAGCTCTGCAGGTTGGAAACCTGGCGCTTGTTGATCTCGCGGTTGAACAAGGCCAGTTGGTGTTCCAGGCTGTCGTAGTCGCTGCGGATATTGCGCAGGGTCCGCGCGATATCGGTGACCGCCGCACGGCGCGCCTTGCCGAGGGTCAGGGCTTCGTCGGTGCGGTGTGCGTAAGCGTTGATCAGCAGTTGCAGGCGACGCTCCATGTCGTCTTCGCTGTCGAACTTGGCCACGCCCTTGAGACGAACCTGCGCGTAAAGCGCNTCGATCTGGCCATCGGCGCGCAGCAAACCTTGCCAGCTGTCCTGATAGTCGTTGAGCAACGGCAGCAAGTTGTCCATGGAGTCGTCGACCGGGTCCATGAACGGAGTGCCGAACGGCAGGTCTGCCGGCAACAGCTGACGGCGGCGCAGGGCGTCGTCGAGGGTGCGCTGCTTGGCTTCCATGTCGCCGATCTGACGCCCGACCAATTGCAGCTTGGCCGACAGCTGTTGGACGCGCTCGGTAAACGCATCGCTGGAGCGCTTGAGTTCATCCTGCGCCGCTTCCATCTGCGCCAGGTTTTCCAGTTTCTCGCCTTCCTCGGCACTCAGGGTTTGCGCGCGGCGGAAATCTTCCAAAGCCTTCTGCGCATCCAGCACTTGCTGGTACAGCGCTTCGGTCTGCGTCTTGCTCGCCGCCCGGTCAGAGGCTACGGCCTGTTGGGTCTTGAGCTGCTTGAGTTCTTTCTCCAGGCGGTCTTTCTGGTCGCGCAATGCCGCGCGATCCGCCAGCGCCTGTAATGCAGGTGGTTCGATGTGGGAGATGTCGATGGACAGCCCCGGTACTTCAAAACGCTCGCCTTTGAAGCCGTCGAGAATCTGCTCCAGGGATTTGACCCACTGGCCGTCCTCATCCAGCGTGATGCCGTGTTCGCCCAATGGCAGGCTGAACAACGAACTGTTGAACAGACGCATCAGGCGCTCGACGTCCTGCTGTGAGAATTCTTCGCGCAGTTTGGCGTAGCTGTTGTTGTCCGCGTGGTCGAGCTGCTGCTTGACCGACTTCAGGCGTTTTTCCAGGTCGCGCAAACGCTCGTCCAAATCCTCGGCGCTGAACTGCCGCGACTGCGCCAGGGCACCGGCCAGTTCGTCGTGCGCGTCCTTGGCCGCGAGCAGTTGTTGCTCCAGCACTTTGACGTCATCGACCAAAGCGAAGCGATTCTTCAGTNCCGACAGCTCGCCCAGCCAACGCTGGATGCCGCTGATTTCCCGCTCCAGGCGCATCAGCTCCTGGGTGCCCCCACGTTGATCGTTTTGCAGCGCGTCCTGCTCGTTGCGGTAGTGCTCGGCCTGGATCGTCAGTTCTTCCTTGCGCGCACTGGCGTAGTCCGACCAAGTGCCGAGCAGCGAGTCCAGCAGCGGCGACAGGCGATGCAGTTTGCCGCGCAGGATATTGCGCTGAGTCACGCCGGCTGCAAGGGCTTCAACCAACGGGCCGGCAGTGACCAGCGAGTTGTAGTCCTGCTCCATGCGGCGTACATCGCGGAACGCTTCTTCGCACGCAGCGATGTAATCGACNCTGCCGGAACGCAGGCTGTGTTCGAAAGCATCCAGGAACAGTTGCTTGAGCTTGGCCGCGGTGATTTCGCGCATGTGCAGCAGGTTGATAAACAGCGCGCGGAAGGTCTTCAGGCTCTGTTCGCTGGTGGAGCGCAGCGGAATCAGGGTCAGGTCCAGCGGCACCGACGTGTGGCCGCCTACCAGCAAGCGGCGCAGTTCATCCGGCTTGAGTTCGTAGGCTTTCAGGCCTTCGCGTTCAAGGTTGGTGAACAGCTCTTTCTGGCGCAGGCAGGTGTCGTTTTTCTGGTAGTGGGCCAGGTCCAGCTTGCCCGCATAGGCAAAGAACTGGTGACCGAAACCACCGCCCGGGCCGCGCCCGACCACGCCGATCACGTGCGGGCCGTGGGGCAGCGAAACTTCCACCAGGATGTAGCTGGTGTCGGTCGCAAAGTAGAACCGCCGCGATTGCTCCAGGGTGTACTTGCCAAAACTCATGTCCGACATGCGTGCCAGAATCGGGAACTGCAGGGCGTTGATCGAAGCGGATTTACCCAGGTTGTTCGCGCCGTACACCGACAGCGGCTCTTCCAGTGGGAACAAACCCAGGCTGTAACCGGCGGTGTTCAATAGGGCGAAGCGGCGGATGCCGTAGCGTTCCTTACTCATGCGTCGGTCTCCTGTTCTTCGGCAATGGCACGGGCCAGGGCGTCTTCTTCGCTTTCTTCCGAGAAGTCACTCAGGTCGAGGGGNTCATCGGTTTGCAGCAATTTTTCGTCGCTGTCGTCGTCGATCAACACCGGGACTGGCAGAGGCANCACGCTGTGCACGCTGGCGGCAAGGTCGCGGTCCTGCTGCACCGAGAGGCACACATCGAGGAATCGGTGCATCGGCGGCAGGAAGCGATAGATGCCGTTGTCCTCGCTGGCAAAACCCAGCTGGGTCATGCGGCGCATGATTTTTTCTTCGAGCTCTTCCTGGGTCTGCACTTCGGCCTGGATAAACAGGTCGCGGTACTTCTCCAGCAACGACGGCAATTCATCGCGGCCCAGGCTGCCACCGTCGAGCACAGCGATCGGGTCGCGGCCCTGGTCGGCCAAATGCTCGACGATGATGAAGGTGAACAACGCCAGGCGCTGGGCGGTCTTGTTCACCTGCGCANTGGCNGAGTCCGGCACGAAGTAGTAGAAACCGCGCGTATCGCATACCAGCTCGAAGCCCAGGGCCTTGAACAGCGTGCGGTACTGGTCCTGGAAGTTCGACAGTTGCGCATACAGCTCGGGGTCACGGCGGCTGACGTGATAACCCTTGAACAGCTCGCGAAAGATCGGCGCCAGCTGGGACAGTTCGGATAGATCAAGATGCATAAGGGGTGCTCGCAGAATTCTCGACGGCGTCAGTGCCAGCCGGGAGCAGGGCGAATGAGCGCAGGCTGACCTGGTGCTCGTGTGTGTGGTAGTCGCGGCGTTCCAGGCGTTCGCGCTTGAAACGTTTCTCGCGTGAGAGTCGCGAGAACCAGTACAGCAATTCGTCGGTGGCTCCGTCCGGCTCCTGCTCCAGCAGCCAGGTCATCAGGTCCGGCATCGGCAACGCGTCTTCGCAGCGTTCGAGCATTTCGCGAACCGTGCGCGGTGCACGCTGGGCTTCGCCCTTGTGGGATTTGTGCGCCTTGGGGAACCGCGCCGGTTTCGGCTCGAAATTCGCCAGGGCATACACATACGCTTCGACCTGGCTGGCGCTGCCGAGGAAGGTGCTTTGTGGCCGGGTGAACATCGGCATTGCTGCCTGTGGCACCGCGTCCAGGCCTTTACGGCGGATGGCCGATAGCGCCAACGCCGCGCCACGGGTCACGGCATTGTGCCGACGCGCTTCTTCACGCAACGGCAACAGCAGTTCGCGGGCATGACGCAAGGTCAACTGGGCACTGGTCTGCATTTCGAGGATGCGCGCGTGGGTGCGCAACAGCATGTCGTCGTCGACCAGGTGGCCGAGGCGCTGTTGCTCGGTCAGCATGCGCAACAGCACGTTTTCGACCTTGCGCACGCCTTGTTCGAAGGCGCCGTCGGCGTTCACCAGTTGGATCATCGGTTCGACGTATTCGTCCCAGGTTGCCAATACCTCGGCATAACGCTGGCGCAACGGGATCTGGCGGTCGCTGGTCTTGGCGCGGTCGGCCACGGCAGCGAGGGCCTGTTCGTCGTTGGCGAGTTTTTTCAGCACATCGCGGACGCGCATATCCAGCAGGCGCAGTTGACGGGCCAGGTCGTGGCCGTCACGGATGTCGAAGGCGTCCTGGATGTAGCCGGCCAGGCGCTCGAGGTGGCGCAGGTAGGCTTCGATTTCCAGGCACAGGCCAAGCCGGTGCTCNTTGCGAAGATACGCCAGGAAGTCGTGGATCTGTGCATTGAGCTCGAAACGGTTCGGGCTCTTGGCGACAGGCACCAGGATATCCAGGCGAATCCACACGTCCAGCAGGCTGGTGATGTCCTGGGGCGTGCTGTCCAGTTGNTGGGCGGCCAACTGTGAACGCAGTTCGTTGAGGCTCAATGTGCCTTGGTCGAAGTGCTCGCACAGTGGCTCCAGAAGTGCCCAGTGTTCAGCGAGGGCGCGCAGGACGCGCTTGGGTTCGATCATGGGAATGGCCGGCTGGTTGGCGATTAAAAGCCGCGATTGTACTGCATCAGGACCGATGCGATTCACTCTCGGGACGGGCTGTAGCTGTTTCTAAGGGAAAGAGTATCGATCAAGCGCGGGCGATCTTGAGCGAAGGGCGGTAGAATCAGCGCACTTTAGTTATCCACAAGTGGCCGACCTTTGCTAATCGAGTCCCGACGTCGCGCTTACTTGACCGCCATGCAGGTGGTCAACTGGCTGCCGCGCACCGAATTGCCCTTTGCTGCGCCCTCGCGTCCCGAGCTGCTGGAGGTGCCGGAACCGCTGGTCGTCGCGCCGGTGGTGCCTGCTTCTGCGCCAGCGCCTGCCGCCAACGCCGCCGCTGCGCCGGTAGTGACGCCGACGGAACGGGTGAAAATCGAGGTGCCGCGCCCCTCGTTGGCCAGCACGCGCACGAACGCCAAGGTCGAAGAAGAGGCCGCGCCGGTCGTCGCCAAGGCTGTGCAAGTGCCGCCACCGCGTTTTTCCCTGCAGTTGCTGAGGGCTGGGCGTTGCCTGCTGCTGGTCGAGTTACCCACAGGCGAAACGTTCCAGACCCGCGACCCGGCCTACATGCTGCTCAAGGACATGCTGCGCGCCGCCGGCCTGCCCGACAGCCCGCAGATCGTCGGCGACCCGGTGCGCTGGCCGCTGCTGGTGCGTGGCACCATGGACCAGGGCCCGGAAGCCGCGCGGGATTTTGTACAAGGTTTTGTGTCGGCGCGCCTGGAAGACGCTCCGTGCGTCTGCGTGTGGCTGATCGGCCTGCCAGCGGTGCGTTTTGCCGGTGAAGCGAACGCCGAATCCTTCAACCGTGAACTCCAGGTCGAAGGCCTGGGCTCGGTTTGGGCCCTGCCGGGCCTGGAATTATTAATGGAAGAGCCACAGCGTAAGGCTGATGTCTGGCAAGCCATGCGCCGGCTGATGGCGCGCTGGAAAAGTACCGATGAGTGAAGCTTTATCCTTTCGCCCGATGACCGAGGCGGACCTCGACGCTGTACTGAAGATTGAATACGCGGCGTTCAGCCATCCCTGGACCCGCGGGATTTTTCTCGATGGGCTGGGCAAGTACCAGATCTGGCTGATGTTCGAGGGCGAGCAGCAGGTCGGGCACGGCGTGGTGCAGATCATTCTGGATGAAGCGCATCTGCTCAACATCACCGTCAAGCCCGAGAATCAGGGTCGTGGCCTGGGGTTGACGCTGCTGGAACATTTGATGTCCCGGGCGTATGACGCCAAGGCGCGGGAGTGTTTTCTGGAAGTGCGCGACAGCAACCGTGGCGCGTTCAGGTTGTATGAGCGTTACGGGTTTAACGAGATTGGGCGTCGTCGGGATTATTACCCTGCCGTTGGTGGGCGAGAAGATGCCGTGGTCATGGCCTGCACCTTGGTTGACTGAGTCGCTTTAAAAGCATCGCGGGCAAGCCTGCTCCCACAGTGGATCGGCGNNNGACACAAAAACCTGTGAGAGCGGGCTTGCCCGCGAAGGCGTCCTGACTGACATCACCGATTACCGATTACCGATTACCGATTACCATCCATCGGATCCTTCCGCGCCAGTTCCTCTTCATCCAGCCCATTTCCCCCGCCAATATCGTCTTCATCGACAATGCTCAAATCCCAATCCGCCTGATTGCCTTCACCGGCCTCATGGGCATCCCGCGCACCGTCTTCACGAATCAGCGTTTCCGGGCTCATGTCATCATCGGTAGACTCATGGTCATCGGTCGAGGCCCCCGTCATGCCCGCTTCACGCACACGCTCCCGAGGCATCAGCCGTTCGCGCTCGTTTTCCGGCAGTTCGTCGCCAATTTTCGCGCTGGGTTCTGCCTCGTCGAAATCCAGCTCGTGCATCGAACCCATGCGGTCTTCGTTGTCGTCGATGGGCTCGGGTTGCACCGCATCGAAAGGACGTCGTGAATCAGTCATGGCAATTCCTCATACTGTGGGCCTTACTACGGTGGACCCACCGAACCCCTGAGAATTCCACCGGCACTACTTGCATCAAGCGCGTGACCCCGACGGGCGGTTGTCTGTCAAACCAGCGCATCATTCTTGAGGCTTTACAGCATGAACGAATTACAAGACCTGCTTGATAACAACGAACGCTGGGCGGATGCGATCAAACAGGAAGATCCCGAATTCTTCGCCAAGCTGGCTCGCCAACANACCCCGGAATACCTGTGGATCGGCTGCTCCGACGCCCGTGTACCGGCCAACGAAATCGTCGGCATGCTGCCCGGTGATCTGTTTGTGCACCGCAACGTGGCCAACGTGGTATTGCACACCGACCTTAATTGCCTGTCGGTGATCCAGTACGCGGTCGACGTGCTCAAGGTCAAACATATCCTCGTGACTGGCCACTACGGCTGCGGCGGCGTGCGGGCTTCGATGCAAGATCGCCAATTGGGCCTGATCGATGGCTGGCTGCGCACCATTCGTGACCTCTACTACGAAAACCGCGAACTGTTGGCCCAGTTGCCGACCGAAGAAGAACGCGTCGACCGCCTTTGCGAGCTGAACGTGATTCAGCAGGTGGCCAACGTGGGTCACACCAGCATTGTGCAAAACGCCTGGCACCGTGGGCAGAGCCTGTCGATCCATGGCTGTATCTATGGCATCAAGGATGGTCGCTGGAAGAGCCTGAACACGACCATCAGCGGTTTTGAGCAATTGCCGCCGCAGTACCGACTGCGTCCGGTCGAAACGCTGTAAAACGGTTCAACAGAGGCTGCGCCGACGCCAGTGGTGGAAATACAACTGGCCGTCGGCGTTCGGCGATTCGTCGTAGCCGCAGATCCAGCCTCGACACGACGGGGACCCGCACTGACAGGCGAACTGGCGCAGCAGTTTATCTTCGGTCGTGGCGTAATCCATCGTCAGGGTGTCGCCTTTCTTAATATCCGTCAGTGCCCACAACCAAAGTTCGCTCATGTCGAAAAAGACATTGGCGTCGCAAGAGTGACTCAGCAGCCCGCTGAAGTGTGGGTCGTAGACGTGGATACCAGGCGCCAGTTGCCGGGTATGTCGATGGCGATAAGGCAGGAGATGCCCCGACACGCGGCAGATTCGGCTGATCTGTGGAAATTCGCGCAGAGCTACGATGGCCACCGCCAATCCATTCGCGTTGTAGATAATCTCGAAATCGACCCGTGAGGGGAATCCAAGGCTCAGCGGTAGCTCCGGGAAGGGATAGATTCCATCGGGAGGTTGCGTTGTTTGTCTATGCAGGGGATGAGGTTTCATAACAATCCTTGTCGGCAGCGCGTTGCGACTTCCCAGACTGACGTCCTGTCAGCCTGCAGCACTGGGGTTTACCTCAAGATCTCGCAAATGATACGACGGGTCTACTGTCAGAACTGACAGGAGGAAAGCGCGCTTTTGCGCGTAAGCCTTCGCTCACGCGCAAAAGTGCAAAGCCGATTACAGCGCAGGTGCCGGAGCCGCTGTCACAGGTGCCGGGGCTTGCAGCTGTTTGAGCTCAGACTGGATCGGCGTCGTCGCGCACTTGGCCACGGCTTGTTCAGGCGTCAGGTTGCGGATCGAGGTGTAGAACAGCTCGCAGGTTTTTTCTTTCTGGGTCACTTGCCACGTCTGTGTACAGCCTTTCAGCTGAACGGTCGGGTCAGTCCCGGGTTTGCTGCCCATACCGGCCTGCCAGCAGGCGGCGCTCAAATCCTGGCCCATGACTTTCAGGCCCGCGGCGTCGGCCTTGGCCTGAGCATCGTCGCCGGTGTAGCTCTCCGGGTTGGCGGCGTACCAGATGTAGCTTGGGTGGTTGGAGCCCAGCACCGGCACTTTCACCCCGGCGCTCGGGCTGATCGTGGCCAGACCCAGCACGTTCACGGTCGGCCCGTATTGCTGCTTGATCCAGTTACGCACCGGCGCGCCGAACGCGACCATCGGCAATGCGGCACCGCGAGCGTTCTGGCTGACTTCCTTGACCATGGTGGTCTGGTAGTCCTTGAAGTAGTCGTAGACGCCTTCCAGATCCTTGCCCGCACTGGCCGGCGCCGCAATCGGCGCGATATCAATGATGGTCTGGTAACCCGGCGTCTGATCGGCGGGGATACCGTTGTCCGTCAGCAGCGTGGCCCAGCGATCCGTGGTNGCCGATTCCAGGTAATCCTGGGCCTGGGTCAGCGAATAGTCCGGCGGGAAGTGCAGCAGTTCGATGCTCTTGCGATTTTCCAGGGCCATGCCCAGCGGCAGGAACAGGTACCAGTTGTAAGCCCACTTGCCATCTACGTTGAGCTTTTTGGCACCCGTATAGGCCAGATCACCGGCATTGAGCAGCGCGGCCAACGGTTTTTCGTAACCCTTCGGCACGCCGCTGATGTCGGCGTAGAGCTGACCGTTATCGGTTTTGACTCGCACTTTCGCGGTGCTGTAGCCATCGCGCTGCACGCTTTGGGTCAGGTAGTGCTCGACGGTTTGCTCAAGCGTCCAGTTACGGAAGCAGATCACGTTGCAATTGTTGGGATAGGCGAATAGCCGGGTGACGCGTTCGGTGCTGCCCAGCTTCAGATCGACATCGGCGTGGGCGGCGGCACTCAGGGTGAGGGCCGCGAGGGTAAGTCCTGTCAGTTTGAACATGCTCAGATCCTTTTCAGCGTGGGTCCGCGTTGATCGCGGGCGATAGTTACTTAAGCAGATCGGCCGGCAATCGCTCACCTGAACATCAAATGCGTGAGGTGATACTCCGGGAAATACATCCGGCGCACGAAGATGACGCCGACCATCACCAGCAAAAACACCAACTGCAACGGACTGAAGTGCGTCCAATGCAGCGCGGTCAGCCATGGACGCCGGGCGGCCAGTTCAGGCGCGAGCTGACCGATTCGGCGCTTGTGCAATAGACCGATCAGCATGAAACCGACATAAGTCGCCATGCCCGGCCAACCCAAGAGAAGCCCAAACAGCAGCGTGAGGACGGCTTGCGGAACACCGTGTCGCATCACTAGCCAGCGGGTATCCGGGTTCCAGTGTCGGGGGACCAGTCCTTCGGTCAGCCACAGGTCCTGGACAATGACATGCGAGACGATCGGAACCCACCAGCTCATGGCGAAACGGAGGAACCAGACCGGCACGCATGCGAATGCAAACGGGATGAATATCATCGGGATGCTTATGCTGAAACCCTTGGATTTGTATTCAGTCGGGAAATAAAACAAAAACAGCGCCAGCGCGATGCCCGCCCAGACGCGCACCCAGGTTTCGTCGGCGATCGGGCGCGGCAGGAAACGTCGCCAGTGAAAAACATCGGCGTGGGGCAGCCTTAAACGCAATTCCGGGTAACGCCACTTAAGGGTTTGCGCTAGGTCATGACAGGCCTGCCACTCGTTCTGGCCAAAGCCGTCGATCATTTTCTTCTGTTGCCCGGGCTTCATCGGGTTCATCAGCAAATGGGCGGCCTGAACGTCAGCGGCCCAGGTCCGGCTGTCTTGCGCCTTGGCCTGCAGGCTTGCGTAGAAGCTTTCCTGATTGCAGCGCTCGATCAGTGCCTGCCAGAGCGACGCCGGTTCAGGATGAATGCCTTTTTTTTCGTCCCAGCCAAACACCTGACCGACGCGGTCGAACAGCGGCAGGCTCCATTCGGTGTCGTTGAACAGTTGCAGGAGGATTCGCTGCCACTCCTGACGTCGATCGAACACCTGCAGCCAAGGTTGTGCGGTGTAGCTTTTGAGCAGGGAGAGAAAGTCACGTTCTTTCTTGTCTTCGAGCAACTCCTGCAGCGCCTGCCGATAATCTTGCAGCAAACCACTGGCCAGAGCGTCTTGCTGCCAATCGGTCATTTCGACGTTTTGCCAGGGCGCGAGCCAATCGAGGTGCTGGACCGCCCAGGCGGCAATCGAATTGCGCAGGCCCGGATGATCGAAGCACAACGCCAGCAACGACTGCTCAAACGCCTTGGCGCAGTGCTGTTGTTGCGCCTGCGCCCAACGCTCGGACAGATTCTGCTCGGAGAGCCCGTCGAGCAAGGCACGCGCTGCCAGTTCGTCCGGCGCAGCAACCGGTTCGTGCAGGGGCTCGGGGTTGGACGGTGCAAGGTTCAGCGAGCGGAGAGGGGGCGGGCTTTCAAGGTTCAAGGGCCGAAGTGGAGGCGGACTTTGAAGGCTCAACGCACGCACGTCGAGCACATCGGACCCTGCCTGGAGGTCGGTGTGATTGGGCTTTTCGACAACGTCGGCCATTGCGACTTCACGTTCTTCGGCGGCGTTTTCGGCCCGCCATTGCGCCACACTCAGCGCCTCCTCATAAGCCTCGCGCACACGCTGAAAGCCTTCGGGATCTTCATCGGGGCGGAAGGTTTTCAGCAGCCGCGCGTAGCTTCTTTTGATAGTGCGCGCATCAGCGTCTTCGGGCAGTTCCAGCACAGACCAGCAATCCATGTTGCCGCTCCTCAGTGCCAGAGGCCGTTGTCCAGCGTGCCCAGTTGCTGGATCAGTTCGCTGCGCGCTTCACGGATCCGCCGTTCGTCCTGAGAATCAAGCACGTGCTGAAACTGTTTGGCCCAATGAGCGATCTGCTCACGCATCTGCCCCAGACTTTCCTGATAGAGACGCTCAAGACGTGCGGTCAACACCGTATTGACCTGCTGATCGCGCGGATGAATCTTCAACAGCGCCAGGCCCTCCAGTCGCTGCTGGATCTCCTCGGGTGTGAGCACGCCGGGATTGTTCTCGATGACCAGCGAATGCTTGTCGCCCGTCAGCGGGATGACCACTTGGGCTTCGAGCAAACCGTTGTTGTCGTAGGTGAAACGCACGTCGAGGGCGACTTCGCCGGCCTTGCGTTTCGGCACTTTGATGTCCAGTTCGCCCAATGCCACGTTGTCTTTGACCAAACGGCTTTCGCCCTGAAAGATCTTCAGCAGCACGTGCTCTTGGTTATCTTGCAGTGTATACACCGTCTTGACCCTGCTCACCGGCACGATGCTGTTGCGCTCAATAATCGGCAGGTAATGCCCGCTTTCGTACTGCTGGCCGATTTGAGTCGTCGTCTCGATGCCCAATGTGTAAGAACAGACGTCGGTCAGCACCACTTCTTCCAGCGCGGCGGAGCGTGCTTTCAAGGCTGCCTGGATCGCCGCACCGTGGGCCACGACTTCGTCCGGGTCGAGACTGATTGAAGGGAAACGCCCAAACAGGCCGGCCGCGAGTTTGCGCACCAGCGGCATGCGCGTCGTACCGCCCACCAGCAGGATTTCGTCGAGGTCACTGACCCGAATCCGCGCGTCTCTCAGCGCCCGTTCGATTGGCGTGCGCAGGCGTTCGAGCAGCGGCGTGTAGAGCGTGGCCAGTTGCGCTTGGGTGATGGTTTGCGTCCATTGCTGGCCGTCGACCCGCAGGCTGAATTCGGCGCTACTGTCCTGGCCCAGGGCTTTGCGCACACGCTCGGCCTCGCGACGCAACGGCTGGATGATGCTGTTGCGGTCAGGAAAGTTGTCGGTGTTGCGATGGTGCTCAAGGAAATGCTCAAGCAGCACGCTATCGAAATCCTCGCCGCCCAGGAAGTTATCGCCGGCGCTGGCGCGCACTTCCATGACCCCATCGAACAGCTCCAGAATCGACACGTCGAAGGTGCCGCCACCGAGGTCGAACACCAGGAACGAAGTTTCCTTGTCCCGTTGATGCAGCCCATAGGCCAATGCTGCCGCGGTCGGCTCGTTGATCAGTTTTTCAACCTTCAGACCGGCCAGCTCACCGGCAATCCGCGTGGCCTTGCGCTGGGCATCGCTGAAGTAGGCCGGCACGCTGATCACCGCTTCCTGCACGGTTTCGCCAAAGGCCCGTTCGACGTCTTCCTTCAGGCTTTTGAGCACCAGCGCGGAAAGCTCCTCGGGGCGGAATGATCTGTCTCCCAGGCGCACTTCCGTGGCGCTGCCCATGTGCCGCTTGAACAGCGAAGCGGTCTGGCGCGGATGGGTGTGCAAACGCTCGCGGGCGGCCTGGCCCACCAACACGCGGCCTTGATCATCGAGACCCACCACGCTGGGGGTGAGAAACTGGCCCAGAGCATTGGGCACCAACTCGCTGGACTCCCCCCGCCAGACGGCGACGAGGCTGTTGGTGGTCCCCAGGTCAATCCCTACGATCATTGCGATGAACTCCCTTTCCGGCCTGCAAAAAATTGAAACAGATAATATTCGGGCAAGGATATTACCGGAGCAGCGGGGCGGTAAAGGAAAGTAGTGGCACTGAGCTATTATTTGCGACGGGACGCAGTAGCCCTTAGGCAAAGACGGACTACTGCTTTGAATACAGTGGGATTCTCAATGTAGGAGCGAGCCTGCTCGCGAATGCGGTGGTTCAGTCAACATCATTAGTGACTGATACGCCGCTTTCTACTGCACTGGATCTAAAACGAGCAGCCGTCCGCGAGGTCGTCGGTCGATTTCGTACGTCCAACCCTCGTGTATTTGGTTCCGCGTTACTCGGGACAGATAAAGAAGGGAGTGACCTTGATTTACTGGTGGACGCTCTCCCAGGGGCCACGCTTTTCGATCTCGGAGGGCTTCAAGTCGAGCTCGAAGATTTGCTGGGGGTCAGTGTTGATCTGCTGACGCCGGGAGATCTTCCGTTGAAGTTTCGTCAGCAGGTACTCGAACAGGCTCGTCCCGTATGACTGTTAACCGTCTCGCAGATTACCTTGACCATATGCGGCAAGCCGCAAGCGATGCGCTGATTTTTGTCGAAGGCTTGAGTAAAGAAGAGTTTTCCGAAGACAAACGTACCCAGCAAGCTGTGATCATGAGCCTCATCATTATTGGTGAAGCAGCCACCAAAGTAATGGATGGCTATGCGGATTTTGCGAGCGAAAATTCACAAGTGCCATGGCGCAGCATGCGAGGTATGCGCAACCGTATTGCTCACGGCTATTTCGATATCAATCTCGAAGTGGTGTGGGATACCGTTCAGTCAACATCATTAGTGACTGATACGCCGCTTTCGCGAGCAGGCTCGCTCCTACAGTAGTTTTGCGGTGTTCTTTAGAGGGTTTACGGCATCACCGGCGCCGTATACGTCAGCGTCGTCCCCAGCGCCCACAGCAAAAACAACACCAACGGCGTGTGCACCAGCAGTTGCACAAACGAGAAACCAATCANGTCCCGGGCCTTCAACCCGAGTACGCCCAGCAGCGGCAGCATGTAGAACGGGTTGATCAGGTTCGGCAGGGCTTCCGCCGCGTTGTAGATCTGCACGGCCCAACCCAGGTGGTAATTCAGGTCATTGGCCACTTGCATCACGTAAGGCGCTTCGATGATCCACTTGCCGCCGCCCGATGGAATAAAGAAACCCAGAATCGCCGAGTAAACGCCCATCAGCAGCGCATAGGTGTCGTGGGACGCAATGCTGACGAAGAAGGTCGAGATGTGGTGGGCCAGGGTCTGCGCGTCGGAGCCTTTGACCGTGGTCATCAGCGCCGCGATGGAGCCATACAGCGGAAACTGGATCAGCACGCCGGTGGTGGTCGGCACGGCGCGGGCCACCGCATCGAGGAAACTGCGCGGGCGCCAGTGCAGCAGCGCGCCGACCATGATGAACAGGAAGTTATAGGTGTTCAGCCCCGAGATGGCGCTGATCGCCGGTTTAGTCGAAAACTCGTGGAACAGCCATCCCGCTGCCAGTAGCACCAGCAAAATCGTCAGCAACGGGCTGTGCTCCAGCCATTCACCGGGACGGGTGCGCGGTTGCAGTGGTGGCAGGTTGAAGCTCGGGTCGATGCCGCAGGCTTCGGCGTCGCGGGCTGTTTTCGGCCCCGGCGCGGTGGCGTAGGCAATGATCAGCGAAATCACGATCAGTGCCAGCAACATGACGCCGGACTGCCAGAGAAAAATGGTCTGGGTGAAGGGAATGACGCCGGTGATCGACAGAATCGACGGCGGCAAGCTGGCCGGGTTGGCCTGTAGTTGCGCAGCNGACGACGACAGGCCCAGGGCCCACACGGCGCCAAGGCCCAGATACGCGGCAGCACCGGCGGCGCGGTAATCCATTTTCAGGTCGGTGCGGCGAGCGAGGGCGCGCACCAGCAGACCGCCGAATACCAGCGACAGGCCCCAGTTCAGCAGCGACGCCACCATGGAAATCAACGCGACCCAGGCCACGGCCGAGCGACCGTTTTTCGGGATCCGGGCCAGGCGGTCGATGAGTTTCACTGCGGGCGGGGAACTGGCGACCACATAACCGCCGATNACCACNAANGCCATTTGCATGGTGAACGGAATCAGGCTCCAGAACCCATCACCGAAGGCTTTGGCNGCGTCAGTGGGTTTGGCGCCCATGGCCATGGTTGCCACGGCCACGATGATCACCGCCAGGGCGGCAAATACCCAAGAGTCGGGGAACCAGCGTTCGGCAAAACTTGAGCAGCGCAGGGCAAAGCGGGCGGAGCGGGTATCTTCGATATCAGCGGCCACGGGAGTACCTCGAATTTTTATGTTTATTGTGGTCTTTGGGGCGGCAAAGGCCCGTCTGGACAGGTGCCAACAGTAAATCAATCAGTCATATTTTGTGACGAAGATTAACCAGACTGAGACTTTGGTCTAACGGGTTGTCGGTGGACGCGTTTGCGTAGACCATGGGCGCCTTGGTTTTTTGCCCGTGCCAGAGTTCTTTTCATGATTGCCAACACCGATTCGCGCCCGGCGCCGTTCAGCCGCTCGGACTACAAGACCCTTGGCCTGGCGGCCCTTGGCGGCGCGCTGGAAATCTACGATTTCATTATTTTCGTATTCTTTGCGCTAACCCTCAGCCAGTTGTTTTTCCCACCGGAAATGCCCGAGTGGCTGCGCCTGCTGCAAAGCTTCGGCATCTTCGTCACCGGCTATCTGGCGCGCCCGTTGGGCGGCATCCTGATGGCGCATTTCGCCGACCGGCTGGGGCGCAAGCGCGTATTCAGCCTGAGCATCCTGATGATGGCGCTGCCCTGCCTGCTGATCGGGATCATGCCAACCTACGCCCAGATCGGCTATTTCGCACCACTTTTGCTGTTGATCCTGCGAGTCCTGCAGGGCGCTGCGGTCGGCGGTGAAGTACCAAGCGCCTGGGTGTTCGTCGCCGAGCACGCGCCGGCCGGGCATCGCGGTTATGCCCTGGGTTTCCTGCAGGCCGGGCTGACCTTCGGCTACCTGATCGGCGCACTCACCGCGACATTGCTGGCGCAACTGTTCACCCCCGCCGAAATCCTCGATTACGCCTGGCGCTTCCCGTTCCTGCTCGGCGGCGTCTTCGGTGTGATCGGCGTGTGGTTGCGCCGCTGGCTCAACGAAACCCCGGTATTCATGGCGATGCAGGCGAAGCGTGATGCAGCGGTAGAACTGCCGCTGCGCACGGTCTTGCGTGAACATCGCCTGGCGATATTGCCGGCGATGATCCTCACCTGCGTGCTCACCTCGGCCGTGGTAGTGCTGGTGGTCATCACCCCGACCATGATGCAAAAAACCTTCGGCATGAGCCCCAGCCACACCTTCGCCTTGAGCGCGCTGGGCATTGTTTTNCTGAATATCGGTTGTGTACTGGCCGGCCTGCTGGTGGACCGCATCGGCGCCTGGCGCACGGTGCTGGTTTATAGCCTGCTGCTGCCGCTGGGCATCGGTGTGCTCTATACGTGCCTGATCACTGGCGGCCAGTGGATTGGCCTGGCGTACGCGATTGCCGGACTCGGTTGCGGGGTCGTCGGCGCGGTGCCGTCGGTGATGGTCGGCCTGTTTCCGGCGCCGGTGCGGGTGTCGGGGATTTCCTTCACCTACAACATTGCCTACGCCGCGTGGGCGAGTGTCACACCGCTGTTGTTGATCGGTCTGATGCCATGGAGTCCATGGATTTGCGTGATATTCAGCGCAGTAATGGGCGCAGTGGGCGTGAGCAGCGCGGCGTATTTCGGTACACGGATGCCTCGGGTTGAACACTGCCCGGCCGCTGGCGCGGCGTGAATAAATAGCCTGATAGGCGTGCCGAAACTATTTTTGTAGGACAACCCTGAAACAGGCTTCAGAAAATATCCGCAAGGCCGATGGCTAGGCTGCATGCCGCTTTCTATCCCTGTCCATCGGTGCTTTCCATGTTCAACAAACGCTTGAAGCAGGAGCTGTCGGCTCTTCGCGAAGAACTCTCCAGCCTTCAGCAAGTGAAGGACAGTCTGGAAAGCGAGATGCTGGTCCTGACCCTGGATCCTGATGGACGGATTCAATCGGTCAACCAGAACTTCCTCGGAGAGATGCTCTACAAGAGCAGCGACCTGATTGGCCGGCACATTGAAGACATTGTCCCGCCCCATGTGAAATCGGACGAATTCCACCACCGCTTCAAGGCTGCGCTGACCCGCCGCGAGCACTTCGCCGGCGCCGTGCGTTTGCTGCGGGGCGATGGCCAGGAAGCCTGGTTGCGTTCGATTGTGCAGCCCGTGTTGTCCTCGGAGGGGCGGATCAAGCACTTCTCGATTTATTCCAGCGACCTGACCCGCACCATCGAGGCGTCCCGCGAGCATGAAAACCTTATCACCGCGCTGGTGCGTTCTACGGCGGTCATCGAGTTCGACCTCGGCGGGCATGTGCTGACGGCGAATGACCGGTTCCTCAGCGGCATGGGTTACAGCCTGGCGCAGATTCAGGGCAAACATCACCGGANATTCTGCGAACCTGAGGATTACAGCAGCGCGGAATATCAGAACTTCTGGCGCCGCCTGAATGCGGGCGAGTTCGTGGCGGGCCGGTTCAAGCGTGTGGACAGCCATGGTCGTGTGGTCTGGCTGGAGGCGTCCTACAACCCGGTGGTGGACGCCAACAACACGCTCTACAAAGTGGTGAAATTTGCCACGGTGATTACCGATCAAGTCAATCAGGAGCAGGCGGTCGCCGAAGCGGCCAACATCGCCTACAGCACCTCCCAGCAAACCGATCAAAGCGCCCAGCGCGGTACCGCCGTGGTGACTCAGGCGGTGGACGTGATGCGTGACCTGGCCCGGCACATGCAAACCGCCGGCGAAGGCATCGAAGCATTGAACGAGCAGTCGTAAGTGATCGGCACCATCGTCAANACCATCAGCGGCATTGCCGAACAGACCAACCTGCTGGCGCTNAACGCGGCCATCGAAGCGGCGCGCGCCGGTGAGCAGGGCCGTGGNTTTGCCGTGGTGGCCGATGAAGTNCGGCAATTGGCGTCNCGTACCAGCNAGGCCACCGAGGAAATCGTCGGTGTGGTGCGTCAGAACCAGGACATGGCNCGCAATGCCGTGGCCCTGATGACCGACGGCAAACTCCAGGCTGAACAAGGCCTGGCGCTGGCGGCGGAAGCGGGCACGGTGATCGTCGAGATTCAGGACGGCGCGCAGAAAGTGGTCAACGCGGTCGGGCAGTTTGCCAATCAACTGGCGACTTGATACCTGACCTCCTGGCGGAAATCGCTACAATCGGCGTTTTCCCCAGGAGCAGCCCTCATGAGCGTTTCTCACCGCCGTCCGGTTCCCTTGTCCAAGGCTTATCGCTTGCTCAATCACGGGCCGACCGTATTGGTGAGCGCAGCCCACGACGGCCGNCGCAANATCATGGCCGCCGCCTGGGCGATGCCTTTGGACTTCGAACCTCCAAAAATCGCCGTGGTGCTGGACAAGTCGACCTGGACCCGCCAACTGCTGGAAGCGTCGGGCACCTTCGTGCTGAACGTTCCCTGCGCGGCCCAGGCCGATATCGCGCAGACCGTAGGCTCGACGTCGGGCCTGGAGTTGACTCAGGGCCAGGGCCTGGACAAGTTTCAGGTGTACGGCTTGCAGACGTTCAGCGGCGAGCTGATCGATGCGCCGATGCTTGAAGGTTGCGTCGCCTGGCTGGAGTGCCGGCTGCTGCCGGAGCCCGACAACCATCAGCAATACGACCTGTTCGTGGCCGAGGTGATTGCCGCCCAGGCCGATGAGCGCGTGTTCAGCGAAGGCCGTTGGCATTTCGAAGGGCACGATGCTTTACGCACCCTGCACCATGTTGCGGGCGGGCATTTTCTGACGATCGGCGATCCGGTGGAAGGCAAGACCTTGCAGCCGTAAACCGGCTGCCTTTCACACCCACACGTCATTCTGCGCCGTGCGTTCGCCACGCTCACTGCCCGTGTTCAGTACACCCTTGGGCTCGATCAGCAGCAGTTTCACTTCCTGTTCGGCGCAGGGTTTGTGCTCGACCTCCTTGGGCACCACATACATTTCGCCCGCGTTCAGCAGGACGTGGCCATCGCGAAAGTCGATGCGCAACTGCCCTTCGAGCACGATGAAGGTCTCGTCGGTGTCCAAGTGATCGTGCCAGATGAAATCCCCCAGCAGTTTCACCACTTTGAACTGGTAGTCGTTCATTTCGGCGATGACCCGAGGGCTCCAGTGCGAGTCGATCCGGGCGATTTTTTCAGCGAAGTTCAGGCTTCGATAGGCATTCATGAAACAAGCTCTCGTGGTTGATCGTGAATCCACGATAGTCAGCACGGCAGCAGGTTTCTTGTACGATTGTGCGTGGCTTAGCGGCGGTGCATTTTCATCCAGCGAGCCGGTGACAGGCCGTAGGCCTTGCTGAATTGCCGGGTCATGTGGCTCTGGTCGGTGAAGCCGGCGATCAGCGCGGTACTGACCAGAGACTGGCCCTGGATCAGCAGTGCGCGAACCAGGTCCAGGCGACGCATCGTCAAGTATCGATAAGGGCTGGTGCCGAACAACAGGCGAAAATCCCTCGACAGACTCCAGCGATCCCGACCGCTGTGCTGCGCCAGTTCTTCCAGCGTCACCGTGCGATCCAGGGCGCTGTGGATGAACTCCCGCGCGCGCTCCGCCGCCACGTAGTCGAAGCGCTGGCGTTTACCGGGCGCGCCGGAGACGGTGCTCAAGGCCTGTGCCAGATCGAACAGCGCGTCCTGTTCCTCCAATGGGTCGAGCGGGCAATCCAGGCTTCGCAGCAGCACGTCGGAGGCGGCGAACAGGCGTGGGTCGGTCGACAATCCGGTCTTGATGAACGGCAGCGGTTGTCCGCCGAGTATCTGCTGGATCAGCGCCGGCTCGATGTACATCATCCGGTATTTGAACCCGGCCTCGGTGCCGGCCTCGCCATCGTGGACCTCGTCCGGGTGCAGCACCAGGGTCCCGCCGGGCAGACTGTGGCGCCAGCCGCCGCGGTACTGAAAACTCTGCACGCCGGCCAGGGTCCGGCCGATTGCGTAGGTGTCATGGCGGTGAAGGTCGTAGCCGTGGCCGGCAAAAAACGCCTCGAAACGCTGAACCCCGCCCACGTCGGGGGCGCGATGGAACCAGTCGATGGGAGGCGTGTGCTTGGCCATGGTGTCGTTGTCTTGAGCTCAATGTCGATCACGGTAACCCAGGGACTGGCCACCTGTCTGCTGGCCGACAAAACCCATGGGGCTGGTAGAAAACCGCAAACAAATGTAGCAAGGTATCGAGCATTCTCTGCACCCTGTAAGCCATCGAGGCGCGGGTGCGTTTGATCGTTCGTCGAGGTGTCTGGTATGAGCAAACTGCGGGTAGGGATTATTTTTGGTGGTCGTTCGGCGGAGCACGAAGTGTCGCTGCAATCGGCGAAAAACATCGTCGATGCGCTGGATCGGTCGCGCTTCGAACCGGTGCTGATCGGTATCGACAAGCAAGGCCATTGGCACCTTAATGATCCGTCGAACTTCCTGCTCAACCAGGAAAATCCGGCCCTGATCGCCCTCAACCAGTCCAATCGGGAACTGGCCGTGGTGCCAGGCAAGGCCAGNCAGCAATTGGTCGAAACCTCCGGCCAGGAACTGCTGGGCCACGTCGATGTGATCTTCCCGATTGTGCACGGCACGCTGGGTGAAGACGGTTGCCTGCAAGGCCTGTTGCGCATGGCGGATTTACCGTTTGTGGGCTCCGACGTGCTCGGTTCGGCGGTGTGCATGGACAAGGACATCAGCAAGCGCCTGCTGCGTGATGCCGGGTTGGCGGTCACGCCGTTCGTGACCCTGACCCGCGCCAGTGCCGCGCGCACCGGGTTCGCCGAGGTCCACGGCAAACTCGGTCTGCCGCTGTTCGTAAAACCGGCGAACCAGGGTTCGTCCGTGGGGGTGAGCAAGGTCAGCGACGAAGCCGATTACACGGCGGCAGTGGAACTGGCTCTGGGTTTCGATGAAAAAGTATTGATCGAATCCGCCGTCAGCGGCCGCGAGATCGAGTGCGCGGTGCTGGGCAACGAGGACGCCATCGCCAGCGGTTGTGGCGAAATCGTGGTGCGTAGCGGCTTCTATTCCTACGACAGCAAATACATCGACGCTCAAGCCGCGGAGGTCGTGGTACCGGCCAAGATCAGCAGCGAGGCCAGTGAGCGCATCCGTGCCTTGGCTGTCCAGGCGTTTCAGGTATTGGGCTGCGCCGGGTTGGCGCGGGTCGATGTGTTTCTCACTGGCGACGGTGAAGTGCTGATCAACGAAATCAACTCGCTGCCCGGCTTCACCCGCATCAGCATGTACCCCAAGCTGTGGCAGGCGGCGGGGATGACGTACAGCGAGCTGGTCAGCCGCTTGATCGATCTGGCGCTGGAGAAGCACAAGGCACGGCAAGCGCTGAAGATCACGCGCTGAGCGGCCCTGATCCAAGGCTTGCCTCTTGGTAGGCCTTTTCCACCTCTGTAGGAATCATTTTCCTACGGCACCTTGCAGGACAAAGTCGTGCAACTGGCCAACTTCGGGCGCGAGCTCAGCGGCAGTGCCGATGCGATGCTGGGGTACGAGCAGTCCTGGGTCGAAATCACCGACCCAGAGGTGTTGGCCACCAGCGGCAAGACTCACCATCCGATTCTTCGTCCGGGAAGCGATAGCAGCGTCCCGATTCCCGGCATGGTGTTCCAGATCACACCCGAGGAACTAGCCGCCGCCGACAGTTATGAAGTATCGGATTACAAGCGTGTCAGCGTAGTCCTTCAATCCGGGATTGAAGCGTGGGTGTACGTGAGCGTGTAGTGTGCCTGCGTGATATCCGATGAGCCGGGGAGGGGAGATTTTCAGCGTCGGCCAGTACGCTTCGACCGACGTTTGATCAAGCTTGTTTCATAGGTTTAATCAGGCTCTCTGCTGGTATTCCGAACAGATCATGTAGTTTCCATATCATCGGGAGCGTCAACGCACGCTTGCCATTAAGCACTTCGTAAACCCGGTTTGTCCGGCCAATGGCAGGCGCAAGGTCCGCTGCGGACAGACCTGATTGTCCCATGCGAAATTTTATCGCATCGATTGGATTGGGCAGATCAACTGGAAACTGCTTCGATTCATAAGCTTCGATCAGTGTGATCATGATGTCGAAATAATCCCCTTCAGGCGTGCCAGGCTCTGGCTCATTGTCGAAAAGGGCAGATACAGTCTTGAGGGCTGCGCGGTAGTCCTCGTCGGTGTGAATCGGACGAATGTTCATTGGTTACTCCATCTCGACGGTATCGGCGTCGATTGCGTCGTACTGCTTGTGAGTGCCGACAAATTTTATGTAAACGGCGCCGAAGCGATAAGCCACAGCGACTACCAGCCGAAAGTCATTACCCTTGATGTTGAACACGACTCTATGGCTCTTGAGAATGCTGGCGGTAGCAAAGTGCGCTTTTATGTTCGCAGGTGTTTTCCACTCGGCATTTCTTGCCTCGTCAATCCAAGCTAGTAAGGATTGTTCTGCGTCCGGGTAGCGCTCCCAAAAACTTTTAAGCTGGCTAATGGCGATAATTCTCATGACGCGATCCTAGTCCCGTGATGGGACTGATGCAAGTCTGTGGAGGTGTGGCCGATGGGAGGTGCGGACTCGACTTTGTACCTAGGTGCTTCGGGTGGCTGAACTGATGCGAAAAATGATCTTTGAACTCTATCGAAGAAGCAGTGGTGTGCAGGCACAAGGCACGGCAAGCGCTGAAGATCACGCGCTGAGCGGCCCTGATCCAAGGCTTGCCTCTTGGTAGGCCTTTTCCACCTCTGTAGGAATCAATCCCCCAACGCCTCCCCCTCACGCCGAGGGTCGGCCCCGCCCGCCAACGAAGGCTTCCCCTGCGCATCCTTCACCCGAACAATCGCCTGGGTGCCGCTGGTCATGTCGATCTCGCTCACGCTGTGCCCTTTGTCCTTCAGCGCCTGAATCAGCCCGGCGCTGAACTGGCCTTCTTCCAGTTCCGTCGGTCCGTTGCGGCTGCCGAAGTTGGGCAGGCTGATGGCGGCTTGCGGGTCGAGGTTCCAGTCGAGCATCNCCACCATGGATTTGGCGACGTATTCGATGATTTGCGAACCGCCCGGCGAGCCGATGGTGGCGAGAAATTCGCCGCTCTGGCGATCGAAGATCAACGTCGGTGCCATGGACGAGCGGGGGCGTTTGCCAGGTTCAACGCGGTTGGCGACTGGTTGGCCGTTTTCTTCGGGGATGAACGAGAAGTCGGTCATCTGGTTGTTCAGCAAAAAGCCCTGGACCATCACGTGCGAGCCGAACGCGGATTCGACGGTGGTGGTCATGGACACCGCGCCCCCTTCGTCATCGACCGCCACCACTTGCGAGGTGGAGATGCGCAGCGGCGAGCGATCCGGCGCATAGGCGACCTTGATGCCCGGCGGTGTGCCGGGTTTGGCCGTGCCCATGCTGCGGTCGCCGATCAGGGCGGCGCGGCTGGCCAGATAGGTTGGGTCCACCAGGCCATTGACAGGGACGGGCACGAAGTCGGCGTCGGCCAGATAAAGCGCGCGGTCGGCGTAAGCCAGACGCTCGGCTTCGGCGATCAGGTGCACGGCTTCTGGCGTCGGCTCGGTGCCGGCGGGTTTGTCGGTCTTGACCGGTTTCATTGGGGCCAAGGCAAAACGCTGATCGCGAACTTCCAGCGCCTGGAGTGTGCCAAGGATCTGCGCCACGGCNATTCCGCCCGACGATGGCGGCGGCATGCCGCACACCTGCCAGCGTTTGTAGTCGGTACACAGCGGCGCGCGTTCCTTGGCCTTGTAGCCTTGGAGATCATTCAGCGACAGGCTGCCAGGGTTGGCGTGGCCCTGAACCTTGGTGACGATTTCTTGCGCAACCGGCCCTTTGTAAAACGCGTCGGGACCTTCTGTAGCGATGCGTTTGAGCACGGCGGCCAGTGCCGGGTTTTTCAGCTGAGTACCGGCCGCTTTCGGACTGCCATCCGTGTTCAGAAAGTACGCCATCATGTCTGGCGAGCGACGCATGGAGGAATCTGAAGCGATCAGCTGATGCAGGCGCGGCGAGATGGCGAAACCTTGCTCCGCGAGTCTGATGGCCGGTTCGAACAGCTGCGCCCACGGCAGACGACCGTGTTTCTGATGGGCCAACTCAAGCGCCCGCAACACACCGGGCGTTCCCACTGAGCGACCCCCAATCTGCGCCTGGGTAAAGGCCATCGGTGTGCCGTCGGCCTGTAGGAAAAGCTTCTCTGTGGCGCCGGCCGGTGCGGTTTCGCGACCGTCGTAAGTGCGCACGTTCTTGCCATCCCACAACACAATGAACGCGCCGCCCCCGATGCCCGAGGATTGAGGTTCTACCAGCGTCAACACCGCTTGCATGGCAATCGCGGCGTCCACCGCCGAGCCGCCCTGACGCAGCATCTCCCGCCCGGCTTCGGCTGCCAGAGGGTTGGCTGCCGCCGCCATGTGTTTCGCGGCGTGCCGGGTTTGCAGGTCGGTGCGATAGCCCGAGGCGACTTCCGGCGCGATCGGCAATGTCGACGTGGGTGGGGCGTTGCACGCTGCGAGGGTCAGCGCGGTGGCGATCAGCGAAAAAGCTGACAGGCGATAGCGGCTCAAGCGGAAGGCTGAGAACACGTTGGGCACTCCGTCCGTGGGAAAAGATCAGGGGACTTTATCGGCCGACTGGGCGTGGTGCAAACCACGGATGACAACCAAGACGCTTTTGCCCTTCATGAGTTGACGGATTTTCTGTAGGGTCGAGGGCATCAGACGGGTCAGAAAATCAACAAGAGGCAGCCATGCAGACCGAGTTTCCTACGCAGCCGAGTTATCGCACGCAACGTGAGCAGTTCCTCGCGGCAGCGACCTCGGCCGGAGCGACATTGACTGAATATCCACACCCGCTCAAAGGACCCTTCGGCGAGCCCTTGAGCACCGATGTGGCGGTATTAGGCGATCCGGGTGCCAAGCGATTGCTGATCGCGTTGAGCGGCACCCATGGGGTGGAAGGTTTCTATGGCTCGGGATGTCAGATCAAGTGGATGCAGGAGTTGGGCAAGCGTTCACTGCCGGCCGATGTCGCGGTGGTGATGATCCACCTGATCAATCCCTGGGGAACAGCGTGGCTGCGTCGGGTCAACGAAGACAACATCGACCTGAACCGCAATCACCTGAATTTCCAGCGTCCGCTGCCGGACAATCAGGCTTACGCAGCGCTGCATGACATCTATGCCTTCACTGAGTTGCGAGGCCCCGAACGTGACCGCGCCGACGCCCTGCTCGAGGGGCAGATTCGCGAACACGGCTGGCCAGCGGTGATGTCGATTGTCGAGGGCGGCCAGCACAGTCATCCCGATGGCCTGTTTTATGGCGGGCTGGCGCCGAGCTGGTCGAACCGCACGCTGCACGAAATCCTGCAAAAGCATATTACCCACGCCGAGGTCGCGATGTGTTTCGACTTGCACACCGGCGCTGGCGAGTACGGTCATCCGATGTTGCTGACCATCACCGAGGCCGCTTATCCCGCGCTGCCCGATGCACAGGCCATCTACGGTCCTTGGCTCTACACGCTCCTGACCGGTGCCGACACCTTGAGCGAAACCGGCGTGGCGGCCACCGCGACGGGCTACACCTCGCAGGCACTGATCACTGCGCTGCCGCAGGTCAAACTGATGCCGTTCGTGATCGAGTGCGGGACGTATCCGGGGCCGGACGTTCATCGTCATTTGCGCGATGACCACTGGCTGCATCTGCACGGCAATCCAAGTGATGCGGTGGGACGTGAAATCAAACTGAATCTTCTGGAGCAGTTCTATCCTGCCGACAGCGACTGGCAGGCGATGGTCTGGCTGCGGACCTGGCAGATTTGGGAGCGCGCGTTATCGGCGTTGCCGACGGTTCGTTTTTGAGGTGCTGTTCGGGGCACTTTTCTCGAGACATAAAAAAACGGCCTACCTTTCGGTAAGCCGTTTTTAGTACTTGGTGGCTACACAGGGACTTGAACCCCGGACCCCAGCATTATGAATGCTATGCTCTAACCAACTGAGCTATGTAGCCAAGTGGCGCGCATTATTCACCGGTAATGCAGATGCGTCAAGCGTAAATCCAAAATATTTCTCTACGCTTTCAACCGCTTATCCACCTGAGCCGAAAATCCGGACCGGGGGAGGGTGTCAACTGAGCTGAAATCTCCCGGTATTGGCACTCAAGGCCTTGCTGCCCTGGCTCAAGGTGTCCGCCGCCAGGTTCACCGCCCGCGCGCCTTCGAGCAACCTTACGGCTGCCTGATCGACTTGCTGGATGTTGCCGCTGACTTCATCAGCGGTGCAAGCCTGCTCCTCAACGGCCGTGGCGATCTGCGCCAGGGTGTCGGTGACGCCTTGCACCGCGTGGGCGATTTCCCCAAGGCGCTCGCCCAGGCCGGTGACCGACTGGGCATCACTTTGCGCTTGGCTACAGGCCGCTTCCATCAGGCTGACCGCCTCATTGACCGTGCTGCGCAGGCTGTCGACAGTGCCGGCGATCTGCGCCGTGGAGGCCTGAGTGCGTTGCGAGAGGCTGCGTACCTCATCTGCCACGACGGCAAAACCACGACCTTGTTCGCCGGCGCGCGCAGCCTCAATCGCGGCGTTGAGCGCCAGCAGGTTGGTCTGTTCAGCAATGCCGCGAATGGTGTCGACCACNGATTGAATCTGCTGGCCTTGTTCGCTGACCCGGCCAAGTGCCGCCGCTGTATCGTTCAAGCGCTGGTTGAGCTGCTGAATGCTCGCTGTGGTGCGCTGACTGTCGCGGCTGCTGTCGGCCGCAATGCGTTGGGTGTGTTGAGCGCTGCCGGACGCCTGTTCGCAACTCTGGGCGACACCTTGAGAGGTCGCGGCCAACTGCGTGGCCGCAGCGGCGATCTGGCTGATCTGCAATTGCTGCGCTTCAACTTCGCCCAAGGCGCCGCTGGAGTGATGGTTGAGGGTGCGCACCGCGTTGCTCACCTGCAAGGTTTCGTGATCGACCCCCAGCAAACTGTTGCGCAGCTGCACCACCGCGACATTCAGCGCGGTGCTGATGGCCGCCAGTTCGTCGCGCCCCTGCACCGGCACTTGCAGGCTGAGGTTGCCGTCACGCAAGGCTTCGGCCAGCGTGGTGATGCCACTGGCGCTGCGCCGGATCGAGGCTTGCAGGCAGCTGAACAAGTACAGCGCCGCCAACAGCAGGCAGCCAAAGATCGTCGCCACCAGAATGAACTGGCTAATCGCCGATCCGTGGTAGTAATCCAGACGTTGATCCAGCGAAACCAATGACTGCTGACGCAGTGAGGCGAGGTCGGTGAGCAGGCTGTCGAGGCTGCGCTCGAATTCTTCCGGCTTGAGCTTGATGCTGCCACCGAAGACGCCGTCATCGAGGACTTTCAGTTCAGCATCCAGATGCTTGAGGCTTTCCTGGTATTGCCCGGCCCAGCTTTGCAACGCGCTGGGCAAGCGTGCTTCCAGGAGGCTGGCGGTTTTCGCCAACTGTTCCCGGGCATCGCCGATACGTCCGCGTAAATCGCGCAATTGCAGACGGCTTTGCAGGGTGAACTGCCCGGATACCACCGACGCCTGCCCGACGCTGGCCAGACGGCCAACCCGCTCAATCAGGTCCGGCGCATGTTGCGTCGAGATTTGCGTCAGCAGGTAGGTTTCCAGCCATGGCGCGAGGGTCAGGCGATTGTCCATGGCGATCTGCTCGCGCAAGGCTTGCAGTGCACTCAAGGCATTGGTGAAACGATCATAGCCATCCGGCCACCAACCGACGCTGCTCAGGCTTTTCGAGTCGAGGCCGTTGAGGGCGGTTTGCAGGACCTGATAACGGGCCAGGGTTTCGCCCTCGGCGCCTTCGGTTTTCAGCGCATTACCGAGGTCCGAGGTGGCTTGGGCGACGGCGGGTTGAACCGCATCGAACGCGGCCATCGCGGCAAGGGTCGCAGGGGTTGGCTGGCGATTGGTTTCCGTCGCGCGCCAGCGGGCAGCGCGGTCACGTTGGGCGGCGAGCAGGTTATCGAGTGCATCCAGGGCGAGCAGTTGACGAACACCGGCACGTTCGCCGGAGATCAAATTAAGTTTGGCGCGATAATCCTGACCAATCATCAACAGGCTGCCCGCCAGCGGCAGGATAAACAGCAGAAACAACAACTGAAATTTGCGTGCGAAGCCAAAACGCCCCAGCAATCCGATCCCCGGTGATAAAAAAGCCTGCATGCCCCATGACTCCTCTGGACACCACGCACCATTGGCGTGCGCCGGGGTCGTTGCGACCGCGACTTGTGCCCTTTTAAAAGGCCTCGAAAGTTCACCCTTGTCAGCTCTGTAGGCCGACTCTGTGGCGAAACTTCCCATTCTCGGTCCCCTTTGTAAGGGGCCGCGTTGAAGCGGATTAACAAGGCAAGATTCAGACCATGGCGTTGCGCTATCACCTTCTTGGCGATGAATGTCGAGGTCGTTAGCAGGCTAAGGGGATGGCGCTGCTGCACTGAAAAATGGCACATTGACGCACCTGCCCGTGTGCACCCATCCGCTGTACGGAAATTCTCATGGCTATCAGTAACGCTCAGACCGGCGCGACGCCGGCACCCGCGACTTCACAAAGCAGCCCTTTGGTCATGCGCATCATCGGCGCGGTGGCGCTGGCGCATTTGATCAATGACCTGATCCAATCGGTCCTGCCGTCGATTTATCCGATGTTGAAGGCCAACTATGGCCTGACATTTACCCAGGTTGGATTGATCACTTTGACGTTCCAGCTGACAGCTTCACTGTTGCAGCCATGGGTCGGCTACCACACCGACCGCCATCCCAAACCCTGGCTGCTGCCGGCGGGCATGGTGTGCACCTTGATCGGCATTCTGATGATGTCGGTGGTCGGCACGTTCCCGTTGATTCTGCTGGCGGCGGGGTTGATTGGCATCGGCTCGTCGACCTTTCACCCGGAAGCTTCTCGTGTGGCTCGACTGGCCTCGGGCGGGCGCTTCGGCCTGGCGCAATCGACCTTCCAGGTCGGCGGCAACACCGGCTCGGCCTTCGGTCCATTGCTGGCGGCGGCGATCATTATTCCCTTTGGCCAGGGCCATGTGGCCTGGTTTGGATTGTTCGCCGTGTTTGCGCTGTTCGTGCTTTATCGGATCAGCCGCTGGTACGCCAACCACTTGAACCTGTTCAAGCTCAAACAAGGTCAGGCGGCGACACACGGCTTGTCGAAACGCCGAGTGATCAGCGCGCTGGTGGTGCTCGGGCTGCTGGTGTTCTCCAAGTATTTCTACATGACCAGCCTGACCAGCTACTTCACCTTCTACCTGATCGAAAAGTTCCAGCTGTCGGTGGCCAGTTCGCAGATGTACCTGTTCCTGTTCCTTGGCGCTGTGGCGGCGGGGACCTTCTTCGGTGGCCCGATCGGCGACAGGATCGGGCGTAAGGCGGTGATCTGGTTCTCGATCCTTGGCGTTGCGCCGTTCACCTTGATCTTGCCGCATGTTGACCTGTTCTGGACCAGCATTCTCAGCGTGGTGATTGGCTTCATCCTCGCGTCAGCCTTTTCGGCCATCGTGGTGTACGCCCAGGAATTGGTGCCGGGTAATGTCGGGATGATTGCCGGGGTGTTCTTCGGATTGATGTTCGGTTTTGGCGGGATTGGCGCGGCGTTGCTCGGGCACTTGGCGGATGTCCACGGCATCGAATACGTGTACTTCCTGTGCTCGTTCTTGCCGTTGTTTGGCGTGCTTGCGATCTTCTTGCCTCGGACGAAGAAATCCTGAGGCAACGCAAAACCCTGTGGGAGTGGGCTTGCCCGCGAAGACGGAGTGTCAGTCGACATTTCTGCAGCTGACACAATGCCTTCGCGGGCAAGCCCGCTCCCACAGGGATCTTTATTGTTCGCTGGAAAGACACCGGGCACAAAAAAGCCGCGTATCAAACGCGGCTGTTTCTTGTGCGGCTGCTTCGTTCTGAAAACTTACACGTTGAAACGGAAGTGCATCACGTCGCCNTCCTTNACGATGTATTCCTTGCCTTCCAGGCGCCATTTACCGGCTTCCTTGGTACCGGCTTCACCCTTGTACTGGATGAAGTCGTTATAGGCGATGACTTCGGCGCGGATGAAGCCTTTTTCGAAGTCGGTGTGGATCACGCCAGCGGCCTGTGGTGCAGTGGCACCGACTTTGACGGTCCACGCGCGGACTTCTTCGACACCGGCAGTGAAGTAAGTCTGCAGGTGCAGCATTTCGTAGCCCGCACGGATTACACGGTTCAAGCCAGGTTCTTCCAGGCCGAGGGCCTCGAGGAACATGTCTTTCTCTTCGCCGTCTTCAAGTTCGGCAATTTCAGCTTCGATCTTGTTGCAGACCGGAACCACCATGGCGCCTTCTTCTTCGGCGATGGCCTTGACGATGTCCAGCAGCGGGTTGTTCTCGAAGCCGTCTTCAGCAACGTTGGCGATGTACATCACCGGCTTGGTGGTCAGCAGATGGAAGCCTTTGATCACCGCTTTTTCGTCGGCATTCATGCTCTTCATCAGGCTGCGCGCTGGTTTGCCGAGGGTGAAGTGAGCGATCAATTGCTCCAGCAGGCCTTTCTGGACCACTGCGTCCTTGTCGCCGCCCTTGGCGTTACGCGCGACTTTCTGCAGTTGCTTTTCGCAGCTGTCGAGGTCGGCGAAGATCAGTTCCAGGTCGATGATCTCGATGTCGCGTTTCGGGTCGACACTGTTGGAGACGTGAATCACGTTCTCGTCTTCAAAGCAGCGGACCACGTGGGCGATGGCATCGGTTTCCCGGATGTTGGCCAGGAACTTGTTGCCCAGACCCTCACCTTTCGACGCGCCGGCCACCAGGCCCGCGATGTCGACGAATTCCATGGTGGTCGGCAGGATGCGCTTGGGATTGACGATGGCCGCCAGCGCTTGCAGGCGCGGGTCCGGCATGGCCACGATGCCGCTGTTGGGTTCGATGGTGCAGAAGGGGAAGTTCTCCGCCGCAATACCGGACTTGGTCAAGGCGTTGAACAGGGTGGATTTGCCGACGTTGGGCAGGCCGACGATGCCGCAATTGAATCCCATGGTGTTTCCCCTCGGTAAGAGTCAGGCCTTCTGGCTGTGCAGGTTTTTCATCGCACGGTTCCATTCACCGGCGAAGATATCCGGCAGCACGCCGAGGGCAAAGTCGATGCTGGCATCGAGTTTTTCCTGTTCGGCGCGTGGCGCACGACCCAGGACGAAATTTGAAACCATACTGGCAACGCCTGGGTGGCCAATGCCGAGCCGCAAGCGGTGAAAGGTATTCTGATTGCCCAGTTGCGCGATGATGTCGCGCAACCCGTTGTGACCGCCATGGCCGCCGCCCTGTTTGAGTTTGGCAACGCCCGGTGGCAGGTCGAGTTCGTCATGCGCCACCAGGATTTCTTCGGGTTTTATCCGGAAGAAGCCCGCAAGCGCCGCGACAGCCTGGCCGCTGCGGTTCATGTAGGTGGTGGGAATCAGCAGACGAACATCCTGACCCTGGTGCGAGAAGCGCCCGGTCAGGCCAAAATATTTGCGATCAGCCGTAAGGCTCACACCTTGGGCGTGGGCGATACGCTCAACAAAAAGGGCCCCCGCGTTATGCCGGGTCTGTTCGTATTCGGCGCCTGGATTTCCCAGGCCAACGATCAGTTTAATGGCAGTCACGACAGGGGCCCTTCCTTGGAGTTGTGGATAACATCGCC
>NZ_NMOJ01000018.1 GCF_002251635.1 Pseudomonas mandelii
TTTATCTCCAGAGGTTCTAAACAGATGGCTGCAGTACTTGTCGGACAGTTCCATGCCAGAGACGCGGAAGGACGCGTGTATTCGGTGCATGAGTTCCAGGAATCCACCCCCTCGCATGACGGCCTCACTGGCTCGGCGCCTGTGACCACCTACAAACTGGCCATTGGCGATCGCGTCAATAAGCTCGACGACAACCAGTTTCTGCTGGTGCAATCGAACATCACCATCGTGCGCGAACCCGACACCTATGTCGGCAGCCGGCCGGAAATCACCACCGCCTCATAACCCCGCGTTATGAGCAGAAGTCATATGCGCGCACTTGAGTTAGGATTCAGTCACTGACTCCCTCACCTGCTGAACATGGACTTCACGCATGCGTTTACGTCATATCGAAGTGATCCACGCGCTCTTGCAGACCGGTCACCTGGGCACCGCCGCCGAATGGCTGCAGTTGCCGGTGACCGAGGTCGAAGGCATTTTGCGCGACGCCGAGGATCAGTTGGGATTCATGCTGTTTTCCAGCGTGCGTGGACGTTTGCAGGCGACGCGCGAGGCGCGGGAGTTGCAGGTTGAAATCGCCCACGTCTACGACGCGCTTGAGCCGGTCCAGCGCCTGGCCAGCAGCCTCAAGCAATATCAGGCGCACCCGCTGCGCATCATCTGCACCCCGCCGTTGGCCCAACAATTATTGCCCCACAGCATCGCCGCCCTGCGCCGACGCCTTCCCGATGCCCCTTGCACCCTGCTGAGCCAACCCACCCGCGAGATCGTCAGAAGCCTGCTGCTGCGTGAAAGCGATCTGGGGCTGAGCCTGCACGATCCCGACCACGCCGACATTCATTGCCAGGTCATTGCCCAGGGCAAACTCCAGCTGTTGGCACCCCATGGCTGGCTGCAACCGAAACAGAAGTACATTTCGTTGCAGGATCTGGCTGGCCAGTCGATGGTTGGCCTGGAAGGTCATGATCCGCTGAGCCCGGCGCTCGACAACAAACTGCATGCTTTGCGCCCTGCCCCGGTCATCCAGACACGGGTGCAGACCTACCAGATGATGCGCAGCATGGTGGAAGCCGGCGAAGGCCTGGCGATTGTCGATCCGTTCACCGCCCTCGGGGCCAAGTCGAGCGGCCTGGATGCCTGCCCGTTGGCGCCCGCAGTGCCGATCAGCCTCTATGCCCTGACCCTGAAGAACGGCGAACCCTTGTCGGCCGTTCAGGTGCTGCTGGACATCCTCACGGAACAAGCCGCGGCGATGTTGTCGAGCTGAGCGGGTTTTCCAGCGGATTATCGAACAGGCGATACCAGAACAACGCGACTTCGGCTGTGTTCGGGTCGATGCCGCGATAACGCAGATGATCGATTCCGCCTATCACGAAACCACAGCGCTCATAGAGTCGGCAGGCGCCCAAATTGTTGTTCTGGGTTTCGAGCATCATGCCCGGCAGGTTTTTCTTGCGACTCCAGAACTGCGCCACGTCCAGCAACGCCTTGGCCACACCGTGACGGCGCGCCGGAGCATGCACGGCCAACTCGTCGATATGGGCAAAGCCGTTCCAGTTGGTGCTGACCACCAGATGGCCGACGGGCTCATCATCGAGATAGGCCATGAACACCGCGCTGTCGGCGGCATCGCGGAAACTGCTGAACTCCTCGGGATCAATGCCGTAACACTTTCGATAAGGGGTGATCGGCGTTACCTGCCACTGCTCCACCGGTTTGCCGATTACGGCTGCGCCATAGGCCGCGACTTCAAAACTGAAATCACTGCCCCAGATGTAAGGCGCGAAACCCTCATCGGCGACACGCACCGAGAGGCCTGGGTATTTGGGATTCATGATCGGTTGCATGCTGGGAAAGGTCCTCATTCCTTGATGCAATCAACGGTGTAATGCCGTCCATTGCCCTCGTCTTCGTGTTGCAGTCCGTGCACATCAACGACAAAACCGGGGAAGCTGCTGTCGAACGTGCGAGCAAACGACAGGTAATCGATGATCGACCGCGTCGCCTCGGTAAAGCGCTCGCCCGGCATGATCAACGGAATGCCCGGTGGATACGGCACCAGCATCACCGCGGCAATTCGCCCTTTCAGGGCATCGATCGACACCGCCTCCACTTCACCCCGCACCAAATGATCATAGGCGTCAGCCGGCTTCATCGCAATTTCCGGTAATACCGTGTACATGCGCTTGAGGTGCCTGGCCGTGGCATTGCTGCGGTAACAACTGTGCAATTGATCGCANANATCCCGCAACCCCATGCCCTGATAACGTGCGACGTTCTGTTGCGCCACGCAGGGCAGGCATGTCGCCAGACTGACGTTGGCGTCGTAGCTGCGCTTGAACTCCAGCAACTCGGTGAGCAAGGTACTCCATTTACCCTTGGTAATNCCCATCGAAAATAGCACCAGGAATGAATACAGGCCGGTCTTCTCGACCACCAGCCCTCGCTCCCAAAGGAACTTGCTGACCACCGCCGCCGGAATCCCGCGTTCGCTCAGTGCACCGCCTGCGGTCAGGCCAGGCATNACCAGGGTNACTTTGATCGGATCGAGCAACACGTAATCGTCAGTCACACCACCAAAGCCGTGCCAGTCAGCGTCGGGCTGCAGCAGCCAGTCTTCGGTGACCACACGCTCGATGCCTTCCACCGACGGCGGTTGCCAGATGGAAAACCACCAGTCCTCGGCGGCGATATGCTGGCGCAGGTTGGCCAGTGCGCGCCGGAAGCTCAGGGCCTCGTCGAACATCTCCTGCAACAGCGAACGCCCGGCCGGGCCTTCCATCATCGCCGACGCCACGTCCAGCGAGGCAATGATGCTGTATTGCGGCGAGGTGGAGATGTGCATCATGAACGCTTCATTGAAACGGTCGCGGTCNAGTTGCCGCGCGCCGCCGTCCTGGACGTGAATCATCGAGGCCTGGCTAAACGCGGCCAGCAGTTTGTGCGTGGAATGCGTGGTAAATACCAGGGGGCTGTCCGGGGTGCGCGAGGTGCCCATGCCATAACGACCGGCGAAAAACTCGTGGAAGGCCGCGTAGGCGTACCAGGCCTCGTCAAAGTGCAAGACCTCGACACTGTTGCCCAATTGCTGCTTGATCAGTTCGGCGTTGTAACAGAGGCCGTCGTAGGTCGAATTGGTCACCACGGCCAACTTGACCTTGGGCTCACGGCCTTGGGTCAGCGGGCTGGCGTCAATCTTTGCCTGAATCGAATCGCGGCTGAATTCGCTCAGGGGGATCGGGCCGATGATCCCCAGTTCGTTGCGCTCCGGGCACAGGTACAACGGGATCGCGCCGGTCATGATGATCGAATGCAACACCGACTTGTGGCAGTTGCGATCCACCAGCACCAGGTCGTCGCGACCGACCATGGAATGCCAGACGATCTTGTTGGCCGTCGAGGTTCCGTTGATCACAAAGAACGTGTGATCGGCGCCGAAGTTACGCGCGGCCCTGGCTTCCGCCTCGGCGAGCGGGCCGGTGTGATCGAGCAAGGAACCCAGCTCCGGCACCGACACCGACAAGTCCGAACGCAGGGTATTTTCCCCAAAGAACTGATGAAACGCCTGCCCGACGGGGCTTTTGCGGTAAGCCACACCACCACCATGGCCGGGTGTGTGCCAGGAGTAATTGGAATCGGCGGTGTGCTGCACCAATGCCTTGAAAAACGGCGGNAGCAAACCATCCAGGTATTTGCGGGCCGCCCGGGCCACTTGCCGCGCCAGAAAGGGCACGGTGTCTTCAAACAGATAGAGAATGCCGCGCAGTTGATTGAGCTCGGCCATGGCATCGGCCGGGGCGTTTTCCAGCGTGACCTGTTCGCCCAGCGCAAAGATCGGCAAGTCCGGCGCGCGCACCCGCGCCAGGCCGATCAACTCAGCCATATTGTGTAACAAATGAGAATGGGCGCTGGCGTCTTCGGCGGCGATCAACATGCAGGAAAGCCCGTGATGGGTCGAAGCGACCAGCCGCCCTTCGGTGTAGTCCACCGCCGAAACGATACTGAAGCCTTCCTGCTCCAGTTCCCGGGCGATGCCACGNACCCGATCACCGGCAACGGTGTCGGCCTTGATGTCGCGATGTACGATNAAGACCGGGAATTTCAAATCTTTATACATGAGGCTCAGTGTCCTGAGGCTACAGACCGTGGCCTGCCAATATGCTCAGGGTAGAGGGTTGAAGCGGATGTGGCGAGCGACGATGCCCTGAAGCGGGTCAATGAGCGCACCATCATGTGGCCATCAACTCAAACTGAAATNAACAAAAGCCCTGTGGCAAGCTCCCTTGCCACAAAAGCGATGTCACTTCAGATCTGACTCAAGCCTGCGCCTTGGCCTCGACCAATTGCTGCCACAGCGACGGGGCGCCGGCGGACTTGGCGATGGCTTCCAGGCGTGCCACGTGCCGGGCCAGGTCATCTTCGCTGGCGGGGATGATCCGGGTCGGCTGGCGATCGGCCGGCAAGCGGCGGATTTCGGTGGCGGAGTTGTCCGCGCCTTCGCCGGAACCGTTGCCGTCGGACGCATTACCGGCCAGGGACAGGCTGGTTTGCCCGCCGGTCATGGTCAGGTAAACGTCGGCGAGAATCTCGGAGTCGAGCAAGGCGCCGTGGAGTTCACGGCCGGAGTTGTCGACGCCATAGCGCTTGCACAAGGCATCCAGGCTGTTGCGCTGGCCTGGGTGACGCTCACGGGCCATCATCAAGGTGTCGAGGATCGAGCAGTGCTGGGAGATATCCGCACGATCGCTCTGCCCCATCAGGGCAAATTCGTTATTGATGAAACCGACGTCGAACGCCGCGTTATGGATGATCAGCTGGGCGCCATTGATAAATTCGAAAAACTCATCGGCCACTTCAGTGAAACGCGGTTTGCCCACCAGGAATTCGTTGGTGATGCCGTGTACGCCGATGGCGCCCTCGTCACTCTCGCGATCCGGTTGCAGGTAAACGTGAAAGTGACGGCCGGTAAGGCGCCGCCCCATCAGCTCGACACAACCGATTTCGATGATCCGGTGGCCATCGGTCACCGGCATGCCGGTGGTTTCGGTATCGAGTACAACAGATCGGATGGCCATCAGGGNTCAGCTCTCAACGGGTCAATCGTGCAAAAGCGGCGATGTTAACACGCTCGCGGGATACGGCGCGCGTGCCGCCAAGTGAGCGGCGCTCATGCAGCTTTCAGCCATCATTAGCAATATTTATAAAGCCTGGAGGCAGACAGCCAGACCAAAACTGGCGACTGCCATCTTGAAACTGTGAGGTCCTGTGAGAGCGAGCTCTCTGGTTTTATTGAGTACCTGTTTGCTGGGTTCCGGCGCCCACGCCACCAGTTTTGTCATCAGCACAGACGTCACCGTCAGTCTGACGATGAGCTCCACCAAAGGCACCAGTGGCTCATTCAGCGACGACAAGATCGTACTGGCGGCCAAGGATGATGCGGCAGCGTTTGTGGCGAGCGAGGGGGTGATTCGCGGGGCGCGGATCCAGGCGGCGTTTTTGCGGATTCGCGGGGTGGTCAACGAACCGTATTCAGACCAACAACTGGCCACCGCGATCTTGATGCTGTGACACCCTGGAGGAGCGAAGCTTGCTCGCGAAGAACTTATAAAGCCTGGAGGCAGACAGCCAGACCAAAACTGGCGACTGCCATCTTGAAACTGTGAGGTCCTGTGAGAGCGAGCTCTCACAAAGGTTCAGCGTTGAGTCAGGCCTGCTTGTACCCGCGCACTTCATCAACGCCACGGTTGGCCAGTTGGTCGGCGCGTTCGTTGCCAGGATGGCCGATGTGCCCGCGCACCCATTTCCAGGTGATGTTGTGGCGGTTGCATTGCTCATCGAGCAGCTGCCACAGGTCGGCATTCTTCACCGGTTCCTTGGCCGCCGTTTTCCAGCCGCGCTTTTTCCAGTTGACCATCCACTCGTTGATGCCCTTCATCACGTATTGCGAGTCGGTCACCAGCAGCACGTCACACCGGCGCTTGAGCTCTTCCAGGCCACGGATGGCACCCATCAGCTCCATGCGGTTGTTGGTGGTGTTGGCTTCGCCGCCCCACAGTTCCTTCTCCACGCCCTTGCACACCAGCAACGCGCCCCAACCGCCGGGGCCGGGGTTGCCCTTGCAGGCGCCGTCGGTGAAGAGTTCTACGCTATCGCTCATGCCAATCTATCCAGAAAATGCCGTGGCTCGCCGATCAGTGACCGACGATGCCCGAGGCCGGGGCAAACCCGGCCGGGAAATAAAAAGTGTATTACGGCTCGATGTTACGACGGTTGACCTTGGCCATCGGCAATGGAATCAGCTTGCCCATCGGTTCGCGCCGTTCCTGACGCACCGGCCGCAGCCCGACCACAATCTTGCGCGCCACCAATAAATAGAAGCCGCCGCCCGACAGCTGCCACGCACCCGCCCGGCGTTCCCAGCCGGCCAGACGGCCTTGCCACTTGGCGGACGCAAGCGGCGGACGATAGCACCCGAAGCGGCGTTTCTCCAGCGCAAAGCCCAGCAGGTTCAGCCAGTCGCCTACCCGTGACGGCGCGATGCAGCGCGCCTGGCGCAGGCCGTCATGGGCGAACACATGGCGCAGGCCCCAGCTGCTCCAGGGGTTGATGCCGATAATCAGCAAATGCCCGCCGGGGCGCACACTGCTCGCGGCTTCACGCAGCAAGCCGTGGGGCGACAGGCAGAAATCCAGGCCGTGCTGCATCACCACCACATCGGCGGCATGCTCGCTCAACGGCCAGGCCTGTTCCTCGCAGACAATCTCCACCCCCGGCAACGGCGCGCCCAGGCGCACATTGCGTTGCACCTGCGGCGCGGCAGGCGGCGTCTGGGCCGACGGGCCGTAATGCACCAGGTAACCACCAAAGAACCGACCCAACTCGTCTTCGAGCATGCGCCGTTCTTCATCCAGCAGAAATTGCCCGATCGGCCCGGACAGCCATTCACGGGCCGCGCTGATCAGGGCCAGCCATTCAGGATCGGCCTGGGCGAACGCTTTATCAGTCATTGCATTCTCCAACTCGCCTAGACGTTCTAAGATGCACCAATGTGTTCAGCTTGGCGAATCGAAGAATGATACAGATCAGTGCACTCCCCGCGTTCACCGACAACTACATCTGGTTGTTACAAGACCCGCACACCCTACGCTGCGCCGTGGTCGATCCGGGTGATGCCGCGCCCGTACAAGCCTGGCTGGCGGAGCATCCGGGCTGGGTATTGAGCGATATCCTGATCACTCACCATCATCATGATCATGTCGGCGGTGTCGAGCAGCTGAAAAAAGCGACAGACGCGAAAGTCTACGGCCCGGCCAGCGAAACCATCCCGGCGCGGGACGTGGCGCTCAAGGACAACGGCCGCGTGAGCGTGCTGGGCTGGGAATTCGATGTCTTTGCGGTTCCCGGACACACCCTGGGGCATATTGCCTATTACCACCACGGCCTGTTGTTCTGCGGCGACACCCTTTTTGCCGCCGGTTGCGGGCGCTTGTTCGAAGGCACGCCCGAGCAGATGCACACCTCGCTGAGCCGCCTCGCTGCGCTGCCGGAAGATACGCTGGTCTATTGCACCCACGAATACACCCTGAGCAACCTGAAATTCGCAGCAGCGGTCGAACCCGGCAATCCGGACATCACCGCACGTCTGGAAAAAGTCACCGAGCAACGTGCGGCCGGAATCATGACGCTGCCCTCTACTTTGGCGCTTGAAAAGCTGACGAACCCGTTTTTGCGTGTTGATGAAACATCCGTTAAAGAAAAAGTGGACGAACGGAATGGAACCCAAAACCGGTCTCCGAGTGCGGTCTTTGCTGCTCTTCGGGCTTGGAAAGATAAGTTCTAAGTCGCCGCATCGTTGGTACAAAAATTCTGAATGGTTGACCGGAACCAAAGCGCTTTCTAGAATCGCCCGACATTTTTGCCCGGAACTTACTTCCAGCCAATGTCGTCATCTATTCGTAAATCCATCTCTTCAGACGCATTGACCCGCCTGGCTCAAGCCATCGCGGTGGCTGTGTCCGCCACTCTGGCGGGCTGTTCCAGCCATGTGCCGCAGACCGAAGCGACACACACTCCGAATATCGCCGCCCGCGCCAAGCAGAAACCTATCTGGCTCAGCGAGAAGCCGACTCCGCAAATTCCACAGGATGTCTGGGAGCGCATGCGTCAGGGCTTCCAGTTGCAGGACGGCCTGGGCGTCAACCCGCGCATCGAGCAACAGCGTTTGTGGTTCGCCAGTAACCCTTCCTTCCTGGAGAACGCCGGAGAACGCGGCAGCCTCTACATTCATTACATCGTCGAACGGCTTGAAGAACGCAACATGCCCCTGGAGCTGGCCCTGCTGCCAGTGATTGAAAGTGCCTACAACCCAATGGCCTATTCCCGCANCGACGCGGTGGGTCTTTGGCAATTCATTCCTTCCACCGGCCGTTACTTCAACCTGCGTCAGACCCGCTTCTATGATGGCCGTCGCGACATCACCGCCTCGACCACCGCGGCCCTGGACTATCTGACACGTCTGCATGACATGTTCAACGGCGACTGGTTGCTGGCCCTGGCGGCGTACAACGCCGGTGAAGGCACGGTCAGCCGGGCCATCGAGCGCAACGAAAAACTCGGCCTGCCTACCGACTACTGGAACCTGCCTCTGCCTGCCGAAACCCAGGCTTACGTGCCCAAGCTGCTGGCCTTGTCCCAGGTCGTGCTGGCCCCCGAAGCCTACGGCGTGAATCTCAACCCGATCGCCAACGAACCGTACTTCCAGGTCGTCGAAATCAACCAGCGCATGGACCTGTCCCGGGTCGCCGCGCTGGCTGAGATCGACGAAGACGAACTGTTCCAGCTCAACCCGGCCTTGAAACAACGCACCACCCTCGACGGCCCCCAGCATTTGCTCGTACCGAGCTCCAAGGCGCAGTTGCTGACCGCCAGCCTCTCGACCATGCGTCCTGAAGAGTTGATCAGCAAGAAGTCGCTCAAGCCAGTCTTCGAAGGCGCCGATGAATCCGAAATCGCCAGCCTCAAACGTGCCTACCGCGTCAAACGCGGCGACAACCTGGCCGCCATCGCCAAGGCGAACAAGGTCGACGTGAAGGACCTGCAGCGCTGGAACAAGATGACCGGCAAGAAACTCAAGGTCGGCCAGACTTTGGTGATGCAGGACACTGCCAAACGTAGCGGCGGTCGCGTCAACACCGTTGTGGCGGCGAACAGCAGGACCAACAGCAAAGCCGCCAAGGAAAAGCCGCAGACCCAATACAAGGTCCAGCAAGGCGATTCGTTGTACATGGTCGCCAAACGCTTCAACGTTGAAATGCAGCACCTCAAGCGCTGGAATCCGCGTGTCGGTCAGGCGTTGAAGCCTGGGCAGATGTTGACGGTGTCTTCGCCGCGCTAAAAACGAGCCCCTGATTTTTCAGGGGCTTTTTCTTTGCCCGCCGGACAGGCAACGAACGTCGTCGTTGGCTGGAGGTCAAACGATCACACGTCACGAAGGAGACGTCCCANNCTGGTCTGCCCGCATGCAGACCTTTTTTTGCCTGTGATTTGAGGGCTTTCGAAGCGGTGGCTGCAATGACAGTTGTGGCGAGCGAGCTTGCTCCCTCGCCACAGGTTCTGCGCCTGCCGCACCGTCACCCCGGCAATTAACAACGCATTAACCCCCTGTCTTTTTCCTGTCGATACAAGCTGTTACTGTACGGCCCACAAAGCCCAAGCCGCCTGGATCGGATCTCTGACTTGAAGCGTCCCCTCCTTCTANTCCTGATCAGCCTGGCCTTGAGCTCCACCGCAAGCGCGACGATCAGCGAAAGCCATGGTTATGCGCAGTTCGGCACGCTCAAGTACCCGGCCAGATTTACCCACTTCGACTGGGTCAACCCGCAAGCGCCCAAGGGCGGTACGTTGCGGGTGATGGCGTTTGGCACCTTCGACACCCTCAACCCTTACACCTTCAAGGGCTCAAGCCCGGTTTCCACCCCCAACTTCCTGCAATACGGCGTCAATGAGCTGAACGAGCCGCTGATGGTCGGCACCGGCCAGTACGCGCCGTCCGGCGACGAACCGACCTCCAGCTACGGGCTGATTGCCCAGTCGGTGGAATACAGCGAAGACCGCAGTTGGGTGGTGTTCAACCTGCGCCCGGAAGCGCGCTTCCACGATGGCAAACCCATCACCGCCTATGACGTGGCATTTTCCTATCGCACGCTATTGACCGAAGGCCACCCGCAGTACCGCACCAACCTTCAAGAGGTGGCGCGGGTCGACATCCTCAACCGTCATCGCATCCGTTTCGTGTTCAAGCGCGCCGGCAACCCATTGCTGATCCTGCGCCTGGGCGAGTTGCCAGTATTGCCCCAGCATTACTGGAAGAACCGCGATTTCAAGGCCACCACGTTCGAACCACCGCTGGGCAGCGGGCCGTATCGCATCACCAAAGTCACCCCAGGCCGGCAACTGGTGTTCGAGCGGGTCAAGGATTACTGGGGCAAAGACCTGCCGGTCAACCANGGCTTCTACAATTACGACAAGGTCGAAGTCGAGTTCTACCGCGACAGCGACGTGGCCTTTGAAGCCTTCAAGGCCGGCGAGTTCGACATCTACATCGAACACCAGGCCAAGAACTGGGCCACAGGCTATAACTTCCCGGCGGTGCGCCGCGGCGACGTGATCAAGGCGCAGATCCCNCACCAGATCCCGACCCAGAGCCAGGGNCTGTTCATGAACAGCCGGCGTCCGACCTTCGCCCAGGCCAAGGTGCGCGAGGCGCTGGGGCTGATGTTCGACTTTGAGTGGACCAACCGTACCCTGTTCAGCAGCGCCTACAAACGCTCCGTGAGCTACTACCCCAACAGCGAATTTTCCGCGACCGGCGTGCCGGTGGGTCATGAATGGCTGTTGCTCAAGCCGTATCGCGAACAGTTGCCCGCCAAGCTCCTCACCGAGCCGTTCAGCCTGCCAAAGACCGAAGGCCGCGGCATCCCCCGGGAAACCATGCGCAAGGCCCTGGCGCTGCTCGCCGAGTCCGGGTGGAAGCTCAATGGGCAACGGATCGAGAACGCCAAGGGCCAACCGCTCAAACTCGAGATCCTGCTGGTCAACCCGAACCTGGAGCGCATCCTTCAGCCTTACGTCGAGAACCTCGCCAGCATTGGCATCGACGCGCGGCTGCGCACGGTCGATCGCGCCCAGTACAAACAACGCCTCGATCAGTTCGATTTCGACATGATCCTGATGACGCTCAACCAGACCCTCAGCCCGGGCCTGGAGCAATGGCAGTATTTCCACTCCAGCCAGGTCGGGGTCAAGGGCAGCAAGAACTACGCAGGCATCGCCAACCCGGTGGTGGACCACCTGCTGGACCAACTGCTGGCGGCGCAGACCCGCGAAGAACAATTGGCCGCCGGCCGCGCCTTGGACCGGGTGCTGCTGTGGCAGCACTACAGTATCCCCAACTGGTACCTCAACTATCATCGCCTGGCGTACCGCAACCGGTTCGCCTTTGTCACCACGCCGCCCTACAGCCTGGGCCTGAGCGCATGGTGGCTGAAATCTTCGGAGAAGGATCGATGAAACCCCTGAGCGCCCTGCTGTTGCAGGCCAGCGGTCTGCTGTTCGCCGGGCTGGCCTGCGCCGCCCCGCAACATGCCGTGACCCTGTACAACGAGCCGCCGAAATACCCGGCCGACTTCAAGCATTTCGACTACGTAAACCCCGACGCCCCCAAGGGCGGTACCTTCCGCGAGGCCGGCNTCGGCGGCTTCGACAGCCTCAACCCGTTCATCAGCAAAGGCGTACCGGCCGACGACATCGGCATAATCTACGACACCCTCGCCAAACANAGNCTGGACGAGCCCATCACTGAATACGGGCTGGTGGCCGGCAAGATCGAAAAAGCCCCGGACAACAGNTGGGTNCGCTTCTACCTGCGTCCTGAAGCGCGCTTCCACGACGGCCATCCGATGCGTGCCGAAGACGTGGTGTTCAGCTTCCAGATGCTGACCAAGGAAGGCGCCCCGCTCTATCGCGGTTACTACAGCGATGTCGACGAAGTGGTGGCCGAAGACCCGCTGCGCGTGCTGTTCAAGTTCAAGCGCACCAATAACCGCGAATTGCCGCTGATCCTCGGCCAGCTGCCGGTGTTGCCCAAGCACTGGTGGGCGAACCGCGATTTCAACAAGGGCAACCTTGAAATGCCGCTGGGCAGCGGCCCCTACAAGGTGACCGAAGTGAAGGCCGGCCGCTCGATACGCTACGAGCGGGTCAAGGATTACTGGGGCAAGGACCTGCCGGCCAACCGTGGCTTCTACAACTTCGACGTAATGACCACCGATTACTACCGTGACAACACCGTCGCGCTGGAAGCCCTCAAGGCCGGGCAGTTCGACTACTGGCTGGAATTCAGCGCGAAGAACTGGGCCAACGCCTACAACATTCCGGCCGTGGCTNAGGGGCGATTGAACAAGGAACAAATCCCAAACGGCAACCCGACCGGCATGCAGGGCTTTGTGTTCAACCTGCGCCGTCCGGTGTTCCAGGACGTGCGCGTGCGCCAGGCCTTTACGTTGCTGCTGGACTTTGAATGGACCAACAAGCAACTGTTCAACGGTGCCTACGTGCGTACCCGCAGTTTCTTCGAAAACTCGGAAATGGCCGCGACCGGCCTGCCCGACGCCGATCAGCTTGAAATTTTGAGTCCGTTCCGCGGCAAGATCCCCGAGCAGGTGTTCAGCGAAGCGTTCCAGAACCCGATGACCGACGCCAGCGGCATGATCCGCACCCAGCAGCGCAAGGCTTACCAACTGCTGCAAGAGGCCGGCTGGAAGATCGTCGACGACAAGATGGTCGACACCACCGGCAAACCCGTGAACATCGAGTTCCTGCTGGCCCAGACCGACTTCGAACGGGTACTGCTGCCGTTCAAGCGCAACCTGGCCGACCTTGGCATCAACCTGGTGATTCGCCGCGTCGACGTTTCGCAGTACATCAACCGCCTGCGTTCGCGGGACTTCGACATGCTGGTAGGCAGCTTCCCGCAATCGACATCACCGGGCAACGAGCAGCGCGAGTTCTGGATGTCCGCCGCGGCCGACAAACCCGGCAGCCGCAATTCCATGGGCCTCAAGGACCCGGTGGTCGATCAACTGGTCGAGCAGCTGATCAACGCCGATTCGCGCAAAAGCCTGGTGGCCCATGCCCGGGCACTGGACCGCGTGNTGCAGTTCGGCTANTACGTGATCCCCAACTGGCACATCAAGACCTGGCGCGTGGCCTATTGGAACCACATCGGTCACCCGAAAGTCTCTCCCAAGTACGACATCGGCACCACGACCTGGTGGGTCAAGCCTGATGCGAAACCTGCGGTAGAAGTCGAAACCAAACTGCAAGCCGACCCTGCGGGCACGGAGTAATCAGATGCTGGCGTATATTTTTCGGCGACTGCTGCTGATCATCCCCACGCTGTTCGGGATTTTGCTGATCAACTTCATCATCATCCAGGCCGCTCCCGGTGGCCCGGTGGAGCAGATGATCGCCAAGCTCGAAGGCTTTGACGGCGCCACCAGCCGCATTGCCGGGGGCGGTGCCGAGGTCTCGGTGGCCGGCTCGGCCTATCGCGGCGCGCAGGGTCTGGACCCGATGCTGGTCAAGGAAATCGAGCACATGTACGGCTTCGACAAATCGGCGCCGGAACGCTTGTGGATCATGATCAAGAACTACGCCACCCTGGACTTCGGCGACAGNTTCTTTCGCGATGCCAAGGTCATCGACCTGATCAAGGAAAAGATGCCGGTGTCCATCTCCCTCGGGTTATGGAGCACGCTGATCATGTACCTGGTGTCGATCCCCCTGGGGATCGCCAAAGCCACACGACACGGCAGCCACTTCGACGTGTGGACCAGCTCGGCGATCATCGTCGGCTACGCGATCCCGGCATTCCTGTTTGCGATCCTGCTGATCGTGGTGTTTGCCGGCGGGAGTTACCTCGACTGGTTCCCCTTGCGCGGGCTCACCTCGAATAATTTTGACGAGCTGAGCTGGGGCGGCAAGATTCTCGATTACTTCTGGCACCTGGCCTTGCCCGTCACCGCACTGGTGATCGGCAACTTCGCGACGATGACGCTGCTGACCAAAAACAGCTTCCTCGACGAAATCAACAAACAGTATGTGGTCACCGCCAAAGCCAAGGGCCTGACCAACCACCGTGTGCTGTATGGCCATGTGTTTCGCAACGCCATGCTGCTGGTCATCGCCGGTTTCCCTTCGGCGTTTATCGGGATTTTCTTCACCGGCTCGTTGCTGGTGGAAGTGATCTTCTCTCTCGACGGCCTGGGCCTGATGAGTTTTGAAGCCGCGATCAACCGTGACTACCCGGTGGTGTTCGGCACGCTGTTTATCTTCACCCTGCTGGGGCTGGTGGTGAAACTGATCGGTGACCTCACCTACACCTTGGTCGATCCGCGTATCGACTTTGCCAGCCGGGAGCATTGAGATGAATCTATCCCCCCTCAATCGCCGCCGATTCGAGCGTTTCAAAGCCAATAAACGTGGCTGGTGGTCGCTGTGGCTGTTCCTGGTCCTGTTCGTGCTGAGCCTGGGCGCAGAGTTGATCGCCAACGACAAACCGCTGGTGGTGCATTACGACAACGGCTGGTATTTCCCGGCGCTCAANCGCTACCCGGAGACCACCTTCGGCGGCGAGTTCCCGTTGGAGGCCAACTACAAGAGCCCGTATATCCAGGAACTGCTCAAGGCCAAGGATGCCTGGACGCTGTGGGCGCCGATCCCGTTCAGCTACCAGAGCATCAACTACGACCTGAAGGTGCCGGCCCCCGCGCCGCCCTCCTCGGTCAACCTGCTGGGCACCGACGACCAGGGCCGTGATGTGCTGGCGCGGGTGATCTATGGGTTTCGTGTGTCAGTGCTGTTTGCCCTCACGCTGACGGTGCTCAGCTCGATCATCGGCGTGGTCGCCGGGGCCTTGCAGGGTTTCTATGGCGGCTGGGTCGACCTGGCCGGGCAGCGCTTCCTGGAGATCTGGTCNGGGTTGCCGGTGCTGTACCTGCTGATCATTCTCGCCAGCTTTGTGCAGCCCAATTTTTGGTGGCTGCTGGGGATCATGCTGCTGTTTTCCTGGATGAGCCTGGTGGACGTGGTGCGCGCCGAGTTCCTGCGCGGGCGCAACCTTGAATACGTGCGCGCAGCCCGGGCGCTGGGGATGCAGAATGGCGCGATCATGTTCCGCCACATCCTGCCCAACGCCATGGTTTCGACCATGACCTTCATGCCGTTCATTTTGACCGGCGCCATTGGCACCCTCACCGCCCTGGACTTTCTCGGCTTCGGCCTGCCGGCCGGCTCACCGTCGTTGGGTGAACTGGTGGCCCAGGGTAAATCCAACCTGCAAGCGCCGTGGCTGGGCATGAGTGCCTTTGCCGTGCTGGCGATCATGCTGAGTTTGCTGGTGTTTATCGGCGAGTCCGCGCGCGATGCCTTCGACCCGAGGAAATGAGATGAATCAGGACAATCTGATCGAAGTCCGCGACCTCTGCGTCGAGTTCGTCACCGGCGACCATCACCACCGCGTGGTCAACAACGTCAGCTTCGATATCAAGCGCGGCGAAACCCTGGCCCTGGTCGGCGAAAGCGGCTCGGGCAAGTCGGTGACCGCCCACTCGATCCTGCGCCTGCTGCCTTACCCGCTGGCACGGCACCCGGCCGGCACCATCNACTATTCCGGGCAAGACCTGCTGAGTCTGAAAGAGAAAACCATCCGCCACATCCGCGGTAACCGCATTGCGATGATTTTCCAGGAGCCGATGACCTCGTTGAACCCGCTGCACTGCATCGAGAAGCAGATCAACGAAGTGCTCGGCCTGCACAAGGGGCTCACGGGCAAGGTCGCGACCCAACGCACCCTGGAATTGCTGGAGCTGGTGGGTATTCCCGAACCGCACAAACGCCTCAAGGCCCTGCCCCACGAACTGTCCGGCGGCCAGCGCCAGCGGGTGATGATCGCCATGGCCCTGGCCAACGAGCCGGAANTGCTGATTGCCGACGAACCGACCACCGCGCTGGACGTGACCGTTCAGCTGAAAATCCTCGAATTGCTCAAGGAATTGCAGGCCCGCCTGGGCATGGCATTGCTACTGATCAGTCATGATTTGAACCTTGTGCGAAGAATTGCGCATCGCGTATGTGTCATGCAGCGCGGTTGCATCGTCGAACAGGCATCGTGCGAAGAGTTGTTCCGCGCGCCGCAGCATCCGTACACTCGGGAACTGCTGGCAGCGGAGCCCAGCGGCAAGCCGGCGACCAATGTAATTGGCCCGCCGTTGCTGCAGGTCGAGGACTTGAAAGTCTGGTTNCCGATCAAGAAAGGCTTTTTGCGTAACACCGTCGATTACGTCAAGGCGGTGGACGGCATCAATTTCAGCCTGCCCCAGGGCCAGACCCTGGGCATTGTCGGCGAAAGCGGCTCGGGCAAGTCGACGCTCGGTCTGGCGATTTTGCGGCTGATCGGCAGCAAAGGCGCCATCCGTTTTGAAGGCAAGCAGCTAGACTGCTTGACGCAGGCCGAGGTTCGGCCGTTGCGTCGGGAAATGCAGGTGGTGTTTCAGGACCCGTTCGGCAGCTTGAGCCCGCGCATGAGCGTCAGCGAGATTGTNGGCGAAGGCCTGCGGATCCACAAGATGGGCACCGAGGCGGAACAGGAACAAGCGATTATTGCGGCATTGAAGGAGGTAGGCCTGGACCCGGAAACCCGGAACCGCTACCCCCACGAATTTTCCGGTGGGCAGCGGCAGAGAATCGCCATTGCCCGGGCATTAGTGCTAAAACCGGCGTTGATTTTGCTGGACGAGCCGACTTCGGCCCTCGACCGCACCGTGCAACGCCAAGTGGTGGAGCTGCTGCGCAGATTGCAGGCCAAGTACAACTTGACGTATCTGTTTATCAGCCATGACTTGGCGGTGGTAAAGGCCCTGAGNCACCAGCTGATGGTGGTCAAGCAGGGCCAAGTGGTCGAACAGGGAGACGCGCAAAGTATCTTTGCCGCCCCCCAACATCCGTATACACAGCAGTTGCTGGAAGCCGCTTTCCTGGCTCCGGCCACTGCGCAATAACCTGAAAGAGAGGAGCAACACATGGGTTTTCTCGCCGGTAAGCGCGTACTGATCGTCGGTGTCGCCAGCAAGCTGTCCATCGCATCCGGCATCGCTGCCGCCATGCATCGCGAGGGCGCTGAGCTTGCCTTCACTTATCAGAACGACAAACTCAAGGGTCGTGTCGAAGAGTTCGCACAAAGCTGGGGCTCCAACCCTGACCTGTGCTTCCCGTGCGACGTGGCCAGCGATGAAGAAATCGCCAAGGTTTTCGTTGAGCTGGGCAAGAAGTGGGACGGCCTGGATTGCATCGTGCACTCCGTCGGCTTCGCCCCGGGCGACCAACTGGACGGCGACTTCACTGAAGCCACCACCCGTGAAGGTTTCCGCATCGCTCACGACATCAGCGCGTACAGCTTCGTGGCCCTGGCCAAAGCTGGCCGTGAAATGATGAAAGGCCGCAATGGCAGCCTGCTGACCCTGTCGTACCTGGGCGCCGAGCGCACCATGCCGAACTACAACGTAATGGGCATGGCCAAGGCTTCGCTGGAAGCCGGCGTGCGTTACCTGGCCGGCTCCCTGGGCCCGGACGGCACCCGCGTCAACTGCGTTTCGGCCGGCCCGATCCGCACCCTAGCCGCTTCCGGCATCAAGAACTTCCGTAAAATGCTGGCCGCCAACGAAGCGCAAACCCCGCTGCGTCGCAACGTCACCATCGACGAAGTCGGCAACGCCGGCGCCTTCCTGTGCTCGGACCTGGCGTCCGGCATCAGCGGCGAAATCATGTACGTGGACGGTGGTTTCAACACCACTGCGATGGGTAGCCTGGAAGAGTGATCTTCTGCTAGCCCATAAAAAACCCGCCGGTTATGGCGGGTTTTTTATGCCTGCGATTCAGGCCTGATGCAAACCCCCTGTGGGAGCGAGCTTGCTCGCGATTGCGGTCTGACATTCAGCTTATTTGTCGACTGACACTCTGCCATCGCGAGCAAGCTCGCTCCCACAGGNATTTATGGCTTGCGTGTTCGTAAAAACACTATCAGCTCAGGATACCCAAGACTTTCGGACCTTGAGCTTCACTTGAGTCCAGATTAACCGCGAGGATGAGTCGATTGACGGTGCGCTGGACAATCATGTCAGTCAACCGGCCTGTTTGCTGCCGAACCACCCCAGAGTCACCAAAAGTAGGGTCGAGCTCACCGCCTTCGGTGGTACGCAGCCAGTACAGCTTTTGCACAGGAAAATTCTCACTCCCTGCGACCACGATTTTTTTATCCGGCTGTACGGTGACGGAAGGGATGTTTACAAAGTCGGAACCCAGATCAACCACCAACGGCAATCCACTGTTAAACGTTTCATCCGATGCGCCATTACCCGATACCCGCTGCACGGCAACATAACGTTTACCATCGTCATTAATCGACGTGGCAGCGGCGATGATTATCTTGTCATCATCCACCACCATCGAGCCAAAACTGGTGTAATTTTCGTTCTCCCAAAATCCGTCAATGCCGAAGGTTTTGTTCAACGTGCCGTCTCGGTTGTAGCAAGCCAAGACCGCTCTCGGGACTGATATGCCTGAAGACGGTCGGTCAACAATCCCAAACACAACGATGCGCCCGTCTGAAAGGACGCCGATGCTATGGATCGTCGTAATCAGCCCCTTGAATCTGACTTCAAAACCAGTGTCGGGATGACCTTGGTCATCTAGGGTGTATACCCTACCCGCCGAATCGATAGTTGTGCCCTCGTTGTCCACCCGTTGGTAACTTTCGGCCACTAAAACATGGTGGTCAGCAGTGAGACATCCCGTAGGTCCGAATGTCTGCAAACCCTGTTCCGGAGGAACGGGATCGACGGGTAAAGGCAATATTCTTGTGCCAAAGACTAAATCAGGACTTCCTCCCTCGTTGAATCGCGTAATCGCAGCCTGCCGGATAAAGGGCTCTTTACCCGAGTTACCAATCAACAGGAATTTGCCGTCTCTTCGAGCAAGTAAACGTGTGAAACTTTCGAATTGGCCTTTGGCGAAGTCCCACGCGAACGGTTGGAAAGTCGGATCGGAAGTGCCATCAGCCATGGCTCGATAAATCCATGAGACACGGCCTGTTTGAGCCACGTAAAGCAGTTTCCCGGCAGATGTTTCAACGACACATTGAGACGAACCTTGAGGAATATTGATCATCCCGTTGTCAGCAAATCCCACATCCAGATCACCTGGTGCTCGTTGCTGCGTGTTGGCTTGCGCTGTCATGCCGCTATCCTCCTGAAGTAAGGGCTCCATGCAATCAGGGGGAATGCAAAAAAACATCCATCCCGACAGCCAGATCCGTTTGACAGCGCCACGATAGTGCGAAAGCCGAGACACACATCACTGTCATAAATAACAGTTTTAATGTCTTCAAGAGCCAAAATTCATTCTTCACAGCACATAAATTGCCGCGCCTGAGTTAGCCGGCAGGTTGCGTCAGGCACTTGGCAAACAACTGCTGGATCGGCTGTGTGCGCTGGCTGTAGCGCTGCAGCAGCACGATTTCGCGGTAGAACGTCAACTCGCCCAACGGGACAATCCTGACCTTCGCCCCATGTTCAAGCCATAGCCCGGCCTCGGGCAGCAGTGAAACGCCGAACCCGCATTCGACCATCTTCACGATGGCTTCCAGCTCATCCAGCTCCATGGCCACGTGCACATCAATCTGCTGTTCACGTAAAAATCGCGTTATCAGGCGTCCACCGAACGAGTTGCTGTCGTAACGCACGTGCGGATGGCTCGCGAGGATCTGCAACGGATCATCGCCCTCAAGGTCCATCGGCACGATCAATACAAACGGCTCCCGGCGAATCACCTGCGCCGACAGCTCTTTGGGCAGTTCAAATGGCGGCTTGATCAATATCGCCAGATCCACCTCACCGGTATCTACCTGACTCAACAAACTCATCGACACGCCCGGCACCAGTTTCGGCTCCAGCAGCGGTGCCTGCTCCCTCAACCTTAAAAATGCCTGAGGCAACAACCCGGTCTGGACCGTGGCCACTGCGCCGATTTTCAACTCGCCACGGTACTCGCTGACATCATCACTGACGGCCATCCGGCTAAACGTGTCGAGGATCTGCTGCGCCATCGGCAACGCCCGTTGCCCTGCGGCATTGAGAATCGCCTGGCGCCCGGTGCGATCAAACAGGCGGATACCCAGCGCCTGTTCCAGATTGCGCATCTGTGCGCTGACCGCCGACTGCGTCAGGCCGATGTGCATGCCGGCAGCCGCGAACGTGCCGTAGCGCGTCACGGCGATGAAGGTTTTCAGTTCGCGCAGCATAAGCGTTCTCGATTGATCGAAATAATTTGAGCTCGACGCAAAAACTATCGTCTTTTAATCAAAAATCATAGCGCTAAACTCTGCTTCAACTCCTGAGAACCTGAGGCGAACCCGATGCAACTCTCCCCTTTTCACTTGGCCATTCCGGTTTACGATCTGGCGGCTGCCCGACGCTTTTACGGCGACATATTCGGCCTGGAAGAAGGCCGCTCCAGCGAGCATTGGGTCGACTTCAACTTTTTCGGCCATCAACTGGTGATTCACCTGGCACCGAAAAACGCTTCTCAGGAAGCGGCGCACACCAATGCCGTGGACGGTCATAACGTACCGGTGCCGCATTTCGGTGTGGTGCTGGGGATGGCGGAATGGGAGGCGCTGGCCGAGCGCTTGAAAGGCCTTGGGACACGCTTCGTGATCGAGCCGGGCATCCGCTTCCAGGGATTGGTGGGCGAGCAGTCCACGATGTTTCTCTTCGACCCGTGCGGCAACGCTTTGGAGTTCAAAGCGTTTAAAAATATCAGCCAGTTGTTTGCCAAATGAACCGCCCGGCCCTTGACGCGACCACCCTCAGTGAAGCGGTGGCCAATGGCGATACGACCGCTGCCGCCATCGCCGAATCCTTTCTTGAGTGCATTCAGGCGCGGGAGCCGGATATCCAGGCGTTCGTCTCGTTCGACGACCGGCAGGTGCGTGCCGATGCTGCGCAGAATACCGGGCGCGGCCTGCTGGCTGGCGTCCCCGTCGGCATCAAGGATATCTTCGACACCGCCACCTACCCCACGCAATTCTTCTCGCCCATCTACACCGACCATCAACCGTCCCGGGATGCCCACGTGGTGACGCTGCTGCGCCAGGCCGGCGCGCTGATCATGGGCAAGACCCACACCACCGAATTTGCCTACATGCACACCGGCCCGACCCGAAATCCTCACGATCTCGCTCGCACGCCGGGCAGCTCCAGCGCGGGTTCGGCGGCCGGGATGGCAGCGGGTTTCTTTGCCGTGGCGCTGGGCACCCAGACGGCTGGCTCGCTGCTCAAGCCAGCGTCCTATTGCGGCCTTTTCGCCTACAAACCGTCCCTGGGACTGGTGTCGCTGGAAGGTGTAAAGCCGCTGGCCCCGAGCTTCGATACCGTGGGCTGGTATGGACGATCGGTGCGCGATCTGCACCTTGTGGCACGGGTGTTGATTCCCGGTTTTGTAGTGCCGGACGTCGAGCGGCGTCCACTGAGGCTGGGTTTCTGCCGCACCTCACGCTGGGATCAGGTGGACGCCGAGGTGGCGTGCGCTCTGGAGCAGGCCACGGATCAGTTGCGCAGCGCCGGCCATTATGTGAGCGAACTGGAGCTGCCCGATGAATTTGCCGCAGTGTTCGACGACCATCAGTTGATCAACGATTGCGAAGGTGCCCGCTCGCTGGCCAAGGAATTCCAACGCCACCGCGCTCAACTGAGCCCTTCGACACTGGCCATGTTCGAGCGAGCGGCGGCAACAACCTGGGAGCAGGAATCCGCTGCCAAGGCGCGCCTGGCCACGCTTGCGCCCCGTTTGAATGAGCTCTGCCAACCGTTCGACGCCCTGCTCTGTGCCTCTTGCGGGATGGTCGCGCCGATGGGCCTGGAAAGCACCGGACCGTCGGACTTCATCAAGTTCTGGGGGGCGTTTGGCTGGCCGCAGGTGAACATCCCGCTGGTGCGCGCCCAACCGATGTTGCCGGTCGGGCTACAGATCATCGGGAAGTTCAGGGACGATGGCCGGCTGTTGCGAACGGCCGCCTACGTTGCCGCCGCTTTGCAAGGCGCCGCTCAACAATGACCCGTGTCGTGCATCGCTTTGTCGGCCAGGGCCAACACGTCTTCCGCTGTCGGGTGTAGCCGAGCATCAAACTCGACCTGGCCAATGCTGAAGTGAATGGCAAAGCTGCGATTGGCCGTGGCATTGCGCTCGGCGAGTATTTCTTCGAGCCGGGCCTTGATCGCGGACAGTTCGACAACGCTTGCACCCGTCAACAAGGCGACAAACTCATCGTTGCCCAATCGACCAATCACATCGCTTTCGCGAAAGGCGATACGCAGCACGTCAGCGAAGGTCTTCAAGGCGTGGTCACCTTCGGCGCGCCCGTACAGATAGTTGATTCGCTTGAAATTATCGAGGTCGAAAAACAGCAGCGTCGCCGGCAATCCCAGCTGCTGGCAGGCGTCCATCCCCTGTTGGGCCAGCGCTGTAAAACCGTGACGGTTGGGCAGCAGCGTCAACTCGTCCATGCTCGCCATCTGCACGCCCATCAGTTCTTGCTCGGCCTTGCGGGCCAGGTCACGCAGCAGCTCACGCTCCTGCAGTGGCGAACGTAACGGGTCTGTACAAGCACCGCGCTTGAACGGTTTGCCTGGGATCAGCATGACTCACTCCATTGGCGGATACGTACTTTAGAGTCGTGCATATCCGGTTTGACTCCCTGTTAACGGACCGCCGGTCAACTGCCCTGCACCGGACACGGGCCGCCAGCGTCCGCCCACAGCTTGAACTGGGTGACGAAAATGTCGTGCGGCACCGGCACCGGCGCCCTTCCCTCACCCGGATTCCAGCCCCACAGCACCAGCTTGTCCTCGCTGACGTGCTTGATCAGGGCCGCGAAATCACGGTCACCGTTACTGGAGCGATCCTTGATCATCGCGCACAACTGGTCGGCCGGCAGCCCGATCCAGGCCATCTTGTGCGCCGCCGGCGGCAAGCTCCAGTGCGGCGCTCCCGGCGGTGCATGCGGCCCGTAACTGGCGGGCGGATTGGTGTCGGCGTGACAGGTCGCGCAGGGCAAACCCGCTGCGCCCTTGCCGTCCATCCCGCGCACCACGCTCATGGCGTGGGGGATCCCAGCGTCGAACTGCAACGGCGAATCGCCTGGGATATGACAGTTCTGGCAACGCGGACTTTGAAAGACCTTCTGCACCGTACCAAACGCCTTGATGGCTTCCTTATCGTCCGCAAACAGGTGCTCGGCGTAGCCGACCAGGCCGATCAGCACCACCGCACCCAGAATCAGATGTCGTTTCATCTCACACCCCCGACAGTTGCAACGGCAGTTCCCGCAAGCGTTGCCCGGTCAGGGCGAACACCGCGTTGGCCACTGCCGGCGCCGTGGGTGGGACACCGGCTTCGCCAATACCGCCGGACCGTTCAGTGCTCGGCACGATATGCACTTCGACCACCGGCATTTCGTTGAGCCGCAGCACCTGATAGTCGTGGTAATTGGATTGCACCACCTGGCCGTCCTTGAACGTCAGTTTGCTGTGCAAGGTAAAGCCGAGGCCGAAGGTGATGCAGGACTCCATCTGCGCGGCGATGCTCATCGGGTTGACCGCAATTCCGCAGTCCACCGCGCACACCACCCGGTGCACGCGAATTTTCAGGTTGTCCTGGGACACCTCGGCGACCTGCGCGACGTAACTGCCGAAAGACTCATGCACCGCCACACCCAAGGCGTGGCCGTCTGGCAGTTCCGCCTTCCAGTTGGCTTTTTCGACGGCAAGGTTCAGCACGCCCAAATGTCGCGGATGCGCCTTGAGCAAGGTTCGTCGGTACTCCACCGGATCCTTGCCAGCCGCCTCCGCCAATTCATCGATCAACGATTCCATGACAAACGCCGTGTGGCTGTGCCCCACCGAACGCAGCCACAACACGCTGATGCCGGTAGTCGGCGAGTGCAGTTCCACTTGGTGGTTGGCCAAGCTTTCGAGGTAAGGGCTGTCGGCGACGCCTTCGACCGAGGTTTTGTCGACACCGTCCTTCACCATGGTCGCCGCAAATGCGGTCCCTTCCATGATCGACTGACCGACCATCACATGCTTCCAGGCCACGGGCATGCCGCCAGCATCCAGGCCGATGCGTGCCTGATGCAGGAACGCCGAGCGGTAGTAACCGCCGCGGACGTCGTCCTCCCGGGACCAGACGGTTTTCACCGGCCCGCCGGCCGCCTTGGCGACCTGCACGGCTTCAGCGACAAAGTCCGAGGTCGGATTGGCCCGACGACCGAAGCCGCCGCCGAGGAATTCGGTGTGGATTTCAACCTGCTCGGGTTTGAGCCCGGTGATCTTGCCCGCGATCATTTGATCCAGGGTCTGGAACTGAGTGCCGGTCCAGATCTCGCACTTGTCCTTGCTGATTTTCACCGTGCAATTGAGCGGCTCCATCGGCGCATGGGCCAGGTAAGGCACGCTGTATTCGACATCGACGGTCTTCGCCGCCTTGCCCAGTGCGGCGGTGGTATCGCCGGCCTTGCTGGCCGAGACGCCAGGCGTGGCCGCGAGTTTGCGGAAGCTTTCCAGCAGTTTCTGGCTGTCGAGGCCGGCATTCGGCCCCAGGTCCCAGTCAATTTTCAGCGCATCGCGCCCCAGCTTCGCCGCCCAGTAATGCTCGGCAATCACCGCCACGCCAGTGGGCACCTGCACCACTTTGTGCACGCCCGGCACGGCCAGCGCCTCGGCGCCTTCGAAAGATTTGACGCTGCCGCCAAACACCGGCGAACGGGCAACCATGGCCGTCATCAAGCCATCGAATTGCACGTCCATGCCGAACTTGGCCCGACCGGTGATTTTCTCCGGTGTGTCCAGGCGCTTGGTGGGTTTGCCGATCAGTTTCCAGTCCTTGGCCTCTTTGAACGTGATCGAGGCCGGATCCGGCACCGGCAGCTTGCCGGCATCGTCCGCCAGTTCGCCGTAGGTCGCGCGGTTGTCGCCGGCGATGACCACGCCTGACTCGGTGTGAATCGCCGAGGGCGCGACGTTGAAACGCTTGGCGGCCGCATCGATCAGCATCAGGCGCGCTGCCGCGCCGGCCTGCCGATAGCGGTCGAACTCCATCCAGGTCGAGGTCGAGCCGCCGGTGATCTGCATCCCGCCGAAACCCGCCATGCCGTAGTCAGCCGCCGACGCGGGTGAATGTTCAACACGGATTTTCGACCAGTCGGCGTCCAGTTCTTCGGCGATCAACATCGTCAGGCCGGTCCAGATGCCCTGGCCCATTTCCGAGTGACCGAGCAGTACGGTGACGACGTTGTCGTTGCCGATCCGTAAAAACGCATTGGGCGCAAACACGTTGCCTTCATTCTCCGCCCCCACGGCAAAGCGATGCGCGCCGGGAATGACAAACGCCACCACCAGACCACCGCCCAACAACGCGCTGCCCTTGAGAAAACCGCGACGTGACACAGGGTTGAGGCTGTTCATGGTTCAGACTCCCTTCAACGTGGCATCAACCGATTTCGGCAGCGCGTTTGACCGCGGCACGGATCCTTGGGTAGGTGCCGCAGCGGCAAATATTGCCGGAGAGCGCCTGATCGATGTCGCTGTCGGTGGGTTGGGGGATCTTCGCCAGCAACGCGGCGGCGGACATGATCTGCCCGGACTGGCAGTAACCGCATTGCACCACGTCGAGTTCGGCCCAGGCTTGCTGCACCGGGTGCGAACCGTCTGTGGACAGGCCTTCGATGGTGAGGATTTTTTGCCCGTGGGCCACCGCAGTGGCGGGCGTGATGCAGGAGCGCAACGGCGCGCCGTCGACGTGCACGGTGCAGGCGCCACACTGGGCCATGCCGCAACCGAATTTGGTCCCGGTCAGGTGCGCGACATCGCGCAGGACCCAGAGCAGCGGCATGTCCGCAGGGACATCCAGCTCCTGATCCTTGCCATTGATGTTCAGGGTCAACATTACGAATTTCCTCAGACTCACGGTGTTCTGAAGGGGCGTCGCTGTGACAACAAAATGCCTACGCGCGCCTCAGGTTATCCCTACAGCTAAGCGCAAAATGCCGGGCGAGACCGGTTCATCGACCACCGGTCAAAAAAAGGCCACCTTGATGGGTGGCCTTGGAATGAGGTTTTGTAGTGATGGCGCTTGGATGGTTAGCGGGCTTTTGTGCCTGGTGGGCATTTGTGGCGAGGGAGCTCCCTCGCCACAAAGATTGCGATCAGTAGTCGGTGGACACCGACACCTCGCTTCTGATGTACCGGGTTTGGAGGGTTTGGGGCCGCTTCGCAGCCCAGCGGGAGCAAGCTCCCTCGCCACAGCAGCTCCCTGGCCACAAAGATTGCGATCAGTAGCCACGTCTTGATCGGTGGCCTTGGAGCGATTCCCAGCATCAACTCAGTCAATCTACCTCGCGCTGACTCAGTAGCAACACGATAACTGTGGCGAGGGAGCTTGCTCCCGCTGGGCTGCGCAGCAGACCCAAACCTGGCAAGCGCGGTGCATCAGACAGATCAAGTTGTTTGCTGGGCGACTGCTTCGCAGCCGAACGGGAGCAAGCTCCCTCGCCACAAATGCNNNCCAGGCACAAAAGCCCGCTAACCATCCAAGCGCCATCACTACAAAACCTCATTCCAAGGCCACCCATCAAGGTGGCCTTTTTTTGACCGGTGGTCGATGAACCGGTCTCGCCCGGCATTTTGCGCTTAGCTGTAGGGATAACCTGAGGCGCGCGTAGGCATTTTGTTGTCACAGCGACGCCCCTTCAGAACACCGTGAGTCTGAGGAAATTCGTAATGTTGACCCTGAACATCAATGGCAAGGATCAGGAGCTGGATGTCCCTGCGGACATGCCGCTGCTCTGGGTCCTGCGCGATGTCGCGCACCTGACCGGGACCAAATTCGGTTGCGGCATGGCCCAGTGTGGCGCCTGCACCGTGCACGTCGACGGCGCGCCGTTGCGCTCCTGCATCACGCCCGCCACTGCGGTGGCCCACGGGCAAAAAATCCTCACCATCGAAGGCCTGTCCACAGACGGTTCGCACCCGGTGCAGCAAGCCTGGGCCGAACTCGACGTGGTGCAATGCGGTTACTGCCAGTCCGGGCAGATCATGTCCGCCGCCGCGTTGCTGGCGAAGATCCCCCAACCCACCGACAGCGACATCGATCAGGCGCTCTCCGGCAATATTTGCCGCTGCGGCACCTACCCAAGGATCCGTGCCGCGGTCAAACGCGCTGCCGAAATCGGTTGATGCCACGTTGAAGGGAGTCTGAACCATGAACAGCCTCAACCCTGTGTCACGTCGCGGTTTTCTCAAGGGCAGCGCGTTGTTGGGCGGTGGTCTGGTGGTGGCGTTTGTCATTCCCGGCGCCCGGGCATTTGTGGCGAGTGAGCTTGCTCCCGCTCGGCGGCGAAGCCGTCGCAAAACCAGCTAACACGGTTTTTCTGATGTACCGGGTTTGGAGGGTTTGGGGGTTAGCGGGCTTTTGTGCCTGGTGGGCATTTGTGGCGAGGGAGCTCCCTCGCCACAAAGATTGCGATCAGTAGTCGGTGGACACCGACACCTCGCGCCACGTCTGCAACTCATCGGCGACGAAGACGTTCTTGGCTTCGATCGCCGCGACGCAGTCACTGCCCAGCAGCAAGCGCAGCGGTGCTTTTTTCGCTTCCACCAGGGTGATCATGGTCTGGGCGAGCTTGTCCGGGTCGCCCGGCTGGTTCAGGGTCACGGCCTTGGCAATTTTGCGCACCTCACCCGCCGTGCTGTCGTAGTCCGCAATCGTGGACGGGGATTCAACCAGCGAATTGCCCTCGAGGAATTCGGTACGGAAGTATCCAGGCTCAACCACGGTGACTTTGACACCCACCGGCGCCAACTCGGCGTGCAGCGCCTCGCTCAGGCCTTCGACGGCAAACTTGGTCGAGCAATAGACGCCAAAACCCGCGCCCGACGCGTAACCGCCCACCGAAGACAGGTTGATCACATGCCCACTGCGGGCGGCGCGCATGTATGGCAACACGGCACGAGTGACGTTCAGCAAGCCGAAGACGTTGGTTTCGTACACGCGGCGCACTTCATCGGCGCTGGCTTCTTCCACCGCACCCAGCAAGCCGAAGCCGGCGTTGTTGACCAGCACGTCGATGCGCCCGAAGTGCTCGATGGCCGCTTTGGCGACCGTAACACCCTGGGCTTCGTTGGTGACATCCAGGGACACGGCGAGCAACGCGGGTTGAGTGCCGAAACGTTGGGTGACGCTGCTGGCATCACGGGCGGTGGCCACCACGGCGTCGCCATTGGCCAGTGCGGCGGCCGCGATCTTGGCGCCGATACCGCGGGAAGCGCCAGTGATGAGCCAGACACGTTTGAAGGTATGGGAAGTGGTCATGATCGTGTTCCTTGTTTGGGTTGGGGTGAGCACAAGGTACGCACGAAGATTGGTCTGAAAAATGCCCTCGTGTTACAAGCACTATGAAACTGTCTTTCATAATGGCGCCGCTATGACTCACGATCCTTTCGACGGCTTGACCGAGTTTCTGGCGGTGGCCGAGCACAAAAGCTTCACCCTCGCCGCCACCCGGTTGGCGGTGACGCCCACAGCGGTCAGCCACGCAATCAAGCTGCTGGAGCGGCGCACGGGCGTGTTGCTGTTCCAGCGCACCACACGCCGGGTGGCGTTGACCGAGGCCGGCGCCAGCCTGTTCGCCCGCTTGCGTCCGGCGGCCAGTGAAATCGACGAGGCGCTGGCGGTGCTCAGCGGTTTCCGCGACCAACCGATGGGCACGTTGCGCATCACCGCGCCGCGCCTGTCCGGCGCCTTGTTGATCGAGCCGCTGATGCCGCTGTTTCGTGAGGCGTACCCGCAGGTCAGCCTAGATATTTCACTGGACGACGCCACGGTCGACTTGATGGAGCGCGGTTTCGATGCCGGGATCCGGCTGGGAGAGTCCATCGAGAAAGACATGATCGCCGTGCGTCTGACACCGGACCTGCAATGGTCGGTGGTGGGTTCGCCAGCGTACTTCGCCAAGGCCGGCAAACCGCTCAGCCCGGAAGAGCTGACCCGGCATGCGTGCATCGGCTTCCGCTTTGCCAACTCCGGCAACGCGCATCGCTGGGAATTTCGCAGCGACGGGCGAGACTTCACGGTGGGCGTCGAGAGTGGCGTGCTCGTCAATGATCGCAAGCTACTGATCAGCGCCGCCCGAAACGGGCTCGGATTAGCTTACGCCTGCAACCTGGAGATCATCGACGAGCTGGCGAACAGTCAGCTGGAACGAGTGCTGCAGCCGTTTGTGCCGCTGAGTTCGGCGTTGTACCTGTACTTTCCCAGTCGTACCCAGACTCAACCGAAACTGCGCGCCTTCATCGATTTGACCACGCAGTGGATCGCTGATCGCGGCGGCCTCGGGCGTTAGCGCCTCCGCTTCAACAGGATGCCGGTGTAGTGCATGAGAAAAAGGCCGAAAGCGCTGCTCCACAGCAACGCCGAAAGACCTAGCCCCCACCCGGAAAACGGCACCAGAAACACCCGACTCATACCGGCGNNNNCCAGAAAGAACGGTCGAAACCCGAGACTGAAGACCGGCGCAACGGTGAGTCTGCGCATCAGGCCACCGCCCTGACCAGACCTGTGCCCAAGCGATGCTGAGCCAGCAGGCGCATGACGTAGCCGATCTTGAGCAAAGTCGGCCCGATAATAGTCATGGCATGCATCGTCACCAGCACCACAATGGGCACATGGCCGTCGTAGAGATACGCGCCGTAGATGCCCGCCAAAAGCAGCGCCAGACCCGCGACCAGCACGCGACTCGACAGGTGCAGAACGTTCTGAGGATTGTTGAAGAACTCGAACATTTTTCCGTACTCCTGAAGCAGTTCAGTTGTACGTTTTACTTATCAAGTCTCGTGCCAACTTTTTAGTCCTTCCAAATCAGCACCCTGAAGCGACATGAGTCATAACGACCACTTTAGCGATTGGTCTATATGACTCACATCCTTGTCATTTTGACTCTTCCGTGCACCACTACCTGAGGGCAAATGTCGATCTACGGTCCAGCCAATCGACGGCAAGCTGGCTACGCTGTTAATCCAGCATGAATCACCCGTAGAGGAGCATCACCATGCAACGCGTGCAAAAACTGACTCCCTGCCTCTGGTTCGACAATCAGGCCGAAGAGGCGGCGAGGTTTTACTGTTCGATCTTCGATCACTCGAAAATCACCGCCATCACTCACTACGGCAAGGCCGGCCAAGAGGTTCATGGCATGCCCAAAGGCTCGGTGCTGACGGTCAGTTTCGAACTCGACGGACAGCCCATGACAGGCCTCAATGGCGGTCCGTTGTTCACGTTCAGCGAAGCGATTTCCTTTCAGGTCAACTGCCAGACCCAAGAAGAAGTCGACTATTTCTGGGGCTCGCTTTCAGCCCAATCGGAGAACGAACAGTGCGGTTGGGTCAAGGACAAGTTCGGCCTGTCTTGGCAGATCGTGCCGGTTGCCATGATGGACATGCTCAAAGACCCCGACACGAAGAAATCCCAACGCGCGATGCAAGCCATGATGCAGATGAAAAAGCTCGACATTGCCGCGTTGCGGCGAGCCTTTGACGGCGAGAGCTAATACACTCCGTTGCTGGCCTGCCGAGGACACTGACGATGAAGCACACCGTTGCCAAAGACGCTGACACAGCACCCCGCTTCTGGCGTGACGATGCCCTGCCCTTCATTGAAGCGCGTTCCATCGCCGACGGCCGCGAGGTCTGCTACACCCGGCATTCCCACGAGCACTTTTCCATCGGTGCGATCACCGCCGGGCGCAGCACCTACCTCCATGAGCAAGCGCAGTTCCAGGTCAGCGCCGGCACCGTGGTGTTGATGAACCCTGATGATGTGCATGCCTGCAATCCGATTGACGACCAGCCTTGGTCGTACCTGATGCTTTACGTCGAGACGCCCTGGCTGACCGATCTGCAACATCAGCTCGGTTTCAGCCGGGACTCAACCTTCAGGCGGTTTTCCGTCACCCACACCCGCGATAGCAACCTGTTTGCCGGCCTCAACGGCCTGTACGAAATACTGGTTGATCCCTGGCAGGACGTGCTGCGCAAACACAGTGCGGCGGTGGAGTTTTTTACCGAGGTGCAACAGCGGCTCAACCCGATCGATCAAGCGCTGCGCGAACCCAATTTCAAGCTGGAACGGGCCGCCGACTACATTCGCAACAACTGCACCCACCCACTCAAGCTCGAGGATATTTGCGACGCGGCTCAACTGTCGCCGTCCTACCTGATTCGCGCCTTCAAGCACCATTACGGCATGACGCCCCATGCCTTTCTGGTCAACCGGCGTATCCAGTTCGCCCGTGATCAATTGCGCAGTGGCAGGTTGATTGCGGATGTAGCACTGGAAGCGGGTTTTGCCGATCAGGCGCATTTTCAGCGGGTATTCAAACAGCACTTGGCGGCGACGCCGGGACAGTACCGCGGTTAAGCCAAAACGGTTAATTAGTNANGAGTTCAGTTTGTTGCACGGCCTCGATTGAGGTGAGTTGACTGGGGGCTAGGAAACCAGCAGATACACGGCACTTGCTCCCAGCAATAGCGCCATGACCCGGTTGAACCAGCGCATGCCTGCCGGGTTATTCAGATAGCCCTGCAGGAATGTTCCGGCATACGCCCAGCACCCCACCGACACGTAGCAAATCACCAGATACACCGCCGCAAACTGCCAGACCAACCGCGCCTCGCCGTCCGCGACGAAGGCGCCCATACCCGCGACACACGCCAGCCAGGCTTTCGGGTTGAGCCATTGCATCACCGCGCCGTACAGCATCGACGGTGCCCGACGCGACTCTTTCGCGTCGATCCGACCATCGTCCGCCGCAAGCTTCCAGGCCATGAACAACAGAAACGCCACGCCCGCCAGTTGCACCACCCGCGTCAGCGCGGGCCAAAGGCGCAACACCTCATGCAGCCCCAGGCCCATCAACACCAGCAACAACACAAAGCCCAACGTGGCCCCGGCCACATGCCACTGACTGGCGCGAAAACCGAACTGCGCCCCCGAACTCAACGCGACAATGTTCACCGGCCCCGGTGTTATCGACGCCACCAGGGCAAATGTCGCCATGGAGATAATCAGACTCATCGCACACCTTCTTCAATTCAGGAAATCAGCGCCCAAGGTACTGAGCGCCCTGTCCTGCGTATTGAAGAAAACTGCCTAATCGTCCTCATGCAACTTGATGCCACGAGCGTGCAGCAGATGCGGCACGATCAACACCAACAGGGTCAGCGCGAGGAATGACGCGGCAATGGGTTGCGTCAGAAAAATCATCCAGTCTCCTTCGCTGATGGACAACGCGTTGCGCAACTGCTTTTCCGCCATCGGCCCCAGCAGCATGCCTACGATCACCGGCGCGACGGGGAAATCGAAGCGCCGCATCAGCACCCCGCCCCAACCGATGGCCAGCATCAGCAGCAGGTCGAATGAAGAGTGGCGCATGCCGTACACGCCGATGGTGGCGAACACCAGAATGCCGGCGTTCAGGTACGGTCGGGGAATCTGCAACAACTTGACCCACAACCCCACCAGCGGCAGGTTCAACACCAGCAGGATGACGTTACCGATGTACAGCGAGGCGACAAGAGTCCAGACCAGATCGCCCGAGGTCTGAAACAACATCGGCCCCGGCTGCAGGTTGTAGTTCTGGAACGCGGCCAAGAGGATTGCCGCAGTCGCCGAGGTCGGAATGCCGAGCGTCAGCAGCGGCACCAGGGACCCTGTGGCGCTGGCATTGTTGGCCGCCTCGGGACCGGCAACCCCTTCGATGGCGCCCTCGCCCTTGCTGCCTGCGAACTCTTTGGGAAACTTGCTCAGTTTGCGTTCGGCCGAATAGGACAAAAAGGTCGGGATTTCCGCGCCACCGGCCGGAATCGAGCCAAAAGGAAAACCGATCAGCGTGCCCCGCAACCAGGCAGGGATCGAGCGTTTCCAGTCGGCGCGCGTCATCCACAACGACGTCAGCCGGTGCCGACCGGACGCCTCTTCTTTTTGATACAGCAGGCTGTACAACGCCTCGCCCACGGCAAACAAGCCGACCGCCACGAGCACCACTTCGATGCCGTCCACCAACTCCGGCACGCCCAGGGTGTAGCGGGCAATGCCCGAGGTCGAGTCGAGGCCGATCAAGCCGATGGTCAGGCCAATCCCCAGCGAAGCGAACCCCCGCAGCATTGACGCGCCGAGCACCGCCGACACGGTCGTGAAGGACAGCACCAGAATCGCGAAATACTCCGCCGGACCAAACTTGAGCGCCAACGTAGCAACGATGGGTGCAAACAGAGTGAGCAGGACCGTCGCGATGGTGCCGGCGACAAACGACCCGATGGCCGCCGTCGCCAGGGCCGGCCCTGCCCGTCCGTTTCGGGCCATGAGGTTGCCTTCCAGGGCCGTGACCATGGACGACGACTCCCCGGGCGTATTGAGCAGGATGGACGTGGTCGAGCCGCCGAACTGAGCACCGTAATAGATCCCGGCGAACATGATCAGCGCCCCGGTAGGGTCGACCTTGGCGGTGATCGGCAACAGCAGCGCAACGGTCAGCGCCGGTCCGATCCCCGGCAAGACGCCGATGGCCGTGCCGAGCAAACAACCGATGAACCCCCACATCAAATTGATTGGCGTCAGCGCGGCGGCAAAACCGATGGCCAGGCTAGAGAGAATATCCACCGTGTTTTATCTCCTCAGATCCAGGCGTTGATCAGGGGCGGAAGAGAAACCCCGAGCCCGGCGTTGAACAGCCAGTAAATCGGCAGCGTCAGGGCAATGCCGATGGCCAGGTCGCGCACCGGGCGGCGACTGCCAAACCCTCGCGCCGAACAGACGAATAACAACCCGGCCGCCAGTACGAACCCGATGAGGTTGATCAACACCGCCACACCCACCAACCCCGCAGTCACCCAGGCAGCCCCGAGTTTGCCGCCCGGCAGCGCTTTGGCAGACTCGTCCTCATGATCGGCCAGCTCGCGAAAACCTCCGGTGACGGCCTGATAGCACAGCAACAGACCAACCACGCCGAGGAACACCGCTAATGCGTAGGGATAGACGTGAGCGCCGAGAATGACGAACCCCATCTCCTCGGGAAAGCGGTAGGCGCCGAGCGCCAACACTGTACTGATGGCGACCACACCGAGGCCGATCGCCAGTTGCACCGGCAGGATTTTACGAGTCTGGTTCATTTCGCAATCAACCCGACCTCGACCAGCATCGCACGCAGCCGCACGTGTTCTTCGTCGACGAATTTGCCGAACTCATCGCCTGTCAGCACGTTGGGGGCCCATTTATTTTTCTCGACATTAGCTTTCCAGCCGTTGCTTTCGGCAGCGGCGAGCACGGCGTCAGTCACTTCCTTGCGCTGCTCGGGGGTGAGCCCACCCGCACCGTAAACACCCCGCCAGTTGCCGATAATCACGTCGTAGCCACTCTCTTTGAGCGTCGGCGCATCGATGCCGGCAATGCGCTCAGGCGCGCCAATAGCAAGCACCCGGAACTGGCCTTCGCGGATGTATTGACCCAGCTCGGCATAACCACCGGTGATCACCTTGATCTGGCCACCTAGAACCTGAGCAACCACCTCACCCCCACCCGCGAACGCCACATAGTTCACCTTGTTGACGGGGATTCCCATCTTACTGGCCAGATCGGCGATCCCGATGTGATCGATCGAGCCCTTGGAGCCACCGCCCCAGGTGATGCTGGACGGTTTGTCCTTGAAGGCTTTCAGCAAGTCCTCCAGGGTTTTGAACTCGGACTCCTTGCGCACCGCTATCACATTGTATTCGGTAAACAGCCGGGCGATCGGTGTCACGTCCTTCAAGGTAATTTGCGGCTTGTTCTGTTCAATCCCCGCGACCATGATCGCGCCGACCACCAGCAGCGCATTCGGGTCGCCCTTGGTGCTGTTGGCAAATTGCGCCAGCCCGAGCGTACCGCCGGCGCCTCCCTTGTTCTCGAAGGTGACTGATTTTGCAGCTTTTGCCTCGACCAGGGCTTTGCCCAGGTCCCGTGCGGTCTGGTCATAGCCACCACCGACCGAGCCTGGGGCCATGAACTTGACGGTGTCCAGCGCAAACGCCGGCGTAGTAAGCGCAGCAGCGGTGATGGCAACTGCAATGGAGCGGCTGAATCGACGGAACAAGGCGAGCATATGGAGTCTCCCGATATTGTTTTTGTGGGTGCCGATTGAATCTCGCTCAGGAGCAAACCCTGCTCACTGAACATGCGTCTGTGAACAAGCGTAGGCCATGCTTGTGTTTGACGACGCCCTTCGCTCAAGTGAATGCGCCCGGAATGGCTGCCCTACGTATAAGCCCCCACCACCCGCTTCACTTTCTCCAGTGCCACGCCAAGCGCGTCCATGTCCACCGAGCCCAATGCCAGGCGGATCGCGTGCGGCACATGCACGGAGGTGGCAAACGGTTCGGCGGTCGATACCGCCACCTGCTCGCGCATCAACGCCATGGCGATCTGGTCGGCCCGTGCGTCTTCCGACAAGGGCAGCCAGATAAAGTAGGAGGATGGATGGCGCACGAAGTGCAGGCCGGCCAGGTGCTGGTCGGCCACGGCCTGGCGGGCCTGTGCGTCTGCACGCTTTTGCGCTTCGAGCTGGCTAACGGTGCCATCATCGATCCACGCACAGGCAATCGCCGTCATCACCCCGGGGGTATTCCAGGTGGTCGCCCTGATCGTGCGCTCCAGTGCGGGCACGGTTTGCAAGGGCGCCGCGACGAATCCAACGCGTAGCCCGGTGGCGACGCTCTTGGAAAACCCTGAAACGTACACCGTTCTTTCGGGGGCCAGTTGCGCGAGCGGTGGCAGTGAATCCTCAGCCAGAAACGCGTAGGCAGCGTCCTCGATGATGTGCAGGTCGTGCTGGCGTGCAATCGCCACCAGGCGTTCACGCTGATCGGCGGCCATCACCCATCCCAGCGGATTGTGCAGCGTCGGCATGGTGTAGACGGCTCGCACCGATCGGCTCCGGCAGAGCTTTTCCAGCGCCTCCAGATCCGGCCCGATGTCGGTCCCAGGAACAGGCACGACTTCCAGATGCAGCGTTTCAGCCAGCACCTTAAACCCTGGATAGGTCAAGGCGTCGGCCGCGATCACATCACCCGGTTGCAGCAACGCCATCAACGCCACCGTCAATCCATGCTGCGCGCCACTGACGAGCAACACCTGCTCGGCCTGTACCGTCAGCCCGCGCGCCTCCAGATGGCGCGCGACCGATGCCCTCTCGTGCAGGCGCCCCGCGTGGGGTTGATAGCGCAGATGGGACTCCAGGTCGCCGGACAACGCGAGTTGACGCAGGGCATTGCGCAGCAGATCGGCCTGCCCCGGCACCGAGGGATAGTTGAAGTTGAGGTCGATCATCCCTGCCGCCACGTTGGGCTGATGAATGCCCAGGCTGGGCGGCAGCGAAGTCTCCCGGACGAAAGTCCCGCGCCCCGTTTCGCCGCTGACCAGGCCCATGGCTTCCAACTCTGCATAGACCCGGCTGGCAGTGACCAAGGCCAAGCCATGGCTGGCGGCGAGCAAACGGTGAGTCGGCAAGCGCGTACCGGGAGGCAAACGCCCCGAGCGGATATCCGCTGCAAAGGCGTCCACCAGCGACTTGTACCGGGAGCGAGGCATAGGGAAATGTATCCATGACAATTTTTTGATTGTATCGATAGTCGGTCATACGATGCGCCTCATGCAACCCGACTGAGTGAATTCAAAATGGAACATACCTCGAAGCTGCAAAACCAGACCATGGAAAAGAACACCAGCGGGCTGATCAACGGGCTCATCGGCGTGCTGATCTTCAGCGGTTCGCTGCCGGCGACTCGGGTGGCCGTCCTGGAATTCGACCCGGTCTTTCTGACCGTCGCCCGAGCCACCATCGCCGGCGTGCTGGCGCTGTGCCTGTTGTGGCTGTTCAAGGAAAAGCGTCCATCGCGCCACCAGATGCTGCCCTTGGTCATCGTCGCGATGGGCGTGGTGGTCGGGTTTCCGCTGCTGACCGCGCTGGCACTCCAATATGTGACGTCCGCGCACTCCATCGTCTTCGTCGGCATGTTGCCGCTCGCGACCGCCGCATTCGGCGTATTGCGCGGTGGCGAGCGTCCCCGACCGGCGTTCTGGTGCTTCTCGGTCCTGGGCAGTTTGCTGGTGGTCGGGTTCGCCGTTTCCCAAGGGCTCACCGCTTCGCCGGCAGGGGACATCCTGATGCTGCTGGCCATCCTTGCCTGCGGCCTCGGTTATGCCGAAGGGGCGAAACTGTCCAAAACCCTGGGCGGCTGGCAGGTGATTTCCTGGGCGCTGGTGTTGTCGCTGCCGGTGGTGGCCCCGCTGACCTGGTGGCTGACGCCCTCTTCGTTCTCGGGCATCAGTGCGCCGGCCTGGTTGAGCCTGGCTTATGTGGCACTGTTCAGCATGCTGATCGGCTTTGTGTTCTGGTATCGCGGCCTGGCCCAAGGCGGCATTGCGGCCGTTGGGCAGCTGCAGCTGCTTCAGCCATTTTTTGGATTGGCGCTGGCGGCCACGTTGCTTCACGAGCACGTCAGCCTCGGCATGCTGGGAGTTACCGTTGCGGTGATTTTGTGTGTGGTGGGTGCGAGGAGGTTTGCGAGGTAAACCGGCGGTGCTCGGCGAAACCGGCCGGTCTTGCGGCCAACAAAAACCCCCAGTGATCGGCTGACCACTGGGGGTTCTTCGCGTTTGAAACGCCGCAAGTCGCGGCTATGTCACTTCTGGCCCTGATTAACAGCTAAACATCAGTTAGCCACTCACCACCGCAAGCGGCACCTACTTGGGCAGATCAATCTTATCCAACACCCGGTTCGCGGTGATCTCCGCCGTCATGATGCTGTTGGAAATACCCAGCAGCGCGTAGCGCGACTCACCCTCCAGATGATCCACCAACTGATGGACCATCACATCGACCGAGGCCAGCGTCTCGACCAAATACACTGCCAGTGTTTCGGCCGTGGCCTCAGGGTCTACGGAAAACAGGGTGCTGCGGGTTCGCGGGACGGCTTTGATGTCGGCATTCGACGGGAAGTGGAAGTCGAGCGCGCGTTCGGCGGCTTCGTTGAGTTTTTTGGAATCGGTGGATTCGTAGGGGGAAACGTCGTCCGTTTCCGGGGGATTGGGTGTGGCCTTGAACATGGTGAANCTCCTTGATTAGTGGAGCTGCCAACGTTCGCGGTCAAACGA
>NZ_NMOJ01000180.1 GCF_002251635.1 Pseudomonas mandelii
GATGTTTCGTAAGGGCTGACCCTTAACGGAACATCGCGCTGATCGATTCTTCGTTGCTGATGCGGCGAACCGCTTCGGCAACTACCGGTGCGATATCCAATTGACGGATACGCGAACAGGCTTGAGCTGCTGCGGACAACGGGATGGTGTTAGTCACCACCAGTTCGTCCAGCATGGAGTTCTCGATGTTCTCGATCGCTCGGCCCGACAGCACAGGGTGTGTGCAGTAGGCGAAGACTTTTGCAGCACCGTGCTCTTTCAAGGCTTTGGCCGCGTGGCACAGAGTGCCGGCGGTGTCGACCATGTCATCAACCAGAATACAGGTACGCCCTTCGACATCACCGATGATATGCATCACTTCGGAGTGATTAGCTTTTTCACGGCGTTTGTCGATGATCCCGAGATCCACGCCCAAGGATTTGGCAACAGCCCGTGCACGCACGACGCCACCAATGTCCGGGGACACGATCATCAGGTTTTCAAAGCGCTGATCTTCGATGTCATCCACCAATACTGGGGAGCCGTAGATGTTATCTACCGGAATATCGAAGAACCCCTGGATTTGGTCAGCGTGCAGGTCAACCGTGAGAACACGGTCGATGCCTACCACGGTCAGCATGTCAGCGACGACTTTCGCGCTGATAGCCACACGTGCGGAACGCGGACGGCGATCCTGACGGGCATAACCAAAGTAAGGGATTACAGCTGTGATTCGAGTCGCTGAGGAGCGGCGGAAGGCATCAGCCATCACGACGAGTTCCATCAGGTTATCGTTGGTCGGAGCGCAAGTCGGCTGAATAATGAAGACGTCTTTACCGCGGACGTTTTCATTGATCTCGGCTGTAATTTCGCCGTCGGAGAACTTACCGACAGAGATGTCACCGAGAGGGATATGCAGCTGACGTACGACACGTCGAGCCAGATCGGGGTTAGCGTTCCCCGTAAAGACCATCATCTTGGACACGCGCAGTACCTAGAGGCTGAGGGTAACCTGGATGAGTATTAGAAAATGGCAGGGGCGGCTGGATTCGAACCAACGCATGGCAGGATCAAAACCTGCTGCCTTACCGCTTGGCGACGCCCCTGTATTTGTTGCAACGAGTACCCAGTACTCGGTTCCTTTAGAGCAGACTTTGCAGCTTGCGATGCAACATCGAAACGTTGCTTCCCTTTGCTACAAACCCTGTAAGGGTCTCTGTAAGAAGGGCCGAGACTTTATCAGCTTCAGCTTTGTTTGGGAAGCCCCCAAACACACAACTTCCAGTTCCGGTTAATTTTGCTTCGGTAAATTTACCTAACAAATTCAAAGCGTTACGTACATCTGGATAACGCCTTGCTACAACCGGTAAGCAGTCATTTCGACTGTTTCCCTTGGGAACGGGGCGCACTTTAATGGGAGGAGAGTTACGTGTCAACAGTGGATCTGAAAAAATTTCTGCTGTACTTACAGATACTTGCGGCACAAGCACGAGATACCACGGTTCTTCGGGGTCTACAGGGGTGAGTTTCTCCCCTACGCCCTCGGCGAAAGCCGCGTGCCCATGCACGAAAACCGGGACGTCGGCGCCCAGTGTCAGGCCCAGCGNGGCCAGTCGATCCTCATCCCAACCCAGTTGCCAGAGATGATTGAGGCCGAGCAAAGTCGTCGCGGCATTTGAACTGCCGCCACCGATTCCACCGCCCATGGGCAGGATTTTTTCGATCCAGATGTCGATGCCGAGCGGGCAGCCGGATTGCTCTTGGATTTTTTTCGCGGCTCTCACGATCAGATTGCTGTCGTGGGGCACGCCNTCGAATTCGGTATGCAGCCGAATCACGCCGTCGTCGCGCACGGCGAAGGTGATTTCATCGCCGTAATCAAGAAACTGAAAAATTGTCTGCAACTCGTGATAACCGTCTTCACGGCGGCCGAGGATGTGCAGCATCAGATTGAGTTTGGCTGGGGAGGGCAGGGTCAATGTGGCGACGGTCACGTTATTGCCCCAGCTTGCGCGGTTGCCATTCCTTGATCACCAACGTGACGTCAAGGTCGGTGCCATGCAGTTTGATCCGCTCGGGCAGCCAATAGCCGTTTTGCTCGGCATAACTGAGGTATTCCACTTGCCAGCCGTCCTGCTCGAGATTGGCCAGCCGACTGTCGGCATCCAGGGTCAGGCGACTTTTGCTGTCCGGGGCCGGAAGCCCGCGAACCCACCAAGCCAGATTGGACACCGGCAGCTTCCAGCCGAGCTGTTCTTCAACCAGCGCTTCGGGCGTCGTGGCGTCAAAACGGCCCTGATTGGCCACTTCCAGCGAGACTTTGCCAGGGCGACCGGTCAGGCGAGCCGCGCCGCGACCCAGCGGGCCGGAAAGGCGGATGTCGTAGTAGTCCTGTCGCTGCAGCCAGNACAGCGTGCCGCTACCCGAATCCTTGGGTGCGCGGATGCCGATCTTGCCGTTGATCTGCCAGCCATCGAGGCCGGTCAGCTGTTGTTTGTACTCGCGCCATTGGGCCGGGTTGCCTTGGCCCTGGACCGATTCGCGGGCGCCGAAGCCCGCGCAACCGGCGAGCAAGGCGATGAAACTGAAAACAATGACGTGGCGCAAAAACATAAATTTAAAGGGTCTCAGATCCGGTCAGGCGCTTGATGGTGCCGCGCAGGATGGGGCTTTCGGGTTGTTCCTTGAGGAATTTTTCCCAGATTTGTCGCGCTTCGCGTTGTTTGCCATTGGCCCAGAGCACTTCGCCCAGGTGAGCGGCGACTTCCTGATCGGGAAAACGATCCAGGGCCTGACGCAGATAGCGCTCGGCTTCATCGAGATTGCCCAGGCGGAAGTGCACCCAGCCGAGGCTGTCGAGTACCGCCGGGTCTTCCGGGTTGAGCTTGTGGGCGTGCTCGATCAGCGCCTTGGCTTCGGCGTATCGCGTAGTACGGTCAGACAGGGTGTAACCCAAGGCGTTCAGCGCCATGGCGTTGTCCGGGTCGCGCTTGATGATCAGGCGCAGGTCTTTCTCCATTTGCGCCAGGTCATTGCGTTTTTCCGCCTGCATGGCACGGGTGTACAGCAGGTTCAAGTCGTCCGGGTATTTTTGCAGCGCCGTTTGCAGAACCTTCCAGGCCTTGTCGGGCTGATTGTTGGCAGACAAGGTCTCGGCTTCGATCAGGTACAACTGAATCGCGTAATCGGGTTGCTCGTCGCGTTCCGTCGCCAGACGGCTTTGGGCTTCGGCGGTCTTGCCGTTGTTGATCAGAATGTCGGTCTGACGCAGTTGCGCCGGCAGATAGTCATTGCCNGGGCCNACCTGGGCGTATTCGAGCAGGGCCGCCTGTGGGTCGTTGCGCTCTTCAGCGATACGGCCGAGATTAAGATGCGCGGAGTCCACATGGCTTTCGCGCTGGATCAGCTCCTCAAGGTAACCCTTGGCCTCGTCCCAGGCCTTGGCTTCCAGGCATACCAGTGCCAGCGAGTAGCGCAATTCATCGTCGTCCGGGTATTGCTGGACCAGGTTGGCGAACTGCACTTTGGCGTCGTCCATGCGGTCCTGTTCAACCAGCATGCGTGCATAGGTCAGACGCAGGCGTTTGTCGTCCGGGTATTTCTTGATGCTTTTTTGCAGCAGCGGCAAGGCTTCATCGCCACGGTTGAGCCCTTGCAGCAGGCGCGCGCGCAGCAGGATCGGGGCAATTTCGCCGTCGTCCGGCGGATTGTCTTCCAGCAAGGTCAGCGCGCCTTTGACGTCACCGTCCTGTTGCAGCAGCAAGGCCTTGCCGAAAATCAACTGGCTGTTCTTCGGATGTTTTTGCAGCAGGCGGTCGAAACTCTTCATCAGGCCATTGCGAGTGTCCTGGTCGGTGTCGGCAGCCGACAGCGCGAGGAAGTCGAAATGCGTGTCGCCCTTGCCCTGCAGGACTTTCTCCATATAGACCATGGAGTCGTCATAACGCCCGGCGCGCGCCAGTTGAACGGCAGCCGCGCGTTGCGCCTCGAGGTCGTCCGGGGCGTTTTTTGCCCAGATCAACGCGGTATCCAGGGCAGCCTGATCGGCGCCCAGGTATTCGGCAATGCGGAAAGCCCGCTCGGAGATGCCCGGATCCTGAGTGTTGATGGCCTGGGTCACGTAGTTATCCAGGGCAATATCGAAACGATTGCGCTGGCCGGCGAGTTCCGCCGTCAGCAGGCTGTAGATCGTTTCTTCATTGAACGAGGAATAAACCTTGGGCTTTTCAGGGGCGGGGGTGCTGTCTTCCACCGGCGGCGTACCGTCCGGCGACACGGGGGCCAAGGCCTGGCAGCCGCTGAGGAAGACAAAAGCAAGGAGCAACGCGGAAGATCTATTCATATAGGAAGAGGACGACTAACCTGCGGTCGGATCATCATGACACAAGCCTTCGGCCAAACATAACCGAGTCTCAGTGGGTGCCTTTATAGANGCAGGTCATTGGGACAATAGTCAGCGGTAGTTGTTCTGGCACTGTCGAAGTAGGACAATTGCCGGCTTCACGACATCATCAGCGATATTGAATGGCCTTCCTTGCACTCGGTATTAACCACAAGACTGCTTCCGTAGACGTGCGCGAGCGCGTGGCGTTTACGCCCGAGCAGTTGGTTGAGGCCTTGCAGCAGCTCTGCCGGCTCACCGACAGCCGCGAAGCTGCGATCCTTTCGACCTGCAATCGCAGTGAGCTTTATATAGAGCAGGAACATCTTTCAGCGGATGTGGTGCTGCGCTGGCTGGCCGATTATCACCATTTGGATCTCGAGGACCTGCGCGCCAGCGCGTATGTGCACGAAGAGGATGCGGCAGTTCGTCACATGATGCGCGTTGCCTCAGGGCTCGACTCGCTGGTGTTGGGCGAGCCGCAGATCCTCGGCCAGATGAAATCCGCCTACGCCGTGGCCCGCGAGGCCGGAACCGTGGGCCCGCTGCTGGGTCGCCTGTTCCAGGCCACGTTCAATTCGGCCAAGCAAGTGCGCACCGACACCGCCATCGGTGAAAACCCGGTGTCCGTAGCGTTTGCCGCTGTCAGCCTGGCCAAACAGATTTTCAGCGACTTGCAGCGCAGCCAGGCCCTGCTGATCGGCGCCGGTGAAACCATCACTTTGGTCGCCCGCCACCTGCACGACTTGGGCGTGAAGCGTATTGTGGTCGCCAACCGCACCCTGGAGCGCGCGAGCATTCTCGCCGAACAGTTCGGTGCGCATGCCGTGCTGCTCTCGGAGATCCCGGCCGAACTGGTGCGCAGCGATATCGTCATCAGCTCCACCGCCAGCCAGTTGCCGATCCTTGGCAAAGGTGCGGTCGAGAGCGCATTGAAGCTGCGCAAGCACAAGCCGATTTTCATGGTGGATATTGCCGTTCCCCGGGATATCGAGCCAGAAGTCGGCGAGTTGGACGACGTTTACCTCTATAGCGTCGACGATTTGCACGAAGTGGTCGCCGANAACCTCAAGAGTCGGCAGGGCGCTGCCCAGGCGGCGGAAGAGATGGTCTCGGTCGGCGCCGAAGATTTCATGGTCCGTCTGCGTGAGCTGGCGGCGGTGGATGTGCTCAAGGCCTATCGCCAACAAAGCGAGCGCATGCGCGACGAAGAATTGCAGAAGGCCCAGCGCATGCTGGCCAACGGCAGCAGCGCCGAAGAGGTGCTGGTGCAATTGGCGCGAGGCCTGACCAACAAACTCTTGCACGCCCCCAGCGTTCAGTTGAAAAAGCTTACTGCCGAAGGCCGCCTTGATGCGCTGGCCATGGCCCAGGAACTCTTTGCCCTCGGTGAGGGCGCGTCAGATAGCTCTTCGGATAAAAAACCGCAATGAAAGCGTCACTGCTCAATAAACTGGACGTGCTCCAGGACCGTTTCGAAGAANTGACCGCCCTGCTTGGCGATGGCGAAGTCATTTCCGATCAGAACAAATTTCGCACCTATTCCAAGGAATACGCCGAAGTTGAGCCGATTGTGGCTACCTACAAAAACCTGACGAAGGTGCAGGCCGACCTCGAAGGCGCCCAGGCGCTGCTCAAGGACAGCGACCCGGACATGCGCGAAATGGCCGTGGAAGAAGTCCGTGAAGCCAAGGACAAACTGGCCGAGCTGGAAGGCGACCTGCAGCGCATGTTGCTGCCCAAAGACCCCAACGACGGGCGCAACGTGTTCCTCGAAATCCGCGCCGGCACCGGTGGCGACGAGGCGGCGATTTTCTCCGGCGACCTGTTCCGTATGTACTCGCGCTATGCCGAGCGCCGTGGCTGGCGCGTCGAGATTCTGTCCGAGAACGAAGGCGAACACGGCGGCTATAAAGAAGTGATCGCCCGGGTTGAAGGCGACAATGTCTACGGCAAGCTGAAATTCGAATCCGGCGCGCACCGCGTGCAACGGGTTCCGGCCACCGAATCCCAAGGTCGCATCCACACCTCGGCCTGCACCGTGGCCGTGTTGCCCGAGCCGGACGAGCAGGAAGCCATCGAGATCAACCCGGCGGACTTGCGCGTCGACACGTACCGCTCTTCGGGCGCCGGTGGTCAGCACGTCAACAAGACCGACTCGGCGATCCGTATCACTCACTTGCCGTCGGGNATCGTGGTGGAGTGCCAGGAAGAACGTTCCCAGCACAAGAACCGTGCGCGGGCCATGTCCTGGCTGTCGGCCAAGCTCAACGACCAGCAGACCAGCGCCGCCGCCAACGCGATTGCCAGCGAGCGTAAGTCGCTGGTGGGTTCGGGCGACCGCTCCGAGCGCATCCGCACCTACAACTTTGCCCAGGGCCGGGTCACCGACCACCGGGTCAACCTCACCCTTTACTCCCTCGACGAGATTCTCGCCGGTGGCGTAGATGCGGTGATCGAGCCCTTGCTCGCCGAATACCAGGCCGATCAATTGGCGGCGATAGGTGAGTAAATGACGATCATTGCCAGTTTGTTGCGCGCCGCCGATTTGCCCGACTCGCCCACGGCGCGTCTGGATGCCGAATTATTGCTGGCCGCGGCCTTGGGCAAGTCCCGCAGTTTTCTGCACACCTGGCCGGAACGCATTGTGCCGAGCGAAGCGGCGCTAAAGTTTGCCGAGTACCTGCAACGTCGTCGTGGCGGTGAGCCGGTGGCCTACATTCTGGGGCAGCAAGGGTTCTGGAAGCTTGATCTGGAAGTTGCGCCGCACACGCTGATCCCGCGCCCGGATACCGAATTGCTGGTGGAAGCGGCGCTGGAATTGCTGCCGGCCACACCGGCCCANGTTCTCGACCTGGGCACCGGCAGCGGCGCCATCGCCCTGGCNNTGGCCAGCGAGCGTCCGGCGTGGAAAGTCACAGCGGTGGATCGCGTACTCGAGGCCGTGGCGCTGGCCGAACGCAATCGTCAGCGCTTGCACTTGAACAACGCCACCGTGCTGAGCAGCCATTGGTTCAGCGCCCTGGAAGGCCAGCGTTTTCAGTTGATCATCAGCAACCCGCCGTACATCGCCTCCGCCGACCCGCATCTGGTGGAAGGCGATGTGCGTTTCGAACCGGCCAGCGCCCTGGTCGCTGGCGTCGACGGGCTTGACGATCTGCGCCTGATCGTCGCCCAGGCGCCGGATTATCTGGACGCGGGTGGCTGGCTGATGCTTGAACACGGTTACGATCAAGCTGAAGCCGTTCGCGACTTGTTGCTGAGCCGCGGCTTTGAAGAAGTCCACAGCCGCACCGATCTGGGCGGTCACGAACGTATCAGCCTGGGGCGCCTGCCGTGCTGAATGATCAGGAATTGTTGCGCTACAGTCGGCAGATTCTGTTGCAACACGTCGACATCGACGGCCAGTTGCGACTGAAAGAAAGCCGCGTGTTGATCGTCGGCCTCGGCGGTCTCGGCTCACCGGTTGCGCTGTATCTGGCCGCGGCCGGTGTCGGCGAACTGCACCTGGCCGACTTCGACAGCGTCGACCTGACCAACCTGCAACGCCAGATCGTTCACGACACCGACAGCGTCGGCCTGAGCAAAGTCGATTCGGCGATCCGCCGTTTGAGCGCAATCAATCCCGAGATCCAATTGATCGCCCATCGCACCGCGCTGGACGAAGACTCCCTGGCCGCCGCCGTGGCTGCAGTGGATTTGGTGCTGGACTGCTCCGACAATTTCTCCACCCGCGAAGCGGTCAACGCTGCGTGTGTCGCCGCCGCCAAACCGCTGGTCAGCGGCGCGGCGATTCGCCTGGAAGGGCAGTTGTCGGTGTTCGACCCGCGCCGCCCGGAAAGCCCGTGCTACCACTGTTTATACGGTCACGGCAGCGAAGCCGAATTGACCTGCAGTGAGGCCGGCGTTGTCGGGCCACTGGTTGGGCTGGTGGGCAGCCTCCAGGCGCTGGAAGCCCTGAAACTGCTGGTGGGTTTCGGCGAGCCGTTGGTGGGGCGTCTGTTGCTGATCGATGCTCTGGGTTCGCGCTTCCGTGAATTGCGGGTCAAGCGTGATCCGGGCTGCAGCGTCTGTGGTTCGAAACATGCGTGAAGCGCCGATCGGCGTGTTCGACTCCGGCGTCGGTGGGCTCTCGGTGCTGGCCGAGATCCAGCGGCTGCTGCCCAACGAGTCTCTGCTGTACGTCGCCGATTGCGGGAATATTCCCTACGGCGAGAAAACTCCTGAGTTCATCCAGCAACGTTGCAGCGTGATGGCCGAATTTTTTCAGCAGCAGGGCGCGAAGGCCTTGGTACTGGCCTGCAACACGGCGACCGTTGCCGGTGTTGCGGACTTGCGGCGCGATTACCCTGAGTGGCCCATCGTCGGCATGGAGCCCGCCGTCAAGCCGGCGGCTGCCGCCACCCGCAGTGGCGTGGTCGGTGTACTCGCCACCACCGGCACCCTGCAAAGCGCCAAGTTCGCGGCGTTGCTCGATCGTTTCGCCACTGATGTTCGCGTTATCACTCAGCCGTGCCCCGGCCTGGTGGAGTTGATTGAAAACGGCGATCTGCACAGTGAGGCATTGCGTCAGTTGCTGGCCGGGTACGTCGGGCCGCTGCTCGGCGCCGGGTGCGACACAATAATTCTCGGCTGCACGCATTATCCCTTCCTAAAGCCATTGCTTAAGCAGATGATCCCCGATGACATCAGCTTGATCGACACTGGCGCCGCTGTAGCGCGGCAACTTCAGCGCCTGTTGGCCGAGCGTGAATTGCTCGCCGAGGGGCCTGTGCGTGCTGCGCAGTTCTGGACGAGTGCGGATCCGGAACATTTCAGAAATATCTTGCCGATCCTGTGGAATACCGCTGGTGTTGTGCGAAGCTTCAAGGGGTAAACAAAAACCGGGGGCAAACGGATAATTGGGCTGAACTTCTGATTAAGCGTCGACTTCTATAGCGGTGAGCAACAAAAAAACCTTACGAAATCGTTCGGAAAAGGATGTTTCTAATGAAGCGACTATTCTGCTTGGCCGCGATTGCGGCCGCACTGATGGGGCACAGTTTTACTGCGCAGGCAGCAGGCGTGGAGTTCGCAGTCGGCCAGACCAGCGATTCAACCATGACCTATCGACTGGGCATGCAATTCGATTGGGACAAGAGCTGGCTGCAGAGTGATATCGGTCGTTTGACCGGGTACTGGAGCGGCGCCTACACCTACTGGGACGGCGACGAGGCCTCCAGCAATCACAGCCTGTCGTTCTCGCCGGTACTGGTTTACGAGTTCGCCGGCCAGACCGTCAAGCCCTACGTGGAGTTGGGCGTTGGCGTCGCGGTGTTCGCCAATACCGAAGTCGAAAACAATCAACTTGGCAGTGCCTTTCAGTTTGAAGACCGGTTCGGTTTTGGCCTGCGTTTTACCGGCGGACATGAAGTCGGCATTCGTGCGACGCACTATTCCAATGCCGGGATCAGTAGCCCGAACGACGGTGTAGAAAGTTACGCGCTGCACTACACGATGCCGTTGTAAACACACTACCTGTGGNAGGGGCCAATTTTTTTCTCGATCAGCGATACGCCGTGCTAATCCCCTGGCGTTCATCAATGCATTCCGGTGCGCCCATCTCGAATTCCCGACAGATCAGCGGGCGTCGCTCGTAAATCGTGCACATCATCGTGTCCCGATCCAGCGCCGCGCACCAGCCGTCATCCAGGCGCAGCATCACTTCGCCGCCCCAATCGTCGGTATCGATATAACGCTCCGGCACGCCCGTGTCGGTGATCAGCATGACTTCCAGCTGGCAGCAACAGGCCGCGCACGTCGAGCAGGTGACGGCGGGTTCGGTGATTTGCGTGTGGGGAATGGTTTTCATGGCGGGCAGTGTAAGGCAGTGCGCCCTGGCTGTGTTAAAGGCCTGACGGACGCTTGACCGCAATGTCCGCCGCCAGCCGTTGAGCCATGAAATGCAGGGTGGGAAACAGCACGGCCCAGAGCAGGCTGATGCCCAGCAGCGTGGGCACCTGACCGTAAGGAAACTGCACGCCGGCCAGTTGTCCACCGGCGTAATACGACAACGGCCCACCCACGGCGCCCAGCAGGCTGCCGAGCCACCAAGGTGTGGCGGTCCATTGCAGGCAGTGGCGCAAAGTGGTTGCCAGTAACGCCCACAACAGCATCAGCCACAGCGGGATCAAGGGCGCGACGTCGGCGAAATCGAACACACCAAGCCAGCGCAACGAACTGTCGACGGTGGTGCCCAGCAGCACAACGCTGAGAATCAGTCGGCCTTCATCCGCCCAGCGACTTATCCACAGCAGATGAATCACCAGTGCCGCCAACGCCACCAGCAACCATAAACTGTCGCCGCCCATCACACAGGCAAACCAGCCGAGCTGAAACAGTGCGGCATTGGCCAAACGCTCACGCATCGAAGCGCCCCAGCAGCGGCGCGGGCATTGCCGACGGTTTGGCCAGCAGCATTTGCGCGGTGCCAATGGTGCGCTCCAGAAATCCCCCTTCGCAGTAGCACAGATAAAACTCCCACAACCGCAGGAAATANTCATCGTAGCCCAGCTCTGCGAGGCGGCCATGGGCGCGACGAAAGTTCTCATGCCACAGGCGCAAGGTTTTCGCGTAGTGCAGGCCGAAGTCCTCCATGTGCAGCAGGTTCATGTCGGTGTCGCGGCTGACGATGTGCAGCATGTTCTGCACACAGGGCAGGGCGCCACCAGGAAAAATGTAACGCTGAATGAAGTCGACGCTGCCCTTGGCCTGTTCGTAGCGCTGTTCGCGGATGGTGATCGCCTGCAACAGCATCAAGCCGTTGCTTTTGAGCAACTGCGCGCACTGCTTGAAGTAGGTCGGCAGGAAGCGATGGCCCACCGCTTCGATCATCTCGATGGACACCAGCTTGTCGTACTGCCCGGTGAGGTCGCGGTAATCCTTGAGCAGCAGCGTGACCTGGTCTTGCAGGCCAAGGGCTTCGATGCGTTGGGCGGTGAACGCGTACTGTTCTTTGGAAAGCGTGGTGGTGGTGACCTTGCAGCCGTAATGCTGCGCCGCGTACAACGCCATGCTGCCCCAGCCGGTGCCGATTTCCAGCAAATGGTCACTGGGTTTGAGCGCGAGTTTCTGGCAGATCCGTTCAAGCTTGTTCAACTGTGCCTGTTCCAGGCTGTCTTCGTCCGTCAGGAACTGCGCGGCGGAATACATCATGGTCGGGTCGAGGAATTCTTCGAACAGGTCGTTGCCCAGGTCGTAGTGGGCGGCGATGTTTTTCTGCGAACCCTTGCGCGTGTTGCGATTGAGCCAGTGCAGCGCTTGAACGAAGGGGCGGCCGAGTTTCGCCAGGCCACCTTCCAGCGCATCCAGTACCTCAAGGTTGCTGACAAACACGCGAACCACCGCGGTCAGGTCCGGTGAACTCCAATAACCGTGGATAAACGCTTCGCCAGCGCCGATCGAGCCGTTACCCGCCACCAGTCCCCACGCGGCCGCGTCGAGGATAAGGATCTCCCCGATCAATGGGCTGCCTGCAGTTCCGAAGACATGCCGTTCGCCGTTTTCGACGACCACCAATTGTCCATGTTTGAGCTGCGTCAGTTGCCGCAGTACACCACGGCGCAGCAACGATCCGGTCAGGCCGTTGGTGCTGAGCAGATTGACTTTGGCCGAGGCGCTAGAGGATTTCATGATGGTGATCCTTGGGAGGAACGATGGCGGTTTGAACGCTGCCATCGGCAGCCTGATGAGCAAATATCGGTGCGCGCTTGAGCAGTAGGCGCAGGGCCTGCCAATAGATCGCCAGGCAGGTTTTCGCCGTCATCCATGGAAAGCGCCGCAAGTAACGGTGCAGGCTGGTGCGATCCAGTGCCTGGCGTTTCAGGTTGAGCGTGGCGTCAAACAGTTTCAGTTCGCCCTGCCAGTCCGCCATGTGCACGCCGAGCTTNTTGGCGGCGGGGCTGAAGCTCATGCGGTATTCCAGGTCGCGCGGCAAAAACGGCGAGACGTGAAACGCCTTCGCCACCGCGAAATGCTGATGGAAATCGCCCAGATTCACCGGGGCCTTGGCCGGCAATACATAGTGATGACGCTCGCGCCACGGGGTGTTGGTGACTTCGCAAAGAATCGCCGCCAGTTGCCCGTCAGCCTCATGGCAGTAGAAAAAACTCACCGGGTTGAACGACACGCCCCAACTGCGCGGCTGGGTCAGCAGGCAGATCGAACCTTGGGGCGCATGACCGATGGCCTCGCCGACGAGCTGGCGCACCGCGTCAATCAGGCGCATGCCGCTGCCGGTATAGGCCTTGAGGTAATCGCTCTCGCGAAACGAGAACGCTGCGAAGCGACTGTTGCCCGAGAACGGCGACAGGCCGAGCACGGCCTCCTGTTCGTCGAGGTCCAGGTACAACAGACCGATCCGGTAACGGAAGGCATGNGNCTTGGGCGCAAACCGGCGATGGGCGATCCAGCCGCTGTACAGGGCGCTGTTCACAGGGTTTCTCCAAAGGCTTGGGCCACGCGCAATGCGCTGACCACGCCATCTTCATGGAAACCGTTGGCCCAGTAAGCGCCGCAATAAAAAGTGTGTTGCGCGCCGTCCAGTTCCTCCCAACGGCTTTGTGCGGCGACGGCTGCCAGGCTGAATTGCGGATGGGCGTAAGTGTATTTGGCGAGCACTTTGAAAGGGCTGATGCCGGCGCTCTGGTTGAGGCTGACGCAGAAGGTGGTGGCGCTGTCGATACCTTGCAGGATGTTCATGTCGTAGGTGACGGCGGCCTGGGTTTGCGCAGTGCCGGTCAGCCGGTAATTCCAGCTGGCCCACGCGAGTTTGCGGTCCGGCAACAGGCGCGTGTCGGTGTGCAGCACCACATCATTGTCGGCGTAGGGCAATGCGCCGAGGATCTCTTGTTCGGCCTGGCTCGGGTCGGCCAGCATGGCCAGGGCCTGATCGCTGTGGCAGGCAAACACCACTTTGTCGAATCGCTCGCTGCCGGCGGCGCTGTGGATAACGACGCCTTCCTCATCGCGCTCGACCCGGGTCACCGGGCAGTTGAGACGGATTTTCTCTTTGAAGGTTGCCGTTAAAGGCTCGATATAAGCACTCGAGCCGCCTTCGATCACCCGCCATTGCGGGCGATTGCTGACGGACAGCAGGCCGTGATTCTTGAAAAACCTGACGAAGGATTGCAGCGGAAACCCCAGCATGTCGGCCAGGGACATCGACCAGATCGCTGCGCCCATCGGCACGATGTAATGCCGGATAAAGCGTTCGCCATAGCGGCCGTTTTTCAGATAGTCGTCCAGCGTGGTGTCGGCGGCGATCCGACCCTCGGCCAGGTCACGCTGCGCTTCTTTGTTGAAGCGCTGGATGTCGCGCAACATGCCCCAGAAGCCGGGTGACAACAGATTTCGACGTTGGGCGAACAGGCTGTTGAGGTTATTGCCGTTGTATTCCAGGCCCGAGTCTGGATCCGTCACTGAAAAACTCATTTCAGTCGGCTTGGAGCCCACGCCAATCTGGCCGAGCAGACGAATGAAGTTGGGGTAGGTCCAGTCGTTGAACACGATAAAGCCGGTGTCCACNGCGTAGCGCTGGTCATCCACGGTCACGTCCACGGTGTGGGTGTGCCCGCCGATCCAGTCGCTGGCCTCGAACAGGGTGATCTCGTGCCTGCGATTGAGCAGGTAGGCGCTGGTCAGCCCTGAAATTCCGCTGCCGATGATGGCAATGTTCACGGCACATCCCGGATCGGTGGGCTGCTGCGTACCATGCGTTTGCCGATCGCCAGTTTCACGCAATTGGGCATTTTTGACAGGGGCCAGAGGGCCGCCATGAACAGCCCCGGGAAGGCAATCTCCAGGGGGCGGTTCTTGAGTTTGGCGAAGATGTGCCGGGCGGCTTTGGCAACGGGCCAACTGAGTGGCATCGGGAAATCGTTTCTCGCCGTCAGCGGTGTTTCGACAAACCCCGGGCTGACCACCGTGACTTCGATGCCTTCCGGCGCNAGGNTGATGCGCAGGGATTCGAACAGGTAGCGCAGCCCGGCTTTGGACGCGCCATAGGCTTCGGCACGTGGCATCGGCAGGTAAGTCACGGCGCTGGCCACGCCCACCAGGTGCGGTGATTGCCCGGCGCGTAACAGTGGCAGCGCGGCTTCAATGCAATAAGCGCTTGCCAGCAGGTTGGTGCGCACCACGTGCTCGACGATGGAGGCGTCAAACTGCCGGGCGTCCACGTATTCACAGGTGCCGGCGTTGAGAATCACCGTGTCCAGCGACCCCCAGGCATAGGCGATTTGTTCGCCGATTTCGCGCACCGTCTGGCTGCTGGTCAGATCGCCAGGCACGACCAGCACTTGCCCGGGATAACGCAGGGACAAGACTTTCAGCACCGCTGTGGAGCGCGCGCTCACGGCCAGATGAGCACCGGTTTTCAGTATTTCTTCGGCCAGCGAAGCGCCAATACCGCTGCTGGCGCCCGTCAACCAGTACCGCCGTGGAGGTGTAAGGCTCATCCCATTCTCCTTTTCAGCCAGGCAATCGCCCGGCCCAATACGGGTAAATGTTCGTAAAGCAGTGCCCCGGCATCGAAGTAATCCCGGTGGCGATAAACCTTGTCCCGCCAGAGCAGGTGCGAGCAGCCGTCGACGTGAATCAACTGGCCGCCGCTCAGGCGCGGATGGCGGTAACTCATGACCCAGCGCAGATAACCTTCGCCTTCACCGATCTGGTCGAAGCCATGAAAATCAAAACGCAGCTCGGTGACGTTGGCGTAGAGCTCGGCGAAATAACCGCGCAACTGTCCGAGCCCTTGCACTTCGTGCAGCGGATCGGTGAAGTGCACATCTTCGGCGTAGAGCTCATCGAGGCGTTGTAAATTGTCTTTGTTCAACTGTGCGAACTGCCCGGCAAAACGCTGCAGGAAATCACTCATGGGCGCCTCCCGCATCGTGTCGCGATGGCAGATTCTTGAACGCGGCCAATGCACGTTCGCGGGACTTACTTAGATTGACGATTGGCGATGGATAATCCGCCACGCCGAACAGACCGCCGACGTTCGCCGGGTTGTGCACATCTTTTTTGTTCAGTNCGGCCAGTTCGGGTAGCCAGTGCTTGATGAACACGCCTTCACTGTCGAATTTTTCGGACTGGCTCAGCGGGCTGAAAATTCGGAAATAGGGCGCCGAGTCGGTGCCGGTGGATGAGCTCCACTGCCAGCCGCCGTTGTTGGCCGCCAGGTCGCCGTCGATCAGGTGGCGCATGAAAAAACGCTCGCCCTCGCGCCAGTCGATCAGCAGGTTCTTGGTCAGGAACATCGCTACCACCATGCGCAGGCGGTTGTGCATCCAGCCGGTTTCCAGCAATTGGCGCATGGCCGCGTCGATGATCGGCAGGCCGGTGCGCGCTTCCTGCCAGGCGGCGAGGTCTTCCGGGGCATCGCGCCAGGCCAGGGCTTCGGTCTCNGGGCGGAAGGCGCGGTGACGCGAGACCCNTGGGTAGCCCACTAGGATNTGTTTGTAGAACTCGCGCCATAGCAACTCGTTGATCCAGGTTACCGCGCCCACCTTGCCGCTTTCGAACTCGCCTTGATTGCTGTGCAGGGCGGCGTGCAAACACTGGCGTGGGGAAATCACTCCGGCGGCGAGATAGGCGGAAAGCTGGCTGGTGCCGGGTTTGGCCGGAAAGTCGCGTTCGTCCTTATAGTAGCTGATGTGTGCGTCGGCGAAGGTGTCGAGACGGCGGCGGGCTTCAGCTTCACCGGCTGGCCAGAGCGTGCGCAGGCTGTCACTGGGCGTTTCGAACCCTTCAATGCTCGAAGGAATGTCGTCACTACTTATGGGCAGTGGACCCTGTACCGCCGGTGCTGGCACCCGTCCCGGAAGAGAGCGGTGCAGACGTTCGTAACAGACTTTGCGGAACTGACTGAAGACCTGAAAGTAAGTACCGGTCTTGGTCAGCACGGTGCCCGGTTTGAACAGCAGTTGATCGAGGTAGCTATAGAAGTCGATGCCATCGGCCTTCAACGTTTCGGCGACCGCCGTATCGCGACGGCTTTCATGAACCCCGTACTCCTCGTTGACGTGCAACGCCTCCACGTTCAACTGCTGACACAGATTGAGCAGAACTTTCGGCGCGTCATCCCAGCGAGGGGCGTGGCGAACCAAAAGGGGAATGTTCAGTTCGCCCAGCGCGTCGCTCAGTTCACCCAGATTGCGCAGCCAGAAATCCACTTTGCACGGCGCGTCATCGTGTTCCAGCCATTGCGCCGGGCTTAACAGGTACACCGCCACCGTCGGGCCGCGAGCGGCGGCAGCCGAGAGGGCGGTGTTGTCGTGCAGGCGCAAGTCGCTACGCAACCAGATCAATTGCATGGAAGTGTCCATTAAATAAGCCCACGCTTGACCAGTTCCTGGTGAGCCGATAACGGGTCCTCAGCCAGAAACAAATCAACACTCTCAGACGTTTTTGCGGACAGCTCGGCGTGGTGAATGCATACCGTTGGCCCGGCAATTATTTTTGGGCAGCTGACGCCATTCAAAAGTTTCGGCAGCTGCGAAAGATTCATGGCTTTGCTGGAATACAGCAGTATGCCGCGGGCTTGCAGGTGATCGACCGCCAGCGCGAGTTCGCCCGCCGGCAGCGGCCAGTCGAACACTTCGACCGGGCAATCGGCGCTGCTGATTAGCCACGCGGTCAGCCACAGGCAAGGTTCCAGTGGCAGGTCTGAATGGTTGATCAACAACAATGGCGCGGAGCGTAACTGACGGTTGTTATGGTAGATGCGTGCACCGAATTTGCTGCGCAGCCAGGAAAAGAAAAACACCCGCTCCATCTGCGCGCCAAACTGGCCCTGCCAGCGTTGCTCCAGTTCCGCCAGCAACGGCATCAGCAGTTGTTCGCACAAGGTGCGCGGCGGATACAGCGCCATGGCTTGATTGACGGTGTCATCCAGCGTGCGTTCATTGAGTTGGGTCACCGCTTGCAGCAGCGTTTGGCCCAGCACTTGCCAATCGTTTTCGACTGTTTCGGTAAAGGCCTGTGGGGTGTCGAGCAGTTGCTTGACCTGGCTGACGGCCACGCCGCGATTGAGCCAGGTAAGGATGGTCAAAATCCGTTGCACGTGNTCGGCGCTGAACAGCCGATGACCTTTGGGCGTGCGCTGGGGCACGATCAACCCGTAGCGTCGTTCCCAGGCACGCAGGGTCACGGCGTTCACGCCGGTCTGGCGCGCCACTTCGCGAATCGGCAACCAGCCTTCGTCCAGGGCTTTCTTGAAGTCGGCGCCGAGGTCTTCGCTGGCACTGGTGTCGATTGGGCTTTTCATTAGATGGCGTTTCGCAGGCTGAGGTTTTCCGGGTGCGGCTGAAGGTAAACCTGCTGCGCGATGTAGCGGTCCGGGTGTTGGCGAAAGTGGTGTTTGAGCAGAGTAAGGGGCACCACCAGCGGCACGATGCCGTGGCGGTACTGGCCGATGACCGTTTGCATTTCCTGCTTGTCTTCAGGGCTGATGACTTGCTTGAGATAACCGCTGATGTGCTGCAGGACGTTGGTGTGGGTGCGGCGCGTGGCGCATTTTTTCAATGCCGCCATCAGCTCGCTGAAATAACGCGGGCCGAGTTCCGCAGGATCGGTCTGGCCCATGTTGCCCAGCAGGTTGCCCAGGGTTTTGTATTGCACCGGGTTATGGGCCATCAGCAGGTATTTGTAGCGCGAGTGAAAGTCCGTGAGGCCGCGTCGTGTCACCCCCTCTCGCAATAATTGCTGCCAGGCGCTGTAGGCGAACACGCGGGTGAGGAAGTTTTCGCGCAACACCGGGTCGTTGAGGCGGCCATCTTCTTCCACCGGCAAGTCGGGGTGCAGGGCGCAGAAGGCCTGGGCGAAGATGCCGCGCCCACCTCCGTCCACCGGCGACCCGTTGGCCTGGTAGACCTTGACCCGCTCGAGCCCGCAGGAAGGGGATTTCTGCATGAAGATGTAGCCGCAGATATCGTCCAGCTCCGCAGCCATTTTCTGACCGTACTCGGCGAGCGGCGCGGTGACGTTGGTCTCGCGGTTGATGGTGCCGACTGCTTCGGGATGTTCGGGGTCGCCGATCAGGCGGATCGGTTCGCGAGGAATGCCCAGGCCAATGGCGACTTCCGGGCACACCGGTACGAACTCGAAATAGTCGGTGAGGGTTCGGCTGCACAGGCGCGATTCCTTGTGCCCGCCGTTAAAACGCACTTCCGCGCCCATCAAGCAGGCGCTGATGGCGATTTTCGGTAGAGTCGCTGGCTGTACATGCATCGGAACACCTCGAATCCAGACCTGTACAGAGTGGTAGCTCTGTACAACTTTATCTTCATCATAGATTCAAAGGTGTACAAGTCAAATTGTTTGTATAGGTTTTCGAGGGGAATGCATTCCCTTGTGGGAGCGAGCCTGCTCGCGATAGCGGTAAATCAGGCGATACAAGGGTGGCCGACACACCGCATTCGCGAGCAGGCTCGCTCCCCCAGGAACTATTTCCAGCCGAGTATCCAGCCGTCGCTATCTTTCAGCGATTGCCATGGGAGACGCTCACTGCGTTGGGTCAGCACCGCCTGCAACTCGACGTCCAGCACCGTGCCTTCCTCATCCCGGAACAGCTCGGTCACCAGAAAATGTTTTTCGCGGTTTTGCGGGTGGGCTGCTGTCCATTTCGACAGCAGCAATTTACTCGGATTGATTCTATTCACTGCAAGTGCTCATGCAACCGTCGCGCGGCTTCCTGGCCGCTGAGCCACGCACCCTCGACCCGGCCGGACAGGCACCAGTCGCCGCACACATACAAGCCCAGGTCAGCATCGGCCAGAGCCCCCCATTCGTGACTGCTGGCGGGACGGGCGTAGAGCCAGCGGTGGGCGAGGCTGAAAGTCGGGGCGGGCATGGCGCTGTGCAGTAATTCGGCGAAGGCACCGTGCAGTTGTTCGATCACCGCTTCCTTGGGCAGGTCCAGGTGCGCCTTGCTCCAGGCACTGGTGGCGTGCAGTACCCACGTGTCGAGGGTGGTGTCGCGCCCAGGTTTACTGCGGTTTCGCGCCAGCCAGTCGAGGGGGCTGTCTTGCACGAAGCAGCCTTCCATCGGTGTATCCAAAGGTTTGTCGAAGGCCAGCGCCACCGCCCAGGTCGGCTCCATTTTCACTCCGGCGGCGGCCCCGGCGAGTTTCGGTGCGGAGGCCAGCAGTGCCGTGGCTTGAGGCGCCGGTGTAGCGATCACCACGTGACTGTACGGACCATGGGTGAAGCCCTCGGCGTCTTGCAGGTGCCAGTGTTCTTCACCGCGATACACCTCGGTGATCCGGCAGGCGAAATGCACTTCCAGGTCGCCGAGCAGGCCGCGAGTGATAGCGCTCATGCGCGGTGTGCCGACCCAGCGTGTCTGTTCGTCCGGCGACAAGTTGAGCTGGCCGCCGTGGAAGGTGTAGAGCTGCGGCNTCCACTCTNCGGCCCAGCCGTTGCTTTGCCAGCGTTGCACCTCGTTGACGAAGCGCCGGTCGCGGGCGGTGAAATATTGCGCGCCCATGTCCAGCGCACCCGCATCGCTGCGCTTGCTCGACATGCGTCCGCCACTGCCGCGACTTTTATCGAAAAGTTGAACGATGTGCCCGACTTCTGTCAGGGCNNGGGCGGCGGAGAGACCGGCGATGCCGGTGCCGATGATCGCGATGGGAACAGTCATGGGAGGCCTCGTTTTACCGTTGGGTACAGACTACGCCGTGGTTTAAACCTGTACAATATTATTTTTTGGTATAACTTTTAGCGTTCTCGATCTGACAGCTTGGCCTATTGTTAAACACAGACACTGCCCGATATCAAAGATCCCTGCTTATAAAAATAGACTAGTGATCAGGGTAAAACGCCACGCGAGGAAGAAGTCATGCACATATTGCTGACCGGCGGTACTGGTTTGATAGGACGTCAACTCTGCCGACACTGGTTGAGCCAGGGACATCGACTGACTGTCTTGAGTCGCTCACCGGAAAAAGTCGCGAAAATCTGCGGTGCCCAGGTTCGTGGCATCGCGTTGCTCGAAGACCTCGGGCAAGAACCGGTGGACGCGATTATCAACCTGGCGGGCGCACCCATTGCCGACCGGCCGTGGACCACCAGACGCAAAGCCTTGCTCTGGAGCAGTCGCATCACCCTGACCGAAACCTTGCTGGCCTGGCTCGAGACCCGCCAGCAGAAACCACAGGTGTTGATCTCGGGTTCTGCCATTGGCTGGTACGGCGACAGTGGTGAGCGGGAGCTGACCGAATCGTCTCCTCCATCCATTGATGATTTCGCCAGTCAGTTGTGTATTGCCTGGGAAGAAACCGCCCAGCGTGCCGAGGCCATGGGTATTCGGGTGATTCTGATTCGAACCGGTTTGGTGCTGTCTGCCGAGGGCGGCTTTTTGTCGCGGCTGTTGCTGCCTTTCAAACTGGCGCTGGGCGGGCCGATCGGCGATGGTCGGCAGTGGATGCCGTGGGTACATATCAAAGATCAAATCGCCCTGATTGATTTTCTTCTGCACAAGGGTGACGCCAGCGGTCCTTATAATGCTTGCGCTCCGCACCCGGTGCGTAACCGCGAGTTCGCCAAGACCCTGGGCCGGGTGTTGCACCGCCCGGCGTTCATGCCGATGCCGGCCCTGGCCTTGAAAGTGTGCCTGGGCGAGTTATCACTGTTGTTGCTGGGTGGCCAGAAGGCCGTACCGGCGCGCTTGCTGGAAGCGGGTTTCACTTTCCAGTTCACCGATTTGCGCGCGGCCCTGGACGACCTGTCCAGCCGCCTCTGAAATAGGACGTTGCATGACCGATCACGCATTGCTTCTGGTTAACCTGGGTTCACCTGCCTCCACGTCGGTGGCGGATGTGCGCAGTTACCTCAATCAATTTCTGATGGATCCCTACGTGATCGACCTGCCGTGGCCGGTGCGGCGTTTGCTGGTGTCGCTGATCCTGATCAAGCGTCCGGAGCAGTCCGCGCATGCTTATGCCTCGATCTGGTGGGACGAGGGCTCGCCGCTGGTTGTCTTGAGCCGTCGCCTGCAGCAGCAAATGACGGCGCAGTGGACCCAGGGCCCGGTGGAACTGGCGATGCGTTACGGCGAGCCGTCGATTGAGACAAAACTGCTCCAGCTGGCGGCCCAGGGCCACAAAAGCATCACCCTGGCGCCGCTGTACCCGCAGTTTGCCGACAGCACCGTGACCACGGTGATTGAAGAAGCCAAACGTGTCGTGCGCGATAAAAAGCTCAAGGTGCAGTTCTCGATTCTCCAGCCGTTCTACGATCAACCGGAATACCTTGATGCCCTGGTGGCCAGTGCCAAGCCGCATTTGCAGCAGGATTACGATCACCTGTTGCTGAGCTTCCACGGTTTGCCGGAGCGGCACCTGAAGAAGATCGACCCTACCGGTCACCATTGCTTCCAAAGCGATAATTGCTGCCAGAACGCTTCGCCAGAAGTATTGGCGACCTGCTATCGCGCCCAATGCCTGCGCACGGCGTCGGAGTTTGCCAAGCGCATGGGGCTGGCGGACGGCAAGTGGTCGGTGTCGTTCCAGTCGCGTCTGGGTCGGGCCAAGTGGATCGAACCCTACACCGAGGCGCGCCTCGATGAATTGGCCGGAATGGGCGTGAAGAAAGTGCTGGTGATGTGCCCGGCGTTTGTTGCCGATTGCATCGAGACGCTTGAGGAAATCGGTGATCGTGGGAAGGAATTGTTCCGCGAGGCGGGGGGCGAGGAACTGGTGCTGGTGCCGTGCCTCAACGATGATCCGCAGTGGGCGCGGGCGTTGAGTGCCTTGTGCGAAAGGGCGCCGTTGGCGCTTTAAACTGTGGTGAGGGGGCTTGCCCCCTCACCACTGGGTGAGTCGTCNCGTTGGCGCTTTAAACTGTGGTGAGGGGGCTTGCCCCCTCACCACTGGGTGAGTCGTCTGTTACAACAACGGCTCATCCGCCTTCTTGTGCTTCCAGCTATCATTGCCCGGCAGCAGCAGGTTCAGTGCAATGGCTACCACCGCACACAGGGCAATGCCCTTGAGGCCGAAATCATCCGGACCGGTGCCGGTGCCGACCAGCACACCGCCAATCCCGAACACCAGGGTCACCGACACAATCACCAGATTGCGCGCTTCCCCAAGGTCGATCTTGTGGCGGATCAGCGTGTTCATGCCTACCGCGGCAATCGAGCCGAACAGCAGGCACAGAATCCCGCCCATTACCGGTATTGGAATGCTCTGCAGCAGTGCGCCGAACTTGCCGATAAATGCCAGGCTGATGGCAAACACCGCCGCCCAGGTCATGATTTTCGGGTTGTAGTTCTTGGTCAGCATCACTGCGCCGGTCACTTCGGCGTAGGTGGTGTTGGGCGGGCCGCCGAACAGGCCGGCTGCGGTGGTGGCAATGCCATCGCCGAGCAGGGTGCGGTGCAGGCCGGGTTTCTTCAGGTAATCACGACCGGTCACGCTGCCGACGGCAATCACCCCGCCGATATGCTCGATGGCCGGCGCCAACGCTACCGGAACGATGAACAGNATCGCCTGCCAGTTGAACTCCGGCGCGGTGAAGTGGGGCAGGGCGAACCACGGCGCAGCAGCGATTTTCGCCGTGTCGACCACGCCAAAGTAGAAGGCCATGGCAAAACCTACCAGCACACCGGAGATGATCGGCACCAGGCGGAAAATGCCTTTGCCGAATACCGCCACGATCAAGGTGGTGAGCAGCGCCGGCATCGAAATCAGCATCGCTGTCTGGTAATGGATCAGCTCACTGCCATCACCGGCTTTACCCATCGCCATATTGGCGGCAATCGGCGCCATGGCCAGGCCGATGGAAATAATCACCGGACCAATCACCACCGGTGGCAGCAGACGGTCGATGAAACCGGTGCCTTTGATCTTCACGGCCAGGCCGAGGAAGGTGTAGACGAAACCAGCCGCCATCACGCCGCCCATGGTCGCCGCGAGGCCGAACTGGCCTTTGGCGAGAATGATCGGGGTGATGAACGCAAAGCTCGACGCCAGGAACACGGGCACCTGNCGCCCTGTGACTACCTGAAACAGCAAGGTGCCAAGGCCGGCGGTAAACAGTGCAACGTTTGGATCAAGACCTGTGATCAGCGGCATCAACACCAGCGCGCCAAATGCTACGAAGAGCATTTGTGCGCCAGACAGGATCTGGCGCCAAAGCGGGTCGTTGAATTCATCCTGCATGCTCAAGCGTCCTTCTGCTTGGTGCCGAAGATCTTGTCACCGGCATCGCCCAGGCCTGGGATGATGTAACCGTGTTCGTTGAGTCTTTCATCAATGGAGGCGGTGTAGATCTGCACGTCGGGGTGCGCTTTGCCTACAGCGGCGATGCCTTCCGGGGCGGCGACCAGCACCATGGCGCGGATGTCCTTGCAACCGGCTTTTTTCAGCAAGTCGATGGTGGCAACCATGGAACTGCCGGTGGCGAGCATCGGGTCGATGATCATCGCCAGGCGCTCGTTGATTTCCGGTACGAGTTTTTCCAGGTAGGTGTGGGCCTGCAAGGTTTCTTCATTACGCGCCACGCCGACGGCGCTGACTTTGGCGCCCGGGATCAGGCTGAGTACGCCTTCGAGCATGCCGATACCGGCGCGCAGGATCGGCACCACGGTGATTTTCTTACCAGCGATTTTCTCGACCTGGACGGGACCGGCCCAACCGGGGATCTCGTAGGTTTCCAGAGGCAAATCTTTGGTAGCTTCGTAAGTGAGCAGCGCTCCGACTTCCTGAGCAAGCTCACGGAAGTTCTTCGTGCTAATGTCGGCGCGGCGCATAAGGCCGAGTTTGTGTCGGATCAGCGGGTGGCGGATCTCGCGAGTGGGCATGGGAAAGGCTCCGGCGGCGGGCAAAAAAACCGGCCTAGATTAATCTATCCGAGGGTGTTGTCCTATAGACATACAGTACGTTAGTCCACAAACGCTTGATCTGGCCTCGCTTGATGCGTACCTTTGCCCGCTTTTCCCGAACCGTCCCTCCCTTTACCATCCCCTGGAGAGCGCCATGTCCGCTGATCTCGAGCATATCCGTCAAATCATGCGCGAGGCTGACTGCCTGTACACCGAAGCTGAAGTCGAGGCGGCCATCGCCCGCGTCGGTGCACACATCAACGAACAGCTGGCTGACAGCAACCCGGTGGTGTTCTGTGTGATGAACGGCGGCCTGATCTTCGCCGGCAAATTGCTCACCCACCTGCAATTCCCGTTGGAAGCTTCCTACCTGCACGCTACCCGTTATCGCAACGAAACCACCGGCGGCGACCTGTTCTGGAAAGCCAAGCCGGAAGTCTCGTTCATTGATCGCGACGTGCTGATCATCGACGACATCCTCGATGAAGGTCACACCCTGGGCGCAATCATCGACTTCTGCAAACACGCCGGCGCACGCAAAGTGCACACCGCCGTGCTGATCGACAAAGACCACGACCGTAAGGCCCGTCCGGACCTGAAAGCCGATTACGTCGGCCTGCCGTGCATCGACCGCTACATTTTCGGTTACGGCATGGACTACAAAGGCTACTGGCGTAACGCCAATGGGATCTTCGCCGTTAAAGGGATGTAAT
>NZ_NMOJ01000181.1 GCF_002251635.1 Pseudomonas mandelii
GCTTTCTTGATCAGACGCTGTTCACCGAATTGGCCGAGAAAGCGGCCGCCAGCCCCCGTGGTCGGCACCACCACAACTTCCATCAGATGGAAGAGCCGTGTCATCGCCTGGCGGTGGGGTTGCAGCCGTCCACGTACATCCCGCCTCATCGGCATCTGGGGGACAACAAGGCTGAAACCTTGTTGGTCCTCAAAGGGCGGCTTGGCGTGTTGATCTTCGACGAGTCCGGCGTGGTGGTGAGCAAGCACGTCCTGCAGGCTGGTGGCGACTGTGTGGGTGTCGACCTGCCAACCGGTGTGTTTCATGGTTTGGTGGTGCTGGAAGCCGACAGCCTGATGTTCGAGTGCAAGGCCGGCCCTTATCGCCCCGTCGGTGAAGGAGAGCTTGCTCACTGGGCACCGCGCGAAGGCGAGCCTGGTGTGGCTGAATATCAGGCGTGGATGCGCGCGCAGTTTGATTGAGCCGTGCGCTCAATTTTCCCCGGCCAGCCAGCGCTCGCTTTTGCGACGAGCCTGTTCCAGGTTGTTCACGTAGGCCAGCTGACGCTGTTCCCGATGGATGCCCGCGCGCCTGAGCTTCAGGCGCACCCGGGGAGCGGTCGCCACCAGAATCAGGCCGATGCCGTCCGTGCGGTAATCCCTCAGGATATTGTCGAAGGCCGCCAGCGCCGTCATGTCCAGCATCGGCACGGCGCTCATCTCGACGATCACCACTTTGACCTCCGGGCTGAATTTGCGTAGCACCCCCAGCGCTTTTTCAGCTGCGCCGAAGAACAGCGGCCCGCGTATCGCATAGCAGCGAACGTGCTCCGGCATGTCCTGCAAGGCTTGATGGAAGCCGCGAGGCAGTTCGGCAGTGTCGGTGAGATCGCTCATGCGCTTGATAAACAACCCGGCGGCCAGCAGCAGGCCGACGGCGACGGCCATCACCATGTCGAACAATACCGTCAGGCTCAGGCAGGTCAGCAAGACCAGCACATCGCTGCGAGGCGCGATGCGCAAGGTATGCAGCACGTGCCGGGCCTCGCTCATGTTCCACGCCACCATGATCAGCAATGCTGCCAGTGCAGCCATCGGCAAATAGCTGAAAAGCGGTGCGAGGACGAGTATTGCCATCAGCACCACGGCGCTATGAATAATGGCGGCCAGTGGCGAAAAGGCGCCGCTGCGCACGTTGGTGGCACTTCGGGCAATGGCCGCCGTGGCGGTAATGCCGCCGAACAACGGTGCGATCAGGTTGCCCAGACCCTGGCCCAGCAGTTCTGCGTTGGGGTCGTGTTTGCTGCCGGTCATGCCATCCGCCACTACCGCACACAACAAGGATTCGATGGCGCCGAGCATGGCAATGGCGAACGCCGGCGCCAGTAACTGACGGATCAAATCGTAAGACAGGTGCAGCGGCTGGCCGTCGGGGCCGGGTAGATTCCAAGGCCAATCGAAGCTTGGCAGGAACGGCGGAATGCCGGGATGGCTGACGCCGTCGACCATATAGCTGAAACGCTCTCCCAATGTCGCCACCGCCAGCCCGCCGTGCTCCAGCGCCAACCCCAAGAGCGCACCGATGGTCAGCGCCACCAGATGCCCCGGAATCCTCGGCACCCACCGTGGCCAGATAATCAGAACGGCCAGGCAGGTGAGGCCGATGATCCCGTCCCCTAGTCGGGCGCTGGGCAACGCCAGAATCAATACGCCCAGCTGTTCGATGTAGTGTTCTGCCTGGCCGGCGGTGTTCAGGCCCAGCAAATCCTTCAATTGCAGGGTGGCAATGACAATGCCGATCCCGGCGGTAAAGCCCAGGGTGACCGGGTACGGAATGTACTGAATCAACCGCCCGGCTCGAATCAGCCCCAAGGCAATGAGGATGACGCCGGCAAGCATGGTGCAAAGCAGCAGGCCGCCCAGGCCATATTGTTGGGTGATGGGCAGCAGAATGACCACGAACGCAGCGGTCGGCCCACTGACATTGAAACGCGAACCGCCTGTCAGGGCGATCAGGGGCGCGGCGATGAGTACCGTATACAACCCTTGCTGGGGCGGTACACCTACGGCAATCGCCAGGGCCATGGCCAGCGGGATGGCGATAATCCCTACCGTCACCCCGGCACTGATGTCGCCGCGTAAGCGCCTGAGGGTGTAGCCGGCGCGCCAGGTCTGACGCCAGGCCGCGAACAACGGGGGGACGGAGAACGTCATGCACACTCCCTGGAAGACGATGCACTGTTGAGCGACGGCTGGAAGCTCGTCCAGCATCGCCAGCTTCGTACTGCGAAGTATTGACCCATATCGCCAATTCGCGCGGTTGATCCTCATGCTAGAGTGCTCGGCCTCGCCTTCGGAGCCCGTCATGAGCCTTTTGACCCGCAGCTGCGTCGCCCTGTTGCTGACCCTTAGCCTGCCTCTGGCGGCCGCCCCGGCGCCGATGCACGCGCAGTTCCTGCCGCCCGACGACCTGACCCTGCGTGACGCGGAGCCCGAGCAGCAACAGCTGTTGCAGGTCACCGAGTATTCGGTGGTGGTTGGTAGCCAGCGTCAGTCCAATCAACAACCGATTCCGGTCACGTCCCCGGTGATGATCCGTCTCAAGGGCAAATCCTTGAACAAGGGCGCGACCATCAGCCAGGTGGTGCTCAATTTTGACGCCGAAAGCAAAAGCCTGAAAAAGCCAGTGTTCGATAACACCAGCAAAACCCTGACGTTGTCATACCCGATGGCGCAGTACCGGGTGATTGTCGACTTGCTGCGCAATGACACGGTGTACGTGCAGTTCCTCAGTTACGCCAACGGGCATGTCTGGGCCGATCTGCACACGGGCGCTGTTCGTCCGCGTTGAGCCTTGTGCCCGGGCAGGGGTAAACTGCCCGCCCCGTGAAATGTCTGCGAGCTGGAGTCGGNAATGCGTAAAGATAAGAAACAGGTGATTGGTGACGAGATCGGCGACGACCAGATCAAGTTGTTCCTGGACTTCGAACCGGTCGATGCGACTTCACCGTCCCTGCACAAACTGATCAAGGCCTACCGTGGCCTGCGTATCGATGACTTCGAGCGGTTCCTGACGTTCTTCGTCGCAGCCGGTTTTGATCTGGACGGCAAGGACGAGCACGGCAATGATTTTGTCGCGGTGATCAAGGATCAGCGCAACGCGCCGGATTATATCGAGCTGATCGAAAAGGCTCGTGGCTAAGACCTTTTCATCCGACGAAAAAACGCCCCGCTTTTGTAGGAGCCGGCTTGCTGGCGATAGCATCACCTCGGTGTTATCCGACATACCGAAGTGATGTTATCGCCAGCAAGCCGGCTCCTACACAATCAGATTCGTCGTGTAACAGGCACAAAAAAACGCCCCGCTCTCACTGAGAACGGGGCGTTTTTCATGCGGCCGAATCAAGCGTAGCTTTCGGTCTCGTTACTGGCTTCAACCAGTTCCAGGGCAACGTTGTTGTGCGCATTGATCTTGCGATACAGCGCAGCGTCGGTTTCCAGAACCTTTTCCCGAGCCGGGAAGATTTCCGCCAGTTTGGCAGCCCATTCGCCGGACGCTTTGTTCGGGAAGCATTTTTCGATCAGCTCAAGCATGATTGAAACCGTCACCGAAGCGCCTGGTGAGGCGCCGAGCAGGGCAGCAAGGGAACCGTCCTTGGCCGCGACCAGTTCGGTACCGAACTGCAAAACGCCGCCCTTTTTCGGGTCTTTCTTGATGATCTGTACCCGTTGGCCGGCCACTTCCAGGCGCCAGTCTTCGGCTTTTGCCTCAGGGTAGAAGCGGCGCAAGGATTCCAGGCGTTGCTCCATGGACTGCATGACTTCGCTGACCAGGTACTTGGTCAGGTCCATGTTATCGCGGGCCACGGCCAGCATCGGGCCGATGTTGCCGGCGCGAACCGACAGTGGCAGGTCAAGGAACGAGCCGTGCTTGAGGAACTTGGTGGTGAAACCGGCGTAGGGTCCGAACAGCAGGGATTTCTTGCCATCGACCACGCGGGTGTCCAGGTGCGGCACGGACATTGGCGGCGAACCCACGGCGGCCTGGCTGTAGACCTTGGCCTGGTGGTGCTTGACCACTTCCGGGTTGTCGCAACGTAGCCACTGACCGCTGACCGGGAAACCACCGAAGCCTTTGCTTTCTTCGATGCCAGAGGCTTGCAGCAGCGGCAGGGCCGCGCCACCGGCGCCGAGGAACACGAACTTGGCGTCCACTTCACGGCTGTTGCCGCTGTTGACGTCCTTGATGCTGACAGTCCAGCCGCTGCCGTTACGCTTGAGGCCAGTTACGCGCTTGCAGTACTTGACCTGGGCATCGGGTGCGCTGGTCAGGTGCTTGAGCAGTTGATTGGTCAGGGCGCCGAAGTTGACGTCGGTGCCGTTCATCACGCGGGTGGCCGCGACGACTTCGTCAGCTGGCCGGCCCGGCATCATCAACGGCATCCACTCGGCCATGGTGGCCTTGTCTTCGGTGTATTCCATGTCCGAGAAGGCGTGGTGCTTGCTCAGGGTCTTGAAGCGTTCCTTGAGGAAGGAAACGCCTTTTTCACCCTGCACGAAGCTCAGGTGCGGCACTGGGCTGATAAAGGATTTGGACGAGCCAAAGGTGCCCTTTTTGGTCAGGTACGCCCAGAACTGCTTCGACACCTCGAACTGGGTGTTGATGTGCACGGCTTTCTTGATATCGATAGAGCCGTCGGTTGCCTGCGGCGTGTAGTTCAGCTCGCACAGACCAGCGTGGCCGGTACCGGCGTTGTTCCACGGGTTGGAACTCTCCGCGGCACCCGAATCCATCAGCTCAACGACTTCCAGCTTGAGGCCGGGGTCGAGCTCTTTGAGCAATACGGCCAGGGTGGCACTCATGATGCCGGCCCCTACCAGTACTACGTCGACTGCTTCGTTATGCGCCATTTAACGCGTCTCCAAAATCTGCAGCACCAAATTGACGGCATGGCTGCCAGGAGTGACGGGGCGTGTCAGTGATGCCCCAGGTACCCATGGCAGTGTTGCCATGTCCGAATCTTCGCAATTTTTCGCAACTTCGACGGATGCATGCGCCGGGCCTAAAGAGTTACATGAACTCATCTCAGCGCGCGGCTGGCAATTCGACTTATGGTCGAGACATCCGTTTGTGCAACCAATCCGTAGCGGACAGGCTCAAGCTCCGGTGTTTGAGGAGTGCTCGGTCCTGTGTGGTTGGGCTGTTCCAGACGCTGATGGTGCTTGTACAAACGCCAAACTATTCATTTGCTCGCCACACTCTTGTGAAGTTGTGAAAACCCGTTTTTTCACGCTCTTTTGAAGACGTGAACCTCAAAAAAGGGCTGCCCCAGCCTGGCACCTTGCCCGGATGGAATGCCGTCATGGGGTACATGACAGGCAAAACGGGCAAACAGCTCAGTGACCGAGCGTAATGACAGCTCTGCAGATTCGGNAAAAGNGGGGTGTTTGCAAAGAAAACAGCAAGCGCGCCAGCTTCACTCGATCTGTGTGGGCGGCTCTCTGTGGGCGATTTGGGGNGTNAATACCGAGGCATTAACGATGCTGCGAGGCCCGATCAGGAGACGTCCTTATAATCGGGGGGAGATTGTAGCGAAGAACGCCAAGGAAATGGACGTGTTTAATGACTTTTATTAGGCGTCTGGTCAGGTGGTCAACAGATGTTGCACCCGTGCGCGTGGCTGGCGGGTGCTCACGCGTGCGCTAGGCGGCAGCGGATGGTGCAGCCAGTTGAGGCGGATTTCTTCGATTTCGACCCAGCCATCGCCCATCGGCTGGAGGCTGCACTGCTTGAACGCCTGGCAGTGGCCGTTGCGGTCGAGCAGGGCAAAGCAGCGGTGTAACGGGCGTGGCGCGAACAGCGAGATGAGATAACGCATGGCGAAGTACCTTGTGGGTGACCTGCTGAGAAGATTGCCAACGAGCCGTGACGTGCAAGTGTATGGGTGGTGACAGATGTGTGACAGGAACCGGTTTCCCAAGGGTTTGTCAGACATTTCAGTATTCACTGTGAGGTGCTAGTTACCCGCAGTGGCCCACCGCTATACTGCGCGCCTGTTTGTGCCTGATTCTGGAGAGAAGAGCATGTTGCAACGCCTGTTGTTCGGTTTGATCACTGTGACCAGTTTGACCCTCGTCGGCTGCGCCCACAGCCCGCAACAACTGAACCCTGAACCCAAGCTGACGACTCAGCTGGCGCCGGTCGGCCATGGTCAGCCGGTTGTGGTGCGTGTGGTGGACGGTCGTCCGTCGCCAACCCTGGGCACCCGTGGTGGCTTGTACCCCGAGACCAGCGCGATCACCGTGCAGGGCGCGCAGATCCTGCCGAAGTTGCAGGCACAGGCCGAGGCGGCCGTGCGGTTGCTGGGGTTTACCCCGACCTCGAATGCGCTGAATGCTCCGCAGTTGACCGTGACCCTGGCCGAGTTGAAGTATCAGTCGCCTAAAGAAGGCATGTACGTGACTGAAGCGACCATCGGCGCAACCTTCCGCTCGGATGTGCAGAACGCCAACCGTCGCTACAGCGGTCGTTACGGCGCATCCCTGGACCAGCGNTTCGGTATGTCGCCGAACCAGGAAACCAACACCAAGCTGGTCAGCGACGTGTTGAGCGACGCGCTGACGCGTCTGTTCAAGGACCCGACGATTGGTCAGATTCTCAGCGAGTAACCTTCGCGAGATTCAAAAGCCCGGTGCCAGCAATGGCCCCGGGCTTTTTCATGCCTGCTGATTACCGATTACCTGTAGGCGCGAGGCTTGCCCGCGAANGCCGCTTGTGAATAGAAATCCAGCACGCTCACACCGGTCAGCAAATCCGTCTCCGGCAAATCCGCATGTTGATGCCCACCCAATGCGCAATAAACCAGCCAGTGGCGGTCCTGAACGTTAAAGGCGAGGCTTCCCACGAGATTTTGTTGTTCGTCACTCTGGGCGATGAGGTAGAGGCGGTCCTGGTTTTCGGCGTGCAGCATGACGGTTTCCGTGTCAGTTTCGAGGGCCGCCAGACTGGCGTATTCAGATGACGGAGCCGTGACACAGGGCAGCATTTGGTCAGATGGTTCGTTATTTGTCGGAAAGGCAGGGCAGGGGGGCAGGCTTTCGGTAGAATCCGCGCCGCAGTCGCCGGTTCGGCGTCTGCCACACCTGTTTTGCCGAGGTCCGTGATGTCGTTGCATTTGATTTCGCTGTTCACCCACCATCCCGCCAAGTTGATCAACCTGCTGGCCTTGCTGTTGGCCTTCCCGGGCGGCTGGTTGCTGCATGCCACGCGTCGCCGTGAACAACGCGCCATGGCCAGCCTGGTCGCCCAGCGTCAAAGCCGCCCGAACGAAGAGCCCATCCTGGATTGGGCCACCTTGCGCATGAACCGGTTCTTCTATCGCTTTGGCTTCGCCTGCCTAGGGCTGGCGTTGCTGGTGTCGTGGATCAGCACCCGGTTCTGAAACTGTGACGCAGAACCCTGTGGCGAGGGAGCTTGCTCCCGCTGGGCTGCGAAGCGGCCCCAAAACCAGCCATCCTTGTAGCGTCAGGCAAACCGCGAGCACCGATGTTTCGACTGCTGCGCAGTCGGGCGGGAGCAAGCTCCCTCGCCACAGGTACAGTGCCTTGCCCACCTACCGCATCAAGGCGAATAAAAACGGCGCCTCGAAGGCGCCGTTGTTGTATCCGGGCAATTACAGCGGCAAACCAGCCTTGACCCGGTACTGATTACGCACCGGCGTCGCATATTGCAGCACCAGATACGGACGATGTTCCTCAGGGCAAGCCTCCAGACGACGTTGCCATTCTTCCTGGGCCTTGGCCAGTTCGTCGGCCGCAAACACCTCGGCGGCGGTTGGCACCTGCAATTGCGGGTCGGCATCGCTCCACTGTGCGTACGCCAGGTAATGCACCGGGAACAAGCGATAACCCCCAAGAATCTGCCGGTCCATCTCGATCGCCAACTGCTTGGTGTCGTCAAACAGTTCGGTGATTGGCGCGGCGAAGTTCACGTGCACCCGGCCCTTGTAGCCGGTGATGCCCTTGGCAATGCTGACGTCGTCTTCGCCCGGCGCCTTGCTGTAGGTGCCGGTGGTGGCGCGGATATACAGCTCGCGCGCCTTGGCGNNGTCGCACGGGTCGTATTCGTAGCTGATCGACACCGGGCTGACGTTGAGCGAGCGGATGACTTCGCCGAACGGCTCGTCCTTGCGGCTCATGTGGAACATCTTCAGGATCGCTGACTCGGTGCGATCATCCCCATCCTTGGCACGGCCTTCGGCCTGGGCGATCCAGATCGACTGGCAGTCGTTGCGGATCGAATGGTTGATGTAGGCCGACAGCAGTTGGTAGGCCGCCATCTTTTCCTTTCGCCCGGTGATCGAGCGGTGCACGATAAAACTCTTGTTCAGGCGCATCAGGTCGCTGACAAACGGCTTTTGCAGCAGGTTGTCGCCGATGGCGATGCGTGGCGTTGGCAGGCCGGCGTGGTACACGGCATAGTTGACGAAGGCCGGGTCCATCACGATATCGCGGTGGTTGGCGATGAACAGGTAGGCGCTGCCGGACTTGAACTGCTCGACGCCGGTGTACGTCACACCGTCCGTGGCTCGTTCGATGGTGTGGTCGACGTACATCTCGACTTTATCCTGCAACGTCGCCACCGAGGTGACGCCGGCGAACTCACGGCGCAGCCGATGAGCTATAAGAGGTTTGAGCGCCCAGCCAAAGGCACCGGCAAAACGCGGGAAGCGGAAGTGGATGAGGATATCTAGAAACGCCTTGTCGCCGAGCAGTCGGTCCAGCACTGCCGGGACTTCGCTGTCGTTGTAAGGTCGGATGGTATCGAATTCGCCCATCATGCTCTCTTGTTAGAAACGGCTAGGGTAAGTAAAGGTTTTGATCGAAAACCAACGGGGCACGGTCTGAAAAAGTAGCCAGACAAAAATAGCCCTGCAAATAGACCGGCGATTATACGCACAAGTCACTTGGGAGACCGCGATGCTGGAACCTGCGTTGTATGAATGTCCGTATTGTGGTGAAGAGGTCGAGACGACGGTGGACCTGTCCGGTGGCGATCAGACCTATATCGAGGACTGCCAGGTGTGCTGTCGGCCGATAACGTTCGTGTTGCAGGTAGACGGAGAGGAATGGCATCTCGAAGTGTTCAGCGAAAACGAGTAAGGGGCGTCTATGCAGCGAATCTACGAGCCGGAAAACCTGATGGAAGGCGAGCTGCTGCAACAAATGCTCGCCAGCGAGGGCATCGAGGCGCACCTGGTGGGGCGCCATTTGCTCGGCGGTACCGGCGAACTGCCGATCTATGGCCTGCTGGGCTTGTCGGTGGATAACGACCAGGCCGAATACGCCCGCGAGCTGATCACCGCGTACAATGCCGCGCTGCCACTGCCCGGTGATGAACCGGACAGTTTTCCCGGCACGCTGGTCTGTTAGGCTGNCGTTCGTTTTACCNAGAGTCGTGTTACCCCATGTGTGGACGTTATGCCCTGTTTCGCTGGAACCCTGCCTTCGCTGCCTTACCGGGATTCCCCTCGGATCAGCAGGCCCAGTGGAATATTTCCCCCAACGATTCGGTGCTGATGCTGCGTGCCGGCGCAGACGCCCAGCGTGAGTTGGCGCGGGCGCGTTGGGGTTTGACGCCGCCATGGCTGACCGATCTTTCCCGCACCCCGGCCCATGCCCGGGCTGAAACCCTGGCGGAGCAACCGATGTTTCGCGAAGCCTTTCGCCAGCGCCGTTGCCTGCTGCCGGCCAATGGTTTTTACGAATGGCGTGGCACCCAACGCAAGCGTCCTTACTGGCTGACGCCGGGTGAAGGCTCGACGCTGTTTTTTGCGGCCATCTGGGAGGCGTATCCGGTGCAGGAGCAGGTGTGGCTGAGCACGGCAGTGGTCACCCAGCCGGCGGCGAGTCAGCGTCGGCCATTGATTCTGGACGAGGCGGGGCAGCAAGCATGGCTCGATCCCGAGACGCCGCTGCATGTATTGCAAGGGTTGCTGGCCAGTGAGCCCGCGGCGTTGCGCGAGCGGGTGTTGGCAAATCTGGTGAATGATCCGAAGCTCAATGGGCCGGAGTGTCTGACTCCGGGTTGATTCGGCGCCTGTGCCGACGCCTTCGCGGGCAAGCCCGCTCCCACAGGGATTTATGGCGCTCACAAAACCTGTGGGAGCGGGCTTGCCCGCGAAGGGGCCTTCGGATCAGACNCGGGCTTGCCCGCGAAGGGGCCTTCGGATCAGACCTTGAACTGATTGATCAACCGCCGCTGCTGCTCAGCCAGCTTGGTCAAATCCGCACTCGCCGCGCTCGATTCATCCGCCCCGCCTGCCACTTCATTGGCCACTTGCCCAATGTTGATCACGTTACGGTTGATGTCATCCGCCACCGCGCTTTGCTCTTCGGCCGCACTGGCAATCTGGGTGTTCATGTCATTGATCACCGACACCGCCTGAGTAATGGTCTCCAGCGCTTCAGCCGCTTTCGCCGCATGTTGCACGCTTTCGTCTGTACGGTTCTGGCTGTCCTCCATCACCCGTACCACATCGCGGGTGCCTTGTTGCAGCTGTTGGATCATGGTCTGGATTTCTTCCGTGGCCTTCTGGGTTTTCTGCGCCAGGTTGCGCACTTCATCGGCCACCACCGCAAAACCCCGTCCCTGTTCGCCCGCGCGGGCCGCTTCAATGGCTGCGTTCAAGGCCAGCAGATTGGTTTGTTCGGCGATCCCGCGAATGGCGGTCAGGATCGCGTTGATGTTCTCGCTGTCCTTGGCCAGGGTCTGGACCACGCCCACCGCCTTGCCGATTTCAATTGCCAGCACGCCAATCGAATTCGACGTATCCCGAACAATTTGCATGCCCTGGGCCGCTGCCTGATCTGCATGGCTGGCGGCTTGTGCGGCCTGGGTCGCGTTGCGTGCCACGTCTTGAGCGGTGGCGGTCATTTCATGCACCGCTGTCGCCACTTGATCGATCTCGGCCATCTGCTTTTGCACACCGATGTTGGTGCGGATGGCAATGTCAGCGGTGTGTTCCGACGAATCGCTGACGCTCTGCACCGAGGTCACGACCTGGGTGATCATTGCCTGTAGCTTGGCCAGGAAAGTATTGAAGCCTTTGGCAATCGACCCCAGTTCGTCGGCGCGGTCGCTGGTCAGGCGGCGTGTCAGGTCGCCTTCACCTTTGGCGATATCGTCGAGCATCGCCACCATTTGCTTGAGCGGCCGTGCGATGCCATGGCCCACCAGCCAGATCACCAACAGACCGATACCGGCGATCAACAAACCGACCATGGCCATGCCGAAGGTGTCGGATTTGCGTTGAGCGTCCAGGTCGCCTTGCAGTTTTTGCAGGTCGGCCATCACGGCGTTCAGCGGCAGTTGCAGCATCAAGGTCCAGCGCGCATCGGTCTGTCCGATGCCGAAGGGCAGGTACAACTCGATCCGCCCCTGGGCCTTGTCGACGGTGTAGGTCACTTCGCCGCGTTTGAGGTTGGCCATGTTGGCGATCTGCTTGCTGTCGAGAATGTCGCTGACCTTTTCGCCGAACTTGCTCGGGTCCTTGGTGTAGGCAACGATCCGGCCATTACCACCGATCAGCGCCATTTCCCCCGCGCCGCTGTACAGTTTCTGATTCGCGCCCAGCAACATTTCCTGGATGAAGTTCACCGACAAGTCTGCGCCGACGATGCCCTGGAAGGCGCCGTTGAGCATGATCGGTTCAATAAACGAGGCGAGCATGACGATCTTGTCGCCGACCTTGTAGGGCGCCGGATCGATCACGCAGGATTTTTTGGTTTCCTTGGAACACAGGTAGTACTCGCTGGCACGGACCCCGGTGGACAGGGTTTTCTGGTCGTCGACGTCCACCAGTTTGTCCAGGCCCAGGGTGCCGTCTTCGTTGCGGAACCACCATGGCAGGAAGCGCCCGTTGCTGGCGTCGATGCCGACCACCTTGGTGTCGACGTAGGCCGCATCGTTGTGATCGAGCGCGTCTTTTTCCCAACCTATATAGGTGCCGAGAATTTTCGGGTTCTTGGCCACGTTTTCCTTGATCAGGCTGATCAACTGTTCCCGGCTCAGGCTCAAGGTCGGCTGGCCATCGGCGCCCGGCGTACCGATCAACGCGTTGACCCGCACCAGGCCGCCGGCGATCAGCAGCGGCGCTTCGAGTTCGCGCTGGATCTGGCTCACCTGGGTTTGCGCCAGAGAGGTCAGGCGCTGCTCGATGACTTGCTCGAATTGCGCCTGGGTCCGCTGCTGGACCATGTCTTGCGTCCGGGCGCCGGAAAACAGTGCGTACAGCACCAGCGCGGCGACTACGCTAAGAACGATGGCGCCAGCGAGGGCGGCCACGGAAAACTGGATCGACTTGAATTTCATGGGTGCTCCGCACGCAAGAGGACGTCTGCGGTGGTGTATCGGCAGGGCGTGCGCGGGGCATGAGCGGCGAAGGGGCAAATGACCGTTTTGGACGGGTCGATGTCGCTATCAGACAGGTGCCGAACCTTTGTGCTGTCAGGCAGTCAGTGCTGTATGAATCTTTTGCTACGACCGTTGCNGGATGTATCTGAAAGTTGGTGGTTACACGTCTTGTGTATCTGGCGCAGATACACACGACCGCCTACGATACGCGCCAGGTTTCCAGGGAGAGTGTTGATGAAGAAGTCATTGGCGGTAAGCGTACTCAGTGCAGCGATGCTGCTGGCTGGTTGCCAGTCGGTAAACACCACCAACGGCGGTGCCGTCGGGGTAGAGCGCAAGCAGTACATGTTCAGCATGCTATCGAGCCAGGAAGTCGACCAGATGTACGCCCAGTCCTATCAGCAGACGCTGGGGGAGGCGAGTGGTAAAGGCATGCTGGACAAAACCAGCGCCAACGCCAAGCGCGTGCAGGCGATTGCCAATCGCCTGATTGCTCAGGCGCCAACGTTTCGCCCGGATTCTGCGCAATGGAAGTGGGAAGTGAACCTGATCAAAAGCGATGAGATGAACGCCAACTGCGGGCCTGGCGGCAAGATTTTTGTGTACAGCGCGTTGATCGACAACCTCAAGCTTACCGATGACGAGTTGGCTGCGGTGATGGGCCATGAAATCGCCCACGCGTTGCGCGAACACGGGCGTGAAGCCATGTCCAAGGCCTACGGCATCCAAATGGCCAAGCAGGGCGCTGGTGCCTTGTTCGGGTTGGGCCAGGACAGCCTGGCTTTAGCCGATACGGTTGCAAACTACGGCATGACCTTGCCGAACAGCCGCGCCAACGAAAACGAAGCGGACCTGATCGGGCTGGAGCTTTCGGCCCGGGCTGGCTACAACCCAAACGCGGCCATCACGTTGTGGAACAAGATGGCCAAGGCTTCGGAAGGCGCGCCACCGGAGTTCATGAGCACGCACCCGGCTTCCGACAGTCGGATCGCTTCGTTGCAGGCGGCGATTCCGAAGGTGATGCCGTTGTACGAGAAAGCGCCTAAATCCTGATAGTCAGGCGTTGATGCCGCTGACGCCTTCGCGGGCAAGCCTCGCTCCTACAGGTTTTGGTCGATTACATAATTTGTATATGACACAAAACCTGTAGGAGCGAGGCTTGCCCGCGAAGAACGATAACGCGGTCTAACGCCCTACCACGTCAAACCCAGCCGCTGCTCTGCATCGCCTTGTACACCGCCACAATCGCCAGGATCAGGAACGCCGCTGCCGCCAGGCGACGGATCAGGGTGAGCGGCAATTTGTCCGCGGCAAAGTTACCGGCCAACACCACCGGCACGTTGGCAATCAGCATCCCGGCGGTGGTGCCGATGATTACCAGCCACAAATCCGGGTATTGCGCGGCGAGCATCACTGTGGCGACCTGCGTCTTGTCACCGATTTCCGCAAGGAAGAACGCAATCAGCGTGGTCAGGAACGGCCCGAACTTGCGTGTGGTACTGGCTTCGTCATCGTCGAGTTTGTCCGGCACCAGGGTCCACAGCGCGGTGGCACAGAAACTCGCCGCGAGAATCCAGTGCAACACCGCATCCGAGAAGAAACTGCCGAACCAGGCCCCCACGGCACCGGCGGCCGCATGGTTGGCCAGGGTCGCGGCGACAATGCCGGCGATGATCGGCCAGGGTTTGCGAAAGCGTGCGGCCAGGATGAGTGCGAGCAGCTGCGTCTTGTCGCCGATTTCGGCCAAGGCAACGATTGCGGTAGGAACGAGTAATGAATCCAGCATCANNNGGGTTTTCC
>NZ_NMOJ01000182.1 GCF_002251635.1 Pseudomonas mandelii
CTTATTTGTCAGCCTCGTTTGGCCCGATAAATTCTGAAACCCTGTCCCTCGGCCTTGATCGCACANATGCCCAAGTGCTCTTCGATCAACGGNTGGTACTTGAGGAAGCTGTTCGCGACCAAGCGCAGTTCGCCACCATTTTTCAGATGTTTGGCCGCTTTTCGCAGCAAGTTCTCAGTGGCGAAGTAGTCCGTGTGGACGCCGACATGGAACGGAGGATTGCTCAGAATTGCACTTAAACCCATCGGTGCCGCGTCGATGCCGTCACCGGTCAGCACCTCGGCTTCCAGACCATTGGCAGCCAGCGTCAGACGACTGCTGGCAGCCGCAAATGCGTCGACGTCGAGCAACGTCACCTGATTGTGTGGATANCGGCGTTTCACCGCCGCCCCCAGCACGCCCGCGCCGCAACCGAAGTCCAGCAAATGCCCGCTGGGCAGTTTGTCCAAATGCTCGAGCAACAGTTCGGTGCCCCGATCCAGCCGACCGTGGCTGAACACGCCCGGCAGGCTGATGACTTTCAGCGGACCTTCGGCCAGCGGCAATTCATAGGTCTGGGCCAGGCTTTCCAGCGACTTGGCGGCTGGCGCGTTGGCCACGGTAACCAGCCAGAGCTGGCAATGCCGCGCGCTGTCGAGCTTGCGTGGCTTGCCGAACGGGTTCAATTGTTTGGCCGCGCCTTCGATACCGCTGCGTTTTTCACCCACCAGGTACAACTCGCGACCAGCCAGGCGCGAGGCGAGGGCGTTGAGGATGTAGTCGGTCAGGTCCTTGGACTTGGGCAAAAACACCACCGCGGTCTCGAACTCGCGCTCGGGCACGTTCACGCCGAACAGGCTGCGCTCGGGGAAGCGTGCGTCGAGCGCGGCCTGGTCACCGGCATGCCAGCACCAGCCGTGAGCATTGGGCAGGCGGCCGAGCAAATCGTCGGCGGGCAACCCTACCAGCAGCAGGTTGCCTTGAAAAAATTCGGCCTGACGAAGCAGTACTTCACTGCGCGGATCCATGGTCTGCTCCTTGAAAAGGNGTGCCGCAGTCTATCAACTGACGACCCGCAGCGCTTTACCGCTGAAGTACCCCTGGGCATTTTCGGTCAGCTGACCGACGATCCTTTGTCGCGCCTCGCGACTGCCCCAGGCGTTGTGCGGCGTGACGATCAACCGTGGAATGTCGTGGGCCAGCAACGGATTGCCGGCGGTCGGTGGCTCGACGCTCAGCACATCGGTGGCCGCGCCGCCCAGATGACCGTTGCGCAAGGCATCGGCCAGCGCCTGCTCATCGATCAAGCCACCGCGCGCGGTGTTGACCACGAACGCGCCGGGTTTCATCGAGGCCAGTTCGCGTGTACCGATGAAGTGGCGGGTGTGTTCGTTGAGCGGGCAGTGCAGGGTAAGCGCATCGATTTGCGGCAGCAGTTCATCCAGCGGCAAGCGATCCGGCCGGGTAGGGCGCCCCGGAATCTGACCCAGCAGCACGCGCATGCCGAAGGCTTCGGCCAGTCGCGCCACGGCGCTGCCCAGTTCGCCATGGCCGAGCAGGCCAAGGGTTTTGCCCTCCAACTCGACAATCGGGTAATCCAGCAGGCAGAACTGTTTCGCTTGCTGCCAGCGGCCTTCACCGACGGCTTTCTGATAGTCCGCGAGGCGCGTGGCCAGGTTGAGCAGCAACATGATCGTGTGCTGCGCCACCGACGGCGTGCCGTAGCCCTGGCAGTTGCTCACGGTAATGCCGTGGGCACGAGCCGCCGCGAGGTCGACGTTGTTGGTGCCGGTGGCGGTGATCAGGATCAGCTTCAGATCAGGGCTGGCGGCGATGGCGTTGGCGTCGATCAGGATCTTGTTGCTGATGGCTACGGTGGCGCCCTTGAGGCGTTCGATCACCTGCTCCGGCGTGGTTTGTGCGAACAGCTGCAAGTCGTCAAAGCAGTCGCGCAACGGGCTGAGATCGAGGTCGCCCAGGTCCAGCGAAGGATGGTCGAGGAAAACGGCGCGGCGAGAGTTCGTCATCAACTGTACCTTTTGTGCGGTGAACTGAAGGCGTAATCTGCCGAGCCTACCAGATGAAACAAATGGTTACCCATTGCCAGGCTGGACGCTGGACCTGTGGGAGCGAGCTTGCTCGCGATAGCGATCTGAGATTCAGCAAAGGTGTTGAATTTTAATCCCGTAGCGATCTGAGATTCAGCAAAGGTGTTGAATTTTAATCCCGTATCGCGAGCAAGCTCGCTCCCACAGGGGTTGGCGTTGACCTGTGAATTTCAATCAGACCGATCTACCCCAAAGGAGCCCCCATGTACTGGACAGAGTTCTTGACCGTTGCCCTGATTCACTTGCTCGCCGTCGCCAGCCCGGGCCCGGATTTCGCCGTGGTGGTGCGTGAGAGTGTGACCCATGGCCGTCGCGCCGGGACCTGGACNGCGCTGGGTGTTGGTTCGGCGATTTTCCTGCACGTGGGTTACTCGTTGCTCGGGATTGGCTTGATCGTGTCCCAGTCGATCGTGCTGTTCAATGCGCTGAAATGGGCGGCTGCCGCGTACCTGCTGTACATCGGCTACAAGGCCCTGCGCGCGCAACCGGCCAAAGCGGTCGACGACGATCTGCACAAAGAGGCCGGCGAACGCACACCTCGCGGCGCCTTCACCTCAGGTTTCGTGACCAACGGCCTGAACCCGAAAGCCACGCTGTTCTTCCTGTCGCTGTTCACCGTGGTGATCAACCCGCACACGCCGCTGGCGGTACAGGCGGGCTACGGGCTCTATCTGGCCGTGGCGACGGCTGTGTGGTTCTGCCTGGTGGCCATGTTGTTCAGCCAGCAGCGCGTGCGGGCTGGGTTTGCGCGTATGGGGCACTGGTTNGACCGGACCATGGGCGTGGTACTGATTGCCATCGGCGTGAAACTCGCCTTCACCGAGATGCATTGATCGCTCGGAGCGAATTCCTGCAGATGCTGGCGTAAAGCTAGCATTTGTACGGCTCTGCAAATCATTCCTTTGGCTGATTTGGCCGGCGTGTAAGGGTTCTAGAGTGTTTACCTCTAAAGCCAACACCGTGCAGTCAGATAAGGGATTCGTATGTTGCAGACCCGTGTTATCCCGCCCGCCGAAGGCGCTTACCAATACCCGCTGTTGATCAAACGNCTGCTGATGTCCGGCGCTCGTTACGAGAAAACCCGCGAGATCATTTACCGCGACCAGTTGCGCTACAGCTATCCGACCCTGATCGAGCGGGTCGCGCGGCTTGCCAACGTGCTCACGGCGGCCGGGGTCAAGGCCGGCGATACCGTGGCGGTGATGGACTGGGACAGCCACCGTTACCTGGAATGCATGTTCGCGATCCCGATGATCGGCGCGGTGATCCACACGATCAACGTGCGCCTGTCGCCGGAACAAATCCTCTACACCATGAACCACGCCGAAGACCGCTTTGTGCTGGTCAACAGCGAGTTCGTCGGGCTGTACCAGGCGATTGCCGGGCACCTGACCACGGTAGAGAAAACCCTGCTGCTGACCGACCTGCCGGAAAAAACCGCCGATTTGCCAAACCTGGTCGGCGAGTACGAGCAGTTGCTGGCGGCCGCGAGCACGCAGTACGACTTCAAGGATTTCGACGAAAACTCGGTCGCAACCACGTTCTACACCACAGGCACCACCGGCAACCCCAAGGGCGTGTACTTCACCCACCGCCAGTTGGTGCTGCACACCATGGGCGTGGCGACCATCATGGGCAGTGTCGACAGCGTGCGCCTGCTGGGCACCAACGATGTGTACATGCCGATCACACCGATGTTCCACGTCCACGCCTGGGGCTTGCCGTATGTGGCGACCATGCTCGGCTTGAAGCAGGTGTACCCCGGCCGCTACGACCCGGAATACCTGGTGGAGTTGTGGCGCAAGGAAAAGGTCACCTTCTCCCACTGCGTGCCGACCATCCTGCAAATGGTCCTCAATTCCAAGGCGGCGCAGAGCACCGATTTCGGCGGATGGAAAATCGTCATCGGCGGCAGTGCGCTGAACCGTGCACTGTACGAAGCCGCCAAGGCGCGAGGCATTCAACTGACCGCCGCGTACGGCATGTCCGAAACCGGGCCGCTGGTGTCTTGCGCCCATCTCAACGAAGAGCTGATGGCCGGCAGCGAAGACGAACGCACCACCTACCGCATCAAGGCCGGCGTGCCCGGGCCGTTGGTAGAAGCGGCGATCATCGACGGCGACGGCAACTTCCTGCCCGCCGATGGCGAGTCCCAGGGCGAGTTGGTGCTGCGGGCGCCCTGGCTGACCGAAGGCTATTACAACGAGCCGCAAAAGGGCGCCGAGCTGTGGGAAGGCGGCTGGCTGCACACCGGCGACGTGGCAACGCTGGACAGCATGGGCGTGATCGANATTCGCGACCGCATCAAGGACGTGATCAAGACCGGTGGCGAGTGGATCTCGTCCCTGGCCCTCGAAGACCTGGTCAGCCGTCACCCGGCGGTACGCGAAGTAGCGGTGGTGGGCATCGCCGATCCACAGTGGGGCGAGCGCCCGTTTGCCTTGCTGGTGGTGCGTGATGGCCATGTGATAGGTGCCCGCGAGCTCAAGGAACACCTCAAGCCTTTCGTCGAGCTGGGCCATTTGAGCAAGTGGGCCATTCCTAGCCAGATCGCCGTTGTTACTGAAATTCCCAAGACCAGCGTCGGGAAACTCGACAAGAAGCGTATCCGCCTCGACATCACTGAGTGGCAGGCCAACAACAGCACCTTCCTTTCGACGCTTTAAGCGCCCTCTGGCGTGCCCAAAAAGGCACGCCAGCCCCACCAAGCAAGCGCTTGGCTTGTGAAATCCGAATTTTCAGCCATCCTTGCCGTGCCGACAGGTGTCGGACTGGCGAAAGGACTGTTCCAGAGTGGCCGGCAGCTGCAAATCACACTTTAGAGGGATCAAGCAGTACTACCTGCTGGCTATAGTCCGCTCAAGGATTTTTAAGAACGGAAGCAAACGCACAAACGGGGCGATGCAATTTTGGAGTGACTTCGGGACGCCTTGGCTCCCCGTCATCCACAACGTTTTTAGAAGTGCTAACTGCCATAACAATAATGCACATGGAGTAGCGTCGATGACATCAGTAAACNNGTTCTGGCGCCGGGCAAGACTGCCCCTGGCCGTCAGTCTCGCTTCTACGCTCGCCGGGCCCGCATTCGGCGTCAGTTTCAACGTTGGTGAAATCGAAGGTCAGTTCGATTCGTCGCTCTCCCTGGGGATGAGCGTGTCGACCCAGTCGCCGAACAAGAACCTGATCGGCGTCAACAACGGCGGGCGCGGCCTGTCCCAGACCTCCGATGACGGCCACCTGAACTTCAACAAGGGTGATGCCTTCTCGAAGATCTTCAAGGGCATCCATGACCTTGAGTTGAAATACGGCGATACCGGCATCTTTGTGCGTGGCAAATACTGGTACGACTTCGCGCTGCAAAACGAAGACCTCGACTTCAAGAACGTCAGCAACGACAACCGTAAAGAGGGCGCCAAGTCCTCTGGCGGGCAGATTCTCGATGCCTTCGTCTACCACAACTACACCATCGCCGATCAGCCGGGTAACGTGCGTCTTGGCAAGCAGGTCGTGAGCTGGGGCGAAAGTACGTTCATTGGTGGCGGTATCAACTCGATCAACCCGATCGACGTCTCTGCATTCCGCCGTCCGGGCGCCGAGATCAAGGAAGGCCTGATTCCGGTCAACATGTTCTACGTGTCCCAGACCCTGACTGAAAACCTGTCGGCAGAAGCCTTCTACCAGCTGGAATGGGACCAGACCGTTGTCGATAACTGCGGCACGTTCTTCTCGCAGCCGGACATTGTTGCCGATGGTTGCGACAACAACTTGCGGGTGCTGAACAAACGTTCGCAGATTCCAGCCGTTGCGTTGGGTCCATTGGCCGCCAACGGCGTCAACGTCAACGAGGAAGGTGTGCTGGTTCGGCGTGGTGGCGATAGTGATGCTCGCGACAGCGGTCAGTGGGGCGCGTCCTTCAAATACATGTTCGACCCGCTGGACACCGAGTTCGGTGCCTACTTCATGAACTACCACAGCCGTGCGCCGATCTTCAGCGCCACGGGTGCGCCGCAGTCGGTCTATAACACGGCGGCTGCGCTGCCAGGTCCGTTCGCCGCACTCGCGCCGCTGCTGGTGGCAGGTAACTCGAAATACTTCATCGAATACCCTGAAGACATCCGCCTCTACGGTTTGAGCTTCTCCACCACCCTGCCTACCGGTACGGCGTGGAGCGGTGAGATCAGCTATCGTCCGAACGCACCGGTGCAGCTCAACTCCACCGACATTCTGTTCGCCGGCGTACGTCCTCTGGGCGGCGCTCTGGGCAATGCTTCGCTGCTCTCTGCCAGCCCGGGTCAAGACTTGCATGGCTATCGCCGCAAGGAAATCACCCAGTTCCAAACCACCCTCACGCACTTCTTTGACCAGGTCATGGGTGCGAGCCGCCTGACCCTGGTGGGCGAAGTGGGTGTGACTCACGTTGGCGGACTGGAAAGCACTTCCGACGTCCGTTATGGCCGCGATCCGGTCTACGGCCCGGGTGAGTTGCCAGCCACTGGTACGGCGAACACGTGCGTGGCACTCAACACCAGCACCATCAACGGCGCCGGCCCGGGTACTCCGACCAACAACCGCAGCCGCAACTGCAACGACGAAGGTTTCACCACGTCCACTTCGTGGGGTTATCGCGCCCGGGCAATCTGGGAATACAACGACGTGTTTGCCGGTGTGAACCTCAAGCCCAACGTGGCCTGGTCCCATGACGTCAAAGGTTACTCGCCAGGCCCTGGCGGCAACTTTGAAGAGGGTCGCAAGGCCGTCAGCCTGGGTGTCGATGCCGAGTACCAGAACACCTACACCGTCAGCCTGAACTACACCAACTTCTTTGGTGGCAAGTACACCACCGTAGATGATCGCGACTTCGTTGCGCTCAGCGTCGGCGTGAACTTCTAAGCACTGTTTTTTCAGGACGAACACACATATGAAAATAACAAAGAGTCTGTTCCACGCTGGAGTTCTGGGGCTTTCGCTGCTGGCGACCAGCGTCATGGCGGCAGTGCCTGCCGCCGAAGCGGACAAACTGGGCAAGAGCCTGACGCCGATGGGCGCCGAAATGGCGGGCAACGCTGACGGTTCGATCCCGGCCTGGAAACCCATGGCGAAAAACGCCGGCACCGTCGACGGCAAAGGCTTCCTGTCTGACCCGTATGCCAGTGAAAAACCGCAGTTCACCATCACCGCGCAGAACGTCGAGCAGTACAAAGACAAGCTGGCGCCTGGGCAGTACGCGATGTTCAAGCGTTACCCGGACACCTTCAAGATGCCGGTCTACCCGACGCATCGCGGCGCTACCGTGCCGGCTGATGTGTTTGCCNCCATCAAGAAAAACGCCACCTCCACTAACCTGGTGTCCGGCGGCAACGGCCTGGAAAACTTCGAAACCGCTGTACCGTTCCCGATTCCCAAGAGCGGCGTCGAGGTTATCTGGAACCACATCACCCGTTATCGCGGCGGCAGCGTGACCCGTCTGGTCACCCAGGCCACCCCGCAAACCAACGGTTCGTTCAGTCTGGTGTACTTCCGCGATCAGTTCGTGTTCCGCGACAAGATGAAGGACTACGACCCGAAAAACCCGGGCAACGTGCTGTTTTACTTCAAGCAGCAAGTGACCGCACCGGCGCGTCTGGCCGGTGGTGTGCTGCTGGTGCACGAAACCCTCGACCAGGTGAAAGAACCGCGTTCGGCATGGGTCTATAACGCCGGCCAGCGCCGCGTGCGCCGGGCACCGCAAGTGTCCTATGACGGGCCGGGTACCGCGGCTGACGGCCTGCGGACCTCCGACAACCTGGACATGTACAACGGTGCCCCGGATCGTTACGACTGGAAACTCGAAGGCAAGAAAGAGATGTACATCGCCTCCGACAGCTACAAGCTCGACGATCCGAAACTCAAGTATGTCGACATCATCAAGGCCGGCCACATCAACCAGGACCTGGCTCGCTACGAGCTGCGTCGCGTCTGGCACGTGGTCGCGACGTTGAAGGAAGGCCAGCGCCACATTTACGCCAAACGTGACTTCTTCATCGACGAAGACACCTGGCAAGCAGCGGTCATCGACCACTACGACGGCCGTGGCCAACTGTGGCGCGTCGCCGAAGCCCATGCCGAGAACTACTACGACAAGCAAGTGCCGTGGTACGCCCTGGAAACCCTCTACGACCTGCAGTCCGGCCGCTACCTGGCGCTGGGCATGAAGAACGAAGAGAAGCAGGCGTATGACTTCGGCTTCACCGCCACCACCAGCGATTTCACCCCCGCTGCACTGCGTCAGGACGGGGTTCGTTAACCTGTACTGAACAGAGGCCGCATCCTCGAAAAACGCCCCGACTGGTTCGGGGCGTTTTTTTTTGCCTGGATTTTTTCCGTGAGTCTTCGGTGCCTTTGACGGCCCCCATCGCGAGCAAGTCGAATCGTCGCACCGTCGCGATGGGGCGACNCCCATCGCGAGCAAGTCGAATCGTCGCACCGTCGCGATGGGGCGACACGGTCTGTCAGGAAAACCTCATCTCTAGCCCCGCAACTTCTGCTTGTATTCTTTTTGTAGCCATTTGTAGCAATAACCTTCATTCCCTCTTCGTTTACCGATAGTCTGCGGACATCTGCAACGCCGCCACCCGCAATTCAAACAAGAGCCGGCCATGACTGATCTGTCCCCACTCCCGGGCCCTGCAAGCGTTGCCGTCGCGGCACTGGACGGGCGCTTTTTTCGACCCCCGTTGCCCGACGGCCATGTGCTGCGGCCTCGTCTGTGCGAGCGCCTGAGTGCCGGCCTNGNNGGCAGGCTCTTNCTGGTCAGCGCCCCGGCCGGGTTCGGCAAGAGTTCGTTAGCGGTGGAGTTCTGCCAGAGNCTGCCGGCCCATTGGCACAGTCTGTGGTTGGGGTTGAGTCCTCGAGACAGCGATCCGGGGCGTTTCCTCGAGCGGTTGCTCGAAGGTCTTCAGGATTACTTTCCGAAGCTTGGCGGCCAGNCCCTGGGCCTGCTGAAAATGCGCCAGCGNCATCAGCCCTTCGCCTTCGAAGAATGGCTGGACGGGTTGCTCGATGAACTGGCCATCCACCTTTCGCCGATGACACCTTTGCTGCTGGTGCTGGATGACTATCATCTGGCACAGGGCCCTGTGCTGGATCGCTGCCTGCAATTTTTCCTCAACCATTTGCCCGATGGGCTGCTGGTCATGGTCACCAGCCGCCAACGTCCGGACTGGCATCTGGCGCGACTGCGGTTGTCGCGGCACCTGCTTGAGTTGCATGAGCAGGACCTTCGACTGACCCACGATGAAGCCCTCATGTTGCTCGATCGACACAGCAGTTCCTTGCGTGGCGAGGCACTGGAAAACCTGATCCAGCGCAGTGAAGGCTGGGTGGCCGGCCTGCGTTTCTGGTTGCTGGCCATTTCCGAAGCCGGCAATGAGGCCGTGTTGCCGCAACACTTGCACGGCGGCGAAGGGCTGATTCGCGATTACTTGCTGGAAGAGGTCATCGANTGCCTGCCCGCCGAAGTGCAGTCGTTCCTGTACGACACCGCGCCTCAGGAGCGTTTTTGCAGCGAGCTCTGCGACGCGGTCCGCGAAGCCCATGACAGTGCTGAAATCCTCGGGTATTTGCAGGCCCACCAAGTGTTTCTGGTGCCGCTGGACGAGCAGGGCCACTGGTATCGTTATCACCATTTGTTTTCCGACCTGCTGCGTACCCGGCCCACCGCTCAGTCGATCGTGCCGGCCGCCAGCCTGCATCTGCGCGCCTGTCGTTGGTTCAATGCGCAGGGTTTGATTGATGAGGCGGTGGAGCAGGCGTTGCGCGCCGGCCACCTGGATGTGGCGGCGAACCTGGTGCAAAACCTGTCGGAGGAGCAACTGCTGGCTGAACAGAATGTCGGCATGCTGCTGCGCTGGAAGATGGACTTGCCCGACAGCCTGCTGATCAGCACGCCGCGGTTGATCGTGCTCTACAGCTGGGCGTTGGGGCTGGCCTGTCAGTTGGATGCGGCNGAGGAGCTGGCGGCGCACTTGAGCCGCTTCCTGCCAGCCCCGTCGGCCACTGCGCAGAAATCCATGCTGGCGCAATGGCTGGCCCTGAGTGGCATCATCGCCCGGGGGCGAGGCAATCGCGCCCTCACGCAACTTTACTGCACCGAAGCGCTGGAAAGCCTGCCGGCCAAGCGCTACGGGCAACGGCTGATGTGTCTTTCGACGCTGTCCAACCTGGCGATCGCCGACGGCGATCTGTGGCGTGCACGCAGTTTGAACCGGGAATCGCTGGAGTTGGCGCAACGGGTCGGCAACCCGCTGTTCGAAGCGCTGGCCCATTACGACCGCGCACGTGTGCTGCAGGCGCGCGGTGAAATCCTGCGTTCACTGCAAGAAGTGCGTCAGGGCCTGCAACGACTGCAAGGGTTATCCCCGCAACGGCTTTACGCCGTGCGTGCGCGCCTGACCTTGTACGAGGGCTTTTTGCTGGCCGTGCGCTTGCAACCGCAAGCCGCGCGCGTGCGTCTACAAGCCGGTTTGAGTGAAGCACGAGCCTGTCGCGATATCAGCGTGTTGATCGGCCACTGCGTGATCGCCCGGCTCGAAGGCAGCAGNGGCGATTTCCCGAAAGCCTTCGCCGAACTCGCCGAAGCCGAGCGCTTGATGCATATCTGGGACGTGCCGCCGATCTACTACCTGGCGATGATCACCCTGATCAAATGCGAGCTCTGGCTGGCCCAGGGCCGTACCGATCTGGCCGAAGCCTGGCTGGCGCGACTGGGCCAGACCTACAACGGCGACCACGCGGCGGCACCGCCAGAGTTCCATCCACAGTTGCCACTGCACATCGAATTGCAGCAAGCCTTGCTAGAGGTGATCCAAGGGCAACCAATGCTGGCCGAGGGGCGTTTGAACGCGCTGCTTGAGCATGGCCAGAAATCGGGACGGCAAATGCTCAGCGTGATGGCGCTGACGCAGAAAATCACCCTGTTGCTGGCGAGCGGCCGTGAACCCGAAGCCCGCAAGGCGCTGGCCCAGGCGCTGGAAGCGGCAACCGGTGGCGTCCTGCAACCGTTCGACGCGTTGCTGACCGAACACCCGGACTGGCTGCGTGGGCAACTGCAACTCTGCGCACCAACGGCCGTTTCCCAGAGCCTTGCAGAGAAGCTTCCGGCTGCGGCTATCCGCCCGGTCGTGGAGTCATCCCCGGTTGCCGAACAGCTCAGCGCGCGTGAGCTGGCCGTTCTGCGCCTGATCGCCCANGGCTGCTCGAACCAGGAAATCAGCAATCAGTTGTTCATCTCCCTGCACACGGTCAAGACCCACGCCAGTCACATCAACAGCAAACTTGGGGTTGAGCGAAGGACGCAGGCGGTGGCGCGGGCCAAAGAATTGGGGGTGCTGGGATAGCGCATTTTGAGATCTACAGGGTCCACAAAAAGACTTGATACGGTTTTGTGCCAAAATTGCCCATCCCTGTTTTCTGAGCATACCCAGATGTCCCAGCAGCCCACCCTTATCCGCGAAACCTTCCCCGTCGGTCCGTTGCAGTGCAACTGCACCATTATCGGCGACCCGATCACCAAAAAAGCCATCGTGGTCGACCCGGGCGGTAATCACGAGCTGATCCTGGCACGCCTCGACGCCCTCGGCTTGAAGGTGGTCAGCATCATCCACACCCATGCGCACCTGGATCACTTCCTGGCCTCCGGTCAGCTCAAGGAGAAAACCGGCGCGACCCTGCATCTGCATAANGAAGACCAATTCCTCTGGGACAACCTGGAAATGCAGTGCCAGATGTTCCGCGTGCCCTACACGCCGGTGCCGCCGCCGGATCGCTGGCTGGAAGATGACGAGGAGTTGGCCTGCGGTTGCGGGGTGGCGCTGCATACGCCGGGTCACACACCGGGCTCGATGAGCTTTTGGTTTGCCGATGCCAGGTTATTGATTGCCGGTGACACGCTGTTTCGTCGCGGGGTAGGCCGCACGGATTTGTGGGGTGGCGATCAGGCGACCATCGTGCGATCGATCAAGGAGCGGCTCTATACGCTCGACGAAGAGGCGACGGTGGTGACCGGGCATGGTCCCGACACGCGGCTGGGCGATGAGATGCGCGAGAACCCGTTTGTGCGGGCCTGATTTGTAACAAGTGGAATTTTTGTCCAGCGAAATGATCCAACGCCCGCAAAGGTTCAATGCCTTAGTCCGTTGCACCACAGAATGCAAAAAACCAGGAGCTCTTCATGTTCACCAAGCAGCGTTTGATTATTGTCGCTACGGCTGTGGCCTTGCTGTCTGGCTGTGCCTCGCCTAACCCTTACGACAACCAGGGCCAGGCCGACGGTGGCTCCACGGGCATGAGCAAAACCGCGAAATACGGTGGTCTCGGCGCGCTGGCCGGTGCGCTGGCCGGTGCCGCCATCGACCACAACAACCGTGGCAAAGGCGCACTGATTGGCGCCGCTGTCGTGGGTGCTTCTGCTGCCGGTTACGGCTACTACGCTGACCAGCAAGAGAAGAAGCTGCGTGCCAGTATGGCCAATACCGGGGTTGAAGTTCAGCGCCAGGGCGACCAGATCAAGCTGATCATGCCGGGTAACATCACCTTTGCTACCAACTCGGCGNATATTGCCGGCAGCTTCTATCAGCCGCTGAACAACCTGGCCGGCTCGCTGAAGGAGTTCAACCAGAACACTATCCAGATCGTCGGCTACACCGACAGCACCGGCAGCCGCCAGTTGAACATGGACCTGTCCCAGCGTCGTGCGCAAAGCGTGGCCAACTACCTGACCTCCCAAGGTGTCAGCCCGACCAACCTGAGTGCACGCGGTGCCGGCCCGGATAACCCGATTGCCAGCAACGCCGATGTGAATGGCCGGGCGCAGAACCGCCGCGTTGAAGTGAACCTGAAGGCGATTCCGGGGCAGCAGTATTCGCAACCGACCCAGTAGTGACAGCCAAGGNTGTACACGAATCTCATCACAATAAAGATCCAANTGTGGGAGCGGGCTTGCTCGCGAATGCGGCGTGTCAGTCAACACATCGGTGGCTGATACACCGTATTCGCGAGCAAGCCCGCTCCCACATTTGGTTTTTGCCAGGCGTTAGTGGTCCATCGCGCTCAAGATCGTATAGGCCAACTTGACCCGCTCAGCATTCGGGTAGTTCTTGTTTGCCAGAATCACCACAC
>NZ_NMOJ01000183.1 GCF_002251635.1 Pseudomonas mandelii
CNNTGTTCATGGATCTGGCCCTTGTAGAAGAAGCACACGCGATCAGCGAACTCCCGGGCAAACCCCATCTGGTGTGTGACCATCAGCATGGTCAGGTTGTGCTCGGCACCGAGTTTGCGGATCACGTTGAGCACTTCGCCGCACAATTCCGGGTCGAGCGCCGAGGTGACTTCGTCAAACAGCATGACCTTGGGCCGCATCGCCAATGCCCGGGCAATCGCGACCCGTTGTTGCTGCCCGCCCGACAGTTGCGAAGGGTAATGCCCCAGTTTGCTGCCCAGCCCGACCAGTTCCAGCAAATCTGCCGCCCGTTCCCGCGCTTCGGCCGGTTTCATGCCGAGCACCTGCACCGGCGCTTCGATGACGTTTTGCAGCGCCGTCATGTGCGGGAACAGGTTGAAGCTCTGGAACACCATGCCGATCTTGCCGCGAACGCGACGGATATGCCGATCATTGGCCGGTACCAGCACGCCATTGCGGTTAGGCATGTGGGTCAGCAGGTCATCCTCGATGCGGATCAGTCCGTCATCGATGCCCTCAAGCGTCATCAACACCCGCAGCAGCGTGGATTTGCCGGAGCCACTGGGGCCGATGATCGCGACTTTCTCCCCTGGCGTAACGTCCAGGTTCAGGTGGTCGAGTACGGTGAAATTGCCGTAACTCTTGGTGACGTCCTGGAAGCTGACAATCGGCTTGACCGGATTGGGTTCATGCATGGCCGTGGCCTCCTGCGGATGCAGCGGTGACGGATGGCTGCGCCGGGAAAGGTCGGTAGGTGTCGAGAGTGGAGAAGTCATTAGCGTAGCTCCAGGCGCACTTCAAGGCGCCGTACCAGATAAGCCAAGGCGATGCTCAGGGCGAGGAAAAACAGACCGACCATGGTGATCGGCTCCAGGTAGCGGAAGTTCTCGGAACCGATGTTTTTGGCCTGTTGCATGATTTCCACCACGGTAATCGCCGACAGCACCGGTGTGTCCTTGAGCATCGCCACCAGGTAGTTGCCCAATGGCGGCAGGATCGGCCGCAGGGCCTGGGGCAAGATGATGTTGCGGTAGGCGCTATAGGGCGCGATGTTCAGCGCCGTGACCGCTTCCCATTGCGCTCGCGGCACGGCGTCGAGGCCACCGCGATACACCTCGGCGATGTAGCAGGCGTAATGCAGGCCGATGCCGAGAATCCCGACTTGCATGGCCGTCATGCTGACGCCGTAATTGGGCAGCACGTAGTAGAGGAAATACACCTGGATCAGCAGCGGCGTGCTGCGGATGAACTCGATCACCCCGGTTGCCGGCCACGACAACCAGACTCTGCGGCTGCGTCGGCCAATCGCCAGGAACAGCCCCAGGACAATGGCGATCAGGAAACCGATCAGGGTAATCCCCACGGTGTTGAGCGAAGCGCGCAGCAAATCGGGGAGGATTTGCCAGGCGTAGGTCCAGTCGAACAGTGTCATGACAGACCTCCACGCATCCGCCCGCGAGCCAGACGCCGCTCTATCTGGCGCATGCCGATATTGATGGCTTGCGCCAGGACGAAGTAGATCACCAGCGCCAGGCTGAAGATTTCCAGGGTCTGGAAGGTTGCCTGATCGAGTTGCCGGGCACGAAAGCTCAGGTCCGACAACGTGATCAGCGACACCAGCGAGGTGTTTTTCAGCAATTCGATCAGCAGGTTGGTGCCGGGTGGGATGGCCGCGAGTAAGGCCTGCGGCAGGATGATCCGCCGAAAGCGTTTGTAGCCGCTGAAGTTCAGCGCCGTGGACGCTTCGTACTGACCTTTGGCGACCGAGCTGATCGCGCCGCGCATCACCTCGGCGCCGTAAGCGCCGATGTGCAGGCCGAGGCCGACAATGGCCACGCTGTAGGGGCTCAGCTCAATATTGAACGGCGGCAACGGCAGCACAAAAAACAGCCAGAACAATTGCACCAGCAACGACGTGCCGCGGAACACTTCAATGTAAGCAATCGAAAACCAGCGCAGTGCCCGCCATGGCGACATGCGCCCGAGTGCCGCCAGAATGGCGGCGACAATCGCCAGCAGCGAGCCGAAGAATGTCACCTGGAGGGTTACCCAGGCGCCTTGTATCAACAGCGGAAGTAATTCACCCATGATTCAACCTGGCCATCCGGAGTAAGCAGGGGAAATAGGCATCGCGCCGTGGCGCCATGCCTGTTTCGACTATTGAGCGCAGAGCTCGGCAGCCGTTTTGCTTGTCACGTTGGATTTGTCGAAGCCGAAAGGGGCGACCGCCTTGAGGTGCTCTTCGGAGCCCAGCCACTTTTTCATCTCGGCGTTGACCGCATCACGCAGGTCCTTGTCTTCCGGGCGGAAGGCGAGGGCGCCGTAGCCGATGTGCGACGGATCGTCCTTGAACTCAGTGACGGCTTCGACTTTCTCGCCGCCCTTGGCGGCCAGGCCTTTCATGGTCAGTTGCGTGCCCACTGCCGCGTCGGCACGGCCGGCGCGCACGGCTTGCAGCTGCGCGGTGGTGTCCGGCACCTGAAGGATTTGCGCATCCTTCACGCCGGAGTCGCGCGCATAGGCCAGGTTCACCGTGCCGGCCATGATCGCCAGCTTCACATCAGGGTTCTTGGCGATGTCTTCATAGCTGTGCAGGTTCTTCGGGTTGCCTTTGGCCGTGAGCAGGGCGTCCGGCAGCTGGTACTGCGGATCAGTAAACAGCACCTGCTTGCAACGAGCCGGGGTGATGTACATGCCGGCGGCAATCACGTCGAATCGCCCCGCGCGCAGTCCCGGGATCAAGGAGCCCCATTCGGTCAACACGCCGTCGACTTTCTTGATGCCCATCTTCTCGAAGATCGCTTTGGCGATTTCCGGCGATTCGCCGGTAACCTTGCCGTCGGTTTCGGTATAGGCGAAAGGGGTTTCGTTGGCGTAACCGATGCGAATGCTGCTGTTCTGTTTGACGGTTTCCAGCGTATTGGCGGCGTGGGCGCTGGCAGCCAGGCCGAACAAGGCACACGCCACGAACAGACGACGCAAAACATGGGGGGTGCGGGTGGGGAAATTGCTCATCGATAAAATCTCCTGTTTCTTGTGGACCCGTCTGTGACGGCTCTGTGGTAGGAGGCAGTGTGACAAGAGCAAAACGTATAAGGACTGATCCATGACGCGGGACGCAGTTCCGATACAGGTCGATTGGTTTTGTTGTAGGGGCTTGAAACGTGCCCGGGCATCGACCTTGGACCGAGCATACAAAAGCCTCAGGCATCGTGGCATTGCACTAGGACAATTGCTTTGCATGTATTCTCGCGGGATGCTGTGCGCACTGGCACCTACGCGGGTTTTAGCGCCGATGGATAAGTGGAAAGCAGCATTGGACGTCGCTCGCAGCGGTGAGTCCAAATACAAGATCCTGGTGCAGGCCATCGCCGATGACATCGAGCAAGGCGTGTTGGCCAACGATCAGCGCCTGCCGCCGCAACGGCACGTCGCCGATGCGATGGGCATCAGCGTGCAGACGGTCACCAACGCCTATAAGGAGCTGGAGCGCCAGGGTCTGGTGCGTTGCGAAGTCGGGCGCGGCAGCTTTGTGTCGCGACGCATGAGCGATCGGGTCGCCACCTATATTCTCGACAGCCCCGAGCGGGCCCTGGTGGATTTTTCCATCACCCGGATCATGCACACCCGTGAGCATGACCAGTTCTGGCGCGAGACCTGCCGCGAACTCAGTACCGAAGAGGATCAGCCGTGGATTCATGCATTTCGTCCGATTGCCGGGTTCGAATCGCACCGGGAAGCGGCCATGCACTGGATCGGGCGACAAGGGTTACGGGTCGAGCGTGACGACATCCTGATCACCAACGGCGCGGCCCACGGCATCTTTCTCGCGCTGGCTTCCTTGGCCGGCCCGGACGATGTGGTGCTGTGCGAGGGCGTCACCGACCACGGTGTGATCGGTAATTCCCAGGTGCTGGGGTTTACCCTCAAAGGCCTGGAGATGGACCGTTACGGCATTGACCCCGAGCATTTTGAAGACATGTGCAGTAACGAGCGCATCACCGCGCTGGTCTGTACACCGAACCTGAACAACCCCACCACCAGCCTGATGCCGGATAGCCGCCGGCGTGAAATCGCCGAGATCGCCCGGCGCTTCGGTGTGCACATCATTGAAGACGATGTGTACGGCCCGTTGCTCGATGAGCGACGCGCGCCGCCGATCAGTCATTACCTGCCGGAGCTGTCGTTCTATTGCACCAGCATGACCAAGTCGGTGCTCACCGGTTTGCGCATCGGTTATCTGGTCGTGCCCAAGCGGCTGGCGCTGCGCACCGAGAGTATCTTGCGGGTCAACAGCTGGATGGCCACGCCCATGGTGTCCGAGATCGCGGCGCGCTGGATTCGTGATGGTCGCGCCGACACCCTGGTGGGCCTGCAGCGCAAACTCCTGGCGGGCCGCCAGGCGCTGGTCACTGAGTATCTGGACGAATACCTGATCGCCCAGCACCCCTATGCCTTGAACGCCTGGATCGGAATTCCGCCCCATTGGGAAATCGACAGCCTGGTCCGGGCATTGCGCCACAAACACATTGCCGTCACTTCACCTGACCCGTTCACCGTGCGCGGCACGCCTCGGCCGCGAGCGGTGCGGGTCTGTGTGGGCGCCGAATGCAGTGATGAAGAAATGCGTGTTGCGCTGATCGGCATGCGCGAGATCTTCGGCCAGTACCCGCAGATCCATGACTTTTGAGCGAGAAAAAGTTCGCGAAAAGTTTGTCGGCTAAATTGCCCTAGTACATTCATCGCGACAATCCAGCCCTCTTAGACTGCGCCCAACACCTCGGTTGGGATGCGGTCATGTCAGCACTGCAATTGAACGATATTTACCTCGCTCGCCAGCGGATCGAATCGTTGGTTCGGCGCACGCCCATGGAGTATTCACCCAGCCTCTCGCAGCGCTTGGGTGTGGCGGTGTTCCTCAAGCTCGAATCCCTGCAACTGACCGGCAGCTTCAAGTTGCGTGGCGCCAGCAATGCCGTGGCGCAGCTTGATGTCGAGCAAAAGGCCCGTGGCGTGGTGGCCGCCTCGACCGGCAATCACGGTCGGGCGCTGGCGTATGCCGCGTCCCGGCAAGGTGTGAGGGCGACCATTTGCCTGTCGCGCCTGGTGCCGGCGAACAAGGTGCAGGCCATTCGGGATCTGGGGGCCGAGGTGTGCATCGTCGGTCACTCTCAGGACGATGCCCAGCGCGAAGCCGAACGGATTGCCAGCGAGCAGGGCGCAACATTGCTGCCGCCCTTCGACCACCCGGCGATCATCGCCGGGCAAGGCACCCTCGGGCTGGAAATCCTCGAGCAGCAGCCAGAGGTGGCGCAAGTGCTGGTGCCGTTATCCGGCGGCGGTCTGTTTGCCGGCGTGGCACTGGCGATCAAAAGCGCCAATCCACACATCGTCACTCACGGCATCAGCATGCAGCGCGGCGCGGCGATGCACGCCAGCCTTGAAGCCGGGCATCCGGTCGAAGTCGAGGAGTTGCCGACCCTGGCCGATTCGCTCGGCGGCGGCATCGGGCTGGACAATCGTTACACCTTCAACATGACCCGCAACCTGTGCGACCACCTGCATTTGCTCAGCGAAGCCTCTATCGCCAATGCCATCCGCCATGCCTACCGCGAAGAGCGTCTGGTGCTCGAAGGCGCGGCGGCGGTCGGCATTGCCGCGTTGCTCGACGGCTTGATTGAGCCGCGCGGGCCGATCGTGGTGGTGGTCAGCGGCCGTAACGTCGATGTCGATCAGCATTTACGCGTGCTCGCCGGAGCCGATGCGTGAACCCCACAACAATAACCATCCGATTGGAGCGCTGCGTTGATGAGTGACATTACTTTATTGAGCGAAGCGGATTTGCGCGCCTGTGTGGCGCTGGATTTGCCGAGTATCGAAGCCATCGAGCAAGCCTTTGTGCTGCTGGCCACGGCCGCCGTGGCAATGCCGCCGATCCTGCGTCTGGACATCCCGGAGCACAACGGCGAAGTGGACGTGAAGACCGCGTATCTGCCGGGTCTGGAGCGTTTTGCGATCAAGGTCAGCCCGGGCTTTTTCGATAACCCGGCACTCGGCCTGCCGAGCCTCAACGGCATGATGATGCTGTTGTCGGCGCGCACCGGTTTGCTGGAGGCCTTGTTGCTGGATAACGGTTACCTGACGGCCGTGCGCACTGCGGCGGCGGGTGCGGTGGCGGCGCGGGCACTGTCGCGGCCCGACAGTCGCAACGTTGCGCTGATCGGGGCCGGCGAGCAGGCCGCGCTGCAGTTGCAGGCCTTGCGCCTGGTGCGTCCGATTAAATCGGTGCGGGTCTGGGCGCGTGACAGCGCCAAGGCAAACAGCTTCAGCGCAGAACTGGCGCGCAGCAGCGGTCTGGCGGTGACGCCTTGCGCGAGTATCGAAGAGGCCATGGCCGACGCGGACATTGCGATCACTTGCACGCCCAGTCGTGAACCCTTGATTGAAGCGCGCCATTTGCATCCCGGCCTGCACATCACTGCCATGGGCTCCGACGCCGAACACAAAAACGAAATTTCGCCCCAGGCGTTGGCGCAGGCCGACCTCTACGTGGCTGATCGCTTGAGCCAGACCCGCCTCCTCGGTGAATTGCATCACGCCTTGGCGACCGGCGTCATGGCCGATGAATCGCGCCTGGTCGAGTTGGGTCAGGTGCTGGCCGGGCAACGTCCCGGCCGCACCGATACGGCACAGATCACCGTGTGTGACCTCACCGGTACCGGCGCTCAAGACACCGCCATCGCCAATCTGGCCTTCGAGCGTGCGCGCTCGGCCGGCAAGGGTTTTCAGTTCGGCAGCTAAGCCGTTTTTTCATCCGTGCGTCATTTATCAGAGGGCATGTGCATGTCTCAGATAGTCGTCAATCTCCCGTTCGAACGGGAGGAATACGCCCAGCGTCTGGCCAGGGTTCGAACGGCCATGCAGGCTCAGGGCATCGAGTTGCTGCTGGTCACTGATCCATCGAACATGGCCTGGCTGACCGGCTATGACGGTTGGTCGTTTTACGTCCATCAATGCGTGTTGCTGGCGCTCGACGGCGAGCCGGTCTGGTTCGGGCGCGGGCAAGATGCCAACGGCGCCAAACGCACCGTGTTCATGCAGCATGAAAACATCATCGGGTACCCGGACATTTATGTGCAGTCCCGGGAACGCCATCCAATGGATTACCTGTCGCGCGAAGTCATCAGCGCTCGCGGCTGGGACGCGCTGACCATTGGCGTGGAAATGGACAACTATTACTTCAGCGCCGCCGCCTATCTGTCGCTGAAGAAACACCTGCCAAAGGCCTCGCTGATCGACGCGGTCGGGCTGGTGAACTGGCAGCGGGCGATCAAGTCGCCCCAGGAAATCGCCTACATGCGCATCGCCGCGCGCATCGTCGAAAACATGCACGCGCGGATCCTTGAACGCATTGAGCCGGGCATGCGCAAAAACGAACTGGTGGCCGAGATCTACAGCAGCGGCATTCTCGGCGCCGACGGTCATGGCGGTGATTACCCGGCCATCGTGCCGCTGTTGCCGACCGGCGCCGATGCCAGCGCGCCGCACCTGACCTGGGACGACACGCCATTCGAGAAGGGCGCCGGCACGTTCTTCGAAATCGCCGGTTGCTACAAGCGATATCACTGCCCGTTGTCGCGCACCATTTACCTGGGCAAACCGCCGCAGCATTTCCTCGACGGCGAAAAAGCCGTGGTCGAAGGCATCGCCGCCGGGCTCGAAGCGGCCAAGCCAGGGAACACCACGGGTGACATTGCCGTCGCGTTTTTCAAAGTGCTGGAGAAGTTCGGCATCCACAAGGACAGCCGTTGCGGTTATCCGATCGGGATCAGTTATCCGCCGGATTGGGGCGAGCGCACCATGAGCTTGCGTCCCGGCGACACCAGCGTGTTGCAACCGGGCATGACCTTCCACTTCATGCCGGGCCTGTGGATGGACGATTGGGGGCTGGAAATCACCGAGAGCATTTTGATCACCGAGACCGGTGTCGAAACGTTATGCAACGTGCCACGCCAACTGTTCGTGAAGGGTTGAGCCATGAGCGAATTGCCTGATAACCCGATCAGCGCCACGGTGGATTTCGCCCGCGAAGGCGTGCAGCACGGGTTTCTCAAACTTCCGTATTCGCGGGACGACTCGGCCTGGGGCGCGGTGATGATTCCGCTGACGGTGATTCAGCGTGGTCAGGGACCGACGGCGCTGCTGACCGGCGGTAACCACGGCGACGAATACGAAGGCCCGGTTGCGCTGAGCAAACTGGCGCAGGGCCTGACGGCTGGTGAAGTGAGCGGGCGGGTGATTATCGTCCCGTTCATGAATACCCCGGCGTTCCACGCCGGACGGCGCACGTCGCCCATCGACAAGGGCAACCTGAATCGCAGTTTTCCCGGCAAGCCGGACGGCACGGTGACCGAGAAAATCGCCGATTACTTCAACCGGACCTTGTTGCCTTTGGCCGATATCGTGCTGGACATTCATTCCGGCGGCCGCACCCTGGATTTCCTGCCGTTCGCCGCGTGTCATGTGCTGCCCGATAAACACCAGCAGGCCCGATGCGAAGCCGGCATGCGCGCGTTCAATGCCCCCTACAGCATGCGCATGCTGGAGCTGGATGCGGGGGCGATGTACGACACAGCCGCCGAGCGACAGGGCAAAGTTTTCGTCACCACCGAACTGGGTGGCGGTGGTTCGTCCAGCGCACGCAGTGTGGCGATCGCCGAGCGCGGGGTGCGCAATCTGCTGGTGCATGCCGGGATTCTCGAAGGCGAGGTCCAGACCGCTGCGTCGATCATGCTCGACATGCCGGATGCTGATTGCTTCATTGCCAGCGAACATGACGGCTTGCTGGAAATGTGTCGCGATCTGGGTGACAACGTGAGCAAGGGCGAGGTGATTGCCCGGGTTTATGACGCCACCCGCAGCGGTGTTGCCCCGGTGGAATATCGTGCGGCCCGCAGCGGTTTACTGGCGGCGCGGCATTTCCCCGGGTTGGTGCAGTGCGGTGACACCGTGGCAGTCATCGCCGAAGTTTTGGCGTAACACAATCCTTGTGGGAGCGGGCAAGCCAGCTCCCACAAGGTCCCAATGGCACAGGAGTTCCTCGGCCCATGCACAAGCTTGATCGCTACGACCTGAAAATCCTGCGAATCCTTGCCGAAGACGGGCGGATCACCAAGTCGAGCCTGGCCGACGCGATCAATCTATCGGTGACCCCGGCCTGGGAGCGCGTGCGCAAACTGGAAGCGCTTGGGTTGATCAAGGGCTACCGGGCGCAGATTGACTGGAATGCGGTATTCAAAAGTCAGCAGGTCCTGGTCGAAATCACCCTGGCCCGACACACCGCACAGGATATGCGCCGGTTCGAGCAACGCATGTGCGAGGCGGCTGAAGTGGCGTTCTGTTACGCCACCGGTGGCGGGGTGGATTACATGGCGATGATCCAGGCGCCGGACATCGATCACTACCAGCGGTTTATCGACCAGCTGCTGCTCGACGATCTGGGCATCGAGCGTTACTTCACCTACATCGTGACCAAGACCATCAAGACCGGCGGCGCCTTGCCGGCGGAGCTGGCACAAGAGCCCTGAACACGACAGATCCGTGTGGGAGAGGGCTTGCTCACGTTGACTGACACGCCGCTTTCGCGAGCTGGCTCGCTCCCACATGACTGCTTGTCTGACTGAAAGAACAGTGTTCGTTAAGGCTCACCGCAAAATCTTCGGTTTTGCGCTGTTCAATCAGAAAAAACCGCCTGCCAAGCCCCGCCAAACACCCAATAACCCGAGCCGAGCTGCCCTAGCATGGTTCCACGCACACGGTTTGGAGTAACCGCCATGACATACAAACATCCGCTGCTGTTCAAGGCACTGTGTTACGTCGATGGGCATTGGGTCCACAGCGACAGTGGTCACAGTGTCGCCGTGCATAACCCTGCCGACCTGAAATTGATCGGCCACGTGCCGATGCTCGATCAGCCGCAGATTGTCGCGGCTGTCGATGCCGCGCACCGGGCCTTTGCCGGCTGGCGCGAACAAAGCCTCGATGCGCGTGGGACGATTTTGCGGCGCTGGGCGGCGTTGATTCTTGAGCATCAGGAAGACCTGGCACGCATCCTCAGTCAGGAACAAGGCAAGCCGCTGGCCGAGTCTCGTGGGGAAATCGCTTACGCCGCGAGTTTCATTCCCTGGTTCGCCGAGGAAGCACGGCGTCTTTATGGGCAAAACATTCCCAGCCACATTCCTGGTGCACATCTGGGCACTCTCAAGGAGCCGGTCGGCGTCTGTGCACTGCTGACACCGTGGAATTTCCCGTCGGCCATGATCACCCGCAAAGCGGCCGCCGCCCTGGCCGCTGGCTGCACCGTAGTGATCAAACCGGCCCATGAGACGCCTTTTTCAGCATTGGCGCTGGCGCAACTGGCGGAGGAGGCGGGCTTCCCGGCGGGCGTGTTCAACGTGGTGCTGGGCGAGCCGCAGATGACCATGCAAACCCTGGTGCAGGACAGCCGCGTGCGTTCGGTCAGCTTCACCGGCTCGACCCGCGTCGGCAAGTTGGTGTTGCAAGCGGCAGCGCAGGACGTGAAGAAAGTCTCGCTGGAACTGGGCGGCAATGCGCCGTTCATCGTCTGCGCCGATGCCGATCTGGCGCTGGCGGTGAAAGTCGCCGTAGAAGCCAAATTCCAGACCTCGGGTCAGGATTGCTGCGCGGCCAACCGGATCATGGTGCAGCGCTCGATTTACCCGGAATTCCTCCAGCGCTTTGCCGCTGCGGTTCGCGAGCTGCGGGTCGGTCCGGCCCTGGTGGGCGATCAAGAACAACCTGTCGACATCGGCCCGTTGATGCACCGGGCCGCTTTCGAGGTGACGGCCGAGCGTGTGGCTGACGCCCTTCAACTTGGTGCGCAACGCTTGGTCGGCGGCGAGGCTCACGCCCTGGGGGGATTGTTCTACCAGCCGACGGTGCTCGCGGATGTCACCCCGCAGATGCGCATCTATCGCGAAGAGAATTTCGCGCCGATTGCGGGGGTGATGCCTTTTGACACCCTTGAGCACGCCATCGAAATGGCCAACGACACCGAATACGGTTTGGCCGCCTACATTTGTTCCAATCGCCTGGACCTGATCTACCCGCTGATTCGCCGCCTCGACCACGCCATGGTCGCGGTCAACGGCGTCAAGTTCACCGGCCATCCAATTCCGTTCGGTGGCATGAAAGCCTCGGGTCTGGGCCGCGAAGGCGGCACCGAGGGCTTCGAAGCCTTTGTCGAAACCAAATACTTTTGCCTGCACCATCAAGGCCAGTTCTAAGGAGACATGTCATGAACCAAGAGCTCGATACCCTGTTCGAACAAGACCGCGCGCACTTCATGCACCCCTCGACCCACGCCCATGACCACGCCAGCGGCGCGCTCAAGGGACGCATCATCAAGAGTGCGTCGGGCATTCGCATCCGCGACCACGAGGGCCGCGACTTCATCGACGCCTTCGCCGGCCTGTACTGCGTGAACATCGGCTACGGCCGTACCGAAGTCGCCGATGCGATCTACAAGCAGGCCAAGGAGCTGGCGTATTACCACACCTATGTGGGGCATTCGACCGAGGCGATCATCGAATTGTCCAGCCGCATCATGGACTGGGCGCCGCAGGGCATGAAAAAGGTCTATTACGGTCTGTCCGGGTCTGACGCCAACGAAACCCAGATCAAACTGGTGCGTTACTACAATAACGTATTGGGTCGCCCGCAGAAGAAGAAAATCATCTCCCGCGATCGCGGTTATCACGGCTCGGGCATCATGACCGGCAGCCTCACCGGCCTGCCGACTTTTCATCAGCACTTCGACCTGCCGGCCGAAGGCGTCAAACACACCGTTTGCCCGCACTGGTACCGCAAGGCGCCGGCCGGCATGGATGAAGCGGCGTTCGTGCGCTATTGCGCCGACGAACTGGAGAAAATGATCCTCGCCGAAGGGCCGGACACCGTGGCCGCGTTCATCGGCGAGCCGTTGATGGGCACCGGCGGCATCATCGTTCCTCCGGCGGGTTATTGGGCGGCGATTCAAGCGGTGCTCAACAAATACGACGTGTTGCTGATCGCCGATGAAGTGGTGTGCGCATTCGGTCGGCTGGGTTCGAAGATGGGCAGCCAGCGTTACGGCATGCAGCCAGACTTGATCACCACCGCCAAGGGCCTGACCAGCGCCTATGCACCGTTGTCGGCAGTGATCGTCGGCGAAAAAGTATGGGACGTAATCGAAAAAGCCTCTGAATCACAAGGTGCGATGGGCCATGGCTGGACATACTCCGGTCACCCGATCTGCGCCGCCGCGGCCTTGGCCAACCTCGATATTCTGGAGCGGGAAAACCAGAGGGGCCTATCTGTTGCGGATGCTAATTGACTGAATAAAGGATCAATAGAGGATAAAACTGTCATGACTATCCATGTGTGTGGATAGTTGAGTTGAGTGCTGGCCGCGGTCGAGTTCATGGCCGATTGTGAGCAACGTACACCCTTCGATGCTGCATTGAAGGTCGGTCCGAAACTATCGGCAGCCTGTCTTGAGCGCGGCATGATTGCCCGGGCGATGCCCCATGGCGACATTCTCGGATTTGCACCTCCGTTGATCCTGACCGAGGAAGAAGCCGATCTGATCGTCGACATCACCAAAAGCGCGGTCGATCACGTGGCCAGCGAGATACTGGGTTAGGCCTGATAGATCACCCCCCAAAAAACCGCTCGATCCTTCACCGTTCGGGTGGTTTTTTGNATCCCTGTGGGAGCGAGCTTGCTCGCGATGGGGCCAGATCAGCAAATCAAACAATCAGCAACAAAAAAGCCCCCGGACAATCACTCGTCCGGGGGCTTTTTCATGGCGCGCGAAACCTGATTACTTCTTCAGGCCGTAATGCTCATCGAGCATGCCCGGCGCGTTCGGGGCTTTGGGGGCGTAGTCGCGAGGCGGCTCCTGATTGCGCGGTGGCGTCAGGCGTTCCCGTGGAGCCTGCGCCGCGTCGGCGTGCAGGGCGGCCAGCAAGCGTTGACGAGTCTGCTCGTCCAGGGCCAGGCGGTTGGCACCCTCGGCGAGGTGATCCTGCACTTCCTGATAGCTCGCAGTCAGCTTCTTGACCAGATTTGCAGTGCTGTTGAAGTGGGTGACCACCTCGTTCTGATAACTGTCAAAACGTTCCTGAATGTCATCCAACTGACGCTGCGTGCGGTTAGGCGCGGCATTCGGCAGCAGGCGGGCAACCAGGAATCCAATGGCGACACCGGCAACCAAGGCGAGAGTCGGCAACAACCAAACTAAGAGCGAGTGTTCCACGAGTCCTTCCTCTATAAACGGCTTTGCTTTACGTTAACGGCTCGGACCTGCGCTGTATACCGCGATTCACTCGCAATAGATTGGCACAGACAATTTGCTAGACGAGTCGACCCGATTCGAGGTCACGGAGTTCCTTCCTTGCTTATGCGCGAAACCCCTGTAGTGATTGATGGCCCGGTCGGCCAACTGGAAGCTCTTTACCTGGATATCGAGCAGCCGCGCGGCATCGCGCTGATCTGCCACCCGAACCCGGTACAGGGCGGNACCATGCTCAATAAAGTCGTATCGACCCTGCAACGCACCGCCCGCGACGCCGGTTTGATTACTTTACGTTTCAATTACCGCGGTGTCGGTGCCAGCGAAGGCGCCCACGACATGGGCACCGGCGAAGTCGACGACGCCCAAGCCGTTGCCGAATGGCTACGGGCCAAACACCCCGAGTTGCCGCTGACCCTGTTCGGTTTCTCCTTCGGTGGTTTTGTTGCAGCAAGTCTCGGCGGACGCCTGGAAGCCAAGGGTGAACAGCTCAAGCATTTGTTCATGGTCGCGCCGGCCGTCATGCGCCTGGGCGATCAGGATCAACTGCCGCAGCAGGGTGAGCTGACCCTGATCCAGCCGGAAACCGACGAAGTGGTCGACCCGCAGGTCGTCTACGAGTGGTCCGCTGCCTTGAAACGCCCCCATGAGCTGCTGAAAGTGGCAGAATGCGGGCACTTTTTTCATGGCAAGCTCACCGATCTCAAGGATCTGGTGCTGCCGCGCCTCTCGAATTGATAGCAGTCTGATAAGCGATTACCCATGACGACTCGTACCCGTATCCTCACCGGCATCACCACCACCGGCACGCCACACCTGGGCAACTACGCCGGTGCGATCCGCCCGGCGATTCTCGCCAGCCAGGACGCCAATGCCGACTCTTTCTACTTCCTGGCCGATTACCACGCCCTGATCAAATGCGATGACCCGCAGCGCATCCAGCGCTCGCGTATGGAAATTGCCGCGACCTGGCTGGCCGGTGGCCTGGATGTGAACCGGGTGACCTTCTACCGCCAGTCCGACATCCCGGAAATCCCCGAGCTGACCTGGCTGCTGACCTGTGTTGCCGCCAAGGGCCTGCTCAACCGTGCCCACGCCTATAAAGCGTCGGTGGACAAGAACGTCGAAAGCGGCGAAGACCCGGATGCGGGCATCACCATGGGCTTGTACAGCTACCCGGTGCTGATGGCGGCGGACATCCTGATGTTCAACGCGCACAAGGTGCCGGTCGGCCGTGACCAGATCCAGCACGTGGAAATGGCCCGCGACATCGGCCAGCGTTTCAACCACCTGTTCGGCAACGGTAAAGAATTCTTCACCATGCCCGAGGCGTTGATCGAAGAAAGCGTCGCCACCTTGCCAGGCCTCGATGGCCGCAAGATGTCCAAGAGCTACGACAACACTATCCCGTTGTTCACCAGCGCCAAGGACATGAAAGACGCGATCTCGCGGATCGTCACCGACTCCCGCGCGCCCGGCGAGTCGAAAGATCCGAGCAAATCGCACCTATTNACCTTGTTCCAGGCCTTTGCCACGCCAGCACAATCCGACGAGTTCCGCAGCGAACTGTTGCAGGGACTGGGTTGGGGCGAGGCGAAAAATCGTCTGTTCCAACTGCTGGACAGCGAGCTGGGCGAGTCCCGCGAGCGTTATCACCAGCTGATCGAGCGCCCGGCGGACCTGGAAGACATCCTGCAGACCGGCGCCAAAAAGGCCCGTTCGGTCGCCACGCCGTTCCTCAACGAACTGCGTGAAGCGGTCGGCCTGCGCTCTTTCGTCGCTCAGACCCAAGTCGCTGCCACCACCAAAAAGAAAGCCGCGAAAGCCGCGCGTTTTGTCAGCTTCCGCGAGGAAGACAGCAGTTTCCGTTTCCGTCTGCTGGCGGCCGATGGCGAGCAACTGCTGTTGTCGCGCAACTTCGCCGACGGCAAAACAGCAGGCCAGGTGACCAAGCAGCTGCAATCGGGTCAGCCGTTGGATGTGCGCAGTGAGGAGCAGAGCTTCAGCGTCTGGCTGGAAGGCGAGTGCGTGGCCGACAGCCCGACCTTTGCTGACAACGCCGCTCGCGACGTTGCCATCGACGCCCTGCGGGTTGCGCTGACGCCGGTTCAGGAATAAATCAACGGCTCGACCCGACCAAGGGCCGATTGCCATTCCCACGGGCCGTCGCTACAGTGACGGCCCGTTTTTGTTGCCTTGCTAACGAAATTATGACGCCCCTAGAACGATATCAAGCTGATCTGAAACGCCCTGAATTCTTCCATGACGCGGCCCAGGAAACGGCGGTGCGTCATTTGCAGCGCCTGTACGACGACCTGGTCGCGGCCTCGCAAAACAAGCCNGGCCTGCTCGGCAAACTGTTTGGCAAGAAAGATCAGGCACCGGTCAAGGGCCTGTATTTCTGGGGTGGCGTGGGCCGGGGCAAGACGTACCTGGTCGACACCTTCTTTGAAGCGCTGCCGTTCAAGGAAAAGGTGCGTACGCACTTTCACCGCTTCATGAAGCGTGTGCACGAAGAAATGAAGACCCTGCCGGGTGAGAAAAACCCGCTGACCATCATCGCCAAGCGCTTCTCGGACGAAGCCCGGGTGATCTGCTTCGATGAATTCTTCGTGTCCGATATCACCGACGCGATGATTCTCGGCACGCTGATGGAAGAGTTGTTCAAGAACGGCGTGACCCTGGTCGCTACGTCGAACATCGTGCCTGACGGCTTGTACAAGGACGGCCTGCAACGTGCGCGCTTCCTGCCGGCCATCGCGCTGATCAAGCAGAACACCGAGATCGTCAACGTCGACAGTGGCGTTGATTACCGCCTGCGCCATCTTGAGCAAGCGGAGCTGTTCCACTTCCCGCTGAACGAAGCGGCNCACGAAAGCCTGCGTAAAAGCTTCCGCGCCCTGACACCGGAATGCACGGCCGCCATCGAGAATGACGTGCTGATGATCGAGAACCGCGAAATCCGCGCCGTGCGTACCTGTGATGACGTGGCCTGGTTCGACTTCCGCCAATTGTGCGACGGGCCGCGTAGCCAGAACGATTACATCGAGCTGGGCAAAATCTTCCACGCGGTGATCCTGAGCGGCGTGGAACAGATGAGCGTCACCACCGACGACATCGCGCGCCGGTTTATCAACATGGTCGACGAATTCTACGACCGTAACGTCAAGCTGATCATCTCGGCCGAGGTCGAACTCAAGGACCTCTACACCGGCGGTCGCTTGAACTTCGAATTCCAGCGGACGCTGAGTCGCTTGCTGGAAATGCAGTCGCACGAATTCCTGTCCCGGGCGCACAAGCCGTAGGATTATTCGGAAAATAAAAAAAGGGGCCTGCACATGCAGGCCCTTTTTTTGAGCTCAAAACTTCTGAAGCACCACAAACCCTGTGGGAGCGGGCTTGCTCGCGAAAGCGGAGTGTCAGTCGACATCAATGTTGAATGTCAGTCCGCATTCGCGAGCAAGCCCGCTCCCACAGTTAATTTGTGTTGGGTTCTAGGACCTATGCAGCTTGCTGGAATTGCTGCCGATACTGGTTCGGCGACAACTCCGTGTGTTGACGAAACAGCCGCGCAAAGAAGCTCGCATCGTCGTAACCCACCTCATAACTGATGGTCTTGATGCTCTTGCGGCTTCCCGAGAGCAGGCCTTTGGCCGTCTCGATACGCAGCCGTTGCAGGTAATGCAGCGGCTTGTCGCCGGTGGCAGTCTGAAAACGGCGCATGAAGTTACGGATGCTCATGCCGTGTTCCCGGGCGACGTCTTCGAAGCGGAACTTGTCGGCGAAATGCTCTTCGAGCCAGTGCTGGATCTGCAGGATGATCACGTCCTGGTGCAGCTTCTGCCCACCAAAGCCGATACGCCCAGGCGCGTAGCTGCGCTGCACTTCGTAGAGGATGTCGCGGGCCACGGCCTGCGCGATGTTGGCGCCACAGAAACGTTCGATCAGGTAGATGTAGAGGTCGCACGCCGAGGTCGTGCCGCCGGCGCAATACAGGTTGTCGGCATCGGTGAGGTGCTTGTCCTGGTTGAGCTGCACCTGGGGGAAGCGTTCGCTGAAAGCATTGAAGAAACGCCAGTAGGTGGTCGCTTCCTTGCCATCGAGCAGGCCGGCCTCGGCGAGCCAGAACACCCCGGTGGCCTCACCGCAAAGCACCGCCCCGCGTGCGTGTTGCTGACGCAACCAGGGCAGGACCTGTGGATAACGTTGGCAAAGGGTATCGAAATCGTCCCAGAAGGCCGGGAGGATGATGACGTCGGCATTTTCCAGGCCGCCGTCCACCGGCATGATCACATCGCTGAAGCTGCGTACCGATTGCCCGTCGGGGCTGACCAGGCGTGTTTCAAACGCTGGGGTCAGGCCCAGGCCTTGCTGTTTGCCATAACGCAGGCTGGCGAGATGGAAGAAATCCTTGGCTTGCATGAGGGTTGAAGCGAATACCCGATCAATGGCCAAAATGCTGACGCGCCGTAGGGGCGTGGAGATTTGGTTAGACATAATTTCATTTATTCTTATAGGGGAAAGTGGTCACCAGACGGCTGGATCGTCTTATTTTTTGTCTGATGTGTCCAGTGTCCTGTATCGGGTGCGAGGCTTAGTCTCTGAAGGTCAACTCCCTCTAACAATAACGACAGGTGCCGCATGATCCCCAGAACCTTGTTCAGTTCCGAGCACGAATTGTTTCGCGACAGCGTGCGCACCTTCCTCGAAAAACACGCCGCGCCGTTCCATGGGCAATGGGAGAAGCAGGGCTATATCGACCGTAGTCTGTGGAGCAAGGCGGGGGAGGCGGGGATGCTGTGTTCTCATCTGCCGGAGGAATACGGCGGGCTGGGGGCGGACTTTCTCTACAGCGCAGTGGTGATCGAAGAGGTCGGTCGTCTCGGCCTGACCGGCATCGGTTTTTCTCTGCATTCGGACATTGTGGCGCCCTACATCCTGCATTACGGCAGTGAAGCGCTGAAGCACAAATACCTGCCGAAACTGGTGTCCGGCGAGATGGTCACCGCGATTGCCATGACCGAGCCTGGCGCCGGTTCCGACCTGCAGGGGGTGAAAACCACTGCGGTGCTGGATGGCGACGAGTATGTGATCAACGGTTCCAAGACCTTTATCACCAACGGCTTTCTCGCTGACCTGGTGATCGTCGTGGCCAAGACCGACCCCAAGGCCGGTGCAAAGGGCACCAGTCTGTTTCTGGTGGAGGCTGATACGCCGGGCTTCGACAAGGGCAAGCGCCTGGAGAAGGTGGGTATGAAGGCTCAGGATACGTCGGAGCTGTTCTTCCAGGACGTGCGGGTCCCCAAGGAGAACCTGTTGGGGCAGGCGGGCATGGGCTTCGCTTACCTGATGCAGGAGTTGCCTCAGGAGCGCCTCACCGTCGCCATTGGCGGGCTGGCTTCGGCCGAAGCTGCGTTGAAATGGACGCTCGATTACACCCGTGAGCGCAAGGCGTTCGGCAAGGCGATTGCCGATTTCCAGAACACGCGCTTCAAATTGGCGGAGATGGCGACTGAGATCCAGATCGGCCGGGTCTTCGTTGATCGCTGCCTGGAACTGCACCTGCAAGGCAAGCTGGATGTGCCGACCGCCGCGATGGCCAAGTATTGGGCCACGGACCTTCAATGCAAGGTGCTCGACGAGTGCGTGCAGCTGCACGGTGGCTACGGCTTTATGTGGGAATACCCGATTGCCCGGGCCTGGGCNGATGCGCGGGTGCAGCGGATTTATGCGGGGACCAATGAAATCATGAAGGAGATTATCGCCAGGTCGCTTTGATTTTGCGGTGACTGTCAGGCCCTCATCGCGAGCAGGCTCATTCCTACAGGGGGTGTGCAAAACCTGTGGGACGAGCTTGCTCGCGATTGGGCCTATGAATCGATCAAGGCGCCGGGTTCGGGTGATCCTTGTGAATCGCCTCGATTCCCGCCAGCACTTCATCGGAAAGTTTCAGCTCGAAACTCGCTAAATTGCTTTCAAGCTGCTCCATGGTTGTGGCGCCGATGATGTTGCTGGTCACGAACGGCTGTTGCGTCACGAACGCCAGCGCCATCTGCGCAGGGTCCAGGCCATGTTCCCGCGCCAGCGCAACATAACGACTGCACGCCGCTTCCGATTGCGGGTTGAAATAGCGGCTGAAGCGGCTGTAGAGGCTCAGGCGGCCTTTTGGTGGGCGCGCGCCACCTTCGTACTTGCCCGACAGGAAACCGAACGCCAGCGGCGAATAGGCGAGCAGGCCGCATTGTTCGCGGATGGCGATTTCCGCCAGGCCCACTTCAAAGCTGCGGTTGAGCAGGTTGTAGGGGTTCTGGATCGACACCGCGCGGGTCCAGCCACGGGCTTCGGCCAGGGCCAGGAACTTCATGGTGCCCCACGGGGTTTCGTTGGACAGGCCGATGTGGCGGATCTTGCCGGCCTTCACCTGTTCGTCCAGTGCTTCGAGGGTTTCCTCCAGCGGGGTCAGGTCGTCTTCGTCCTTGTGCTTGTAGCTCAGTTGGCCGAAGAAGTTGGTGCTGCGCTCGGGCCAGTGCAACTGGTAGAGGTCGATCCAGTCGGTTTGCAGGCGCTTGAGGCTGGCATCCAGGGCGTCGACGATGTGCTTGCGGTTGTGGCGCAAGTGGCCGTCACGGATGTAATCAATGGTGTTGCCGGGGCCGGCGATCTTGCTGGCGAGGATCCAGTCGGCCCGGTCGCCACGGCTTTTGAAGTAATTACCGATATAGCGCTCGGTGGTGGCATAGGTGTCGGCCTTCGGCGGCACCGGGTACATTTCTGCTGTGTCGAGGAAGTTGATCCCCGCGGCCTTGGCCCGTTCGATCTGTGCAAAGGCCTCTGCCTCGCTGTTTTGCTCGCCCCAGGTCATGGTGCCCAAGGCTATCGCGCTTACATTCAGATCGGTGCGGCCCAGCTGTCGATAATCCATCGGGTACTCCTTCGGGGAAAACAATCATAAAAGCAGGTTGAATTTTTTTTCGCAATCTGCATAATTGCCCACCTCTTTCTGCAGTGGAAGTGATGCGCCGCCTGCCGAAGAATCTTGCCGTTGAACGGACGCGCCGACCCGAGCCCCCGATAGCGTCTGTATCCGGCTGCCTTTGACTTGTCAAAGTACGCACTATTCAGTAAGATCCGCCGTCTAATTTACAGGGCGGCCCCTGAGGCTATTAAAGAATGACAACTTTTACTGCAAAACCGGAAACAGTTCAGCGCGACTGGTTTGTCGTCGACGCCGCTGGTCAGACCCTGGGTCGTCTGGCCACTGAAGTCGCCAGCCGTCTGCGTGGCAAGCACAAGCCTGAGTACACCCCTCACGTTGACACCGGTGACTACATCGTCGTTATCAATGCCGAGCAGATTCGTGTAACCGGTGCTAAAACCACCGACAAAATCTACTACTCCCACTCCGGTTTCCCGGGCGGCATCAAGTCGATCAACTTCGAAAAGCTGATCGCCAAGGCCCCTGAGCGCGTGATCGAGACCGCGGTCAAAGGCATGCTGCCTAAGAACCCGCTGGGTCGCGATATGTTTCGCAAGCTGAAAGTCTATGCGGGCGCTGTACACCCTCATGCTGCTCAGCAGCCCCAAGAACTGAAGTTTTAACGGAATAGTTCATTATGTCGGCGACTCAAAATTACGGCACTGGCCGTCGCAAAACCGCAACCGCACGCGTTTTCCTGCGTCCGGGCACTGGTAACATCTCGATCAACAACCGCACTCTGGAAAACTTCTTCGGTCGCGAAACTGCCCGCATGGTAGTTCGTCAGCCGCTGGAATTGACCGAGACAGTTGAAAAGTTCGACATCTACGTCACCGTTATCGGTGGCGGTGTAAGTGGTCAAGCTGGCGCAATCCGCCACGGTATCACTCGCGCTCTGATGCAGTACGACGAAACCCTGCGTGGCGCTCTGCGCAAAGCTGGCTTCGTAACTCGCGATGCTCGTGAAGTTGAACGTAAGAAAGTCGGTCTGCGTAAAGCGCGTAAGCGTCCGCAGTACTCGAAGCGTTAATTCGCTTTCGCGTTCAAAAAGAACGCCCAGTTTCCTCGCGAAGCTGGGCGTTTTTTTATGGGCGCGATTTATCAAAGAATTGCGCTGTGACAACTTGCCACAGCCGTAGAAGCCCTATACTGCAAGGCTTGGCAGTGAAGCCCCTCGGTAATTACCTTGTCAGAATTGGGGCTTTTCATTACCATTCGGCAAAATTTTTATAAGTAAAGATNNANACTTAGTAGACGCCTGATTTAACAGGCCAAAAAGCTGATGGGAGAGGACTGAATGAGCAATGACGGCGTGAATGCAGGCCGGCGTCGCTTCTTGGTAGCAGCCACGTCCGTGGTGGGTGCTGCAGGAGCGGTGGGGGCTGCGGTCCCGTTCGTGGGGTCATGGTTTCCCAGTGCCAAGGCGAAAGCCGCAGGTGCACCGGTGAAGGTGAATGTCAGCAAGATCGAACCAGGTCAGCAGATGATTGCTGAGTGGCGCGGTCAGCCGGTGTTCATTGTCCGCCGTACCGAGGAAATCCTGGGGAATCTGAAAAAGATCGAGGGCCAGCTGTCTGACCCGACCTCCAAGAACTCGACACAACCGACCTATGTCGACCCGGAAACGCGTTCGATCAAGCCAGAGATTCTGCTGCTGATCGGTATTTGCACCCACCTGGGTTGCTCGCCTACTTTCCGTCCTGAAGTTGCTCCTGCCGACCTGGGCAAAGACTGGGTGGGTGGCTACTTCTGCCCTTGCCACGGTTCCCACTACGATCTGGCTGGCCGCGTCTACAAGTCACAACCCGCACCGCTGAACCTGCCAGTTCCGCCACATCACTACGAGACCGATGATGTCATTGTCATTGGCGTCGATANGGAGAAAGCCTGATGAGCAAGTTCATGGATTGGGTGGATGCGCGCTTCCCCGCGACTAAAATGTGGGAAGACCATCTCAGCAAATATTACGCGCCAAAAAACTTCAACTTCTTCTATTTCTTTGGCTCCCTGGCACTGCTCGTTCTGGTCAACCAGATCGTCACCGGTGTCTGGCTGACCATGAGTTACACCCCGTCTGCGGAAGAAGCGTTTGCTTCCGTCGAATACATCATGCGTGATGTCGAGTACGGCTCGATCCTGCGCCTGCTGCACTCCACCGGCGCTTCGGCGTTCTTCATCGTCGTCTATATGCACATGTTCCGCGGCCTGCTCTACGGCTCTTACCAGAAGCCTCGCGAGCTGGTGTGGGTCTTCGGCATGTTGATCTACCTGGCGCTGATGGCCGAGGCCTTCATGGGCTACCTGTTGCCGTGGGGGCAGATGTCGTATTGGGGCGCCCAGGTGATCATCTCGCTGTTNGGTGCGATCCCGGTCATCGGTAACGACCTGACCCAGTGGATCCGTGGTGACTACCTGATTTCCGGTATTACCCTGAACCGCTTCTTCGCCCTGCACGTAGTTGCCCTGCCGATCGTGATTCTCGGTCTGGTGGTGCTGCACGTTCTGGCGTTGCACGAAGTGGGTTCGAACAACCCGGACGGCGTNGACATCAAGAAACACAAAGACGAAAACGGCGTACCGCTGGACGGCATTGCCTTCCACCCGTACTACACGGTGAAAGATATNGTCGGCGTAGTCGTCTTCCTGTTTATCTTCTGCTCGATCGTGTTCTTTTTCCCGGAAATGGGTGGTTATTTCCTGGAGAAGCCGAACTTTGAACAGGCCAACGCCTTCAAGACACCTGAGCACATTGCCCCGGTCTGGTACTTCACGCCGTTCTACGCGATTTTGCGGGCGGTTCCGGACAAGCTCCTGGGCGTTATCGCCATGGGCGCGGCCATCGCTGTGCTGTTCGTCCTGCCGTGGCTGGATCGCAGCCCCGTCAAGTCGATGCGCTACAAAGGCTGGCTGAGCAAAATCTGGCTCTGGGTATTCTGCATCTCGTTCGTGATCCTGGGTGTNCTGGGCGTATTGGCGCCAACGCCTGAGCGTACGTTGCTGTCGCAGGTCTGCACCTTCCTGTACTTCGCCTACTTCATTCTGATGCCGTTCTATACCCGGCTCGAGAAGACCAAACCGGTTCCGGAAAGGGTGACTGGCTGATGAAAAAGTTATTTGCTGTACTGATTCTTGCTGCCATGCCTGTCCTGTCCTTCGCGGCCGAACACGGTGGTCCCGAGCTGGAAAAAGTCGACATCGACGTTTCTGACAAAGCGGCCATGCAGGACGGCGCGCGTACATTCGCCAACTACTGCATGGGCTGCCACAGCGCCAAGTTCCAGCGTTACGAACGTGTTGCCGATGACCTGGGCATCCCACATGACGTGATGCTCAGCCACTCGGTGTTCACGGGCGCGAAAATCGGCGACCACATGAGCATCGGTATGCAACCCGCCGACGCCAAGGTCTGGTTCGGCGCAGCACCGCCCGACCTGACCCTGGTGGCGCGTGTGCGCGGTACCGATTGGCTCTACGGTTACCTGAAATCCTTCTANGAAGATCCGTCGCGTCCTTGGGGGGTGAACAACAAGGTTTTCCCGAACGTAGGCATGCCTAACGTCCTGGTTGGCCTGCAAGGTCGTCAGGTTGTCGGTTGCAAGCAGGTTCAGGTCGTTGAAGACGGCAAGAAGCAATATGATCCGTTGACTGGCACGCCTCTGACGCATGAAGCGTGTGACCAACTGACCATCGTGCCCAAGACCGGTGCTCTGACCGAACAGCAGTTCGATGAGAAGGTCAAGAATCTGGTAACCTTCCTGGCTTACTCGGCTAACCCGGTTAAGCTGCAGCATCAGCGCATCGGTACCTATGTGTTGCTGTACCTGGCGTTCTTCTTCGTATTCGCTTACTTGCTCAAGCGTGAATACTGGAAAGACGTCCATTGATAAAGCTGTAAGCAATTGCTGTTAATCTNGCGCGCCCAGGGGCGTCTCTGAAGGTGTAACGAGTCTGGTGATCCAGACGTTACGGGAGGCGTCTTCTGGGCGCGTGCGTTTTTCCGCTTCCGATAATTTCAACAAGCGAGGAGGACCGCCATGGGCGTGACCAATCGGTTGGCCTGTTACTCCGACCCCGCCGACCACTATTCCCACCGAGTACGCATCGTGCTCGCAGAGAAGGGTGTCAGCGCCGAGATCATCAGTGTGGAGGCAGGACGTCATCCGCCGAAACTGATCGAAGTGAACCCTTACGGCAGCTTGCCCACCCTGGTCGATCGTGACCTGGCGTTGTGGGAGTCAACCGTGGTGATGGAATACCTGGATGAGCGTTACCCGCATCCACCTTTGTTGCCGGTGTATCCGGTGGCGCGTGCCAACAGCCGTCTGCTGATTCATCGTATTCAGCGTGACTGGTGTGGTCTGGTGGATCTGATCCTGGATTCCCGGTCCAAGGAAGCCGCCCGCGTCGTGGCTCGTAAAGAGNTGCGTGAAAGCCTGACNGGTGTTTCGCCGCTGTTCGCCGACAAACCTTTTTTCCTCAGCGAGGAACAAAGCTTGGTGGATTGCTGCCTATTACCCATACTCTGGCGCTTGCCGATCCTGGGCATTGAACTGCCACGGCCGGCCAAGCCGTTGCTTGATTACATGGAGCGCCNGTTTGCGCGTGAGGCTTTCCAGGCNAGTCTGTCTGGTGTCGAACGCGATATGCGCTAAGGCTTAAGGAGCCGCTGATGAACTCCAGTCGACCCTATTTGGTCCGCGCGCTCTATGAGTGGATTGTGGACAACGATTGCACCCCGCACATGCTGGTCAACTCTGAATTTCCCAAGGTTGACGTGCCGCAGGGTTTTGCCAGTGACGGGCAGATTGTGCTGAACGTATCACCCAGTGCTGTGCGCCACTTGCACATGGACAACGAAGCGGTCAGCTTCGAAGGGCGTTTTGGCGGCGTGCCGCATACGCTGTTCGTGCCTATCGCATCGATCCTGGGCATTTACGCTCGGGAAAATGGTCAGGGCATGGTGTTCGATCTGGAATCGCCTATGGAAGACGAGGAAGAGATCGAGCCGGAAGATGATGTTCCGCCGCCCGACAGCGAGCCGCCGCGTCCCAGCGGTCGACCCAGTTTGAAAGTGGTGAAGTAATAAAAAAGGCGATCCGCAAGGATCGCCTTTTTTATTACTGTAGGAGCCGGCTTGCTGGCGATGGCGTTTTGGAAANTGCCATCGTCGGTCATCAAATATCAGTCAATGTACTCAAACAACTTCACAATCTTCTGCACACCGGAAACGCTCTGCACCAGATTGGTGGCCTGCGCCGCTTCCTGCTTGGTCAGCAGGCCGAGCAGATAAACGATGCCGTTCTCGGTGACGACCTTGATGCGCGAACCCGGGATGTTCGGGTCGGTGAGCATTTGGGTCTTGATCTTGGAGGTCAGCCAGGTGTCGTTCTGGCGGGCAAGGAAGCCGGAGGGTGGCAGGACCTGCAGTTCGTTATGCACCTTCTTCACGCGCTGGACCGCGGCGGCAGCCTGTTCGGCCTTGGCCTTGAGCTCGGCAGTCGGTGTTTGCCCGGCGAGCAGCACGATACCGTTGAAGCTGGTGACGACGATGTGCGAGTCGTTGTCCAGGGCAGGATCGGCCTTGGCGACGTTCACGCCGACCTTGGTGTCGATCAGGGAGTCATCGATCTTGCTGCCGAAGGTGCGCGTACCGCGGTCATCTTCAATGGGTGCTTCACGGCTGGCTTTAACCACCGAAGTGCAGCCGCTGATGCCGAGGCACAGGGTCAAGGCCAGAAGGCCTAGGCGATTAGGGGTCATTCTTCACTCCCGAACAGTTGGCTGTCGATCAAATCGCACAGGCAGTGGATCGCCAGCAGGTGGACTTCTTGAATGCGTGCAGTGACATTGGCCGGGACGCGGATCTCCACGTCTTCAGGCAACAGCAGCGAGGCCATGCCGCCGCCATCGCGTCCGGTCAATGCTACGACAATCATTTCGCGATCATGTGCGGCCTGGATCGCTTGAATAATGTTTGCCGAGTTGCCGCTGGTGGAAATCGCCAGCAACACATCACCCGGCTGGCCAAGGGCACGGATCTGCTTGGAGAAGATTTCGTTGTAGCTGTAGTCATTGGCGATCGAGGTGATCGTCGAGGTGTCGGTCGTCAAGGCAATGGCCGGCAGGCTCGGGCGCTCGCGCTCGAAGCGGTTGAGCAGCTCGGAGGAAAAATGCTGGGCATCACCGGCCGAACCGCCGTTGCCGCACGAAAGCATTTTGCCCTCGTTGAGCAAGGCATTGACCATGACCTGACTGGCTTGCTCGATGTGCGGTGCAAGTACGTCCATCGCCTGTTGCTTGGTGTCGATGCTGGCCTGGAAAAGCTGGCGAATTCGGGATTGCATGTCCATCTGTGTGACCTTAAGTAGCGCGGCTGTGTGGCACAGGAATGTGCAGCCCGCAAAGCAAAGAGCAAAAGTGTTGGGTATTGGTGTCCGCTTCGGGGCGCAGGCGATCAGCTATCGAAGGCATTCTGCAACCAGTTCAACTGATCGAGGTTGCTGTCGATGGCAACCACGTCGAAGCGGCAGGGGGAATTGGCCCAACGCGACTCGCGCTGAAGAAAATACTGCGCGGCGAAAATCAGTTTCTGCCGTTTGCGCCCNTCGATACTGNCGAGCGCGCCACCCCATTGTGCGTGTTTTCTGTAGCGGACTTCGACGAATACTACTGTATCGCCGTCAAGCATGACCAGATCAAGCTCACCGCGTTTACACAACCAGTTCTGCGCCAGAAGGCGCAGACCCCGTTGTTGAAGATGCTCGAGCGCATGGCGCTCGGCATCTTTACCGCTTTGCTGGCGTGACCTGTCAGGCATCAGCGTGGGGTGTCCGGCAGGCGTTGAACCTGACCGTTGGTGAACTGTGCCCACGGCAACTGGCGCACCACACGCTGGTTCTGAGTCATGCCCAGGCTGCCCGAGAGACCGTCAACGCGCGTGTCCGGCAGTGCCTTGAGTTGGCCCAGGCGCGGTGCCAGGCGGTAGGCGTCCACGCCCATCGCATACAGGCGGCCGAGGCTGCCATTGGCCTGTGGCCATTGCGCGGCAACCTGGTTGCGCAGCGGATCATTGGCGTCCAGCAACCACGGGGTTTCGCAGAAGCGGATGCCATTCATGTCGTTGTATTGATTCACGTCGCCGCTGGCACTGAACACGTGGGACGTCGCATACACCGGCACATCACCGGCGTACTGGAAGTTCAGGGTTGGCTTGATCTGCTGGGCCAGTTGCGGTGTCACGGCCAGGAAGATGAACTCGATGTCCTGACGGCGCGAAGGCTGCGCCGCTACGTCGGTGCCGACGGTGCTTTGCAGGCTCTTGGCGCGGCCTTCGCTTTTACGCAGTTGGAACAGGTCGGCAATCTGCTGGGCCAGTTGAACCGGTTGGTCAACGCGCTCGGTCGCGACGATGCTGCCGCCGTTGGTTTGCCAATCCTGGCTGAACGCTCTCAGCACGCGATCGCCCCATTCGCCTTTCGGCACCATGATGGCAGCGCGATGCAGGCCGTCGGCGCGAGCACGACGAGACACTTCACGGGCTTCGTCTTCAGCGGCCAGACCAAACTGGAACAGTTGGGCCGGACCTTGTTCACCTTCGCTGTAGTTCAGCGCCAGGGTGGTAATCGGCAGTTGCGGGCGCGCGGCCAGTTGTTTGACCAGCGGTTTTTCCAGCGGGCCGACCACCAGTTGTACGCCGGCGGCCTGGGCCTTGGCGTAGAAGTCGTCGATGGAGCTCAAGCGCGAACTGTCATAGAACTCGATGACTGGCGGCTTCTGTCCGGCTTGTTCAGCCTGGTAGTGCGCGGCCATGAAGCCTTCGCGCAGTGCCTTGCCGACCGAGGCCAGCGGACCTTCCTGCGGCAGCAGCAGGGCGATTTTGCTCAGGGGCTGGCTGGCCAGTTCCTTGAGCTTGGTCAGAGGCAGCGGCAATTGAATGGCTGCCGGGTGCTTAGGGTTCTGGGCGCGCCAGTTGTCGATCGCGGCTTGCTGTTGTTCCAGGGTGCCGGCGGTTTTCACCGCCAGTGCCAAGCCCATCCAGCCACCGAGATCATCATTGGTGGTTGGCTGTAGTTGATCGGTTGGCAGCGAGGCGATCAGGGTCCAGATCGCTTCGTGGTTTTTGGCGGCGGCTTCACCTTCGAGCATGGGTGCGATGAAGATGCGCTCCCGTGCGGCGGCCAGCGTCTGCCCGTCGGCCTCAAGGGCGCGAGCATGGACAGTGCCGGTGCGAACCTGTTGCTCGACCGGCAACTCGCTCAGGCGTTGCAGGCTGGGGTGGCTCAAGGCCGTCAACGCCGCCTTGGGCTGATTGCGCGCCATGGCCAGTTCAGCCGCCAGGGTGCTGGCGAAGACTTGTTGGCCGGGCTTGAGTTGTTCCACCGGCACCTGTTGCAGGATTTGCGCGGACTGGCCGGCATTGCCTTGGCGATAGGCCAGGTCGGCCGCGCTCAGGCGCAACAGCGCGGCTTTTTCCGGATCCTTGCTTTGGGTGGCCTGTTCGAGCAGTTGCTCGATACTGGCGTCCGGGGTCCGGGGGAGGTCGCCAAGGCTGGACGAGGGCGAGCTGGCGCAAGCGGCCAATAAGGCAGCGAGGCAGAGGGCGGAGAGCAGCCGCAGGCAAGCGATCATGTAAGTGTTCCTGATACCGATCAAATTAGCGTGGAATTGTACCCAAGCACTGGCCGGGGCGCGATGTTACTGGCGTGAATCGATCAATTTAGCTCGTGCAAATGTTGCAGCGCTGCACAAACGCCTGAAAAACCCGAGGCGGGCGGGGCGATCGCAAGCGCTGCTACGCGCTACAATGTCGCCTTTTACCGATCATGAGGTGTGCGCTTTGACTGCTCCAGGTGCTTTGAATTCCGCTGCTGGCTCGCTTTATGTNGTGGCGACGCCCATTGGCAACCTGGACGACATCAGTGCACGTGCGCTGAAGATCCTGCGCGACGTCGCGTTGATTGCCGCCGAAGACACCCGTCACTCCCAGCGCCTGATGCAACATTTCGGCATTCCCACGCCGCTGGCGGCCTGCCATGAACACAACGAGCGCGACGAAGGTAGTCGCTTTATCACGCGATTGCTGGCGGGCGACGATGTGGCGCTGATCTCCGATGCCGGCACGCCGCTGATTTCCGATCCGGGTTATCACCTGGTGCGTCAGGCGCGTGCGGCGGGGATCAATGTGGTACCGGTCCCGGGTGCCTGTGCCTTGATCGCCGCATTGTCGGCGGCGGGATTGCCGTCGGACCGTTTTATATTTGAAGGCTTCCTGCCGGCCAAGGCTGTCGGTCGTCGCGCTCGTCTTGAGCTGGTCAAGGAAGAGCCGCGCACACTGATTTTCTACGAAGCGCCGCATCGCATCCTTGAGTGCCTGCAAGACATGGAGCTGGTGTTCGGCCCCGAGCGTCCGGCGTTGCTGGCGCGCGAAATCACCAAAACCTTCGAAACCCTCAAAGGCCTGCCGCTGGCCGAGTTGCGTGAGTTCGTCGAGTCGGACAGCAATCAGCAGCGCGGCGAGTGCGTGGTGTTGGTGGCGGGCTGGTCGGTGCCCGAGACCGAGGACGCGGTCAGCAGTGAGGCCATGCGCATTCTCAATCTGTTGCTTGAAGAGATGCCGCTCAAGCGTGCGGCGGCATTGGCGGCGCAAATTACCGGTGAGCGCAAGAATGTGCTCTATCAGGTGGCGCTGGATAAACAGAAGGGCGAGTAAAAACCCGACGCACAGGAGCAGCCAAAGGTGTTTAGCGCTTGTTCTTCGGCCGCTCTGCCGTTAACCTTCGCGGCGGAGAGTCGATTGGACAGTCGCTGCCCTCTATGAAAATTAGGGGGGGGAGGAAAGTCCGGGCTCCATAGGGCGAAGTGCCAGGTAATGCCTGGGAGGCGTGAGCCTACGGAAAGTGCCACAGAAAATAACCGCCTAAGCACTTCGGTGCCGGTAAGGGTGAAAAGGTGCGGTAAGAGCGCACCGCACGACTGGCAACAGTTCGTGGCTAGGTAAACCCCACTTGGAGCAAGACCAAATAGGGTCCCAAGGCGTGGCCCGCGCTGGGACCGGGTAGGTTGCTAAAGATGTCCAGTGATGGCCATCGTAGACGAATGACTGTTCAAGACAGAACCCGGCTTACAGATCGACTCTCCACCTTTTTTCCTCCCTGCTTTAATCGTTGAGCAGGGCGCTGGTAGTAGCATTTTCCCTCCTTCCAGAATCGTTGCCAGAACACTTTCGTAATACCGAAAAAATCTTACTCTTAACAAATTACTTTAACTTTCGAACGCAGCCTTCTGTGCTGATTCAAGTTATCGGGCAAATTCAGCCGTCAGATTGTCGTTACCCCTCCGTTTACCCTCCTAAATCTCCGTTCTGTAAGGCTTTTCCTTGAATCCGCGCCTTGACGGTGTGGTGGGCGCATTCCTATAGTGTGCGCAAGTGGCGGAAAGTGGCACAAAGTGGGTTTTTTGAACGTAAAACGCTAAAATTTGGAGAAACGCATCTGTGTTTCGCGGAGCTAACGCTATCAGTCTCGATGCAAAAGGCCGTCTCGCTATGCCGAGCCGGTATCGTGACGAGCTCGTTTCGCGAAGTTCAGGCCAGCTGATCGTCACAATTGATGCCGTTGATCCGTGTTTGTGTGTTTACCCCCTCGATGAGTGGGAAATTATCGAAACCAAACTGCGCGCACTGCCTTCGCTTCGCGAAGAGAACCGCCGCCTGCAACGTTTACTGATTGGTAATGCCGTCGACCTCGAGCTCGATGGCAGTGGTCGTTTTCTGGTTCCGCCGCGTCTTCGTGAATATGCCAAGTTGGATAAGCGCGCAATGCTGGTCGGCCAACTGAACAAGTTCCAATTGTGGGACGAAGATGCCTGGGATGCTGTTTCTGCAGCTGACCTGGCTGCTATTCAACAACCGGGCGCTATGCCTGATGAACTGCGTGATTTGATCCTGTGACTATTGATAGCGGCTTTAACCACATCACCGTACTGCTTGACGAAGCCGTTGAGGCTCTCGCCGTACGTCCTGATGGCTGCTATCTGGACGGTACGTTCGGGCGCGGCGGGCACAGTCGGTTGATCCTCAGCCAGCTCGGCCCCGATGGTCGGGTCCTCGGATTCGACAANGACCCTCAAGCGATTGCCACCGGGCAAGCGCTAGCGGCCGAAGACGGCCGCTTTGTCGTTGTGCAGCGTAGCTTTGCCGAGCTGGGTGCCGAAGTGGCCGAGCGCGGCATGGCAGGCAAGGTGGCCGGGGTTCTGCTCGACCTGGGCGTGTCTTCGCCACAGCTTGACGACCCGGAGCGCGGCTTCAGTTTCATGAACGACGGCCCGCTGGACATGCGCATGGACCCGTCCCGCGGGATCAGCGCTGCCGAATTCGTCAATACTGCACCGGTGGAAGAAATCGCCCGCGTATTCAAGGAATACGGCGAAGAGCGCTTCGCTGGCCGTATGGCGCGCGCGGTTGTCGAGCGCCGCGAAATCCAGCCGTTTGAACGCACCGCCGACCTGGCTGAAGTGCTGAAAGTCGCCAACCCGGCGTGGGAAAAGGGCAAGAACCCTGCGACCCGCGCATTCCAGGGCCTGCGCATTCACGTCAATAACGAACTGGGCGATCTGGAAGCCGGCCTCGAAGCCGCACTGGAAGCCCTGGAAGTGGGCGGTCGCCTGGTGGTGATCAGCTTCCACTCCCTGGAAGACCGCATCGTCAAGCTGTTCATGCGCAAACTGGTAAAAGGCGAGNCCGATAACCTGCCGCGCAACCTGCCGGTCCGTCACGTTGCGTTCGAACCGATCATCAAAATCCATGGCAAAGCGCAGTTCGCTTCCGAAGCCGAACTCAAGGCCAACCCACGTTCCCGTAGCGCCGTCATGCGCGTCGCGGAGAAGCTGCGGTGAGCAAGCTTTTCGCCAAGCCNCTTCCCGGCGGAAGCTTTTTCATGCTGCTGCTGTTTATTGGCGTGCTCGTGTCGGCCATCGGCGTGTCGTACAGCGCCCACTGGAACCGTCAGTTGCTGAACTCGCTGTACGCCGAGTTGAGCGTGCGCGACAAGGCGCAGGCGGAGTGGGGCCGGTTGATTCTCGAGCAGAGCACCTGGACTGCGCACAGCCGTATCGAAGTGCTGGCCACCGAGCAACTGAAGATGCGCATTCCNGGCGCGGCTGAAGTTCGCATGGTGGCGCCATGATGAAACTTGAAGGCGCACTCTACCCATGGCGCTTCCGCCTGGTGCTGGGCTTGCTTGGTGTCATGGTTGCGGCGATTTGCTGGCGCATCATCGACCTGCAAGTCGTCGACCGTGCCTTCCTTAAAGGTCAGGGCGATGCGCGCAGCGTTCGTCACATNCCGATTCCTGCGCACCGCGGCCTGATCACCGACCGTAACGGCGAGCCTCTGGCCGTGAGTACCCCGGTCACCACGCTGTGGGCGAATGCCAAGGAAATGCAACTGGCCAAAGAGAAATGGCCAGCACTTGCTGCCGCCCTGGGTCAAGACCCGAAAGCCCTGGCCGAACGCCTGGAGGCCCAGGCTAATAAAGAATTCATCTACCTCGTGCGCGGGCTCACTCCTGAGCAGGGCCAGTCTGTACTCGATCTGAAAGTACCGGGTGTCTACGGCATCGAGGAGTTTCGTCGTTTCTACCCGGCCGGTGAAACCACCGCGCATATGGTTGGTTTTACCGACATCGATGACCATGGCCGTGAAGGCGTAGAGCTGGCCTACGATGAATGGCTGGCCGGCGTTCCCGGTAAGCGGCAGGTCATCAAGGATCGGCGCGGCAGACTGATCAAGGATGTCCAGGTCACCAAAAACGCCAAGGCTGGTAAGCCCTTGGCGTTGTCGATTGACCTGCGCCTGCAATACCTGGCCAACCGCGAACTGCGTAACGCGATCATCGAAAACGGCGCCAAGGCCGGCAGCCTGGTGATCATGGACGTGAAGACCGGCGAGATCCTCGCCATGGTCAACCAGCCGACCTACAACCCGAACAACCGTCGCAACCTGCAACCGGCGATGATGCGTAACCGCGCGATGATCGATGTGTTCGAACCTGGTTCGACCATGAAAGCCATCTCCATGAGTGCCGCCCTGGAAACCGGGCGCTGGAAGCCGAGCGACAAAGTCGAGGTTTACCCGGGCACCCTGCAGATCGGTAAATACACCATCAAGGACGTCTCCAAGACCGAAGGTCCGGTGCTCGACCTGACCGGCATCCTGATCAATTCCAGTAACGTCGGCATGAGTAAGGTCGCGTTCGATATCGGCGGCGAAACCATTTTCCGCCTTGCGCAGAAGGTCGGCCTCGGCCAGGACACCGGTCTCGGCTTCCCGGGTGAGCGCGTCGGCAACCTGCCGAACTACCGCGAATGGCNAAAGGCCGAGACCGCCACGCTGTCCTACGGCTACGGCCTGTCGGTGACCGCGATCCAGTTGGTCCACGCCTTCTCGGCCCTGGCCAACAACGGTCGCCTCGCACCGCTGACCCTGATCAAAACCGACAAACCAGCGCAAACCACACAAGTGCTGCCGGAAGCCGTCGCGAAAACCATGCAAGGCATGTTGACCCAGGTGATCGAGGCACCGCGCGGCGTATTCCGTGCCCAGGTGCCGGCGTATCACGTGGCAGGCAAGTCGGGCACTGCACGCAANACGTCAGTGGGCACCAAAGGCTACGCCGAGAATTCCTACCGCTCGCTGTTCGCCGGCTTCGGCCCGATGAGCGATCCGCGTTACGCAATCGTGGTGGTGATCGATGAACCGACCAAGGCCGGTTACTTCGGTGGCCTGGTATCGGCGCCCGTGTTCAGCAAAGTGATGTCCGGCACCCTGCGCCTGATGAACATCACGCCGGACAACTTGCCGCCGACTCAACAAGCGAACGCGNCACCGGCCGCTGCTGCCAAAGCCAATGGAGGGCGCGGCTAATGTCTTTGAGCCTGAACAAGATTTTCGCCCACGCCGGCCGCGATCTATTGATCCGCGAGCTGACCCTGGACAGCCGCAACGTGCGGGCTGGCGATCTGTTTCTCGCCGTNCCTGGCGGCAAGTTCGATGGCCGTGCGCACATTGCGGATGCCTTGCAACGCGGTGCGGCCGCCGTCGCTTATGAAGTGGAAGGCGCCACCGTGTTGCCGATCACCGACGTGCCGCTGATTCCGGTCAAAGGCCTGGCGGCGCAGCTGTCGGACATCGCCGGTCGCTTTTATGGCGACCCGAGCCGGCACCTGAACCTGGTGGGCGTGACGGGCACCAACGGCAAGACCAGCGTGACCCAATTGGTCGCGCAAGCCCTTGACCTGCTGGGTCAGCACTGCGGCATTGTCGGCACCCTGGGCACCGGTTTTTATGGCGCGCTGCAAAGCGGCATGCACACCACACCGAACCCGATTGCTGTGCAAGCCACCCTGGCCGACCTGAAAAAGGCCGGTGCCAAGGCCGTTGCCATGGAAGTCTCCTCACACGGTCTGGACCAGGGGCGCGTGGCTGCCCTGGCGTTTGACGTGGCGGTGATGACCAACCTGTCCCGCGATCATCTCGATTACCACGGCACCATGGAGGCGTATGCCGCCGCCAAGGCCAAGCTGTTTGCCTGGAACGATTTGAAGTGCCGGGTGATCAATCTCGACGACGAGTTCGGCCGTCAACTGGTTGCGGACAAGCGTGAGTCGCGCCTGATCACCTACAGCCTGGAAGATGCCAGCGCCTACCTCTATTGCCGTGAAGCCCAATTTAATGATGAAGGCGTGCTCGCCACCTTGGTCACGCCGCAGGGCGAGCACCACTTGCGCAGCGCACTTCTCGGCCGTTTCAACCTGAGCAACGTGCTTGCCGCCATCGGCGCACTGCTCGGCCTGGATTACGCGCTGGATGAAATCCTCAAGGTCCTGCCGAAACTCGAAGGCCCGGCTGGTCGCATGCAGCGTCTGGGCGGCGGCACTCAGCCACTGGTGGTGGTCGATTACGCCCACACCCCGGATGCGCTGGAAAAAGTCTTGATGGCCCTGCGTCCACACGCCAAAGGCNNACTGCTGTGCCTGTTCGGCTGCGGCGGTGATCGCGATCGCGGCAAACGTCCGTTGATGGCCGAGATCGTCGAGCGCCTGGCCGACGGTGTGCTGGTCACCGATGACAACCCTCGCACCGAAGACCCTTCGCTGATTTTCGATGACATCCGCGCCGGTTTCACCGCTGTGGATAAAGTCACTTTCGTCGCTGGCCGTGGTCAGGCGATTGCCCAGTTGATCGCCAGCGCTTCGGCGGATGACGTG
>NZ_NMOJ01000184.1 GCF_002251635.1 Pseudomonas mandelii
GTGCTGGCCGGTAAAGGTCACGAGGACTATCAGGAAATCAACGGCCAACGCCATGCCTTCTCTGACCTGGTCGAGGCCGATCACGCGCTGACGGCCTGGGAGNTGGCCCATGCTTAAAGCCTTGAAACTGAGCGAACTGGCCGGCGCACTGAATGCACGATTGATCGCGGCCGATGCCACGTTCGATGGCGTCAGCATCGACAGCCGCGCGATCAAACCGGGCCAACTGTTTATTGCTCTGACCGGTCCGCGCTTCGACGGTCATGACTATTTGAACGACGTCGCCAGCAAAGGCGCGGTTGCCGCTCTGGTCGAGCGCGAAGTCGCCGACAGCGCGCTGCCGCAATTGCTGGTCAAGGACACCCGCCAGGCGTTGGGCCAGTTGGGCGCGATGAACCGTGCCGCGTTTACCCACCCGGTCGCGGCGATCACCGGCTCCAGCGGCAAAACCACGGTCAAGGAACTGCTCGCTGGCGTCCTGCGCACGCGCGGGCCGGTCCTCGCTACCCGTGGCAACCTGAACAATGATTTCGGCGCTCCGCTGACCTTGCTCGAACTGGCCCCGGAACACACGGCGGCGGTGATCGAGCTGGGCGCTTCGCGTATCGGCGAAATTGCCTACACCGTGGCGCTGACCAAGCCGCATGTGGCCGTGCTCAACAACGCCGGGACCGCCCACGTCGGCGAGTTCGGCGGGCCGGACAAAATCGTTGAAGCCAAGGGCGAGATCATTGAAGGGCTGGAGGCCGATGGCGTCGCCGTTCTCAATCTTGACGACAAGGCGTTCGGCATCTGGAAGGCTCGTGCGGGCGGTCGCAAAGTGCTGACTTTCGCCCTGAACAACCCAAGCGCCGACTTCTACGCCAGCGACCTGGATCGCGATGCGCGCGGTTGCCCGGCTTTCAATCTGCACAGTCCTGAAGGTGTGGAGCGCGTTCAACTGAACCTGCTCGGCACCCATAACGTCGCCAATGCCTTGGCCGCCGCCGCTGCCGCCCATGCCCTGGGTGTGTCGCTGTTCGGCATCGCCACCGGCCTCGGTGCCGTGCAACCGGTAAAGGGTCGCACTGTCGCGCAACTGGCCACAAATGGCATGCGCGTGATCGATGACACTTACAACGCGAACCCCACCTCCATGTGCGCCGCCGTTGATATACTCGCCGGCTTTTCCGGCCGCACTGTTCTGGTGCTCGGGGATATCGGCGAATTGGGCGATTGGGCGGAGCAGGGGCACCGCGATGTGGGCGAATACGCCCGCGGCAAGGTTTCCGCGCTCTACGCCGTCGGGCCACTGATGGCTCACGCCGTGAACGCTTTCGGTCCACAGGCCTTTCACTTCAGCACTCAGGCTGAACTGATCAAGGCCCTGGGCGCCGAGCAAGACACCAACACCACCATTTTGATCAAGGGCTCGCGCAGCGCNGNGATGGAAAACGTCGTCGCGGCCTTGTGTGGCTCAAGTACGGAGAAACATTAATGCTGCTGCTGCTGGCTGAGTATCTGCAACAGTTCCACAAAGGCTTCGCGGTCTTTCAGTACCTGACCCTGCGCGGGATTCTGGGTGTGCTGACCGCGCTGTCTCTGTCGCTGTTCNTGGGCCCGTGGATGATCCGCACCCTGCAGAACCTGCAAATCGGTCAATCCGTTCGCAACGACGGTCCACAATCGCACTTGTCCAAGTCGGGCACCCCGACCATGGGCGGCGCACTGATCCTGTCGTCCATCGGCGTCAGCACCTTGCTCTGGGCTGACCTGAGCAACCGTTACGTCTGGACCGTGTTGCTGGTGACCTTGCTGTTCGGCGCTATCGGCTGGGTCGACGACTATCGCAAAGTGATCGAGAAAAACTCCAAGGGGCTGCCGAGCCGCTGGAAGTATTTCTGGCAGTCGGTGCTCGGCCTNGCGGCGGCGATCTTCCTTTATATGACCGCTGCGACGCCGGTGGAAACCACCCTGATCCTGCCGATGCTCAAGGACTACAGCATTCCGCTGGGCATAGGCTTCGTCGTTCTGACCTATTTCGTGATCGTCGGCTCGAGCAACGCGGTCAACCTGACTGACGGCCTCGATGGCCTGGCGATCATGCCGACGGTGATGGTGGGCGGCGCGCTCGGCATCTTCTGCTACCTGTCGGGTAACGTGAAGTTCGCTGAATACCTGCTGATCCCTTATGTGCCGGGCGCGGGTGAGTTGATCGTGTTCTGCGGCGCGCTGATCGGTGCCGGCCTGGGCTTCCTGTGGTTCAACACTTATCCCGCACAAGTCTTCATGGGCGACGTCGGCGCACTGGCGCTGGGCGCGGCCCTAGGCACCATCGCCGTGATCGTTCGCCAGGAAATCGTGCTGTTCATCATGGGCGGTGTGTTCGTGATGGAAACCCTGTCGGTGGTCATCCAGGTGGCCTCCTTCAAATTGACCGGGCGCCGCGTGTTCCGTATGGCGCCGATTCACCACCACTTTGAACTCAAGGGCTGGCCCGAGCCGCGTGTGATTGTCCGTTTCTGGATCATCACCGTGATTCTGGTACTGGTCGGCCTTGCCACCCTGAAACTGAGGTAGAAACGAGTGTCCCTGATCGCTTCAGACCACTTCCGCATCGTTGTCGGCCTCGGCAAGAGCGGCATGTCCCTGGTTCGCTTCCTCGCGAACCGGGGCACGTCGTTTGCCGTGGCCGACACGCGGGAAAATCCACCGGAGCTGGTCACGCTGCGCCGTGACTACCCGCACGTGGAAGTGCGTTGTGGCGAGTTGGATGTCGAGTTTCTGTGCCGCGCCGATGAGCTCTACGTGAGCCCCGGCCTGGCTCTTTCGACACCGGCCCTGCAAGCTGCTGCCGCCCGCGGCGTGAAATTGTCCGGTGACATCGAGCTGTTCGCGCGTAACGCGAAGGCGCCGATTGTCGCCATCAGCGGTTCCAACGCAAAAAGCACCGTGACGACCCTGGTCGGCGAGATGGCGGTTGCGGCCGGCAAGCGCGTGGCTGTGGGCGGCAACCTCGGCACGCCGGCGCTGGACCTGCTCAGCGACGACGTCGAGCTGTACGTGATGGAGCTGTCGAGCTTCCAGCTGGAAACCACGCACGACCTGGGTGCCGAAGTGGCCACCGTGCTGAACGTCAGCGAAGACCACATGGACCGTTACAGCGGCCTGCCGGCGTATCACCTGGCCAAGCACCGGATCTTCCGCGGTGCCCGGCAAGTGGTGGTCAACCGCCAGGATGCCCTGAGCCGTCCGCTGATGGGCGAGGGCCTGCCATGCTGGACCTTCGGCCTGGGTAAACCTGATTTCAAAGCTTTCGGCATTCGCGAAGAGAACGGCGAAAAGTACCTGGCCTTCGAATTCCAGAACCTGATGCCGGTGCGCGAACTGAAAATCCGTGGCGCACATAACCAGTCCAACGCCCTCGCGGCCTTGGCGCTGGGCCACGCCGTCGGCCTGCCGTTCGACGCCATGCTCTCGAGCCTGCGTACCTTCGCTGGCCTCGAGCATCGCTGCCAATGGGTCCGCGATCTCAATGGCGTCAGCTATTACAACGATTCCAAGGCCACCAACGTCGGTGCTGCCCTGGCGGCCATCGAAGGCCTCGGTGCTGACATCGAAGGCAAGCTGGTGCTGATCGCCGGTGGCGATGGCAAGGGTGCCGACTTCAAGGACCTTAAAGGGCCGGTGGCTGCGCATTGCCGCGCCGTGATCCTGATGGGCCGCGACTCCGACAAGATCGGTGAGGCCATCGGCGATGCCGTGCCACTGATCCGCGCCGCTTCCCTGATCGAAGCCGTCGAACAATGCCGCGCCGCTGCGCAACCGGGCGACGTCGTGCTGTTGTCGCCTGCCTGCGCCAGTTTCGACATGTTCAAGAATTACGAAGACCGTGGTCATCAGTTCGTCCGCGCCGTGGAGGAACTGGCATGAGCCTGCTCAATATCATCAAGCCCTATCCGTCACCGATCATCACCGGGCGTGGTATCGACCTCGACTTCCCGATGCTTGCCGGTTGCCTCGCGTTGCTGGGCCTCGGGCTGGTCATGATCGCCTCGGCGTCGACCGAAGTGGCGGCCGTGCAGTCGGGCAGTGCCCTGTACTACATGATTCGCCACCTGATCTACATCGTGCTGGGCCTGGGTGCCTGCGTCGTCACCATGATGATTCCGATCGCCACCTGGCAACGACTGGGTTGGCTGATGCTGATCGGTGCGTTTGGTTTGCTGGTCATGGTGATCCTCCCCGGCATCGGCCGCGAGGTGAACGGTTCGATGCGCTGGATCGGCTTCGGTGCGTTCAACGTGCAGCCGTCTGAAATCGCCAAGGTTTTCGTGGTGATTTACCTCGCCGGCTACCTCGTCCGTCGCCAGAAAGAAGTGCGCGAAAGTTGGATGGGCTTCTTCAAGCCATTCATCGTGTTGCTGCCAATGGCCGGCCTGTTGCTGATGGAGCCCGACTTCGGCGCCACCGTGGTCATGATGGGCGCGGCGGCGGCGATGCTGTTCCTCGGCGGGGTCGGACTGTTCCGTTTCTCCTTGATGGTGGTCCTGGCGGTCGGGGCGGTGGTGCTGTTGATTCAAGTGCAACCGTATCGAATGGCGCGCCTGACCAACTTTGCCGACCCATGGGCTGACCAGTTCGGTGCCGGCTACCAGTTGTCGCAGGCGTTGATCGCGTTCGGTCGCGGCGAGTGGCTGGGCGTGGGCCTGGGCAACAGCGTGCAGAAGCAGTTCTACCTGCCGGAAGCGCACACCGACTTCGTGTTCTCGGTACTCGCCGAAGAGCTNGGCGNNGTGGGTTCCTTGTGCACGGTGGCGTTGTTCGTCTTTGTTTGCGTGCGTGGCATGTACATCGGCTATTGGGCCGAGAAGGCCAAGCAATTCTTCGCCGCCTACATNGCCTACGGTTTGTCGTTCCTGTGGATCGGCCAGTTCCTGATCAACATCGGTGTGAACGTCGGCCTGCTGCCGACCAAGGGCCTGACCTTGCCGTTCCTCAGTTATGGCGGCAGTTCGTTGGTGATTTGCTGCGCGTGTCTCGGGTTATTGCTGCGCATCGAGTGGGAGAGTCGAACCCACCTGGGCAGCGAAGAGATGGAATTCAGCGAGAGCGACTTCGCCGAGGAGCCGACCCATGGGCGCTAACGTCTTGATCATGGCGGGCGGTACCGGTGGACACGTGTTCCCGGCGCTGGCGTGCGCGCGCGAATTCCAGGCCCGCGGTTACACCGTGCACTGGCTCGGAACACCGCGTGGGATTGAGAACGAACTGGTGCCGATGGCCGGCATCGAGCTGCATCGGATCAACGTCACCGGCCTGCGTGGCAAGGGCAAACTGTCCCTGCTCAAGGCGCCGTTCGTGTTGCTCAAGGCCGTCTGGCAGGCGCGGGCGATCATTCGTCAGCTGCGGCCGGTGTGCGTGGTCGGCTTCGGTGGTTATGTGACCGGCCCCGGCGGCGTTGCAGCCAAACTGGCCGGCGTGCCGGTGATTGTTCACGAACAGAACGCCGTCGCCGGTACCGCGAACCGTTTGCTGGTGCCGTTGGCCGCNCGAGTCTGTGAAGCGTTCCCCGACACCTTTACCCTGTCGGACAGCCGTCGGACCACCGGTAACCCGGTGCGCACCGAGCTGTTCCTCGAAACACAGCGCCCCGCCCTGGCGGGTCGCAAGGCGCGTTTGCTGATTCTGGGCGGAAGCCTGGGCGCAGAGCCGTTGAACAAGTTGCTGCCTGAAGCCCTGTCGCAAGTCGCCCCCGACCTGCGCCCGGAAGTGTTTCATCAGGCCGGCAAAAACCACGATGAAGTGACTGCAGAGCGCTATCGCGCGGCGGGTGTGGAGGCTGATGTACAGCCCTTCATCAAAGACATGGCCCACGCCTATGGCTGGGCCGACCTGGTGGTCTGTCGCGCAGGCGCGTTGACCGTCAGTGAACTGGCTGCGGCCGGTCTGCCGTCCTTGCTGGTGCCTTTGCCCCACGCCATCGACGATCACCAGACCCGCAACGCCGAATATTTGGCCGGGGAGGGCGCTGCCTTCCTGCTGCCGCAAAGAACGACTGGCGCNGCGGATCTTGCCGCACGCCTGACAGAGGTCCTGATGCAACCACAACGACTCAACGACATGGCCACTGCGGCACGCCGCCTGGCCAAACCCGATGCNACCCGCACCGTGGTCGATATCTGCCTGGAGGTGGCCCATGGTTGAGAATCAGAAAGCCATGCCGCAACCCGAGATGCGCCGCATCCGTCGCATTCACTTCGTTGGCATCGGCGGCGTGGGCATGTGCGGGATTGCCGAAGTGCTGCTGAACCTGGGCTATGAAGTGTCCGGTTCCGACCTGAAAGCTTCGCCAGTGACCGAGCGTCTCGAGTCTTTTGGCGCGCACATCTTTATCGGTCACCGTGCTGAAAACGCCGCCGAGGCTGACGTGCTGGTGGTATCCAGCGCCGTGAACACGTCCAACCCGGAAGTGGCCACTGCCCTTGAACGTCGTATTCCGGTCGTGCCGCGTGCCGAGATGCTCGCCGAGCTGATGCGCTATCGCCACGGCATCGCCGTCGCCGGTACCCACGGCAAAACCACCACCACCAGCCTGATCGCTTCGGTGTTCGCGGCCGGTGGCCTGGACCCGACGTTCGTGATCGGTGGCCGTCTGAATGCAGCGGGTACCAATGCCCAGCTCGGCACCAGCCGTTACCTGATCGCCGAAGCCGATGAAAGCGACGCAAGCTTCCTGCACCTGCAACCGCTGGTCGCTGTCGTCACCAACATCGACGAAGACCACATGGCGACCTACGACGGTGACTTCAACAAGTTGAAGAAAACCTTCGTCGAGTTCCTGCACAACCTGCCGTTCTACGGTTTGGCCGTGGTGTGCCTGGACGATCCGGTGGTTCGNGAAATCCTGCCGCTGGTGAAACGCCCGACGGTCACGTATGGCTTCGGCGATGACTGCGACGTGCGCGCCATCAATGTGCGCCAGCAAGGCATGCAAACCTTCTTTACCGTATTGCGCCCGGATCGCGAGCCGCTGGATGTGTCGGTGAACATGCCGGGCAACCACAATGTGCTCAACTCCCTGGCGACCATTTGCATCGCGTCCGATGAGGGCGTCAGCGATGAAGCCATCGTCGAAGGCCTGTCGCGCTTTGCCGGTGTCGGCCGTCGCTTCCAGGTCTACGGCCAACTGCCGGTAGACGGCGGCGACGTGATGCTGGTGGACGACTACGGTCACCACCCGACTGAAGTCGCAGCGGTCATCAAAGCCGTACGCGGTGGCTGGCCGGAGCGCCGCCTGGTGATGGTTTACCAGCCGCACCGCTACAGCCGCACCCGCGATCTGTACGACGACTTCGTCAATGTATTGGCCGATGCCAACGTGCTGCTGCTGATGGAAGTTTACCCGGCCGGTGAAGAGCCGATTCCGGGCGCCGACAGCCGCAAGCTGTGCAACAGCATCCGCCAGCGTGGCCAGTTGGACCCGATCTACATCGAGCGCGGTGTGGACCTGGCGCCAATCGTCAAGCCGCTGCTGCGTGCCGGCGACATCCTGCTGTGCCAGGGCGCCGGTGATATCGGTGGTCTCGCCCCGAAACTGTTGGCCAGTCCGCTATTCGCGGGTGCTGTTGCCGCGCCGACTGCGGGGAAGTTGAAATGACTGCTGCCTACGCCAACCTCGTCTCCACGGTCGCGCCGAAAGACTTCGGCCGCGTCGCCGTGCTGTTCGGCGGCAAGAGTGCCGAGCGTGAAGTGTCCCTGAAGTCCGGTAACGCTGTCCTCGACGCGCTGCTGAGCGCTGGTGTGGACGCGTTCGGCCTCGATGTGGGCGATGACCTTCTGCAGCGTTTGCTGAACGAAAAGATCGACCGCGCCTTTGTCATCCTGCACGGCCGTGGCGGTGAAGACGGCAGCATGCAAGGCCTGCTCGAGTGCGCCGGCATCCCTTACACCGGCAGCGGCATCCTTGCTTCGGCACTGGCCATGGACAAGCTGCGGACCAAACAGGTCTGGCACAGCCTCGGCATCCCGACGCCACGTCACGCGGTACTGAGCTCTGAGGCCGATTGTATTTCGGCAGCGACGGAACTGGGCTTCCCTTTGATCGTCAAACCGGCCCATGAAGGTTCAAGTATCGGGATGGCCAAAGTGACGTCCGCCGCCGAATTGATCGACGCATGGAAAGCGGCAAGTACCTACGATTCGCAAGTGTTGGTGGAACAGTGGATCCAGGGTCCCGAGTACACCATCGCCACCCTGCGTGGCCAGGTATTGCCGCCTATCGCATTGGGCACGCCCCACACCTTTTATGACTACGACGCCAAATACCTGGCCTCCGATACTCAGTACCGGATCCCATGTGGCCTCGACGCAATCAAGGAACAGGAATTGATGGACCTCACGGCGAAAGCCTGTGAGGCGCTGGGTATCGCCGGTTGGGCGCGGGCAGACGTGATGCAGGATGACCAAGGGAATTTCTGGTTCCTTGAAGTCAACACTGCTCCCGGCATGACCGATCACAGCCTGGTACCGATGGCGGCCCGTGCTGCCGGTCTGGATTTCCAGCAACTGGTTCTGGCAATTCTGGCCGCAAGTACTGCCAGCAACCAAGAGCCGCGAGGTTAAGACCATGCAAGGCGCACNGCTTCGTCATCAGCCCCCACAAGCTCCCGGCCGCAAGCCGGTGCCGCGGGGTGCCAGCCGGATGGTGGCTAAAGAACCGATGTCGGCGCGCCTGCCGAAAGCCAACTTTGGTTTTATCAAANGCCTGTTCTGGCCGGTGCTGCTGGTGGCGTTGGGCTTCGGCACTTACGAAGGCGCACAGCGTCTGTTGCCGTATGCCGACCGGCCGATCACCAAGATCAGCGTGCAGGGCGACTTGAGCTACATCAGCCAGCAAGCGGTACAGCAGCGCATCGGCCCGTACNTGGCGGCGAGCTTCTTCACCATCGATCTTGCGAGCATGCGCACCGAGCTTGAAACGATGCCATGGATTGCCCACGCCGAAGTGCGTCGGGTGTGGCCGGATCAAGTCGTGATCCGCCTGGAAGAACAACTGCCGGTGGCCCGTTGGGGCGATGGCGCGCTGTTGAACAACCAGGGTCAGGCGTTTACCCCGCGTGAACTGGCCAACTACGAGCACCTGCCGCAGTTGTTCGGGCCGCAGCGGGCGCAACAGCAAGTGATGCAGCANTACCAGGTGCTGAGCCAGATGCTCAGGCCATTGGGCTTCTCGATTGCACGCCTGGAGTTGCGTGAACGAGGCAGCTGGTTCCTGACCACCGGCGCCGGCAGCGCGGGCCCGGGGATCGAACTGCTGCTGGGACGCGGCAAGCTGGTGGAAAAGATGCGCCGCTTCATTGCCATCTACGACAAGACGCTTAAAGAACAGATTACGAACATTGCGAGCGTCGACCTGCGTTACGCCAACGGCCTGGCCGTCGGCTGGCGTGAACCGGCTGCGCCGACGACAGCCAAACCCGCTGTCGCGAAGAATTAAGAAGAGGCAGGACCCATGGCAAACGTGCAAAGCGGCAAAATGATCGTCGGTCTCGATATCGGCACCTCCAAAGTGGTGGCGCTGGTGGGCGAGGTCGGGGAAGACGGCGTTATCGAAATCGTCGGTATTGGCACGCATCCGTCCCGGGGCCTGAAGAAGGGCGTGGTGGTGAACATCGAGTCCACCGTGCAATCGATCCAGCGCGCCATCGAAGAAGCGCAGCTGATGGCCGGTTGCCGGATTCACTCGGCGTTCGTCGGCGTGGCCGGCAACCACATCCGCAGCCTGAACTCCCACGGCATCGTGGCGATTCGCGACCGCGAAGTCAGCGCGGCCGACCTTGAGCGCGTCCTCGACGCCGCCCAGGCCGTGGCGATCCCGGCTGACCAGCGCGTGCTGCACACCTTGCCGCAGGATTACGTGATCGATAACCAGGAAGGCGTTCGTGAGCCGCTGGGCATGTCGGGCGTNCGTCTGGAAGCCAAGGTTCACGTGGTGACTTGCGCCGTCAACGCCGCACAGAACATTGAAAAATGCGTGCGCCGCTGCGGCCTGGAAATCGACGACATCATTCTCGAGCAGCTGGCTTCGGCCTATTCGGTACTGACCGACGACGAAAAAGAACTGGGCGTGTGCCTGGTGGACATCGGCGGCGGCACCACCGACATCGCGATTTTCACCGAGGGTGCGATCCGTCACACCGCCGTGATCCCGATTGCCGGTGACCAAGTCACCAACGACATCGCGATGGCGTTGCGCACGCCGACCCAGTACGCCGAAGAAATCAAGATCCGTTACGCCTGCGCCCTGGCCAAACTGGCAGGTGCCGGTGAAACCATCAAGGTGCCAAGCGTGGGCGACCGTCCTCCGCGCGAGCTGTCGCGCCAGGCCCTGGCCGAAGTGGTCGAGCCGCGTTATGACGAGCTGTTCACCCTTATCCAGGCTGAACTGCGCCGCAGCGGCTACGAAGATTTGATCCCGGCCGGCATCGTGCTGACCGGTGGCACCTCGAAGATGGAAGGCGCGGTCGAACTGGCCGAGGAAATCTTCCACATGCCGGTCCGTCTGGGCGTGCCCCATGGCGTCAAAGGCCTGGGCGACGTGGTGCGCAACCCGATTTATTCCACCGGTGTGGGCTTGCTGTTGTACGGCCTGCAGAAGCAGTCCGACGGGATTTCGTTCTCGGGCATCAGCAGCCGTGACAGCTACAGCAATGAAGAACCGAAAGCCGCCTTGCTCGATCGCATCAAGAGCTGGGTACAAGGCAACTTCTAAAGATTTACCGCAGCACCGTACACGCTTCAAGCTTGCAGCTAATAGCTTGCAACTTGGAGCTGATGTAAAGCAGTAGGCGAAAAAACTAGAGAAAACGAAAGGAGAGGGAACATGTTCGAACTCGTAGACAACATCCCCGCAAGCCCGGTTATCAAAGTAATCGGTGTCGGCGGTGGCGGCGGCAACGCTGTCAACCATATGGTCAAGAGCAACATTGAAGGCGTTGAATTCATCTGCGCCAACACTGATGCCCAGGCGCTGAAAAGCATCGGCGCGCGGACCATCCTGCAATTGGGCACAGCCGTGACCAAAGGCCTTGGCGCCGGCGCCAACCCTGAAGTAGGTCGTCAGGCCGCTCTCGAAGACCGCGAGCGTATTGCTGAAGTGCTGCAAGGCACCAACATGGTGTTCATCACCACCGGCATGGGCGGCGGTACCGGTACCGGTGCAGCGCCGATCATTGCCGAAGTGGCCAAGGAAATGGGCATTCTGACGGTTGCTGTCGTGACCCGTCCGTTCCCGTTCGAAGGTCGCAAGCGCATGCAGATTGCCGACGAAGGCATCCGTCTGCTGTCTGAAAGCGTCGACTCGTTGATCACCATTCCCAACGAGAAGCTGCTGACCATCCTGGGCAAGGACGCAAGCCTGCTGTCCGCGTTCGCCAAGGCTGACGATGTGCTGGCCGGTGCCGTTCGCGGTATCTCCGACATCATCAAGCGCCCGGGCATGATCAACGTCGACTTCGCCGACGTACGTACCGTCATGAGCGAAATGGGCATGGCGATGATGGGCACTGGCTGCGCCAGCGGTCCGAACCGTGCACGTGAAGCCACTGAAGCGGCCATCCGCAACCCGTTGCTGGAAGACGTGAACCTGCAAGGCGCACGCGGCATCCTGGTGAATATCACCGCCGGTCCTGACCTGTCCCTGGGTGAGTACTCCGACGTGGGTAGCATCATCGAAGCCTTCGCTTCCGAGCACGCGATGGTCAAAGTCGGTACCGTTATCGATCCGGACATGCGTGATGAACTGCATGTAACCGTGGTTGCTACCGGTCTGGGCGCGAAAATCGAGAAGCCTGTGAAGGTCATCGACAACACCGTTCACACCTCCATGGCCTCCCAGCCGCAACAATCGGCGCCCGCTCGTCAGGAACAACCGGCGGTAAACTACCGTGACCTGGACCGTCCGACCGTGATGCGCAACCAGGCTCAGGCCGGTGCTGCGGCNNCCCNNANCCTGAATCCGCAGGATGATCTGGATTACCTGGACATCCCGGCATTCTTGCGTCGTCAGGCCGATTAATGGAATGTATCAGGGCTATGAAGGTGATTGGTGTTCAGCAAAGGTCTGGTCTGCTATTATCGCCAGCCTTTGTTGATACCAGTTCGCAATTTGCGCTGAAGCGGTCCAAGCCATGATTAAACAACGCACCCTGAAGAATATTATTCGTGCCACAGGTGTAGGTCTGCACTCCGGGGAGAAGGTATACCTGACCCTCAAGCCTGCACCTGTCGACACCGGCATCGTGTTTGTGCGTGCCGACCTGGACCCTGTGGTGCAGATTCCTGCTCGCGCGGAAAACGTTGGCGAAACCACTATGTCGACCACATTGGTCAACGGTGACGTCAAAGTGGACACGGTGGAGCACTTGCTCTCGGCCATGGCTGGCCTGGGCATCGATAACGCCTACGTCGAGCTCTCCGCGTCCGAAGTCCCCATCATGGATGGCAGCGCTGGTCCCTTCGTATTCTTGATTCAATCTGCCGGCCTGGAAGAACAGGACGCAGCCAAGAAGTTCATACGCATTCTGCGGGAAGTGACAGTAGAAGACGGCGACAAGCGCGCCACCTTCGTCCCGTTCGAAGGCTTTAAAGTGAGCTTTGAGATCGATTTCGATCACCCGGTATTCCGTGACCGCACCCAAAGTGCAAGCGTGGATTTTTCCAGCACTTCGTTCGTAAAAGAAGTCAGCCGCGCCCGTACCTTTGGTTTCATGAGTGACATCGAGTACCTGCGCAAGCACAACCTCGCACTCGGCGGCAGCGTTGAAAACGCCATTGTGGTCGACGCGGATGGTGTACTGAACGAAGACGGCCTTCGCTATGAAGACGAATTCGTGAAGCACAAGATCCTCGATGCAATCGGTGACCTCTACCTGCTGGGCAATAGCCTGATAGGCGAGTTCAAAGGCTTCAAGTCGGGCCACGCCCTGAACAACCAGCTGCTGCGCAAGTTGATTGCACAGACAGATGCTTGGGAAGTCGTGACCTTCGAAGATGCCAGCACCGCACCGATCTCTTACATGCGTCCCGTTGCGGCGGTGTAAGTAACAACCCTCTCTAGTTTTTAAAGGCTGCCTTCGGGTGGCCTTTTTTTATGCCTGCGGGAAAGAGGTGGTGTTTGTTCCGGCCCCATCGCGGGCTTGCCTGCGANCGGGCTTGCCTGCGATGGGGCCAGAACAAACACCCTGGATTTTACTGCGTGGCGACCACCCGATTCCGCCCCTTTTCCTTCGCCTGATACAACGCCTTGTCCGCTGCAAACAGCAAACTCTCCAAGCTGATATCGTTCGAAGTCGTCCAGGTGCTGATCCCGATACTGACAGTCATCGGCAACTCGGCGCCCTGAATCATCGGCAACTGCTCAACCGCCTTGCGGATGTGTTCGGCAATCTGCCGCGCACCCGCGCTATCGGTTTCCGCCAGGATCACTGAAAACTCTTCGCCGCCGTAACGGGCTGCCAGGTCCGCCGGTCGTCGGATGTGGGCGCTGATGACGTTGGCCAACGAGCGCAGCGCTTCGTCGCCAGCCTGATGGCCATGAAGGTCGTTGAACGCTTTGAAATGGTCGGCGTCAATCATCAGCAGCGACAAAGGCATGCCGGAACGTTGTGCGCGAAACCATTCATGGCGCAGGGCCTGATCCAGCGTTCGGCGGTTGGCCAGCCCCGTCAACGCATCGGTGGCGGCCAATTGCGCCAGTTCGTGTTCGGCGTTGTGGCGCCGACGCAACTCCCGGCGGAGCAACCACGTCAGCCACAGCAGGCTCACGCACAAGGCACCGGTTGCAGAGCTGACCACCACCGCCGTGCGTTTCCACGACGCAAACACTTCGTCGCTGGAGAGGGCAACGATGACGATCAACGGCAAGTTGCCCACCTTGGAGAACGTGTACAGGCGTTTGTCCTGGTAGCGGCTTGAAACACTGGTGAAGCTGCCGTTGCCTTCTTTGACGATGCGCTGGAAGTTGGGTCGGCTGCTGAAGTCCTTGCCAATCAGCTCTTCGGCCAGTCGCGGTTCCTGGGCCAACAGGATGCCGTCCGAGCTGATCAGGTTGACCGAGCTGTCCTTGCCGATACTCAAGCTGTTGAACAACTGATCGAAGTAACTCAAGCGCATGGCAGCTTCGGCCACGCCGAGGAATTCGCCCTGCGAGCCGCTGACCCGGCGACTGAAGCTGATTCGCCATTCGTGTTCAGCCTGCCTTGAGCGGAAGGGACGGCTGATGAACATGCCCGGGTCGCGATTGTTGACGTGGGACTGAAAATACTCTCGATCGGCAAAATTGCCCTTTCTGGGCTCCACCGACGCTGAGTCGGCGATCACGTCGCCCTTGTTGTCGAGCAACAGAATGTCGCCCTTGTACGGCGCAGCGGTGGCGCGGTCGAACAAGGCCAGATGGCGGATGGCGGCGGAGACTTGCTTGAGGTCTTCTCGCTGCGAGGCCGCGATCAGGCCGAGCAAGGACAGGTCATAGAGTTCGACATTGCGCAGTACGTCGGCGTCGATCAATTGCACGATGTTGGACGCTGAGCGTGTGGCAGACAATTCTGCATTGGCACGCTCACGCACCAACAGGAATGCGACGATGCTCAGGATAGCGATCACCAGCAGCAAACTGCCGAGAACCAGAAGCTGGTCCGACCGGGTCGAACGGATCGGATCGTGAGGTTGTGTACGGCTCACACTCATGGTTCTGGCTTCTGCTGATAAGCGTTATGAAAGTAGTGCTGCAAGCATCGGGCAGAACCCCGGGAGCCATTTGCGTTCAGGGCGCCTGTATAAGTCCCTGATAAACAAAAGGCCAGTAAAACGTGCTGGCCTTTTGTTTATTCAAGCTTAGAAGACATTGAACGGGTAGTCGACGATCACCCGGTATTCATCGGTGTCTTGATCCAGCGCGCCATAGCCATTGCCGCCACGGTTGGTGGCCCATTGCAGGCGCACCGCCAGATCCTTGGCCTTGCCGCTCTGGACCACGTACTTGAGATCGATGTCTCGTTCCCAGTGCCTGGCGTTTTTGCCGTCGGCGCTGTACCACGAGGCGTAGCCGCGGCTCTCTGGATCGACTTTGGTCAGGTCCAGTTCTCCTCGAGAGTACGACAGCGCCGAGGTCAGCCCGGGCATGCCGAGGCCGGCGAAGTCGTAGGCATACTTGAGTTTCCACGAGCGCTCGTTGGGGCCGTTGAAGTCCGAGTATTGCTGGGAGTTGTCCAGGTAAATGCTGTCGCCCTGGCTGATGTAGTCGAACGGCGTGTTGCCGTTGACCCGCTGGTAGGCAGCGGTGACGCTGTGGTTACCCACGCCGACGGTGAAATGCAGGCTGTAGGNGTTGTTGTCGATGTTACCCAGCAGCGCATCGCCGGTGTCTTGCGTGTGATAGAAGTGCAGGCCCGGGTTGAGGCTGACCAGGTCGTTCAGCGCGTAGGTGTAATCCAGGTCGTAGTAGTACTGGTTCCAGATGTCCTTGAGTTCGGACGCGTACAGGCTGCTGGTCAACCCCGGCAGACCGCTCCACGCTATGCCGGCCCAGTTCAGGTGCTGGCTGTCGGCANNGTCCGGCAGCGTGCCGTAGCTGGTGCCGATGCGACGGTGGCCGCTCTGGTTGTAGAGCTTGGTGAAACTGGCCTGGCCGCCTTCGAGCATCCAGCCGTCGAAGCTGTGGTTGGTCAGGCTTACGCCACGGAAGTCCTGCGGCAACATGCGGGTCATGCCGCCGGCGATGACCGGGTTGTTGAGGAACAGGTCGCCGGCCTTCAACTCGGTATCAAAAGCACGCATTTTCAGCGTGCCCCCCGCCGTCGAGAACGATCCCGGCGATTTGCCGTTGCCATCGCTGATTGGCAGGATGCTAGAACCATCCGTGCCGCCACCGCCGTCGAGCTTGAGCCCGAGCATGGCGTGGGCATCAACGCCGAATCCGACGGTGCCCTGGGTAAAACCCGATTCAAAGATGCCGAGGAAACCCTGGCCCCATTCGATGTTGTCGTCCGCCTGCTGCAGGCGGTTACGGTTCATGTAGTAGTTTCGGGCATTGAGGTTGAGGCTCGAACCTTCAGCAAAACCTTCCTGACTGGATTCGTCGGCGGCGTGTGCGGCGGGGGTCATCGTTGCAGCGATTGCAATGAACAGCGGGGTGAAGCGGAGAGGGAAACGCACTTGCAGTAAAGCTCCTTGGGTCAACTGAACACTTCATATGCTTGAAGTGCAAAATGTTTCTTGTTAGTGAAGACGAACCGGATGGCGTTTAAACCACAACGAAAAAAAGCCGCTGATAGCAGCGGCTTTGAAGACAACTTTTCAAAGGGAAGAGCCGATGAAAAGTGTCGAGGGAAAAGGAGCGGTGACGCGGGATCAGCTGTCTTTCTCAACCCGTTGCTGGGTCGTAGAGGTTGACGCTTGAGGGGTTTGTGCAGCGTCCTGGGCCTTGGCGGTCATTTCGCTCTGATGCTCTTCATACGCCGCGGCGCGCGCGGCATTTTGCGCGACGAACGTCTGCGACTCTTCAGCCATGGCGAATGGTGACAGGAACAAAGAGGACAAAACGAAAGCGCTGGCAATACCCATAGTGTTGGACATCTTTAAAACCTTCTTGCTTGGCAAGTGCTGTTTGGTGCGGGCAAAGGTAAGGGGGATTGGACAGGGGAAAAAGAGCGGATTCATGAAAGGACTGTTGCGTAGGAGGTAAGAGTCGAGTTTTTCGTTGGTGCAAAGAAACACCCCTCACCCCAGCCCTCTCCCCATGGGGGAGAGGGGGAAAGGGAGCCGNTCGNNGTTCGAAGCGCGCCGCGGTCAGTCCCCTCTACCCTTGGGGAGAGGGTTAGGGTGAGGGGGGATTCCGAGCCGGGCAAAGTCAGACCGGTAAATGGATTCCAAACGTATTCATGCCGTGGTCACTGCGCACAAACACATCCCCGCCATGCATCAACGCAATTGCCTTGACGATGGCCAGCCCCAACCCGTGATTGGCCCCGCTGTTGCTGCGCGACGCGTCCACCCGATAGAAGCGTTCGAACAGCCGTGGCAAATGCTCGCTGGCAATCGGCGATCCCGGGTTGGCCACGCCGATGCTGACCTGATGCTCCTCAACCTCGATGCGCACTTGAATCACCTGGCCGGGTTCGGTGTGTTGCACCGCGTTACTCAGCAAATTGATCAACGCCCGGCGCAGATGAGCAATCTCGATCCGTACCTGCGCATCACCACTGACCTGCACCTGAACCTGCGCATCCTCAAGAATGAAATCCAGGTACTCCAGCGTCGTCGCCACTTCATCGGCCAGCGAGGTGGAGGTCAGTTTGGTCGCCTTGCTGCCCTGATCCGCGCTGGCAAGAAACAGCATGTCATTGATGATCGAGCGCAGGCGTTCCAGCTCTTCGAGGTTCGATTGCAACACCTCGAAGTAATGCTCGGCGGAACGGCCGCGCGTCAGCGCTACTTGGGTCTGGCCGATCAGGTTGGTCAGCGGCGAGCGCAGTTCGTGGGCGACGTCGGCGTTGAATGACTCAAGACGCGAATAGGCCTGCTCGACCCGCTCCAGCGTGGAGTTGAACGAATTGACGAACTGATTGAGCTCCGGCGGCAACGACGATAAGCGCAAGCGCCCGGATCGCAACGGCGGCGCCAGGCGCTGGGCTTCCTGCGACAACTTGATCAAAGGTTTGAGGCCAATCCGCGCCACCCAATACCCCAGCGCGGAGGCCAGCAACACGCCAATAATTGCCAGGCTGATCAGCGCGATCAGCAAATGATGCTGGGTCTGTAAAAACGTCTCGGTGTCGATGCCGATCATGAAGCGCAGCGGCGGACGCTGATCCTTGGCCGGGAACTGGCTCACCAGCACTTTCAGCGGATAAGGCTGGTCTGGCAACGTCATGTCGCGCATCCCCAGCGGCCCTTCGGCAAAGGCGCGGATCTGCGGCGTCAGGTTGCCGTATTCGTAGTGAGGGTCGCCGCTGATAATCCAGAAACTGATGCGCTTGTCTTCTTCGCCGAGCAACTTGAGCTTGTTGTTGATCTTCACCCAATGCTCCGGCGTACCGTAACGCCCGACGGTGGATTCGAGCACGCTGTAACGCGCGTCCAGCTCCGCCTCAGGCAGCAAACCCAGGCCTTTGTCGACCTGCTGGTACAAGGCCCAGCCGATCAACAGAAACACCAGCAACGCCACCAGCGTGAACATTCCGCTCAGGCGCAGGGCAATCGAATTACTGGACACCGCGGCTCTCCAGCACATAACCCATGCCCCGGATCGTGTGCAGCAGCTTCTGCTCGAACGGCCCGTCGAGCTTGGCGCGCAGGCGCTTGATTGCCACTTCGACCACATTGGCGTCGCTGTCGAAATTGATGTCCCAGACCATCTCCGCAATGGCGGTCTTGGATAGGATCTCACCCTGGCGCCGGGCCAAGACGCTGAGCAGTGAGAACTCCTTGGCGGTCAGGTCCAGGCGCAGGCCGTTGCGACTGGCCTTGCGGCTGATCAAATCGATCCACAGGTCGGCGACGCTCACTTGCACCGGTTCATGACCGCCGCTGCGACGNGTCAGCGCTTGCAGGCGCGCCACCAGTTCGAGGAAGGAAAACGGTTTGCCAAGGTAATCGTCGGCACCGTCGCGCAGGCCTTTGATGCGGTCTTCTACGCGCTCGCGGGCGGTGAGCATGATCACCGGCGTTTGCTTGCGCGCACGCAGTGCTCGCAATACGCCGAAGCCATCGAGGCCCGGCAGCATGACGTCGAGGACGATCACCGCGTAGTCGCTTTCCAGCGCCAGGTGCAGGCCTTCGACGCCGTCCCGCGCCAGGTCCACGGTGTAACCNTGCTCCGTCAGGCCGCGGTGCAGATAGTCCGCGGTTTTTTCTTCGTCTTCGATAATCAGAACGCGCATGACCCCGCCTCAGTCTGTGGTTGCCAGCGCCGGCATCGGTGCGGGTTTGGGCTTATGGAATAGCCGCTCAAGCCACAAGTATATGACCGGTGTGGTGAACAGGGTCAGCGCCTGGCTCACCAGCAAGCCGCCAACCACTGCGATACCCAGTGGCTGACGCAGTTCCGCACCAGGCCCGGAACCGAGCATCAACGGCACCGCGCCGAGCAAGGCGGCGAGGGTGGTCATGATGATCGGTCGGAACCGGGTGACGCACGCTTCGTAAATCGCCTCCTCAGGCGCCAGCCCGCGTACGCGCTGGGCTTCCAGGGCAAAGTCGATCATCAGGATGCCGTTTTTCTTCACAATCCCGATCAGCAACACCAGGCCGATCAAGGCCATGATCGAAAAGTCCTGGCCCAGCAGCCACAGCATGATCAGTGCACCCAGGCCCGCCGATGGCAAGGTCGAGATGATGGTCAGCGGATGCACGAAGCTCTCGTAGAGCACGCCGAGAATGATGTACACCGCCACCAGCGCGGCGAGGATCAGCCACGGCTGGCTGGCCAGCGAACTCTGGAACGCCTGGGCCGCACCCTGGAACGTGCCGATCATGGTGGCCGGCATGCCGATTTCATTCTTGGCCTGGTTGAGCATGATCACCGCATCACCCAACGCCACGCCGGGGGCGAGGTTGAANGACAAGTTGGCGGCCGGGAACATGCCGTCGTGGGCAATAGACAACGGGCCAACCGTCGGCGCATCGAATTTCGCCAGGGCCGACAGCGGCACCATTTCCCCGCTCAGCGGTGAGCGCAGGTAGAAGTAGTTCAGGCTTTCGGCCTTGCCGCGTTGCTTGGTGTCCAGTTCCAGGATCACGTTGTACTGGTTGATCTGGGTTTGGAACTCATTGATCTGCCGCTGCCCGAACGCGTCGTACAGCGCTTCATCGACATCGCTGGCAGTCAGGCCGAAACGCGCGGCGGCGCTGCGGTCGATGCTGATGTGGGTGATGCTGCCGCCCAGTTGCAGGTCGTTGGACAGGTCGCGGAAGGCCGGGTTGGCGCGCAGTTTTTCGGTCAGGCGTTGGGTCCAGGTGTTCAGCGTCGGGCCGTCGTTGCTCTTGAGCACATACTGATACTGGGCGCGGCTGGGGCCGGAGCTGAGGTTGATGTCCTGGCCGGCGCGAAGGTAAAGCACGATACCCGGCACCTTCGCCAGTTTTGGGCGGATGCGGTCGATGAACTGGCTGGCGGATACATCGCGATCACTGCGCTNTTTCAAGGCGATCCAGAAGCGGCCGTTGGCGATGGTCTGGTTACTGCCCGAGACGCCGACCGAGTGGGAAAACGCCGCAACTGCTGGGTCTGCGGCGACGATTTCGGCCATCGCCAGGTGTTTTTTCACCATGTCGCCGTAGGAAATATCGGCGGCGGCTTCGGTGGTGCCGAGGACAAAACCGGTGTCCTGTACCGGGAAGAACCCTTTGGGGATAAAGATGTAACCGGCAATCGCCAGGCCCAGCGACAGGCAGAACACACCGATCATCAATTTCTGATGGGCGAGGGCGCGGCGCAGCAGTTTTTCATAGCCTGCCAGCAAGCGTTCGCCGAACGTGGCTTTGCTGTGGGCGTGATGCACCGGGGCGCGCATGAACAGCGCGGCCAGGGTCGGCGCCAACGTCAGCGACACCACCACCGAAATCATGATGGTCGATGTGGCGGTCAGGGCGAATTCCTTGAACAGCCTTCCGACCACGCCGCCCATGAACAGCAGCGGAATAAACGCCGCCACCAGCGAGAAGCTGATGGACACCACGGTAAAGCCAATCTCGCCGGAACCCTTGATCGCGGCTTCGCGCTTGTCGAGCCCTGCTTCCAGGTGGCGGTGAATGTTCTCCACCACCACGATGGCATCGTCCACCACAAAGCCCACGGCGATCACGATCGCCACCAGCGTCAGGTTGTTCAGGCTGAAGCCCATCAGGTACATCAAGGCGAAACTGGCGATCAGCGACACACCCAGCACGCTGGACACAATCATCGTCGCGGATAACTGGCGCAGGAACAGTGCCATCACGGCCACCACCAGCAAGATGGCGATCAGCAAGGTGACTTCCACTTCATGCAGGGAGGCGCGGATGGTCTTGGTGCGGTCGGTCAACACGCTGACCTGCACCGAGGCCGGCAGCATGGCTTCGAGGCCGGGCAGGGCAGCCTGGATGCGATCCACGGTCTCGACGATGTTGGCGCCCGGTTGCCGGGAAATCACCAGGTTCACCCCCGGCTTGTCACCGGCCCAGGCTTGCACGTAGGCGTCTTCCGAACCGTTGACGACTTTGGCGACATCCTTGAGGTGAACCGGGGCTCCGTCCTTGTAGGAAACGATGAGTTGGCTGTATTCCTCGGGATGGAACAACTGGTCGTTGGTCGACAGCGTCGAGATGCTCGACTCGCCATACAACGCACCTTTGGCGAGGTTGAGGCTGGTGTTCTGAATCGCCAGGCGAATGTCCGCCAGGGTCAGGCCGATGGCCGCGAGTTTGTCGGCAGACGCCTGAACGCGGATCGCCGGACGTTGCTGACCGGTGATGTTGATTTGGCCTACACCGTCGATCTGACTGATCTGGCGGGAGAGCAGGGTTTCCACCAGGTCGCTGAGTTCAGTGCCGGGCATTTGTGTCGAGTTGACGCTGAGGATCAGTACCGGGCTGTCAGCCGGGTTGACCTTGCGCCACGTCGGCAGGGTCGGCATGTCTTTCGGCAGTTTGCCGGACGCGGTGTTGATCGCCGCCTGCACTTCCTGGGCAGCGGTGTCGATGCTCTTGTTCAGGGTGAATTGCAGGGTCAGGAGGCTTGAGCCCAAGGCACTGCTGGAGGTCATTTGGGTCATGCCGGGGATGGCGCTGAATTGCACCTCCAGCGGCGTAGCAACCGACGACGCCATGGTTTCGGGGCTGGCGCCGGGCAGTTGTGCGGCGACCTGAATGGTCGGGAATTCGGCTTCCGGCAGCGGCGCGATCGGCAGGCGCGGGAAGGCGATGACGCCGAGCAACACCAGGGCAAAGGTCAGCAGGATGGTCGCCACCGGATGATCGATGCACCAGGCCGAGACAGAACCGTGGCCCTTCATGGCTTCGACTCCGATTGCACCACTTGCGGCGGCTCGGTCATGACCTGCACGGTCGAGCCGGGTTTGAGCCGCGACTGGCCGTCGCTGACCAGCACGTCACCCGGTTTCACGCCTTTGATGATGTCCTGGCCGCTGCCTTGGTAGACCATTTGTACGGTGACGGTTTCGACCTTGTCGCCGTTGACCCGGTACACGAAATGTTGATCGAGGCCGCGCTGTACGACAGTGGGCGGGACCACCAGCGCATCTTTCTCCAAGGCTGTCTGAATTTTTACCGTCACCAGCAGGCCCGGCCAGAGTTTCTGCCCGGGGTTGTTGAATTCGGCCTTGGCGCGGATGGTNCCGGTGGTGGAACTGATCTGGTTGTCGATCAGGCTCAAGTGGCCTTCGCCCAGCAGGTTGCCAGTTTCACCGTCGGTGTCGGCGCCGATATAGGCCTTCACTTGTGCGCGCTCGGGGTCGCCGATCAGGCCTTGCAGGGTGGGCAGCATTTGTTGCGGCAGGGAGAACTCCACGGCGATCGGGTCGATTTGCGTCACGGAGAACAGGCCCTGGGTGTCACTCATGCGCAGGAAGTTGCCCTCATCTACCGTGCGAATACCGACGCGGCCAGTGACCGGCGAGCGAATCTGGGTGTAGGAAAGCTGCACCTGAGCGGCGTCGATTGACGCTTGATTGCCTTGGGCGGTGGCTTTGAGTTGGTTGACTAGGGCTTGTTGTTGGTCGTAGGTCTGTTTGGACACGCCGTCGTCGATGCTCAGTTCTTTGTAGCGTTTGAGGTTGACCAATGCCACTTGCAGCTGCGCCTGGCTTTCCCCCAGTTGCGCCTTGGCCTGGTCGAGGCTGGCGCGGATCGAGCGGTCATCGATGGTCGCCAGCAAGTCACCGTTGTTCACCAATTGGCCCTCTTTGACCAGCAGCTTGGTGAGGATGCCGTCGATTTGCGGGCGGATCACCACGCTGTGCAACGACAGCACCGAGCCGATGCCGCTGACGTAGCGGGGGACGTCTTTTTCGGTGACGCTGACGACCCGGACCGGGATCGCTGTGGGCGCGGCTAGTTTGGCGGTGGCGGGTTTGGTGAGGTACCAGGTGCCCAGCGCTGCCAAGGCGATCAACAGACCTGCGATGAAGGCGGTTTTTTTCTGAATTCGCATGCGAGTGGGGCGCCGGGCTAGGTGGTCGGGAGTCGGGTCAGGTTTATACCTCCTTTATAAACCTGTTCGCTGGTCAGGAAGGTGACTGCTAACTGACGGCGCTGTCAGTTTGGGCTTGGCGGCCTGGTAGCCGACCAAGCTCTTGTTGAGGGCGTACATATCCATTTCTGCGGTAACGGCCGCTTATGGTTTCGCTCTTACAGCGAGTCCCTTTTGGCAAACGCCCCAAAAGGAACCAAAAGGTCTCGCCCCGGCGTCCGGCCCCTCGCCTGGGCTCGGCGTTCCTTCGCTCCGGCATTCATCTGGGGGCATCGCCTCCGGTCGGCTTCGCTTCGACCTCCTCTCGATGTGTGCGGCTTCGCCGCACGGCGCTACGCGCCCCCCCCCAGATGAACGCCTCCACTCGGCCTCCCGAAGGGGCGGGTGGATCAAGATCAAAAGCTGCAGGCGAGCTAACGCTCGGCCTAATGAGTGGTGAGAAGCCTCGGGCGTACACCGTCCATTGTAGGAGTGAGCCTGCTCGCGATGGCGGCCTGACAGCCGACCAATTTCTTGCAGGTGTTCACCGAACCCTGTGGGAGCTGGCCTGCCAGCGATGGCGGCCTGAGAACCGACCAATTTCTTGCAGATGTACACCGTCTCATTGTAGGAGCGAGCCTGCTCGCGAGGCATTCTCATGGTCAACCGATCTCTTTCAACCGTGCATCGTTCCACTGTAGGAGCGAGGCTTGCCAGCGAAGGCGACCTGCCAGCCGACCAAAAAGCGAAGCGTGTACGCCGATCGATTTGTAGGAGCGAGCCTGATCGCGATGGCGGCCTGACAGCCGACCGATGACTTGCAGATGTACCCGAACCCTGTGGGAGCTGGCTTGCCAGCGATGGCGGCCTGACAGCCGACCAATCACTTGCAGATGTACATCATTCCCTGTGGGATCTGGCTTGCCTGCGAAGGCGGCCTGACAGCCGACCTGCAATTTGCAGGTGTACGCC
>NZ_NMOJ01000185.1 GCF_002251635.1 Pseudomonas mandelii
GTCCATTGTAGGAGTGAGCCTGCTCGCGATGGCGGCCTGACAGCCGACCAATTTCTTTCTACTGCCCCGATTGATCGTTCCCTACGCTCCGCGTGGGAATGCCGCCCGGGACGCTCCGCGTTCCATTTTTGTGTTGAATGATGTGTAAAAAACACGGCGTTTTCCCACGCATTTTTCAGGTTGCCGGGTAGGAAGCGTGTTCTCTAACCTTTGGTCGCTGAAAACTCAGCGACCGGGAGTGAGATTCCGGCTGAACAATTGGAAACCAGCGCAAGGCCCCCCATAATTGCCGCCAGCTTATCCGCTGCCTGCAAGTTTTTTATGGCGGCTGTGTGCGGGCAGACTTCGGTCTGGCCGGGTTCCTTTTGCCGGTAATCTCACACCGCACATAGCTGCCACCTCTGCTCCGAGTGAGATCGGAAATTGATGGCTCCAACATCAAAAGGAAATTTGTATGGATAAGTTAATCCCCGATCCACCCATCGACACCACCACTCCCCGCGACGAAGCCACCCAGGCCGAATCGCTTATCAAAGACCACGAAGCCATGAAGCGCGCGCTCGATTACTACCTCGATCCGCCCGAGTGCTACAGCGCAAAACCGCGCCGCCCGAGCACAATGTTTGTGGTCGATCCTGATGTTGATTCTGAAAGTCTGTTGGCCCATGCCTGTGAGTCGTTGGCGTCGGCGAGTGTGATGAGCAGTGATTTTGCGACGAGTCTGGAGGGGCCGCAGCGGCATACGGTGTTGGCGATTCAGCAGGTCATCATGCTGGCGGAGTTGGCGGTGAATCGGGTGCTGGACAGGGTTGAGGTTCCGGCGTAGGTAGCGATTGGTCAGGTCCACCGCGTTATCGTTCATCGCGGGCAAGCCCGCTCCCACAAGGACAGCGCNGTAGATCAGTCAACACAAAACCCGACGGACTCGCTTGCGGTGTGAAGCTTGCGGCTCTGGACACAGGTATACTCCCGCCTTTCGCGGCTCGCTGACCGGGCCCGACTTTTTGCATCACCCGGAGCTTTCATGACTTCCCCAACACAACCGCCGGTTGCCGACGCTTTGAGCGACGACCCGGCAGACCTGCCAGACAGCGTCGACTCCAGCGCAGACAGCGAAACCAAAGCCGCGATCCCGGCGTTCAAGTTCCCGTTCAAACCGGGTGATCTGGCCGCTGCGAAGAATGCCAGCCAGCCTTGGTACAAGAATGGCGCGAAGAATGGCCATACAAAGACGCCGGGGGCTGCGCCTCCAGGGACTCGTCGGTCGATGGGTAAGCGCTGAGTTTTAGCTTTTGCGGTGCCTGTGATGGCCTCATCGCGGGCGAGCCCGCTCCCACAGTGGATCTTTGTCGTACACAAAATCGGTGCCTGTGGAGATCACCTGTGGGAGCGGGCTTGCCCGCGATGAAGCCATCAAAGGCAATACACCTTCCGGATCAAGCCGCCCGCAACGAAATAAACGCGTAGTTCACCGGCACTTTAGTCGCCACGTGCGCCCCGGCTGCCTGCACTTGCCCGGCGATATCGTCGCCCGACACATGAAACTGCCAATCACTGCCTGAGCCCGCCAGTGGCTGCCCGGCCAGCTGATCAATGACAGCGGCAAACGCATTCATATCCGGCAGATAAGCCGTAAACCCATCCCCCTTCAGCGCTGTAGTCCGAATCCCCAGCAACCCGCAAATCACATCTTTGGTCTGAATGTCATCGCGATCCGCCTGACGGGAGCGCTGGATCAATCCTGCCAGTTCCTGATCCACCAGCTCACCACCGATGATCAGGTCCGGCCCCTGTTCCCACGACTCGGGCGGGCATTCTTTCACTGCGGTGTTCAGCGCAATGTGCGGATTGATTTCCATCGGGTAGATACGGCACACCAACGGGCGGCGCTCATAAATGCCGCAGCGGTTGTCTTCGTCAAGATTCCGGCAGCGCCCGGCGTTGTAGGCGGCAAACGTGATCGCCACGTAAGCCTCGGACGTGCCGCTTCGGACCACTACTGAACGACGTTCGGCGTGTTCGCGTTGCTGCACGGGCAGGCCCAGGCCGTTGCCGAGGAAACCTTCCACCAACACGATCACCTGACCGCCGTCGGCCGCCCACATGCGGGCTTCGGCCAGGGTCAGGGGCACGTGGTGGTCGTTGCAGCATTTGCCGCAACCTACGCAGGAAAATGTCGTATTCATTGAGCGGCCGGTCGCTTCCGAGGGCATGAAACGGCGCCAGAAAGACACCGCGAAAGCACGTTTCGAAGCAAGTTATGCGCCACTCACTGGGCTTTGGCGGTGGGGCGGATGGAGTCCCACTCGGTCACGTAGGCGGTTTTGCTCTTTTTGTTGTAGAGGCACAGCTCGGTGCCTTGCTGGCCTTTCATGTGTTTTTGCGGGTATTGGCCTTGCAGCAGGAGTGCGGTGTAGCCGACCCGGTCGTCGAACTGAGCGGCGTTGCCGACGGGTTTGGCGTCTTTCAGACCGCTGGCTTTGGTGCAGCTGGCGAGCACGGCTTTGTCGTAGGCGGCCCAGGCGTCGGGGCTGGAGGCGTGGGCCTGGGTGGCGAGGGCGGTGAGGCAGAGGAAGGTCAGGGTTGCGGTTTTCATGGGGCAGGCATCCTTGGGCGGTGAGTTGGCCGAGGGGGGAGTATGCCTGATGGTGTTGGGTTGAATGTGTCGGCCTCATCGCCAGCAGGCTGGCTCCCACATTGGTTCTGCACAGGGCACAGATTTTGTGTTCGACGAAGACCCATTGTGGGAGCGAGCCTGCTCGCGATGGCGGTGTATCAGACCGGAACCGGCTCCCGGCGGACCACATACATCCCGGCACTTTCATACAGCCGCTGCGCTCGAAGGTTATCTTCCAACACCTTCAAATCCACAAAGCCTTCCCGGCGATTCTGAAATACCTTGAACGCGTGAAGCAGTAATGCGCGGCCAATCCCGCGTCGCTGTGCCCGTGGGTGCACCATCAGCTTTTTGATATAGGCGCTGGTCCAGCACTGCGCCACGCCGACGATCCCTTCGGCATCTTGAGCGATGAAGCAGAGCGTTGGGTCGTATTCAGGATCGGTTTCAAAACGCCGCTGCCAGATCGCCAGTTCCGGCACACGGCCGCCGCCTTCGAGATGACCCAGCTCCATCACGCGATGGACCGCTTGGGCGATTTCGGGACAGTATTGGGTCAATTCAATGCCGACCGGCCAACTGATCGTGGGCACAGCCTCAGCCAGGTTGCGCCGCATCAGCAAGCAAAAGCCTTCGGCCATGACTCAGTGACCTTGTTCGGCGACGGCCTTGGCCGCTTCGATCAGGCACCGGGTCAGCTCGGGCGACGAAAACTTGGTCAGCACCGCGTCGGCGCCGGCCAGGCGGGCTTTTTCGCTGTTCATCGCGCTGTCCAGGGAGGTGTGCAGCAACACGTACAACTCCTGGAAATCCGGGGTTTCGCGCAGGGTGCGGGTGAGGGCGTACCCGTCCATTTCGGACATTTCGATGTCCGACACCACCACGTTGATCTGCTCGACCGTGCCTTGCAGCTCCAGCAGTACATCGATGGCTTCCTTGGCGCTGCGTGCGGTATGGCACGTCAGGCCGAGGTTGCGCAGGGTGTGCACCGATTGCTGCAGGGCGACCTGGCTGTCGTCCACCACCAGAATCCGCGCGTTGCCGAGCACTTCGGCCTCTTCCATGGTCAAGTCGGTCGGCGCTACTTCAATCGGCGCCGGAGCGATGGCGTGGATGACCTTTTCGATATCCAACACCTGCACCAGCCCGCCTTCGACCTGGGTCACCCCAGTGATAAACGAGCGATTACCGCCGGAACCATAGGGCGGCGGGCGGATGTCGGTGGTCAGGCAGTGCACGATCTTGCTCACCGCCTGTACGTGCAGGCCCTGCTTGGAGCGGCTGACGTCGGTCACAATCAGGCAGCCGCCGTTCGGGTCTTGCAGGGGCATTTCGCCGAGGGCGCGGCTCAGGTCGATCACTGAGAGCGAGGTGCCGCGCAGCGTGGCGATGCCTTTGACGTGGGGGTGTGACTCCGGCAGCTTGGTCAGCGGCGGGCACGGGATGATTTCACTGACTTTAAGCAGGTTAATGGCCATCAACTTGCCGCTGCGCAAGGTAAAGAGCAGAAGCGAGAGTGAATCTGCGCGGGCTTTGGTGGTGGACATAAAAACCTTCTGTGGAAAAAGGTGATGGGCGAATAAAAAGTCGCCAAAAGCTATTGATGCCGGGTTATCGACTTGTTAGGGGCAGGCTTTAGGCTAAATACCCATTCCCGGCCCAACGGCGAACCCCTGTGGCGAGGGAGCTTGCTCCCGCTGGAGTGCGAAGCGCTCCCGATCAGATGATGTGTGTTATCAGACTATCTACATTTTCAGGTTTTGCGGCTGCTTCGCAGCCGAGCGGGAGCAAGCTCCCTCGCCACAGTGGGGGGTTATTTCATGCCCAACCGCTTGGCCATCCGCCCGAGATTCGCCCGGTCCAGGCCTAGTTCGCGCGCCGCGCTTGCCCAGTTGTCGTGATGCCGTTCCAGGCAAGCGCTGATCAATTGTCGCTGATAATTTTCGGTGGCCTCGCGCAGATCTCCCGCAACCAGAGCGGCGGGGCTGGCAACCGGTTGCTCGGCCGGGAGCTCGATGCTGCCGTTGGGCAAATCCAGATCCGCCGCACTCAAGCTGAGAATCTTCGGCCGCTCCTTGCAGTTACCCAACGCCTTCAACGCGCTGCGACCAATCAAATGCTCCAGCTCCCGTACATTCCCCGGCCAACCATACGTCAGCAATGCTGCCTGGGCATCGCTGCTCAGGCGCAGGCTGCCCAAGCCCATGCGCGAGCGGTTCTGCTCCAGGAAGAAACCCCCCAGCAGCAGTACATCGCGACCGCGTTCGCGCAACGCCGGCACTTGCAGCGGGTACACGCTCAGGCGGTGATAGAAGTCGGCACGGTAGCGGCCATTGCGCACTTCTTCGGCCAGGTCGCGGTTGGTCGCGGCGATCAGGCGCACATCCACCTGATGTTCCTTGTCCGAACCGAGGCGCTGCAACTGGCCACTTTGCAGCACGCGCAGCAGCTTGGCCTGCACGGTCAGCGACAATTCGCCGACTTCATCNAGAAACAAGGTACCGCCGTTGGCCAGNTCGAACTTGCCGCGACGCTCATTCAGCGCGCCGGTAAAGGCGCCGCGCACATGCCCAAACAGTTCGCTCTCCACCAGGGTTTCCGGCAGGGCGGCGCAGTTGAGGCTGATCATCGGCTTATCCGCGCGGGGCGATGCTGCGTGAATGGCTTGGGCCACCAGCTCCTTGCCCACGCCGGTCTCGCCGGTGATCAGCACGGTCAGGTCACTGCCACCGACCAGTGTGATTTCCTCGACCAGACGCTTGTGCGCCTTGCTCTGGCCGATCATTTCCTTGTGCTGCTGGCCGCTGGCCTGGCGGTAGATCTCGGCACGCTGATGCTCATCTTCGGCGCGCAATGCCAGGCGCTCGATACGTTCGGCCACGGTGACCGTGGCCGCCGCCAGGCTGGCGAAGGCTTGCAGGGCATCCAGTTCGACGCGCTCGAAACGCTCGGTGTCCAGCGCGTCGAGGGTCAGCAGGCCCCAGGGTTTGTCGTCGATAAACAGCGGGCAGCCCATGCAGTCGTGCACTTGCAGGTGCCCATGCAGGCCNTCAACCAGGCCGTCGTAAGGGTCAGGCAAGTTGCTGTCGGCGGCGAATCGCGTCGGGCCTTGGCTGCTGAGCAACGCTTCGAAGCGCGGGTGCTCGCTGACTTTGAAGCGACGGCCAAGGGTGTCGGTGCTCAAGCCGTCGACGGCCAGCGGCACCAGCCATTCGCCATCAAGGCGCAGCAGGGCGGCGGCATCGCAGGGGAGCAGGGCGCGCATGGCTTGCAGCAGGCGCCGATAGCGCTCGCTTTCGGGCAGTTCGCGGGACAGGTCGGCGACGAGGGGCAGCAGGGTGGTGAGCAGCGATTTTGCAGTCATAGTGACTCCGTGTAGTCGGTATGACTATAAGTCAGCCTGTGTCGATATGACTACTGTGTTTTTAAGTTATTGATTTTAAACGTTTAAATATTTGGCATGGAAACTGATAAGCATAGGTCAATCAGTTAGCAATCCAAGTAGCCCCAGGAGTCACCTTATGCTTAGCGTCCAAGACCGTGCCATCGTCAAATCCACTGTGCCCCTGTTGGAAAGCGGCGGCGAAGCGCTGATTACGCATTTCTACCGCATGATGCTCAGCGAGTACCCGNAGGTNCGCCCGCTGTTTAACCAGGCCCACCAGGCCAGCGGTGATCAGCCGCGCGCACTGGCCAACGGCGTTTTGATGTACGCGCGTCACATCGACCAACTCGATCAGTTGGGCGACCTCGTCGCCAAGATCATCAACAAGCACGTGGCCCTGCAAATTCTGCCGGAGCACTACCCGATTGTCGGCGCTTGCCTGCTGCGTGCGATCTCCGAAGTGCTCGGCAACGAAATTGCCACGCCTGAGGTGCTGAGCGCCTGGGGCGCTGCCTACGGCCAGTTGGCCGACATCCTGATCGGCGCCGAAGCCGCCATCTACGACNAAAAGGAACAGGCACCCGGCGGCTGGCGCGGGGCGCGGGAATTCATCGTGGCGGCGAAGGTCGAGGAAAGCGCGGAAATCACCTCGTTCTACTTCGAACCTGCCGACAAAGGCGCGATTCTGGCGGCTGAACCGGGCCAGTACATCGGCATGAAATTGATCCTCGATGGCGAAGAGATCCGTCGTAACTATTCGCTGTCGGCATTGGCCAACAAGGGCCAGTACCGCATCAGCGTCAAGCGTGAAACCGGTGGCCGCGCCTCTAACCACTTGCACGATCAACTGCATGTCGGTTCGAGCATTCAACTGTTCCCGCCATCGGGCGAGTTCACCCTGACCGCCAGCGACAAACCGCTGGTGCTGATCAGCGGCGGTGTCGGCATCACCCCAACACTGGCGATGCTGGAAGCGGCGCTGGCGACCGAGCGGCCGGTGCACTTTATCCACTGCGCGCGCAACGGCAGCGTTCACGCCTTCCGCGACTGGATCGATGGCTTGGCCGAGCGTCACCCGCAACTCAAACGCTTCTATTGCTACGCCGAAGATGACGGCGTGAGCCCGGCGGCGCACAAGGTCGGGTTGTTGAGCCGCGAGCAATTGGGCGAGTGGCTGCCGGAGCAGCGTGATCTGGATGCTTACTTCCTGGGGCCGAAAGGGTTCATGGCGGCGATCAAGCGTCACCTCAAGGCGCTGGGTGTGCCGGAGAAGCAGAGCCGTTACGAGTTCTTTGGGCCGGCTTCGGCGTTGGAATAAATGATGTGGCGACTCGGACACACCGAGTCGCCTTCATCGCGGGCAAGCCCGGCTCCCACAGGATTGATGTCGATCACAAACGTTGTGTACGACATCAATCCTGTGGGAGCCGGGCTTGCCCGCGATAGGCCGCGCCGTGGTCCCGATTCGTAAAAATCCCTTAAAAGTTAATCCGTTCTTAACCGGTTTATCGTTTATTCCCCGATGCTGATGATAGGCGCTCGTTCGTTTACATGATCAGGATCGCCCCATGACTCACTTCACCTTCTCCCGTCTCGTTCTATCGGCTGCGTTACTGGCCAGCCCTTTCGCATTCGCCGAATCCACCTTGCTCCAGCCGCAGACCGTGATCGTCGATCAGAGCTTGCCCAAGGCGCAGCGCGATGCGATGGAATTGGCAGCCCGGCGTTACGGCAGTTTCTGGAACAGCGGGGAAGAGGCGTTGGCCAAGGCGGCCTTGTCGGAGCAGTTCATCGACATGACCCCGCCCGAAGGCCGGGTCCAGGGGCCGACCGGGCCGCTGCTGGCGTCGAAGTTTTTTCGCATGGCGGTGCCGGACCTGAGTTGCGAGATCGAGCAAATGATCATTGCTGGCGACCGGGTGGTGGTGCATTTGCACTTTCGCGGTCACTTCACTGGCCCGTTCAAGGCTCTCAAAGGTCAGGGCCAGCGTGTAGACTTCCGGGCAACCGATATCTATCAGATCAATAACGGTCGCATCGCGGCCAATTGGCATATCGAAGACAACATCAGCCTGATGCAGCAGCTGCAAGCGCAGCCGCCGGCGAGCTGATCCACGAGCACAAAAGGGAAACGCGATGAGCGAGGAAACAATGCGGTTGGGACGTGAACGGCGCTATCTGGTGTTGCTGGGCATCATCTGCCTGGCGCTGATCGGCGGTGCGCTGTACATGCAAGTCGTGTTGGGCGAGGCGCCGTGCCCGCTGTGCATTTTGCAGCGCTATGCNNTGTTGCTGATTGCGCTGTTTGCCTTCATTGGCGCGGCGATGCGCACCCGCCGCAGCATCACGGTGTTTGAAACCCTGGTGGTGATTTGCGCACTGGCCGGCGTCGCCGTGGCCGGGCATCACGTCTACACCCAGTTCTACCCGGCGGTCAGCTGTGGCATCGATGTGCTGCAACCGATTGTCGATGGACTGCCGCTGGCGAAGATCTTCCCGCTGGGCTTCCAGGTCGACGGCTTCTGCAGCACGCCGTACCCGCCGATCCTCGGCCTGTCGCTGGCGCAATGGGCGCTGGTGGCGTTCGTGCTGATCGTGGTGCTGGTGCCGCTGCTCACTTCGCGTAACCGCAAAGCACTGCGCTGAGGTCATCCGCCACTCGCGCGGATAACGTGAAAAAACGCTCCGGTCCTCATCAAGAGAGCCGGGGCGTTTTGCATTTCAGGGCCAGCGTAAAAAGTTCGTGATGTGTGGCAGCGAAGGGTGCGACACGTGTGCGACATGTTGTCACAGCGGGACAGTCGCAAGGCATTTCACGGGGCTGGATCGGTGTATAGCGAGGCAACGAAATTGGCCTGCTCAGGCGTCTGCTGATTTATAGGCTATCGCGCGCATGCAGGCAGTTTTAACAGGGGCTTGCGAAACGCCAGAGCCCTTATCTCATAGGGGCTAGGGCATCGCCGAAGTGCCTGCGTCAGCCCCGATAGCTGTCTGAACTGCGCCCTGTAGACCTACAAATTTTGGTGTTTTTGTTGAGAATGAATTTCGATAAGATGCCGCACTTTTGCGAAAACCGTTAATGATTGTTGCTGGAATGGATAAAAATTATTTCGGGATGAGACATGGTTTATGAATCGCTACATATCTACAATCGCCCGCACTGAATTCCGGCACTGCTCTCCTTGAGCAGGAAAACAGGGCGTCGAGGGGCTTGAACGCTTCGTGCGACTCCCAGGTGTCGGAGCCTTCCAACTATCCGCACCAAATGGAATTGGTCTGTAACAAGGCCTTTGACCACGAATTCGAATAAGAACTTACCGCTAGCCCAGGATTTGTCGAACAGCGTCTGACGCGCGACGGGCAGCCCTTATTCAATCCAAGAAAAATGCCAACCCTTGGCAGGGTGAAGTGTTGGCGATCAAAACCCAACTGCATTGCGCAAGCTGCTTTAGAGGTCGTGAGATGAGTAAAAACAGGTACCCCCGACTACTAGGCTTATTGCCGCTGCTCGGCACGTTGTTGCTGTCAGGCTGCAACATGACCTTGCTCAATCCCACGGGCCAGGTCGGNCTGGATGAACGAAACCTGATCATCACCGCCACCCTGCTGATGCTGCTGGTCGTGGTCCCCGTTATCATCATGACCTTCCTGTTCGCCTGGAAGTACCGTGCCTCTAACAAGGACGCCATCTACACCCCGAAATGGTCTCACTCGACCAAAATCGAAGTGGCCGTCTGGACCATCCCGGTCCTGATCATCGTTGCCCTGGGTTACATCACCTACATTTCGACCCACGAATTGGACCCTTACCGTCCGATTCAATCCGACGTCAAGCCGATCAACATCGAAGTGGTTGCGCTGGACTGGAAGTGGCTGTTCATCTACCCGGACCTGGGTATCGCCACTGTTAACGAAATCCAGTTCCCGGAACACACTCCGCTGAACTTCAAGATCACCTCCGACGCCGTGATGAACTCGTTCTTCATCCCAGCTCTGGGCGGCCAGATCTACGCAATGGCAGGCATGCAGACCAAGCTGCACCTGATCGCCAACCAGAAAGCTGAAATGGAAGGCATCTCCGCCAACTATAGCGGCGCTGGCTTCACCGGCATGAAATTCAAAGCGATCTCGACAAGCCAGGAAGATTTCGACGCCTGGGTAGCCAAAGTCAAGGCCGCACCTAAACAGCTTGAACAAGCTGAGTACGCCGCCCTTGCCAAGCAGAGCCAGAACAACCCAGTCGAGCTCTACTCCTCGGTGACGCCGAACCTGTTCCAGACCATCGTCGACAAGTACGAAGGCATGAAACCGGGTCCTAAGGTGAAGCACGAGAAGAAAGAGAAAGAAGTGGCCGCTACGCAAGGAATGGACATGAACTCGCATTCAACTGCTGGGGCAGAGGAGTAAACGATGTTTGGTAAATTAAGTTGGGATGCGGTCCCGTTCCACGAGCCGATCGTGATGGTGACCATCGCCATGATCGCGCTGGGTGGTCTGGCACTGTTTGCTGCAATCACGTATTTCAAGAAATGGACCTACCTGTGGACCGAGTGGTTGACGTCTGTCGACCACAAGAAAATCGGTGTCATGTACGTCATCGTTGCCATGGTCATGCTGCTGCGTGGTTTTGCCGACGCCATCATGATGCGTACCCAGTTGGCCATGGCCACCGAGGGTTCGCCTGGCTACCTGCCGCCTGAACACTATGACCAGATCTTCACCGCTCACGGTGTGATCATGATCATCTTCATGGCGATGCCATTCTTCACCGGCTTGATGAACCTTGCCTTGCCGCTGCAGATCGGTGCGCGTGACGTTGCCTATCCGTTCCTGAACTCCCTGAGCTTCTGGCTGCTGGTGTCCGGCGTTGTGCTGATCAACCTGTCGCTGGGCGTCGGCGAATTCGCCAAGACCGGTTGGGTTGCGTATCCGCCATTGTCGGGTATCCAGTACAGCCCTGGCGTAGGTGTGGACTACTACATCTGGGCGCTACAGTTATCAGGACTCGGGACGACACTGACGGGGGTCAACTTCCTGGCCACCGTCCTGAAAATGCGCGCCCCTGGCATGAAACTGATGGACATGCCGATCTTCACCTGGACCTGCACCTGGGCCAACGTCCTGATCGTGGCTTCGTTCCCGATCCTGGCCGCTACCATGGCGCTGCTGTCGCTTGACCGTTACCTGGATTTCCACATTTTCACCAACGAACTTGGTGGCAATCCAATGATGTACGTGAACCTGTTCTGGGCATGGGGTCACCCTGAGGTGTACATCCTGATCCTGCCAGCGTTCGGTATCTTCTCTGAAGTGATCTCGACCTTTACCGGCAAGCGCCTGTTCGGTCACCACTCGATGGTCTACGCCTCCGGCGCGATCTCCGTACTGGGCTTCATGGTTTGGCTGCACCACTTCTTCACCATGGGCTCGGGGGCAAGCGTCAACGCCTTCTTCGGCCTGGCGACGATGCTGATTTCCATCCCGACGGGGGTGAAGCTATTCAACTGGCTATTCACCATCTACCACGGCCGTCTGCGTATCACCAGCCAGGTTCTGTGGACCCTGGGCTTCATGGTGACCTTCGCCATCGGCGGCATGACTGGCGTACTGCTGGCCATCCCGGGTGCTGACTTCGTACTGCATAACAGCCTGTTCGTGATCGCTCACTTCCACAACGTGATCATCGGTGGTGCTGTATTCGGTTACATCGCTGGTTTCAGCTTCTACTTCCCGAAAGCGTTCGGCTTCAAGCTGCACGAAGGCTGGGGCAAGGCTGCATTCTGGTTGTGGATCTCGGGCTTCTTCGTTGCGTTCATGCCGCTCTACGCTCTGGGCTTCATGGGCATGACCCGTCGTCTGAACGCTACGACCAACCCTGAGTGGGTGCCGTACCTGTACGTCGCCATGTTCGGTGCGGTGATGATTGCTGCGGGTATCGCCTGCCANCTGATCCAGCTGTACGTCAGTGTGCGTGACCGCAACAAGCCAGAGAACATGTGCGAACACGGTGATCCGTGGAATGCCCACACTCTGGAATGGTCGACCTCGTCGCCACCACCGTTCTACAACTTTGCCGTGCTGCCGAAAGCCGACTGCATCGACCCGTTCACCGAAGCCAAGGAAAACGGTACCGCGTACCGCGCTCCGGCCAAGTACGAGCCGATCCACATGCCAAACAACACCGCCACTGGCGTGGTGATGGGTGCGCTGTTGACCGTGTTCGGTTTCGCGATGATCTGGCACATCTGGTGGCTGGCAATCGTGGGCCTGGTTGGCACTATCGGTTACTTCATCATTCACGCTGCCCGTGATGATCAAGGCTACATGGTGCCGGTCGAAACGATCGAGCGCATCGAAGCCGAGCAACACGCTCGCCTGGTAGCCGAGAAGAAAATCCCGGCCAAC
>NZ_NMOJ01000186.1 GCF_002251635.1 Pseudomonas mandelii
CGTGTAGAAACCTCGTTGGAACAGGCTTAAACCATGTCGAACTTAGTGACCAATGCTGGACACGCCCATGTCGATGACCATGGGCACGATGACCATCACCACGACTCGGGGCCGATGACCGTTTTCGGTTTCTGGCTCTACCTGATGACCGACTGCATCTTGTTTGCGTCGATCTTCGCGGTGTACGCGGTACTGGTAAACAACGTAGCGGGTGGCCCGTCGGGCCACGACATCTTCGAACTGCCTTACGTGCTCGGCGAAACCGCCTTGCTGTTGTTCAGTTCGATCACCTACGGCTTCGCCATGCTGGCCTTCTACAAGGGCAGCAAGAAAGGCGTCCTGNGCTGGTTGGCACTGACCTTCCTGTTCGGCCTGGGCTTCATCGGCATGGAGGTCAACGAGTTCCACCTGCTGATCTCCGAAGGCTACGGCCCGNACCGTTCCGGCTTCCTGTCTGCGTTCTTCACGCTGGTAGGCACCCACGGTCTGCACGTATCTGCCGGCCTGCTGTGGATGGCGGTGATGATGTATCAGGTCAATAAACACGGCCTGACCAACACCAACAAGACCCGCCTGAGCTGCCTGAGCCTGTTCTGGCACTTCCTGGACGTGGTCTGGATCTGCGTATTCACCGTTGTTTACCTGATGGGGACTATGTAAATGGCTAACACACACTCCCATGACAGCCACGACGCCGGCCACGGCAGCGTCAAGTCCTACGCGATCGGCTTCATCCTGTCGGTAATCCTGACCCTGATCCCGTTTGGCCTGGTGATGTACCCAACCTTGCCGAAGTCGATCACCTTGATGATCGTTCTGGCGTTCGCGGTGATTCAGGTTCTGGTTCACCTGGTGTACTTCCTGCACCTGGATCGCTCCAAAGCGCAGCGTAACAACGTGATTGCGTTTGTTTTCGCCGCGATCGTGATTGTCCTGCTGGTGGGCCTGTCGCTGTGGATCATGTTCAGCATCCATACGTTCATGATGGCGAAGTGAGGTAAGACCCGATGTCGCTTAAGCACTTTATCCAAATCACCAAACCGGGGATCATTTTCGGTAACGTGCTTTCTGTGGCAGGCGGTTTCTTCCTGGCCTCCAAGGGACATGTCGATCTGGCCATCTTCCTGGCGGCAATGATCGGTACGTCCCTGGTGGTAGCTTCCGGTTGCGTGTTCAACAACTGCATCGACCGCGACATTGATATCAAGATGGAACGCACCAAGAATCGTGTGCTGGTCCAGGGCCTGATCTCCCTGAAACTGGCGCTGATTTACGCGACCGTCTTAGGTGTTGCCGGCGTTGCATTGTTGTACAAGGTGGCGAACCCGTTGGCCGCGCTGTTCGCGGTGATCGGTTTCGTCATCTACGTCGGCTTCTACAGCCTGTACCTCAAGCGCAAGTCGGTTCACGGCACGCTGGTGGGCAGTCTGTCGGGGGCGATGCCGCCGGTGATTGGTTATGTGGCTGTAACCAATAGCTTCGACATGGCCGCGCTGGTGCTGCTGGTGATGTTCAGCCTGTGGCAGATGCCGCATTCCTATGCCATCGCGATCTTCCGCTTCAATGACTACCTGGCTGCTTCGATTCCGGTCCTGCCGGTCAAGCGTGGCATCCAGGTTGCCAAGAAACACATCCTGCTCTACATCCTGGCCTTCCTTGTGGCGACCTTGATGTTGACCTTCAGTGGCTACGCCGGCATGAGCTACCTCGCCGTCGCCGCCGCCATGGGCATGTACTGGTTGTACATGGCCTGGACCGGCTACAAGGCAGTGGATGACACTGTCTGGGCGCGCAAGCTGTTCGTGTTCTCGATCTTCACCATCACCGCGCTGAGCGTGATGATGTCGCTGGACTTCAAAGTGCCGAGTGAGTTGTTGCTGACTTACGCGCCTTAAGCGCCGGCTGCTGTAAAGAAAAGCCCCGTCTTCGAGAGAAGTGCGGGGCTTTTTGTTGGGTGCGATTTCAGTCGTTCGGCACACCAAGTCTCGTAGGCGCGCAACTAATGCGAGGCCCAGGAACCCGATGCAGTTCCGGTTGAAAGCCCCGTCTTCGAGAGCAGAGCGGGGCTTTTTGTTGGAACAGCAAAATGGCATCAGAAAAACTCAGCGATCGAGCAGCCGGAAAAACTGCTCACGCACCTGCAAGCTATCGCTATGCGCCACATTGAAACGCAGGAAACTCCTGGCATCGGCGGCTTTACTCAGCAAAGTGCCAGGTGCCAGCACCAGGTCGTGTTCAAGGCCTTTACTGGCCAGCGTTTCGGCGTGCAGTCCTTCGGGCAAGCGAGTCCAGATAAACAGCCCTTCGCCCGGTATCGATGACACCGAGCATCCAGCCTCTATCAGCCATCTCGCCACGCGACTGCTCGATTCATACAGGCGATCAACCGTGCGCCGGGTGTGTTTGGCGTAGCTGCCGTTACTGAGCATGGTGCAGGTGATCTGCTCCGCCAGTTCCGAGGTCACGCCACCGCAGGCTAACTTCAAGGTGATCATTCGTGCGGCCAGTTGCGGCGATAGCGCGGTATAGCTGACCCGGCTGTTGGCGGTCAGGGTCTTGGAGAAACCGGACACGTAACTGACATTGTCCAGACCGCTCGCGGCCAGGCGCGGGGTGCGTCTTTGCTGGATGTCGCCATACAAGTCATCTTCGAGGATGTGGACGCCGTAACGGTGACTCAGCTCCAGCAAGCGATAAACCTGGGCTGCGGAGAACGAGTGCCCGGTCGGGTTGTGCAGCGTGCTGTTGGTCATATACAGCACGGGACGATGGGCTATCAGCAATTGCTCGAATGCTTCCAGGTCCAGCCCGTCGCAATCGCGGGCAATGGTGATGACCTTGGCGCCGTGCAGCGCCAGATTGGTGTGCATGTTGAAGTAGCATGGATCGTCGAGCAGCACGGTGTCGCCGGGCTTTATCAACAGGCGCATCAGCAGGTCGATGGCCTGCACGGTGTTGGCGGTGGTGATGATCTGCTCCAACGGCACCTCGATGCCGACGGTCGACAGCTTCACGCGCAACGCCTCACGCAACGGGAGGTAACCGCCGACTTCACCGTATTCGCCCATGCGCAGCGCGGTCGCACGAAGGGTGCTGCGCACGGCTTTGAGCAATTCGTCGGCGGGCAGCCACGAGGCGGGCAGAAATCCGCAGCCGGGGCGCAGCGCACCGTTGTCCAGGAGCAAGGCGCGGCGGACCCGGCTGAGCGTGTCTTGGGGTTGCAGGTCCGGGCCAGTTGCATGCTGGGATTGATTGCTTGGGCGGTGAATGTAATGCCCCGAGCCTTGGCGAGAGACCACCAGTCCCTTGGCCCGCAAGCGGTCGAGGGCGTCGACCACCGTGGATTTGCCCACGTTCATCAACTCGGAGAGTTCGCGAATCGGCGGCAACTTGGCCCCGTTAGGCAGGCCACCCTGGTTGATGGCGACGGTCAGCTGATCGACGATCTGCTGCACCAGCGGCACTCCGGGCTGGAACTCGATGGCGGCGATGACGGCGCGCTGCATTTTACTGGTCTCCCTGGCAGTAAAGTTTGTTGGATCTTATACGAAGTTGCCCTGATCAAGACACGCATCTCTCTCTACCATCATCTGCGCGTATGCATGATTGATTAAGAGGGTTCGGTTAATGAGTAATCAAATGAGTCGCGACGAACGCTTCCTCGCGATGGCAAAAGAACTCGGCTTTGATATCTACGACGAGAACTCTGCCGGCGGGCATTACGCGCCGCTGATCCGGCACGATGACGAACTGTATGTCAGCGGGCTGGTGCCGCGCATGAACGGCAAAATCCAATACCCCGGCCGAGTGGGACTGGAACTCAACCTGGCCGATGCCCAAGAGGCTGCGGGTATCAGCGCGATCCGCGGGCTTGCACTGATTCGTGAGGCCATCGGCTCACTGGATAACGTCAAGGCACTGCTGCGCATCACGGTCTATGTGAAATCCACGTTCGATTTTGTGGACCTCAGTGAAGTTGCCAACGGTGCGTCTGACGTTTTCACGCATGTATTGGGTGAGGCCGGTAAACACACCCGAACAACCGTCGGTGTTTACCAGTTGCCAAAAAACGCGCCGATAGAAGTGGATATGATCGCGGCCTTGTATCCGTCAGCGCGGTAAGTCTTTCGGGCATTAAAAAGCCCCGCTTCCGGGGCTTGATGCTGTTCACTCAAACGCAACACCATATCTGTGGCGAGGGAGCAAGCTCTCTCGCCACAAATGCAGGCTCGCGCTCAAGTAAACGGCATTACGCCCCGGGAGCGGGGCTTTCAGGTCGATCAGGTTACTGCGCAGCGATGCTGTAGCCGTCGAACGCGGTTTGCTGTTGAAGAGCAGTGATGATGTTCTTGCGGTTGACCGCTTGTTCGGCCCCGGTGTTGTCCAGGAACGTTTCGTTTTCAATCGCCGCGTCATCACCTTCGCCGACAAAAGTGAAACCGAGGAACTCCAGCGCCTTGCGATCAACGTTCAGGCTCGCACGTGGCGTGCGCAGCGGCAGCGTAACGCTCACGCCATCCTTGCTGATGGTGAACACTTCGAGTTCTTTCTTGGGCCGTGCAGCTTTGCTCTTGCCGGCGCTCGGGTTGCTGATGGCCTGGTGGGACTGGTTCAGCACCTTCAAGGCCAAGCCATAGACGATTTCCTGAAAAGCCGGGTCGTCTTTGAAGCTGGAAAGAATACGGCTGATCGGGAACTTGCTGCTCAGGTCTTCCAGCGCAGCAATGTCAGACGCTTCGGCGTCTTTCAGTTGTTTGAGTTCGCCCATCAGTTCATAGGCTTTATCGTCGTCGAAGCTGTCGTGCGCCTGGCGAATCGCGGCGCGCAGCTCGCGGATCTGGTCGCTTTCCCGGGTGGATTGAAAAGCGTCCAGCACCATTTCGCTGATGGTCTTGGCCTGAGGCACATGTTGTGAAAGATTGATGGAGTTTTCGTATTCCGCTTTGGACGACAAGGTGACTACGGATTCAGCGGTATTGGAATCGGACATTGAAATTTCACTACTTCTTTTAACTTGGGTTTAGGCGAGAAAGCACAGGGCCTTTTCAGGCCGCCTAATCTATTGGACCTGACCCGAGTTGTCACGGATGAAACAGGCGGTTGGTCATCATTTTTGGCGTGGGGGCTTCATCCGCTGAAGCTCCAGTGCATTCGTCGTCGCCGCGCCGCTGGCGGTGTTATCGAAGATGCACCAGGTGGGAACGCCATCGGCTTGGGGTTGTAGCTTTTGAGCCAGGTCTTCAAGCCATCGTATCTCGTAGCTTGAGTAGTAGATTCGCGGTGACCCGTGCAATCGGTAGTAGCGGATGCCCGGCCAGGCACCGGGTACGTCGCCATTGGGTAGCGGTGCAGGATCGGCCGCCACTTGGCCTATTCGGTGCTCGATCAGTAGCGCTTGCGCTTCGGGTGTTTGCCAGCTGACGTGCCTGGGTTCAAACACCGCAAAGCCTTGGTAGCGCGAGCGAAATGTGGCGAAGAAGGTTTCGGCAGTTTTGACGTCGAAGGACAAGGAGGGCGGGATCTGGATCAGCAGGCACCCAAGCTTCTGACCCAGATGGGAGCATTGCTCGATAAAGTCATCGATCAACTTTTCGCAATCCAGCAAGCGAGCTTCGTGGGTGATTTGCTTAGGGACTTTGACTGAAAACCGAAAACCCGCCGGCACACTCTCGGTCCATCGCGCATACGTCGCCGGGCGGTGAGGCCGATAAAACGAGCTGTTGATTTCCACGCACGTCAACTGTGCCGCGTACCGTTGCAAGTGTGTGCCTGCGACGGGAAATGCCTCCCACTGTTCGCGGGGCAGGCTCCATCCGGCGCAGCCGATATACAGGGGCGTCGTGGCAATCATCAGCGTTTTCTCGCCTCGGCATCAGGTTCAAAGCTGTGACCGCTGAAACCGGGCTATTTCCCCATCGAATTCAGGTTCATCGAGCGAACGGCCCATTGCTCCGCCGTTTGCTCGTCCACCGGCAAGGAGAAACGGAACGTCGCCCCCCGTCCCGGAACGTCGATCAACTGAATCCCGCGACCGTGCAGCTGCAGGATTCGGTGCACGATGCGCAGCCCCAGTCCGCCATCGCGCCGGGCGCCGCCAATGTTGAACGGACGCAGAAACAAACCTTCGCGCAATTCGGGAGCGATGCCGGGGCCGGTGTCGCTGACGGTGACTTCGATAAACGGCCCTTGAGGGCGCAGGCTCAGTTCGATTTCTCCACCCTGCGGGGTATCGCGCAGGGCATTGTCGAACAGGTTGGTCAGCACACGTTCGATCAGACCCAGATCGGCGCAGGCGGCCGAGACGTTGGGCGCGAAGGTGGCTTTGAGCTCGATCTGGCGCGCTTCGGCGGTGAGTTCGAATTTCTGGAAGATGTCCTGCACCAGATCCGGCAAGGAAAAGCCTTCGATTACCGGCTGCACGAAACCATGTTCCAGGCGCACCAGTTCCAGCAGCGACTGGGCCAGGCCGCCGACCTTGCGGCTTTGATCCAGGGCGATGCCCAGGTAGCGACGACGGTCGGCGGGGGACAGCGTGGCGTCTTTGAGCGACAGGGTTTCCAGATAACCGTGCAGCGAGGCCAGCGGTGTGCGCAGATCGTGGGAGATGTTCGCCACCAATTCGCGGCGTTCCTGATCCTGGCGAGTCAGCGAGCGCCATTGTTCGCCGAGGCGGTTTTGCATCTGGCGGAAAGCGGCGTCGAGTACGGCTATTTCATCGTGGCTCGACGCTTTTTCTACCGGGTCCGATGCGGGCGGAGGGGAGGGGACGCCGTCGATGTCGAACTGGCTGACTCGATCGGTCAATCGACGCAACGGTCGGGTAATCAGGGCAAATGCGGCAAGGCCGGCGATCAGGCACAACAACGCCACCAGACCGATGGACAGCAGCGCCGTATTGAGCGCAGCGCTGGTGGCACCGCGTGCGGCGAAGCGGTCGTGTTCTTCACTGAGCAACACCACATAGAGGTAACCTTCCGGCTTGCCGTTGACCTGTAACGGCGCGGCGCTGAACACCTTGCGTCCGTCGACGCTGCGCGGGTCATCACCGAGAATCGGCAGCGCATCGCCCTTGAGCAAGCGCTGGATTGGTGCCAGATCGACCCGCTCCCGGTGCATTCGGCCTTCGGGGGCGGCGCTGCCGACAATTACCCCCTCGGTGTTGAGCAGATAGACCTCGACACTTGGATTGACCAGCATGAGTTTGCTGAACAATTCGCGCACGGCATTGGGCATCAGGCCATTGGTGTCCATCAGCACGGTGTCGCGGGCAATGTGTTGGGCAAGATCGCGCGACAGCCCTTGAACCACCTCCAGTTCGTGCATTTTGTTGGAGCGCACTTGCATCCAGGCCGAGGTGCCACAGCACACCAGCAACAGGACGGCGAACACCAGGGACAGGCGTTGTGTCAGGGTCAGCCTCATGGCTGCTCCTCCTTGGCCGCGAATTTATAGCCACGGCCCCACACCGTCAGGATGCGAGCGGGTTGTGCCGGATCGGCTTCGATCTTGGCCCGCAGACGATTGATGTGCGTGTTGACCGTGTGCTCGTAGCCTTCGTGGCTGTAGCCCCAGACGGCGTTGAGCAGGTCCATGCGGGAGAAGACCTTGCCTGGCTGGCGGGCGAAGAAATACAGCAGGTCGAACTCTCGCGGGGTGAGGTCCAGGCGACGACCGTCGAGGGAAACGTCGCGGGTGATGGGGTCGATGGAGAGGCCGTTGGTGATCAGGCTGCCGGCGTCCATTTTCAGGTTGCGGGCCATGGCGTCGACACGTCGCAGCAGGGCTTTGACCCGGGCGACCAGCTCAAGCATTGAAAAAGGCTTGGCCAGGTAATCGTCGGCCCCGAGTTCCAGCCCCAGGATCCGGTGCANCTCACTGGAGCGCGCGCTGGTGATGATGATCGGTGTGTAGCGCGTCATGGCGCGGGCGCGGCGGCAGATTTCCAGGCCGTCCACGCCGGGCAGCATCAGGTCAAGGATCAGCGCATCCCAGCTTCCTTGCTGCAGCAGTCGCATGCCTTCATCACCGTCGGCGCAGTGCACCACCTCGAACTGCTCATCGCGTAGATGCAGGCAGATAAGGTCGGCGATGTGCAGGTCGTCCTCGACCACCAGGACACGTTTGGTCTGTTCCATAAAGCTCAATCCTTTGTAGCGCAATGGGCACATTGTGCGGGTTTTCCCCGGGGCGAGTTATCACGAATTGTTTAACTGTCCGTGAGGATTTGGCGATCAACCCAAGCCTAGGCTGTGTTCCTTATCAGGCACCTGGAATTTTGGAGATGGCCATGTTTTCACGGCGACAGTTTCTTGTAGCGAGCGGCGGGCTGGGCGCTGCAGCCCTGGTGGTCGGTGTGTTGCCAAAATTTGCCGCCCGTACTGCGCTGGTCAGTGACGCCAGTGCGTCGGAGGTGTTCGAGGTGACCCACAGCGACAGCGAATGGCGCGCCCTGCTCAGCGCCGAGCAATACGAAATCCTGCGGGAAGAGGGCACCGAGCGGGCCTACAGCAGCCCGTTGAACAACGAGCATCGCGAGGGTGTTTTTGCCTGTGCCGGTTGTGACTTGCCGCTGTTCTCTTCCGACACCAAGTTTGATAGCCGCACCGGTTGGCCCAGTTTCTGGGCGCCGCTGGACAAGGCGGTGGCGACTCGTCAGGACCGTTCCTTCGGCGTGCTGCGCGAAGCAGTCCACTGCCGGCGTTGCGGTGGTCATCTGGGCCATGTCTTCGATGATGGACCCAAACCCACCGGCTTGCGTTACTGCATGAACGGTCTGGCGATGACCTTCGAGCCCCAGGCGGCGTGACCCATGGGCACTTCCTTTCACTCATTCAATGCAGGTCGATGCTATGTGGCTTCTGGTTCTCGCTTATCTCGGTGGTGTGCTGACGATTGTCAGCCCGTGCATTCTGCCGGTATTGCCTTTTGTCTTCGCTCGCACCGGGCAGCCGTTTATGCGCAGTGGCTTGCCGCTGTTGGCGGGGATGGCGGTGACGTTCGCCCTGGTGGCCTCACTGGCGGCGGTGGGCGGCGGTTGGGTGGTGCAAGTCAATCAGTACGGGCGCTGGCTCGCGTTGCTGTGCGTTGCCCTGTTCGGACTCACGCTGCTGCTGCCGCNGTTGGCGGAGCGCCTGACACGTCCACTGGTGGCGGCCGGCAGCCGACTGTCGGAAGCCGCAGGCGCCGATGCTCGTCCGCGTCCCGGCGCTTCGTTCCTGATCGGCGTCGCCACGGGCCTGCTCTGGGCTCCGTGTGCCGGGCCGATTCTGGGCCTGTTGCTGACCGGCGCGGCGCTGCAAGGGGCAAGCATCGCCACCACGTTGCTGTTGCTGGCTTACGCCGCGGGTGCCGCCACTTCCCTCGCCGTGGCGTTGTTGCTGGGCGGTAAAGTCTTTGCGGCGATGAAGCGCTCGATCGGCGCGGGTGAATGGGTCCGTCGAGGTTTGGGCGCAGCGATGTTGGCCGGCGTGGCGGCGATTGCCCTCGGGCTGGACACCGGCATCCTGGCGCGGGTTTCGACGGCTTCCACCGGCGGCCTCGAGCAGGCGTTGGTGGGGCGATTGGCCGGGAAGTCACCACACAACAGCGGGGCGATGATGGCCGCTGGCGGGGCGATGAAAATGTCGGCGAAAGCGCCGGGTGCATTGCCGATTGAAGGCAACCTGCCGCCGCTGGATGGCGCCGTGCAATGGCTCAATTCACCTCCACTGACCGCACAGGCATTGAAGGGCAAGGTCGTGCTGGTGGATTTCTGGACTTACTCCTGCATCAATTGCCTGCGCACCTTGCCGTATGTGAAAGCCTGGGCCGAAAAGTACCGCGATCAGGGGCTGGTGGTGATCGGTGTTCATGCGCCCGAATTCGCGTTCGAGCGGGATGTGGGCAATGTCACCAAAGCCATGAAAAACCTGGGCATCAACTATCCGGTGGCGATCGACAACGACTACAAGATCTGGCGTGCCTTCAACAACGAATACTGGCCGGCTCACTATTTTGCTGACGCACAGGGGCGCATTCGTTATCACCACTTCGGTGAAGGCGAGTACGCCGAATCGGAGCGCGTCATCCAGCAGTTGCTGCGTGAAGCGGGCGCCACAAAGGTCGCCGACGGGTTGATCAATGCCGACGCCACCGGGGTTCAACTGGCCCCGGACATGAATGAAGTCCAGTCGCCGGAAACCTATGTCGGCTACCAGCGTGCAGAGCACTTCGTGCCTGAAACAGGCCTGGTGCCGGACAAGGTCTCGGCGTACAGCACGCCGGCGCAATTGGCACTCAACGATTGGGGCCTGGACGGTCAATGGAACGTCGGCTCGGAACGCGCGACCTCAAGTGCGCCGGCCAGCCGCATCGTCTACCGCTTCCACGCTCGCGATTTGCATCTGGTACTGGGCCCCGGCGCAGACGGTAAACCGGTGCGCTTCAAGGTGCTGATCGANGGCCAGGCCCCGGGCGATGCCCACGGCACGGATGTGGCGCCCGATGGCAGCGGCAGCGTTACCGAGCAACGGTTGTATCAATTGGTGCGCCAGAACGGCGGCGTGACGGATCGCACCTTCAGCATCGAGTTTCTAGATCCGGGTGTGTCGGCATATGCCTTTACGTTCGGTTGATCGCCCTATCATTTGTTCAGGAGTCAGACTCATGAAAATCCCGGTTACCTGGCGCCGCACCTTGTTGGGTTTGGCGGCTGCAGGCGTCATCGGCCAATGCTCGGCGTTTTCTTTCGGCGCTGCTGAAGAAGCGGTCATTATCCCGCCGCCTGCCCTGGATGAAACCACCCAGGCCCACAGCGAAACCGCGGTCTTCGCCGGCGGTTGTTTCTGGGGCGTCCAAGGGGTGTTCCAGCACGTCAAAGGCGTGAAAAAAGCCGTCTCCGGTTACGCTGGCGGTGAAGCCAACACCGCTCGGTATGAACGGGTCAGTGATGGCGATACCGGTCATGCGGAATCGGTCGAGGTCACTTTCGATCCGTCACAGGTCAGCTATGGCACCCTGCTGCAGATCTATTTCTCAGTGGCGCACAACCCCACCGAGTTGAACCGCCAGGGCCCCGACAGCGGCACGCAGTATCGGTCGGCGATTTTCCCTGAGAACACCGAACAGCAGCGCGTCGCCCAGGCCTACATTGCCCAGCTCGACGCCGCCCGTTCATTCAACAAACCCATTGTGACCAAGCTGGAAACCTACAACGGTTTCTACCCGGCGGAAGAGGAACATCAGGACTTTCTGACCGAGCACCCGACGTATCCATACATCGTGATCAACGACCTGCCGAAAGTCGCGCAGCTGAAGCAGCTGTACCCGGATCGGTATCAGGAGAAACCGGTGCTGGTGAAGGCGGGGATGTGAAGGGCGTTTTGGCTATCGACTGCGCGGGCGCTCCATCGCGATGCTGGACGGTTCAAAGCCCAGGCGAGAAAAGAATGCCGAAGCGCCTTCACGACCTGCGCGCAGAACCCAGGTGATGTCGGTGTTCTCGCCCATGACATGCTCGACCAGCGCCCGACCCACGCCTTCACGTCGATGCTGCCCGGACACGACAACCATCGACAGATAACCGTTGGACAGGCCGTCGGTGATGCCACGGGCAAACCCGACAATGTGCGCATCTTTCACGGCAAGCGCAGTACGTTGGGAGTTGGCGATCAACTGCGCAAAATGTTCAGTTGATCCCAAGCGGTGAGCCCATCCGTTCAGCTCAAGAAACAGCCGCACGGACTCCACCTCCGAGGGCAGTACATCACGGACATGCAGGAGGGCGCTCAACCGGAAATCACATTCTTGCCCGCAACTTTCGACCGATACAGCGCCTGATCGGCCCTGGCCAGAAGACCGGTCTGTTGCTCTTCTTCAAAGCGCTGGACCACGCCAAAACTCATGGTCACCTGAAACTCGCCCACAGGGGGCAGGCTCGACAGGCCATGGCGGATTTTTTCGGCGAAGGATCGGGCGTCGGCCAGCGCGGTATTGGGCAGGATGAGGATGAACTCGTCGCCACCCCAGCGCGCCAGTAGATCGCCTTCGCGCACGCAGCGTTTCACGCTCTTCACGACCTGCACCAACGCCGCATCTCCCAGGGCATGGCCGTAGTGGTCGTTGATGTTCTTGAAGTCATCGATGTCCATGGCGATCAATGACAGCGGCTGCCGAAAGCGCTGGGCACGTTCGCATTCCTGGGGCAGGTTTTTTTCCAGGCGATAGCGATTGGCGATCGATGTCAGCGCATCGGTTTCCGCCAGTTTGCGATTTTCTTCCAGTTGAATTTGCAGCTGCTGATTGACCCGCGACAACTCCCGGGTGCGTTCTTCGACGATGACTTCAAGGGATTGATTACGCCGTTCCATCTCCTCGAAGAGGCGTTTCTTGTCTTCGATGCTGCGGTGCGCGCCGACCATTCGTGCCACCGATCCGTCGGCATTGCGTGCCAGTACGTAGCCGCGATCTTCGATCCAGGTGTAACTGCCATCTTGCTTGCGGCAGCGGTACTCGGCTTGATAGCCCGGTGCGTGTTGATTCAGGTACGCATCAAACAACGCCATCACCCGCGGGTAATCATCGGGGTGCATCACGTTTTCCCAAGTCAACACGGTGTTGTCCAGGGAGTGAGGTGCGTAGCCGAGCATCACGTACCACCCGGGATTGCGGTAGACGAACCCGGTGTTGGCGTTCCAGTCCCAAATGCCGTCACTGACCAGTTCCAGGATGGTGTGCAGCATGTCTTCGTTCAGATCCGACACATTGAATTTCAACGGCTCGATATTTGATGCCTCACCCATCACCGCTCTCCCTGCCGCACTGATATCAAAGTGACCCGTCAGTTGGGGAGATTAGTGCATGGTGTATTGCCCCGGCTAGTGCTTGGCCCACATCTGCATGGCGAAGTCGACGAAGCGACGCAATTTCGGCAAGCGGTAGCGATCCTGGGCGTACACCAAGTGCATCGGCCGACTCGGCAGTCGATAGTCCTGCATCAACGCCACAAGGTGTCCGTTGAGCAAATCCTGCTCGACCAACGCATCGGGCAACATCACGATGCCCATCCCGGTTCGAGCGGCCTGGTGCAGCCCGGCCGAACTGTTGATCAACATCGGGCCTCTGACGGCCACCATGACTTCACCTTCCGGCCCGCTCAGCCGCCACTGTTTTTCCACGGATTGCCAGTCATCGCCGACCGGATAGGCAAAGGACAAGCAGTCGTGGTGTTGCAGGTCGTCGGGTTTTTCCGGTGTGCCCCGGCGTGCCAGATAGGCCTTCGAAGCGCACATGGTCAGCGTGTAGTCGATGAGCGGACGTGCGATCAGGTTGGACGGTTCAATAGCGCCCAGGCGAAACGCCACGTCGAGGCCGTTTTCGAGAAGGTCGGGCCGCCCGTTGGTGAGCACCACGTCCAGTTTGACTTGCGGATAACGCAGGGTGAATTCGCTGAGCGCCGGCGCTAGTTTTTCAGTGCCGAAGGTCAGCGGGGCGGTGATGCGCAAGGTCCCACTCGGGGTGTCCTGACTTTGTTCGGCCAGCCGCTCGGAATCTTCCACCAACCCCAACACCTCCAAGCAGCGCTGGTAATAAGCGGAGCCGAACTCCGTCAATCGCTGACGCCGTGTCGTCCGGTTCAGCAAGCGCACGCCCAGACGTTGTTCCAGCGCACGNAAGTGATTGCCGACCATGGTGGTCGACATCCCGCATTCCTGCGCGGCGGCGGTCATGCTGCCGGTCTCCACCACTTTCACGTACACCGACATCGCCTGGAATAAATCCATTATCAAGCTCAGCTTTAAGATGATTGAAGTGTTGCGGCGTTTATCCAGCTCAGGTGGCTAACCATACTGCAAAAACACCGACAATTGATGGAGCTTGATGTCATGACCGCCGCTTGCCTGATGACCACTTACCAACCCCTGGCCCTGAGTTTCAGCAAAGGCCTGGGCACCCGACTTTGGGACCAGGCGGGCCGTGANTANCTGGANGCGGTGGCGGGTGTGGCGGTGACCAATGTCGGGCATTCCCANCCCAAAATCGTGTCGGCGATCAGCGAGCAGGCCGGGCTGTTGTTGCACACCTCAAACCTCTACAGCATCGACTGGCAGCAGCGGTTGGCGCAGAAACTGACGCAGTTGTCCGGCCTGGACCGCGCGTTCTTCAACAATTCCGGCGCCGAAGCCAACGAGACGGCGCTGAAGCTGGCACGGNTNTACGGCTGGCACAAAGGTGTCGAGCAACCGCTGGTGGTGGTGATGGAAAACGCCTTTCATGGCCGGACGCTGGGTACCTTATCCGCCAGCGACGGCCCGGCCGTGCGCCTGGGGTTCAACGAGTTGCCCGGCGACTTCGTCAAAGTGCCCTTCGGCGACCTCAACGCGTTGGGAAAGGTGCAGCAAGCCCATGGCCCGCGGATCGTGGCCATTCTGATGGAACCGATTCAGGGCGAAAGCGGCGTGCAGTTGGCGCCTCCCGGTTACCTGAAAACCGTGCGCGAACTGTGCTCGCGCCACGGCTGGCTGATGATGCTGGATGAAATACAGACCGGCATCGGCCGTACCGGCCAGTGGTTCGCCTTCCAGCACGAAGGCATCGTCCCGGACGTCATGACCCTGGCCAAGGGCCTCGGCAACGGTATCCCCATCGGCGCTTGCCTGGCCCGGGGCAAAGCCGCCGAGCTGTTCACCCCCGGCAGCCATGGCAGCACCTTCGGCGGTAATCCACTGGCGTGTCGGGTCGGCTGCACGGTGTTGGACATCATCGAAGAACAAGGTCTGCTGGTAAACGCCAGGCTTCAGGGGGAACGCCTGCTGGCCAGACTGCGGGCCGAACTGGCCGACGACCCGAACGTCCTGGCGATTCGTGGTCAAGGCTTGATGGTCGGCATCGAACTCAAGCAACCGATCCGCGACCTGACCCTGATCGCCGCACGCGACCACGGCTTGCTGATCAACGTGACACGGGGCAAGACTATCCGCCTGCTGCCACCGCTGACGATTGATGAGCAGGAAGTGGAAATGATTGTCAGAGGGGTTTGTCGGGTGGTGAGAACATCCTGAGATCGTGTGTGATCGTTCCCACGCAGAGCGTAGGAACGATCTTGCTCGGGGTAATGGTTGTTGCGACCTCAACAACCTGACAAATTCGACGTGACCAAAAGCCGCTCAAATTGTGTTTGAGCGGCTCAGGCTTTCCGAGCCCGTCGAATGGTTCACCCTGGATAGCTGTGATGAGCAGGTTGATTCGTTTGAGTCCGGCCTTGTCATTTTGTTGGAACCATAAATAGTCGTCCCAACCTTCGGGAGTGAACTCAATATTCATTCTTCGATGAGTTGCCTGGATTGGGTCTTCCCTGCACGCAAGTTGCTGATCGATTTGATCAGGCGCTCAGCATTGGCGGGGGAGCGCAGCAGATAGGCGGTCTCTTCGAGAGCGTTGTACTCCGCCAGAGACATCATCACTACGGGTTCGCCTTTCTGGCGAGTAACCAGCAACGGCGCACGGTCTTCATTGACCCTATCCATGGTTTCGGCCAGATGGGCCCGTGCGGTGGTGTAGTTGATAGTTTGCATGTTGTAGTCCTCGCTCGATGCAAAGAACGTACAGAAATGAGTACAGGTTGACAAGGCGATACCTCCGAGTGGTCGTTACGCAGACGATGTGCCTACGAACATCCTGAGATCGTGTGTGATCGTTCCCACGCAGAGCGTAGGAACGATCTTGCTCGGGGTAATGGTTGTTGCGACCTCAACAACCTGACAAACACACCCGCTCCCCCAGACTCTCCACCAACCGAACCAGATACCCATCCGGGTCCTGCACCAGAAATTCCCGCTGCCCGACTTCCACCTGATCGGCGCGATACCAGACATCGGCGCAGGGACGAAACAACGGCCATTCAACAGCCGCCAATCGCGTGAGTATCGGTTCGACAAGATCAACAGTGATCTGAAAGTTGATGCCCCGACCAAACGGCGCTTCCAATGCCCCGCTCATCCACTGGCCTTCGTCCGGAGCGTATTGTTCCAGCATGATCTGCACGCCGTTTTTATCCAGGTAGGCGAAACCTACTTCCGGACGCTCGTAGGCGATCTCGAAACCGATTAACGAGGTCCAGAAATGCAGGCTTTTCTTGAAGTCGGTGACCATCAGTTCGGGCACCAATTTGCTCCGTGCAAACATACCTATCCTTTTTAAAAGCCGTGAGATGAGTCGGGAAGAGTGTTCAAGAAAGCCGTGATTTCACTTCGATCCATGAGTCTGATTTTTGAGCCGCTGAACCCTTCAAACAGTTGCCGGTGTGCGGAAAACCCACTGGAATCTTCGCGATCAAGATAACTGCCGGCCCATTCCAGCAACGCTATCAGCCGTTCGTCATCGTCCCGTCTGTTTTCTCGCTGGCGAATATTGGCGACGCAGCGTTCGTCGTCAACACACAGCCAGACAAGTGCTGTTGCGCGGTGGATCAGTTCGCTGACGATCCAGCCGTAAACGCCTTCTATCACCCAACATTCATCATCGGCCAGCACGCGCGCCATGCCCAATGCTTCGGGGCGAGCGCGGGCGATGCTGCATTCATCCGACTCCCAGTGAACCCGGTCAAGATCGGTCCACGGCGCATGGAGGTGTTCGGCCAGTCGTTTAGCCAGCCAGCTTTTGCCAGCGCCAGAGTTGCCGATGATCAGGGTGCGGGTGAGGTTCATGGTGGCTCACACGTTCAGTCGTCATTGTCAGGTGCAATCATCCGCGTCTTCGGCGCACCGTTTGAGTTGTGCTGATAGATTTCCTGCGGCTGTCCTTTCTCATTGAAGAACACCTGACCGATCCCCGCCGAATTCCACAACCGTTCACCTGCTTCAGCATGTTCAGGGGTGTGCGGGATGATGCGCATGCGGCGGCGCTTGGTCAGCCAGTTGAGCGGCGAGCGCGGCGAGTAGAGCCAGCGGTTGAGGCGGTCGAACCATTCCAGCAAGCGTGGTGGGAATTGGTTCTTGATGCCGCTGCTGGTGATCTGCCAGATCCTCGGGCCGGCGTTGCGATGGCGGATCAGGACTTCGTAGACGAAGGAATAATGCACATCGCCCGACAGCACCACGTAATTACCCGGTGTGCGCGAGTGTCTGAAAATGTTCAGGATCACTTGGGCAGCGCCGCGATGGGCCATCCAGTTTTCGGCGTCTACCAGCAGTGGATAGCCGCACCAGCTGAAGACGCGTTGCACGGTTTCGATCAACTTGACGCCGAAGATCGGTGCCGGCGAAACGATGATTGCCGACGGGTGATCGAGCAGTTCCTGTTGCAGTTCGCTGAGGGCTTCCCAGTCCAGCAGACCCGAGGGTTGCTGGAGATTCATCTCGCTGCGCCAGCGTCGGGTGCGGGTGTCGATGACGACCAGCGCTGGAGTGGTCGGCAGCACGTAATGCCAGTGTTGAAAGCCGAGCAGCTCATCGATCAGAGCGTCCTGGACGTCGCTGTCGAGATAATCGTCGTGCCCCGTGGCACTCAATAATCGGGCTTTTTCCAGCACATTGCCGAATGCATCCGGGTTATTGCCCCAGCCCTGGCACAGCATGTAGGCGAGCAGCGCGTTGCCGATGATGCGCTTGGAGAACGGATGGCCGTAGGCCGTTTCCTCCCATTGCGCGGACAGATTCCAGTCATCGGTAATGTCATGGTCGTCGAAAATCATCAGGCACGGCAGATGCGCCATCGCCCGGGCGACACCGCCAAGACCTGTCTTGAAGTCATCGATACGCGTCTGTTCAAGGGCATAACGCTTGCGTCTTTCGGGCGTCAGCGTCGGTGGTTGTGGCGCGATCAGCGTCCAGGGTGTCGGCGACCAGACCAGCANGTACATCGCNATTACTTCGGCAAAGGTCACCAGGTGATTGTCGGCGGTGCTGCTGGTGAAAATCGGTTTGCGCGCCCCGCCGAAAAATCGCTCGCGCAAGGTTTTGTTGCTCTCAAGCGCCGGCAACAAATCCGCACGATGGTAATAACTGGCAGGGTGTTCGTAGAGTTTGGCGCTGTCGCTGACCACCGCGCCTTCGAGGTGTTCTTCGAACAGCCCCAGTTGCTCGATCAAGGCATGGATCGCCCGCAACATCGGACCGGCGACATCGTCGGCGTACACCTGATCACCGCTCATCATCAGCAGGGCCGGGCGCTCTGTCGCGGCATGCTCCGTTGCCAGAAAACGATCCACGCACAGCAAGCCGTCGGCTGCCGGGTGGTGAGGTTTACGGCAGGAACCGTGCATTAACTGATCGATGCGCGAACGCAAAACAAAATTCGGGCAACGCGCTTCGCCGTACAGCAGATGAGGTGCCCAGTCGGCGATGCCTTCCAATGCGTCATCAATCAGCAGGTCATAGTCGATCAGGGTGTCGCAGGGCAGGGCGGTCGACAACGGCACATCGATCAGGTGAACGAAAGCACGCTTGCCCACCGGGATGACCGTGCATTGCCCGGCATCGAGGCGAATGTCGCCGACACCTTGCAGGCGCAAGGTCAGCGACAAGGCCCGGGTTCCCACCAGCCAGAGCACCAGGCGCGTGGGCTCCAGACGCCGCAACAGCGGGCCGGCGAGGACCGGTGGCAGAGGGCGATGGTTGTCGGGGAATGGCGAAGACATGGGCATGCAGGTTCAAGACTCTTGGTGCACAGAGCGCGCGATGATAGCGCAGCCAGCGCCCAGGGTTATCTGATGGCCACTGGCTTGCTGCTGAATCTGTAACAAACGGTGATCGTTTCGGTATCACTGGCACCCGTCAAAGGCTTTAGGGCGATACATCAAGGTCGCCGTCACCAGGCTGCAAGCTCCGGCTATCAAATGGCGCCCGACCGGATACTCATCCTGCTTGAACCTGGCGACTGTGAAGAGCCATGTTCCGAAGAAGACGCCAAAGGTCGCCATGATCGTATAGAGAAAGTAAGCGGGTCGTGTTTTTGTCTCATCGGGGCTCATGAACATCAGCACGATCGTCGCGACAATCAAACTGGCCAGAGCACCTGCCAGGTTGGCGAACCACAGATACAAGCTGCCACGGTTCCTCACTATCCAGAACCAGATCCCCGCTGACGCAGCCAAGAACACCAATATTGCGACGAGAACCATTCATTCTTCCTTGGTAACGATGGCCACTGGCTTGCTGCTGAATCTGTAACAAACGGTGATCGTTTCGGTATCACTGGCACCCGTCAAAGGCTTTAGGGCGATACATCAAGGTCGCGAAAGGCTGTTCGCTGTCAGGACACTGGTTTCCCCATTGGCCACCAGCCAGCGAAACAGCTCGCTCAGCGACACCGTATGACTGCGCTCGATCCAGCGCACCACCGCCGGGCCGTAGTGTTCGGTGTAGCGGCTGAGCACCAGCTGGCGGCAGTCCGGTGACAGGCGCAGGGTGATTTCCCGGCAGTGCACATTCGCCGCATCGTGCCGGGTCACTCGCTGTTGCAGCGTCAAATGATTGCTTTCAGAAACCATCGGCCGGTGCTCCTTCGCATTGAGGTTTGGTTGCTTGCGCTGAGCCTTGTTTGCCATCCGCCACGTAAGCGGCTCGATGCTCGGCGACCACGTTGCGCAAGGCGCTGTAGTAATCCGGCAGCTTTTGCAGGCTGTCGGTCAGCGGTAACGCTTCTGCTCGACCATCGACGATGCCGCCGACCGTGTTGATCGTGGACAGCGTGTCCACGGTGTCGCTGTTGCTGCCGAACGGATCCACCACAAAACTCAGTACTCGCCCGGCCGCATCGCGGCTGTTCGAGGTGCCGAACAAGGGCAGTTCGACGATCGGACCGTTGCCAATCCCCCACACCCCGAAGGTCTGGCCGAAATCTGCTTTGTGACGCGGGATGCCGGCCATGCCGGACACATCGATCAAGCCCACCACGCCCACGGTGGTATTGAGCGCGAAGCGTCCCAACGTGTTGACCGAGCGCATCGGGTTGCCTTGCAGCAGGTCGTTGATAAAGACCTTGGGCTCGCCAAAGTTCGCGACAAAGTTATGCACACCGGTCTGGAAAAAGTCCGGCGAGTAACGATAGCCACGGGCGACCGGTGCCAGGGCATAGTCATCGACCACCCGATTGAAGGCAAAGACACCGCGGTTGAACGGTTCCGCCGGGTCGTACACCGAATAGCTGATTTGGGCGCAGGTCACGGTGGTGGACGCAGGCGGTTGGCTGCTGCAACCCGCCAGCCCGGCGGCCAGCACGGCCATCGATGTGTTGCGGACCAGCCAGGGAGCACATTTGAAAGGCAACATGGACGCGAGTCTCGGGAGGAATTCGCCGAGATGCTGAGCCCCAGGCCTTGCACAAAGATGTCTGGTTTATTGCGGCGCTGATGTTTTATTGCAGGATTGAAATATATGACGCGCTGCCGTGAATGGTTTTAGATGGCGGTTCCATTCGGCCCCTTAAGTGACCTTCGGTGAACAGCCTTTTAATTGTCGACGACGACCTTGAAGTCCTCGATCTGCTGAAAAAATTCTTTGTGCAGCACGGCTACAGCGTCGAGGTCGCCACCGACGGCGCGTCGCTGTGGGCGGCCATCGAGCGACAGCCGCCGGACCTGATCATTCTTGACGTGATGTTGCCGGGGGACAGCGGATTGATCCTGTGTCAGCAACTGCGGATTCGCTACGCCATGCCGGTGATCATGCTGACCGCCATGGGCGAGCTCAGCGACCGGGTCGTCGGCCTTGAACTGGGCGCCGATGATTACCTGACCAAACCCTTCGACGCCCGCGAACTGCTGGCCCGGGTGCGCGCCGTGTTGCGGCGCGTGGACGAGCGCCGCCCGGTCGTGCAGGAGCGTCCACGGCCGCTGATCGACTTCGCCGACTGGCACCTTGACGTCACCCGCCGTGAACTGCGCTCGCCGGACAACGTGATGATCCCGCTCTCGGCCGGCGAGTTCGACTTGCTGCTGGTCTTCGTCGAACACCCCCAACGTATCCTCACCCGCGAGCAACTGCTGGACCTGGCGCGCGGGCACTGCCATGACGCGTTTGATCGCAGCATCGATGTGCAAGTCAGCCGCCTGCGACGCAAACTCGAATCCGACACCAAACGCCCGGCGATGATTCGCACGGTGCGCAATGGTGGTTATCTGTTCACCCCCAGCGTGACCCGGCGATGAGCTGGCTGAAGCGGATTCGCCGGGACACGGTGGCGCGCTGGATCGCCTTGACCATCATTCTGGCGATGCTCATTTCGCTGGTGCTCAATGGGCTGTTTATCCAACTGGCCGGTGTGTGGGCGCGTCCGCCGCTGACCGAAACCGGGCTGCTGGATAAGATGGCCGCCATCGCCCGCGTCATTCAGGCAGCCCCGGCGCCATTGCGCAGTCAACTGGCGCACGCCGTCAGCGATGAAGGCTTCACCGTCAGCTGGCACCTTGATCGACGTGAGCTCGATCTACCGCCGGTGGAGGACCTGGACTCCGAAGTCGGCTCGACCGTCCTGCAGCCGTTGCTTAAATTCGCCGGTCGAATCCAGGTCTATGAGCCGTCTGACTGGACAGACAACTCGCCGGACGCACATTACGCGCTGCTGATCGAGCTGCCGGACGCCTCCTGGCTGATGTTCGCCGCACATTCGCGCAATTGGGGCCTTGATGACACGCCACGCTACCTGATCGTCATCCTGCTGGTGCTGATCTCCACCACCCTCGTCACACTGATCGCCACTCGCCGTCTCGCCACCCCCTTGCAACACTTCGCTGAAGGCGCCCGACGCTTCGGCGTGGACTTCCGCGCCCCGCCCATCGAGCCGCTAGGCCCTCAGGAAATCCGCCAGGCGATCCTCGCCTTCAACGCCATGCAAGCCCAGCTGCAACACTTCATCCGCGACCGCACGCAAATGCTCGCCGCGATCTCCCACGACCTGCGCGCGCCCCTGACGCGGATGCGCTTGCGCGGGGAATTCATCGAAGACAGCGAGCAACAGCAGCGGCTGTTTCGTGATGTGGATGAAATGCAGGCGATGATCAACTCGGCGCTGGAATTCTTCCGGGATGACGCGCGGCTTGAACCGGCGACCCAGTTTGATCTGGCCGAGTTGCTGCAAACGTTGCTGGATGATTACCGGGATCAGGGGGTTGAGATGGCCTACGACGGGCCGACGCGGTGGGTGTATTTTGGCCGACCGTTGGGGCTTAAGCGGGTGGTGACCAATCTGCTGGACAACGCGATCAAGTACGGCAGTGAGCCGGCGATTGAGTTGATTGCTGATGCTGGGGAAGTGCGGATCAAAGTACTGGATAGTGGGCCGGGTATTCCGGAAGCCAGCCTTGAGCAAGTATTTGCGCCGTTCTTTCGCATGGAAGGATCGCGCAACAAAAGCACCGGCGGTGTGGGATTGGGATTATCGGCGGCGCGGGCGATAGTGTTGGAGCACGGCGGGGAACTGAAACTGCGTAATCGGTCGAAGGGCGGGCTGGAGGCATTGGTGGTGTTGCCCGTGCATCCGGCCCAGGTGTTCATTTGAAAAACAGGGAATGACAGATGATTGATTTCAACAACAAAGGCTTCTTCAAACTCAAGCAGAACGACGAGTACGCCGAACGCGTTACTGCGCTGCTACTGGATGGGGAGCAGGTGATCGACTCCTACAAATCCATGCGCGATGGCGTGGTGTTTACCAACAAGCGGATCATCGCGGTCAACGTCCAGGGCCTCACCGGTAGCAAGAAAGACTTCACCTCGTTGCCGTACAAAAACATCGTGGCGTATTCGGTGGAAACGTCGGGGACGTTTGACCTGGATTCCGAGTTAGAGATTTATTTTTCGTCGTTGGGGAAGGTGAAGTTCGAGTTCACCGGGAAGACATCGATGGTGGAAATCTCGAAACTGATTTCCAAGCACCTACTCTGAACACACAACCCCAGTGGGAGCGAGCTTGCTCGCGATGAGGGCAGTACATTCAGCAACACAACCCCCCCCTGTAGGAGCGAGCCTGCTCGCGATAGCGCAGAGCAGCCAACATCAAATGTCGATCAGCACTGGCTCGCATGATCGCTGTACATACCGTTTTCTTTTTCAGCGCCTTCATCATCCGGAAACCAAATGCGTCCACGCCAAATTGAGCGCAATCGAGCCGGTGACGAGACTGACTGCCCCAGCGAACAGATGGCGCAGGAACAGGTTTTCCGGCTGTTGAAGCCTTGCGATGAGCCACATCCATGTTCCGACTAACGTGCCAAGCGCGGCCATGATCGAGAACAACATATAGGGAGCGTTCGGTGGGGCATCCCCGTTGGCGACGCGAGTCAGGTACTCCACGATCATTGCGACGATACAGCCACCTACGAAGCCCGCGAGATTGGCAAGCCACACATTCATGGTGCCGCGAGCGCGCACCACCCAAACCCACATTCCCGCCCACGCAGCGTAAATAACCAGCCAGTCGAACAGCATTATTTATTCCATCCCTTGATGACCTACCCCGGAAACGATCCACTGTGTTGGAGGGGGATGCAGTGGCTGCCGTGTTGTTCGCCCGCCAAGCACTGAGCATTGAAAGCCCCGAAAGCTCGGGGCTTATTCAACCCGGGTTAGTGTTTTTGATGTACTTCATACTGGATGCTGTAGCCGTCGCCTAAATCGATCTTTTTAGACTCTGCAGTAGCCGTCAAAGGGATTTTTGCGGTGAGCTTATTTGTTTTTATGTCGGGGCGAATAGTGATGCATTGGGACTTGCTAATTTTGCCGATTTCTTCGCTTTTGTCGATCACGGTCGAACTTTCAATGATAATGGAAAGCTCGTTTTCTTTTGATAGTCCATCTATGGTAGTTCCATCAAATACAGGTGTGGAACGCAGGATTTTTTTATTCCCTTCGCAAACAAGTTCTACGTAATTACGCGTCTGACCTTCTTTTGAATAGTACGGAGCGTTAGAGTCAATCCGGTCTGAAGTTGTTCGCTTCGGTGTGATGAGTTTAAGGTCAACAACATAGCTTGGCGCGCTATGCGCTTGGCTTGCGAGAAGTACACCAGCGAGCAGAAGATACTTTTTCATTGTTTTCATCCTTGACGTGATTGAACTGAAACTGGCAGTTTGGTTTTTTATAGGTGCGATTTTTAAAATGTCTACAAGTTTATTTTGGTGAGGATGGAACCGGGTATCCCAGTTTTTCCTCAATCAGTTTGTAGACTGACTCATGGGTGCTGTAATTGATAACACTTGTTTTGCATGAGTCTTTGAGGAAGGATTTTACTGTTCCCTTGTTCGTGCCGTAGTGGCTGGAAACGTAGTCGTCCTCAAACTCTTGTACGCAATTGAAAAATTTGTCGTCCCTTGCTTTGTTGCGAGCCATTGTTAGTCCTTTATGTGGTTTTTTAACGAAGTGCGTGGATCAGTGGCGACTATTTTGAGATTCGTGCCTGTCGAGAAATCTAGCAGAGGCAGTACGGAGGGCGCAATTGAAATAATGTCCTATGGCCATTACGTCCGAAGCGGGCGCGGATTCTGGTGACCACGACGGCCCACGCAGGAAAAACGGCTTAACCCACATTTCGTCACTCACTGAATATCCAGGGCGTTCGACGCTGTACTTGGGTGAAGCGCGCCACGCTCGAGTAATCGACTTTGATTTCCAATCATTTGCTGTGAGCTGAGTGATCGAAGGCGCCATCTCGAAACTGATTTCCAAGCACCTACTCTGAACACACAACCCCAGTGGGAGCGAGCTTGCTCGCGATGAGGGCAGTACATTCAGCATGAGTGCTGACTGGACTGACGCTATCGCGAGCAAGCTCGCCCCACAGGTTTTTTAGCCAATCTCTAGATCGTGTGAAGCTAAGCCTCCCAACCCGCGCCACTGACCGCCGCCTGCGCCAACGGGTGCAAATCCGCCCCTTGATGTTCCGTCTGCCAGGCCAGCAATTCCTTGCGCATGCCCGGCGTCCAGTACATCTGCAGATGATTACGCACACCGAGCACGGCCGCTTGCTGGTCCGGTTCGGTGGCGAAGTACTGGGCGATCTGATTGACCATCTTGATCAGGTTCTCGGTACTCATCGGCGCACCTCTGCTTTAGCGCCACGGGCATGCCGGCGTTCCTTGAGCAAACGGTCCTGTTCGTCGCTGAACTCTTGGTAGCGCTTTTGCCACTCGGAAGGGTGGTAGACGCGGCTGACTTCCACGGCGGTGACCTTGTACTCCGGACAGTTGGTGGCCCAGTCGGAGTTGTCGGTGGTGATGACGTTGGCCCCCGATTCCGGGAAGTGGAATGTCGTGTACACCACGCCTGGGGCGACCCGTTCGGTGACCCGCGCACGCAATACGGTCTGGCCGGCGCGGCTGCCGATGCCGACCCAATCGCCTTCGTTGATGCCACGGCTCTCGGCGTCGGTCGGGTGGATTTCCAGGCGATCTTCATCGTGCCAGGCGACGTTTTCGGTTCGCCGTGTCTGAGCGCCGACGTTGTACTGACTGAGGATGCGTCCGGTGGTCAGCAGCAGCGGATAACGATTGTTGACCTTCTCCTCGGTCGGCACGTACCCGGTGAGCATGAAGCGCCCCTTGCCGCGCACGAATTGATCGATGTGCATGGTCGGCGTGCCGTCCGGCGCCGCAGCGTTGCACGGCCATTGCAGGCTGCCGTGGCTGTCCAGTGCGGCGTAGCTGACGTTGGTGAAGGTCGGCGTCAGGCTGGCGATTTCATCCATGATTTGCGACGGATGCGTGTAGTTCATCGGGTAGCCCAAGGCGTTGGCCAGGGCCACCGTGCCTTCCCAGTCGGCCTTGCCGCCCAGCGGTTCCATAACCTTGCGCACCCGCGAGATGCGCCGCTCGGCGTTGGTGAAGGTGCCGTCCTTTTCCAGGAACGAGCTGCCCGGCAGGAACACGTGGGCGAACCGGGCAGTTTCGTTGAGGAAAATGTCCTGCACCACCACGCATTCCATGGCCGACAGGGCCGCGGTGACATGCTGGGTATTCGGGTCGCTCTGGGCGATGTCTTCGCCTTGGCAATACAAGCCCTTGAAACTGCCGGCCAGCGCAGACTCGAACATGTTGGGAATGCGCAGACCCGGATCGGGTTGCAAGGTCACATTCCACGCTTGTTCGAATTGCGCCCGAACGACCTCATTGGAGATGTGCCGGTAACCGGGCAACTCGTGAGGGAAGGAACCCATGTCGCAGGAGCCCTGAACGTTGTTCTGTCCACGCAGCGGATTCACACCGACGCCTTCACGGCCGATGTTGCCGGTGGCCATGGCGAGGTTGGCGATGCCCATGACCGCGGTGCTGCCCTGGCTGTGTTCGGTGATGCCCAGGCCGTAGTAGATCGCAGCATTGTCGGCGTCGGCATACAACCGGGCGGCGGCACGGATGTCGGCAGCGGCGACGCCGCAGATCGGGCCCAGGACTTCCGGCGAGTTTTCCGCACGACTGACGAACTCGCTCCAGCGGGCGAAATCGCTGCCCTCGCAACGGGCGTCGATAAAGGCCTGGTCGAGCAAGCCTTCGGTGACGATCACATGGGCCAGCGCATTGAGCATGGCGACGTTGGTGCCCGGGCGCAGGGCCAGGTGCAGTTCGGCGCGGGCATGCACCGAGTCCACCAGATCAATGCGGCGTGGGTCGATGACGATCAGCCGCGCACCTTCACGCAGGCGGCGTTTGAGTTGGGAGGCGAAAACCGGGTGGGCGTCGCTGGGGTTGGCGCCCATCACCAGGATCACGTCGGCCTGCATCACCGAATCGAAACTCTGGGTACCGGCAGACTCGCCCAGGGTTTGTTTCAGGCCATAACCCGTCGGCGAGTGGCAGACCCGCGCACAGGTGTCGACGTTGTTGTTGCCGAACGCGGCGCGCACCAGTTTCTGCACCAGGTAGGTTTCTTCGTTGGTGCAACGGCTGGAGGTGATGCCACCAATGGAATCGCGACCGTATTTTTGCTGCAATCGGCGGAATTCGCTGGCGGCATAGGTCACCGCTTCATCCCAGCTGACTTCCTGCCACGGATCGTTGATGTGCTGGCGGATCATCGGCTTGGTGATGCGATCCGGGTGAGTGGCGTAGCCCCAGGCAAAGCGCCCTTTGACGCACGAGTGACCGTGGTTGGCCTGGCCGTTCTTGTCCGGAACCATGCGCACCAACTGGTCGCCTTTCATCTCGGCGCGGAACGAGCAGCCCACGCCGCAATAGGCGCAGGTGGTGATCACGCTGCGCTCGGGCTGACCCAGTTCGACCACGCTTTTTTCCATCAGCGTCGCGGTAGGGCAGGCCTGCACGCAGGCACCGCAGGACACGCATTCCGAATCGAGGAAATTATCACCGCCAGCAGCGGCCACCCGGGATTCAAAACCGCGCCCGGTAATCGTCAGGGCAAAGGTGCCTTGGGTTTCTTCGCAGGCGCGCACGCAGCGGTTGCAGACGATGCACTTGCTCGGGTCATAGTCGAAATACGGGTTGGAGGTGTCCTTCACGTCGGCCAGATGGTTTTCGCCTTCATAGCCGTAACGCACTTCCCGCAGACCAACTTGGCCAGCGACGGTTTGCAGCTCGCAGTTGCCGTTGGCCGAGCAGGTCAGGCAGTCCAGCGGGTGATCGGAGATGTACAACTCCATGACATTGCGGCGCAGGGTCGCGAGCTTCGGCGTCTGGGTGTGCACGGTCATGCCTTCGGTGACCGGCGTGGTGCAAGACGCGGGGTAGCCGCGCATTCCGTCGATTTCTACAAGGCACATGCGGCACGAGCCGAAGGCTTCGAGGCTGTCGGTGGCACACAGTTTGGGAATGGTGGTGCCCAGCAGCGCAGCGGCGCGCATCACCGAGGTGCCTTCGGGCACGCTGATGCTGCGGCCGTCGATGTTCAGGGTCACCTGCACGTCGCTGTCCCGGGCCGGCGTTCCAAGATCAATATCGGTTTTCGGGTCGAAGAGGGTGATCATTGGTCGGCCTCCGAGGCTTGCAGACCGAAGTCGGCGGGGAAGTACTTGAGGGCGCTGGCCACCGGAAAGGGGGCCATGCCGCCCAACGCGCACAGCGAACCGTATTGCATCGTGTCGCACAGGTCCTTGAGGATGATGACCTGCTCATCGCGACCGCTCTGGTCCGGCGCGGCCAACAGGCGGTCGATCACCTCCACACCCCGGGTCGAGCCGATGCGGCAGGGCGTGCATTTGCCGCAGGATTCCTCGGCGCAGAACTGCAGCGCGAAACGCGCCATTTGCGCCATGTCCAGGCTGTCGTCCGCGACCACCACGCCACCATGACCGAGCATCGCGCCGATGCCGGCAAAGGCCTCGTAATCCAGCGGCGTGTCGAATTGCGACGGCGGTACCCAAGCGCCGAGCGGGCCGCCCACCTGCGCGGCTTTCAGCGGCCGGCCACTGGCGGTCCCGCCGCCGTAGTCTTCCACCAGTTCGCGCAGGGTCAGGCCAAAGGCCCGTTCCACCAGACCTCCGTGACGAATATTGCCCGCCAGTTGGAAAGGCATCGTGCCCAACGAGCGGCCCATGCCGTAATCGCGATAGAACTGCGCGCCCTTGGCCAGAATCAGCGGCACCGAGGCCAGGGTCAAAACGTTGTGCACCAAGGTCGGCAGACCGAACAGCCCCTTCAGCGCCGGGATCGGCGGCTTGGCGCGCACGACCCCGCGTTTGCCTTCAAGCGAGTCCAGCAACGCGGTTTCTTCACCGCAGATGTAAGCGCCGGCACCGACTCGCACTTCCATATCGAAAGCTTGGCCGCTGCCGCCGACATTGGCGCCAAGGTAACCGGCAGCCCGAGCCAGATTCAGCGCCTGGCGCAGCGTGGCCACGGCGTCTGGATATTCCGAGCGCACATAGATGTAGCCGTAAGTGGCACCGACGGTGATGCCGGCAATGGCCATGCCTTCGATCAGCAGGAAGGGGTCGCCTTCCATCAACATGCGGTCGGCAAAGGTGCCGGAGTCGCCTTCGTCGGCGTTGCACACAATGTACTTCTGCGCCGCCTCGGTAGCGCGCACCGTGCGCCATTTGATCCCCGCCGGGAACGCCGCGCCGCCACGGCCACGCAGGCCTGAATCGAACACTTCCGTCGCCGTCTGCTCACCACCCACTGCGACGGCGCGGGTCAAACCCTCGAAACCGCCATGGGCCCGGTAATCATCCAGCGACAGCGGCCGGGTAATACCGGCGCGGGCAAACAGCAAGCGTTGTTGAGTCTTCAGATACGGCAATTCCTCCACCAGCCCAAAAGCCAGTGGATGCGCGGACGGATCACCTTGCAGGGCTTCGAGCACGGACGGCACATCGGCAGCGGTCAACGGCCCGAAGCCGATCCGGCCTTGCGGGCTGTCCACTTCCAGCAGAGGTTCCAGCCAGTACAGGCCGCGCGGCAGATTGCGTTCCCGGGCCTGAGTGATAAGCGCCACCGCCACCTCATCGGCCCCCACCGCACGGGCCAGCGAATCACTGGGCAAATAGAGCGACGGCATCATGCGTCCTCCCGGCAAGCGTCGAGCAAGGCATCGAGACGCTCAGCGCTGAGCCGCGCATGCACCCGGCCATCCAGCTCCAGAGCGGGCGAACAGGCGCAGGCACCAAGGCAATACACCGGACGCAAACTGATGCTGCCGTCGGCGCTACTGCCGTGATCGTCCAGTTGCAGACGTTCGCGCAACTGCGCCGCAAGCTCCTCGGCGCCGCGACTCTTGCACGACTCGGCGCGGCACAGCCGCAGAATATGCCGGGCCGGCGGCGCGGTACGGAAGTCATGGTAAAAGCTGATCACCCCGCGAATCTCCGCCTGACTCTGATTGAGGGCGTGGGCAATCTCGGGGATAGCCGCATCGGGGATGTAACCGATGCGTTCCTGAATATCATGAAGAATGGGCAACAGAGCACCCGCAGAGCCCTTGTGGCGCTCCAGCAGGCTGTTGACCAACGGCAGTTGCAACATCTCATCAGGCATTCAGCAATCCTCACGGTCACGGACAAACCAGAAGGTTGTCGGTCGTCCGAAAGTGTCGGCTGCGGCACTCACACCACGTCACGGAATCGTGGCAATTTCAGGCCGTTGGCCAGGGCACCCTTGGCGGGCATCTTGTTGTGCCCGACGCGGTCTTCGCCGCACCTGTACTGGGCATAAAGGGCAGCTTGCCACGCCGCTATTGATCGAACTGCACCAAAGCGACGTGTTCGGTTCTGCCTACGACTATCCATTAAGTCTAGATGAGAGCCGCACGGGGCGTTTACTCACCGGCCTAATGCCCTGAGGGCTTGTCGATGGGGGATGTATAGCAAGCATTACGGGGAAGAAACAGCATCAGATTCGTGGGCAATTCAGGGAGCAGATCGGTCAGGCAAACCCCCAAAGGGCCCATAACATGAACATCGCTCATGCAGCACACGTCCGTCGAGAATTCTATAAAGCCGTCAGGTTCTACTTTCACGTTGTCTGGCCGATTTTTTCCATCCTGCTGTTTTTGATCGTACTGTTCGGTCTGATCATCAGCTATCTGGAAGGATGGGGTCCTTTTGACGGTATCTACTTCGCGTTCGTGACCGGCCTGACCATCGGTTATGGCGATCTCGTCCCGAAACTGGTCGTCTCGCGGGTGCTGGCGATTTTGCTGGGGTTTAACGGGGTGCTGATGACGGCAATATTTGCGGCGATCAGCATTCGGGCGATTGAAAATGCGGTGGGTAGGGCGTTGGAAAGCCGGGCGTTAGATACAGATCCGCGAGCAAAACGTCATACACACTCACAGGCGTTTGCCGCACCACTCACCCAGGACAGGCACATGATCGACTTCAACAACAAAGGCTTCTTCAAACTCAAACAAAACAACGAATACGCCGAACGCGTCTCCGCCCTGCTGCTCGACGGCGAAGAAGTGATCGACGCCTACAAAGCCATGCGCGACGGCGTGGTCTTCACCACCAAGCGCATCATCGCGGTGAACGTGCAGGGGATTACCGGCAGCAAAAAGGACTTCACCTCGCTGCCGTACAAAAATATCGTCGCGTACTCGGTGGAAACATCCGGCACGTTTGATCTGGATTCGGAGTTGGAGATTTACTTTTCGTCGCTGGGGAAAGTGAAGTTTGAATTCACTGGGAAGACTTCGATTGTGGAAATTTCGCGGATCATTTCCAAGCACCTGCTGAGCTGACCCCTTATGCGCTTAATTGTTTATCAGCCGCTCGAGCTCGGTCGTTTGGAGGCCAACGTGGGAGCGAGCCTGCTCGCGAAAGCGCCAGACCAGCCACCATCAACGCTTAAAGCTAGCCACTATTTCCCAGCCTCAGCCCCCACCCGCTTAGGTGTCGGCAAAAAACCAGTGTTTTATGTGGCGTCGGCGTAGACATGATGATCAGGCGTCGACAGCATCAATCCCAATCGCGCCCGATCCTCTGGTGCTGGCTCAGTCCGGCATTACGTTCGGGCCTTCTTGTCTCTGGAGCATAGTAATTGGCTTAACCGCCCCCCCTGTGGGAGCGAGCCTGCTCGCGAGGGCTTGCCCGCGAAGGCGTCAGCCCAACCAACATAAATGCTGAATCAGCTACCACCCTCGCAAGCCACCCACACCCCCCCAGGTCTCAAAGACTAAACGTCAGCCTTTGCCGCCGCCCGCTTAGACGCCTGCTCATTATCCCGATCCCGATTCAGCACCTTCGCCACATCATCAACCACCGCCTTACCCATCGCCGTCAAATAATGCGCAGCCCAGGCATGGCGGTCAGTGTCTGTGGCATAGGCAGCATCTTCATTCAGCTTCTTGGCGAGAAACAGAAAGTCAGAAGCCATGGATAACGCATCGCCGAGGGGAACGCCGCGAGTGACGTGGAAGAGTGGTTGATCCGCGCAGTAGATGGCGGGTGTCAGGCCAATGGTTTGGAGTTCTGGTTGATCAGTCATTTGCCACCTCCGATGACGGAGAGGCGGTGGGAGAGGGTGGACAGTGGGGCATTACGCAACTGGGAGTCGCGTTGAGGGAAAAGCCAGATTTTGTACGTATCCATACAGCGCATTGAGAAGCTCCTTAATTTTTAAGAGCTGCCACAATTCGTTACCAAGCGAATGGGTGGCAGCTGTGCGCAGGTTGGTAAACCGGGAAATCAAGGAAACCGGCACGTCCGAAGACGTCCCACGCACAGCCGCCATAACGCAGATCGCAGGCGAAAAAAAAGCGCCTGCGAACGCATGGCACTGTTGCGCAGTGATTTACCTCGGGTTACCAAGCCCGGTCGCTGAATTGGCAGCGACGGCGGAAGGGTAACGCTCAAATCCCTTCCTTGCAACCTCTCCAAAAGCCCTTGGTTAAGGCCCTTTCCGCCTACTTTGTAGCGTAAACCGTTAGCGAAAATATTCTTACCGTCATTTCGGTANCGTCTGACATGAAACGCGCTGAAACAGTTCAATACCATCTGTCTGTAGGTTACATATTTGAGCTTCGGGTCGTTGCGGATTTACCTCATAATCCGCGCTTCTGCCGTCGGTAGCTCTGCTTCTCGACTAATCTGTAGTCGCTGCAACCCGACCTTAAACAGCCAAGGAGAAAGGCAATGCCAGATAACCGGACCCCGCGTCATTCGGCTGCATCTGCAAAGGATGCTCTCGAGCGTTTGCTGGCCCCATCTGATTTGCCTGCGACCCTATGAGCCAAGCCGCCTTAGTCAATCCAAGCCTGCTCACATGGTCTCGTGAGCGCGCAGGTCTCTCCACTGCGCAGGTTGCTAAAAAGCTGCCAGTGAAACCTGATCGAGTAGAGGAATGGGAGGCTGGCGAGACCAAACCAACATTCCTTCAGGCTCAAAAGTGGGCGAGTCTCGCTCACATCCCTTTTGGCTTCTTGTTTCTTCCGCGCCCGCCTGTCGAACAACTGCCTTTACCTGATCTTCGGACCGTCGGTGGTATTGCGCCTCAACGTCCCAGCCTGGAATTGTTGGACACTGTCAGGGACTCCATGCGTAAGCAGGACTGGTACCTGGAGTATCTGCAATATCAGGAGCATCAGCCGCTGGCATTCGTCGGTCGCTTCAACAGCCAATCTCGAGTCGCAGAGGTGGTGGACGATATTCGCCGGACGCTCGGTGTGAACCCTGACGCTGCTCGATTGGATTACGACAAATACAGCCGTGCCTTGATAGAAGCTGCGGAAGCGGCTGGCATTTTGGTTATGCGCAGTGGCATTGCGCTAGGAAATACTCATCGCAAACTTGAAGTCAGCGAGTTCCGGGGTTTTGCCATCAGTAATACCTACGCCCCCGTGGTATTCGTCAACAGTTCCGACGCTCCCACCGCCAGACTGTTCACCTTACTTCACGAACTGGCCCATATCTGGATTGGTAGCAGTGGAGTGTCTGACGGAAATACCGCCAATGGTCGAGATGAGGAGCGATTCTGCAATGCAGTTGCAGGTGAGTTTCTGGCTCCCGAAGCCCAATTCCGTGCACTGTGGAACGCCGACGTGAACTGGGAAGACAACCTGGCTCCGCTGGCCTCTCGGTTTCACATCAGTAAATTGGCTATCGGTCGCCGCGCACTGGATCTTGGTTATATAAGCCAGGCTCAATACAGCGCTTACTATCGAATCATCCTCAAGGTTTTTCAGGATGAAAAGGGTGGCGCGGGTGACTACTACCGCAACACCACCGCGAAAAATAGCCCTCGCCTTAGCAAGGCAGTACTGACTGAAGCAATGAGTGGACGGATGCTGCTGCGCGATGCGGGACATTTGCTCGGCGTGCAACCTGCTAAATTAAGGACTCTCGCCAGCAAGATCACCGAATGAACCATCTACTCGACGCTAACACGCTGATCGAAGCAAAGAACCGCTATTACGGGATGGCAATCTGTCCTGGGTTTTGGCAATGGCTGTTGCTGCAAAATGAAGCGTTGGCTTTATCCAGCATCGCTCCAGTAATGGATGAGCTAACCAAAGGGAATGACGAGCTCGCTGATTGGGCGAAGGAGAATGCTGGTTTCTTCCACATCACCAACGATGACGCTACGCAAGAAGCGTTCATGCAAGTTGCGGGACTTGTGGCAGATCAGGCACCGCGAATGAAGATCGGCGCGATGGAAGAGTTTTTAGCGGGAGCAGACCCTTGGCTGATTGCGAAGGCTATTACGACTGGCGCGACTTTGGTGACTCATGAAGTGCTGAATCGCGACGCTAAACGAAAATTCATCATCCCGAATATTTGCGAGCAGCTTAATGTTCCGTTTTTGAATACGTTTGAGTTGCTGCACAGGCTTGAAGCGAGGTTTGTGTTGCGTGCTTAAATAATGTTCGGGTTGAAATTCGAAGCTATTTCGTAAATATTGTGGTTTCCCCCTTTTTCAAAACTGATCTCCAAACACTTAGCCTGGCTATAGCATCGGACAGCCTCGGTAAATTAGGGCCACTTGCGCTGTGAATTCATCACTGCCATGTAGGAACAAGCTCGCTCGCGAAGAAATCAACCCGTAACCGCTGGATGGCCGCAACCATTGCGAGCAACTCGCTTTTAAAGCATCCTGCATTTATACAAACGCAGTTCAAAGTTTGAGTGTTTAACCAGTTGTTCGCCAAGGGGAATAATCGGGTTTAACCAATTGCTTCAGTGGGTGTGTCCGGTTTTGCTTCGTATTTGACCAGATTGAGATAACTCGTAATATCTCCCAGTCATCATCTTGTTGAATGTGATGTTTTTGTTGGGGTAGATTTGGATAAGAAAAATCCGGAGCAGACCGCGTTCCCTTACGGGTATGCCAAAGTCTGCTCCGAATATCTGCTGTTAATTTAAACTTTCACATACGTCACTTTAAACGCATTTGCATTTTCGTCAGCGACCTTGATTTTTCCTGCGTTTCGCAATCTCTGCAGAGCTTTTTTGACTTTTTGCATATCATCTTCTCCACTGAGTTGCCTAACAAGATTGTTGTTTATAACTCCGTCGGGATTATCTTCAAAATATCTCTCGATTACGTCGATAACCGAGGCGATTTTTTGATGCTTTACCGTGACTATGAACGCATTGGCTACTTCTTCGAATGCCGGTGGAATTAACCCAGCCTTTTTCAATTCATTCTTGGCTGTGTCCAGCCCCTCACCAATGTCGTGGTTTACAGGGCTTGGTAAATTGTGGAGCATTCGAACGAGATTAGGATTTCTCGAAAAACGATCATCATAAATATTATCTACCGTCATGTAGCCAGGTAGGCGTCCAGGACTTTGAATTTCAATTCTATTGTCGAAAATCCGGACGTGAATATCATCGTTGAGGCTATAGTCGCGATGAATTACAGCATTAACCAGAATTTCTTTCAAAGCTTCCGACGGATAGGATAGCTTGACGACATTTTCACCGTCCATGAACGAAGCCCCATCAATGTACTCGGTCACCTTGCGTATAGTTCCAGCTATCACTTCTTCCACTGAACCATTAATAGTGACAGGCATCTCTTGAAGGTGTTCCCGTTTGTATTCTGCCTCTGTAGTCCGAAGTCGATAGACTTTTACGGCGCATCGCGTCTGTAGAGTTGCCTGGGGCTGATCATCAAAGAGCAAAATGCAAGCTACATTGGGGAATTTTACATCCTCTTTTTTCGTCAGGAGTCTCTGTTTCTGTAGAAATATTTCCGGCTTCAAACCGCTGTTCACGCGGTGCATGTAATCCGCCAGTTTTTCGCTCTCTACAACTTCGTCAATTTCCACATCTTCAACAGCTTTTTTTTCATAAAGTTCAGCTCCTTTTGAGTAGCCAAGCTGTGTGACTTTTTCCCCTTTGATTTTAAGCTTCTGCGCATTCACTCGAATGAAGCAATCACCTGCAGCCGTGTAATGAACTTTAGGGCTTTTAGGGATGGAAAAGTGCAAGATCAGGCCTCTCCCATCAACCTCGAAAAACTCCCAATTCACGTTTTCAACAGCCGGTACTGTCCCTTCTAACAGAGTTACAATGGTCGCGTTAGCTTCTTCGGGTTCGCTGAATCCGATAATTCTCTCACCTTGCACTGCTTTGTCTTCAATTCCTACATACACATCACCCCCGTCCGAGTTGGCGAAAGCTACCAATGTTTCCTGCAGCTTGGCTGGAGCAATACGTTTACTCTTGACGTCATTGAAATGATCTTCATCAAGGTTGAGCAGAGAATCAATTTGCTCTTGGGAAATCTTTATAACGTCCACTGTAAATCCCATTTATATGTAGAAACGAAGAGATGATCATGGCACGCAGCCACATAGGCTACAAGCCGTCGTGGCTTTTCAGTTCCACAAAGAGCTTGCCCCTCCAGTCGCCACTATCAAAAGCGTATCGCGCGCTCACTGACTAGCTTGTGGAGAGATGCAGACGGCTACATTTTCTTGAGAAAAAGGGGGCAGATTTATTATTCACGTCACGCACTCGGGCCAATCGATGCCTGTCGGCTCGACCCATCCCCTATGGGATCAAGCCTGCTCGCCAAAGCCCTCAAGCAGGTTCCCCGATACTGCAACCTCGTCGTCAGGATGAGTCACGTCATGCCCATGCTCGATGAAATTCGCTGGTGCATGCAACGCAAGAGCACAACTGATCCGCTCTGGCATAAGAGCATTAGTGTCACCAAGAAAACCCAGATAATAGTCCCTGTCATAGAAGACGGTGACCTCGCTCTGATGAACCCATGGCCACACCACCAGGCAAGCGACCCGGTAGTAACCTTGTGAGTGGTCAGCAGCGTTGGACAGGTGGCTAGCGGCTTCGAGCAGTTGCTGAATGCAGAAGGCTTGAGCTTCGATCCTGGCTTGAGGACCTTGAACCAAGGTCGCATGCACCGGGATCTTCCAGTGTGTATAGCGCTCCATGTGGGCGGATCGCGGGTAAAACTCATCGCGAAAACTGGAGGCCCAGCGCTCCAGAGCGCGAAGGCGGCGGGGAATGCCTCTGAGTGGTTTGTTGCTGAGGGCGATTTGCCGCATTGATACGTCCTTGTGGTGCCGAAAAATCTTTCGTTGTTGTCAGTTGGGGCAATGGATAAGTGGCAGGTCCATTCTCACTTCAACCATACCCCTGCATGGATGAGATGTTCCCCTCTTCGGGCAGCATCATTACTCACTGAATATCCTTCAGGTAATCCCTAAGCGCAACAAGCGGCGCATCAAGCTGCTCCATCGTCCGCGCATTACCAAACTCAACAGACAACCTATGCAACTCCCGCCCCAGTGGCGTCTCAACCCCACCCAAAGCCTCCATCGCCAAACCCATACAATGCGCCACTCGCAACTGAATCCCCTCAACATCCCCTCTACGCACCAGCAAGCCAAATACCTCCCGCTGATAATCACTCATGATCGGATCATCCCGCAGGATCGGACTTTCCCCCTCCCTCTCATAAGCCAGCTTGAGGGCGAAAAGGGCAATGGTTTCCAGTGGCAATTCCATTATGTGAATCCTTGATTCGTTGCTGGGCGGGTTTGGGGTTTGACGCCTTGAAAGCAAGATCAAAAGATCGCAGCCTTCGGCAGCTCCTACAGGTTGGTGGGGTGACGGTCACTTTTCTGTAGGCGAAAAAAAAGGCCTTGCAAAGCAAGACCTTTCTTAATTTTGGTGCCCCGAGGGAGACTCGAACTCCCACTTCTTGCGAAAACGGATTTTGAATCCGCCGCGTCTACCAACACACGGGGATACAGCTTGCTCAGGCCTATGATCGCACGATCCCAGATTTTGGCGTAAACCCCGCAATTTGTTTGCTGGAAACCTAGCTGGTGTGGCAAGGGTTGCAGCAGTAGTAACAACCATTAATCCGTAGAGTGGGGTTCGCCGCTCGAGCTGTGCTAACGGCGCCAGTACAAGTCAGGTGATTCCCAAGGGGAACCTGATTGGCAGGCAACGGCATATACCGGCAGCCAGTTGTCGTGTTGTGCACTTCGTAGTCGCCGTTCGCTTGAACGTTTCTGTTTAAGATGAATGATTGCATTCGCTAGTCCTCGCTTCCGTGTGTCGGATCGGTCATGACATACGCATGTTTCAAATGCTGGCGGAATCTCGCGATCACCAGCAGGGGAGAGACTAGCTTGAGGATGGCAGAAAGCAATCAGTCGAGAATGGCGCCGGGGACCCTGGGACTATTCGAAGGACACGGGGTCGGAAACCCGCGGGATCTTGGTAGCGACAGGGATTGCAGCTTACTGAAATTTCAACATTGAAATTGAAAGGATCCTGACGAAAAAAGGGGATCGTTACCGCAACGGTAAAGTTGAGCCACTGTGTTGTTGATAGCGAACGGTTGAACCCGGTCAACCTTGGGGATGGTGTCAACCACGTCAACCTGTCAACCGACGTAGAAAACTCAGTCGCTAACAAGATGCTGCGGGTTCTTTGCCCCGTGTCTATCTGAAATGCCCAGGGGCCCCGGCGACATCCCTAGCCATAGTGCAAATGCACTGGTGAACAGCAGTTCACCGGTTCACCTGTTCACTAAGCTGGGCAATTTTCCGCTAACACGATCACGCGGGTTTCCGACCCCTTGTCTTAAAGAAGCCTCAGGGGCCCCGGCAAAATTTGGAACTGCTCCTGACGTTCGCTGGTGGTATTGATGCTTCCGGGGAGCGGGGGAATACGCATCCTTCTGAAAAGCAGTGTTACGAACGTTACTGGTGTAACGGTTGTCGGTAACTGACTGTATTTGTTGGATATTATCGGCGTAACACTGTGTATGAGCATGAGTTTTTAGGAGTGTTACTAAGCCAACTGGTGTAACGCTTCCGAGGTCTGAAGTAGACCCATAAAACAGGAAAGAAGCTCTCGTCGAGCTCTCGCCTGCCCATCAGCAACGATTGGCAGTTAGGTATGAACACTTTGCTAGGCGTCAGCAAGCTATCAGCGATTAGCCCGCTGGTGTGGCAGGGAGCTACCGGCCAAAAGCATCCCGTCAGGATCATGGCAAGCACTGCTGAATAGTTAAGGCGTCGGGGCTCACTGTCCGACTTATTCAGGGAAAATCTTTCCCGCCGTTCGGGTACTGACACCTGCAGATGCGGCCCACAGCCATGCGGCAGCCGTTTAGAACACCATACTTTTCGATGGCTTGTATCGCATAGTTTGAACAGGAAGGCTCAAATCGGCAGGCATCTCGCAATCGAGAGGGAGCAACTCGCTGATAGCAGCGAATTGCTGAGACGGCGCAAAGCTTGATCATCGGGGCTTGCGCAAAGAAATCACGTAATAGTGGTTCAGCACGTTTTTCTTCCCCATTAACGCGTCAAAGCATCCCGGTTTGACTGAAACGCCAATCGTGTCAATCCGATAGAACTCCCACCCATCCTCAGCATGAGTGTTGACCACATTTTGTAGATAAACAGCGGCCTCGTTCCCCCGGTGCTCCTTCGCACGAACTTCAATGTTTGGCGGCACTTGAACCATTTTGTAGATGTACATCCGTGATCACCTTATGAATGCTCGTATTCCCCTGAATACAAAGCGCATTCGCTTTATATCTGGTTCCGAGCCGGATGAACAACCCGAATCGCACGCTCCCGGATCGGCCAGAAAAGCAAGCTCTCGCCAGGGCGCCTTCGGGCCATCGGCTGCCAATCGTGGAAGGCAGCTTGCGGCCAGAAGCGGACGCATCCGGCCAACAGCGGTCGTTCTGAATGGGTGGGAAGCGGCTGATTGCGCTCACTGAGACAGCTATGTCCAAACCAATAGCCAACTGTTGGCGAACCCGTGTATTGCTGGCGATCAGTGAATCCGATCGGCTGCTCCATCAAAAGTAGCTAGCTTATCGGTAGTGGCGAAAAGCTACACATCAACTATCTTCTCGAACGGCACCTCGACCGTTACGGAGAGCAGGGATGGCTGATCTAGCGAATGAAGCAATCGGGATCAACGACTTTGAAAAGTGGTTGAATGAACGGAGCGGTTGGCTTCAGGCAGCCGCCAAGCAGCTTATCGACAACAAACGTTTGCCGAATGAGGTCGAACTTGCAGAGCTGGTTCGGCTCGCCAAACTGGAGGCTGCGAAGCAGGGTGACCCTGGGTTCCTGAAGGTGGCTCCTGGTGCATTTTCGGCTGGGGCGGTTCAACGGGTGGTGCGGGTCGAAGAGTTAACCCAAGTCTTCGGGGTTAATGCGATTAAGCCTGGTGCATCTTTGCCATTCGGAACGGGTAGTTTGACTGTCATCTACGGGCAAAATGGCTCGGGGAAAAGCGGTTTTGCTCGTCTGCTCAAACAGCTTTGTGGATCTCGTTCACGGGACGAAATCCGGCCGAACGTATTCAGCGATGAAGAGCATGCTTGCAGTGCTCAATGCCGAATCACGATTGATGGCAATTCACGAGATATCTATTGGCATCCTGGCGCCGAGCCCCATGCGATGCTCAAATACGCCCAAGTATTTGATTCGAAAACCGCAACTCAGTACATGGGGCGCACTGAGTCAAGCTATGAGCCTAGCAGCATGCGGTTCATCTCCATGCTCATTCAGATTTCGGGCATGGTTTCTGATGAGCTGGGGCGGGAGAAGGGAAAGCTCGTTAGTGCCCTTCCACAGTTCCCAGATGATCTCTCAGATACCGCTGAGAAAGCCTGGTTCTCCTCTCTCAAAGCCTCTGCTTCTGCTGAGAAGGTCGAGGCGTATTGCCGGTATGGAAAAGACTTGGACGACGAGCGGGTCAAGGCTGAGGCTCTGCTCGCGGAAAAAGACATCGCGGGTCGCTTGGTTACGATTGGCAAGGAAAGTGTTGCCACCGAAAGCATCAAGCAGGCAATGAAACTGTTGAAAGAAGGCCTCACCGACGAGAGGGCTGATGAGCTGTCGAAGGCAAAAGTATCGGCGGTTACGGCGAGAAAGGCGGCCAACGAAGTTGCGCAGCAGGCATTCGCGAATGCTCCTCTCCAAGGCGTTGGTGAGTCGGCCTGGAAACTTATGTGGGAGCAGGCGCGCGCCTATTCCGTTGCTCATGCATACCATGGTCACGAATTTCCCGTTACTTCAGAAGGTGCGCACTGCGTGCTCTGTCAACAAGAGCTTACGGCTGAGGGCGCCGCTCGGCTCAAAAGCTTCGAGGCTTTCGTCACCGCGGGTCTCGAGACTGCGGCGAAAACTGCAGAGGCCACCAGTGCGGCACTGATCGCCAAGGTAATTCAGGTGCCTTCGATTGAAGACTGGATTGCGCGCCTAGCTCAGTTGCAGTTCGACGAATCCACGGCCCGTGCCTGGTATGAGTCGTTGAAGTCTAGGCGAGCACAGTTTATGGAATGTGCTGCCGTGGGAGATATCTCTGTGTTCGATTGGGCTCCTATCGATCAGGCACTGGAAAAACGAGCTGCCGACTTGCTTGCTGAGAAGACCAGCCTCGCCCAGCTGCAGCAGGATGGGCAGCGGCAGCAGGTCGAGAAGCGAGTGAAGCAACTCAAGGCGCTTCAGTGGCTGTCACAGAACAAGGCGGCGATTCTCGCAGAGCGTGAGCGGCTAGTAGCTGTAGATCTGCTAGATAGAGCAACAAAGTTAACGGCCACCAATTCGTTGACAACCAAGCGTACCGAGCTTGGACGCACGGAGCTTGATGCTGGATATCAGGCCCGCTTTGATGAGGAGTTGAAATCCCTTGGTGGGCGACGTTTGCCAGTTGTGCCGCAGAGCAGGGCTCAAGGAAAAGGAGTTATCACATTTGGGCTCGCCCTTGTCGGTGCTCGGGCTGGCTTCACTCCTGATGTCGTACTCAGTGAAGGCGAAACCCGTATTGTTGCACTGGCAGCATTCCTGGCCGACACGACCGGTTCAAACCAGCTTGCCCCTTTCATTTTTGATGACCCGATTTCGTCGTTAGATCAGGATTTCGAGGAAAGGGTTGTTACCCGGCTTGTCGAGTTGGCGAAGACTCGACAGGTCATCATCTTCACTCACCGCCTCTCCTTGATTGCACTTGTCGAGGCTGTAATAAAAAAACACGGTGAGAATCCGGCTAACGAGAAAATCACCCACACCGTGCAGTCGCTTCGACGGCTGGATAAGGTTTCGGGAATTCTGGCGCAACACAATCTGCGGGATGCCAAGCCCGACAAGGCGCTGAATGCGATTAGAGATCACGTCATCCCCAGGCTCAAAAAGCATCAGGCCGATGCCGACGCAGACGGTTATGACCTCACCGTGAAGAGCGCCTGCAGTGATTTTCGGATCATCTTGGAACGAACAGTGGAACTCATCCTCTTGAATGACGTAGTTATTCGTTTCAGACGGGACGTAATGACTAAAGGAAAGCTAAGAGGCGTTGCTAAGGTGATGGCAGAGGACTGCGATTTTATCGACCGGTTAATGACCAGGTATTCAGTGTACGAACACTCGCAGTCAGATGAGCTGCCTCAGGTCCCGGTCGAACTCGATGAGTTCGAGCGAGATGTCTTGGAACTCATTGCATGGATGGATGAATTCAAAGTTCGAGCCAATTGATGTCAAATGACGAGCAGCCTTTAGTGAATGGGTCGCTTGCGAGGGCTCGTGCGGTTACTAGTGTGAATCCCCCCTACTTTCGTAGAAGCCTTAGAGTGGGCGCTTTTGGCCGATTTCTGCCTGTCGCGAAGGGATGAAAACGGCCAAGAGCAGTCGCTCGACCTCAGCGGACTTATTCCTGCCGCACGGCGCGACCCACCTGTAATAGACACGCTCCATGAGGATCGAGTAGTGTCGCAGGCGAATTTTCTCCAGCGTTGAATTCGAGCAAACGAGGCTATCCGTCCATGGTGTATAACCCGCTTATACGCTCATCGGCACGCTGAAGGCCTCAGCCTAGACACGGATAGACAAAGGAACAAGGAATGCTATACACCACGCCCGTCCAGAAAGTTATGCACCAGTTGGTGTCTATTTATAGTTCGCAGCTAAGAGAGTTTTCCACGCCATGAAAACAAAGTCATATATAAGATTTTCTAGTCGCGCAGCTCATCTTGATGTCGACATTGAGTTGGCCGATGTGCTGAAAATCTCAATCCAAGCAGGCATGCTAAGCGCAGCAGGCACTCAACGTATATTCGACAAAGTAAATCCTCAACAGCATCCAAGACTTGCCGCAAGGGCCAATACTTCAGAAAGCAGAAAACTCGCTGCCAATCACCTAAAAGCGACTCTGTGCGAAGCATTCATCAAGAACATTTACGAGGATGCAACACAATATATTCTCGAAATTTTAACCGCAGCAGCCAAGAAGGGGTTAGATCCAAATCGTTTAATTGGCGAACACAAAGTTTCCTTTGAAGCCAATGACGTCCTAAAAGCTGGAAGCTGGGATAAAGTAGTCTCAATGGTTGCACAATCCGTTTTCAGAAAACTAGAAAACGAAAAAAGCACAAAGAATCTTTTGGAGAAAATAAACTCCAAATTAAATCTTGGCGTTTCTCAAGCAAAAATTGATGCTGCACTACCCTATTTAGAAATACGGCATTTACTTGTACATGCCGATGGAAAGGCAGATCAAAAATTTTGTGAGTCGTTTCCTACTATAGGGGCAACTGCGGGGCAAAAATTAAAACTTGATTACGCACTGCTCCAGCAGGCAAGAATTTCAATATGCGAGCTAGTTAATGAATACGATCAAAAAATTGTCGCAGGCAATGTTGTTCTGCCACATGAGCTTCAGCGGTAACGCTGCTAACAATGCGCTCACTGGTACGGGCTAAAGCCCGCCCCTTAACCAAACGTTATGCCCCAATTTAAAATTTTGTAGAGCCAGGAGAAGAAATGTCCTTTTACATGATTACCTACGGGCACACACAGATTGAAGAACTCTATATTGGTGAAACCGAAGATGCTGCAGTATCAAATGCCAGAGGCTTAATCGATCAATGGCCAGAATATGCAGCACTAACAGATAAAGAGATTATAGAACTCGCCAAAAACGGCGATGCCGAATTTGATTTAGTTGAGATACATGCAGCCTGGCCTGGCACCAATCACAGCCAAGAGCAGTTAATTGCCATATATGAGCAACAGCAAAGCTAGGCGTATTGTTAAATAACAATGCGCTAAAATCGTTCGCTTCGCTCACTGAGACGGGCTTTAGTCCACCCCTTAGCTTAACCGTTAGGTGTTTTTTGAAATATGAGTGGATTTCAAGAGCTAATAGAAAAATTTGATTTTATAACTGAGATTGCATATGACTTATCTCAGCAGTTTGACGGCGTTCAAACAGAAGATAGAAAACGAAAAATATCGACTTACTACTTGGCAAAAGTTGTACCAGAATGCATGTCATTATTGAGAGTAATGCCCGGCTCAAGGTACACCAGCGCAGGGGAGATATTTGATTTTTCGTCGTTCTGCTCAATTTCTAGGAGCTTGATTGAAGCGGCCAACCTGCATTGGTATTACTGCATAGAGAACACGGACACGGAAAAGTCTGAGTTCCGTTTTTATCTGTATGATTTTCACGATCTAAAATCGACAATTCAACTCTGTAGTTTTTTTGGCGGCGAAGACAAAGAACAATATCCTCTTCAAGAAAAATACAACAAGCTAAAGACTGTAATTAAAGACAACCAAATATTTAAAAGTCTACTGCCTGAAGTTCAGAGGCAAATTCTAAAAGGGCGTAAATGCTCGGACATTAACCAAACTGAAATCTCCGAGAGCCGATGTCTCAATGTGAGCATGTTTAACTCTATCTATAAGATACTATCTACAAACGCTCACTCGACCCCTTCGGCAATAAATGCACTCGTCTATTCTAGAGTCCACAGCAAAGAACTTCATGAAAAGCTTGCGGCATTAGTGCTTTCATATGTAGCATCATTTATTGCGGACATGGTGAGGACAATTGGCGAAATATGGTCTTTAGAGTTCGCCAAACATGAATCAGCAGAAATAATTAGATTCTATTCAGAAGACTTGAGTTAAAACACCTGCAAACATTAGAACTCAGGGGGAAAATTTGCGCTACGGAATCATCGAACTTACCCAGGGCAACCTCAACAACGATCATCTGTACCTGACAAGCATAATGGAGCTGTTTCCCGCCGCTTCTGTGGGTGGCAGCTCGGAAGCGGATCGCGCCTCGCAACTGCTTGAGGTTCACTCAGGCATCGGCGCCCCCGTAATGACTGACATCGCAGGTGACAAGAAGATCTTTCGTAAACGAGCGTGGGTTGGGGAGTTCTTCGCTACGCATCAACTCAAAGCGGGCGACTCAGTAGTAGTGGAGCGCACAGGGACTCTTCGCTATCACGTGTACCCCAAACGTGCAGCTGAGTTCTAACAATTCATTCAAGCCGACACCGCTTCGCGGCGTGACTTAATTCGGGCGTTAGCCAGGGAATAGTATGAGTGCAGGTTTTGTTTATGTAATGATTAACCCTGCAATGCAGGGGCTAGTAAAAATTGGATTAACCAAGAAATCATGTAATGAACGTACAAAGGGGTTGAGAGGCACAGGAGTTCCAGACGATTTTATAGTTGTTTATGATGAGTTTCTTATTGATTGTGAGTTAATTGAAAAACGACTTCACAAAAGATTCGATGAATATCGTTATAAGCCAAACAGAGAGTTTTTTCAGATTCCCATTAGAGAAGCGATTCGGGGCGTAGTGGAAGAGTCTGTTGGGTTTATTGTGCCTCGTGTCGGAGCGGATGGAGGTGTGGAAATTCTTCCTGATCTGAAGAAAAAATACCCAAGCTATCTAAAACCTGACTTTCACTCGATCAAAATTACGCATAGTGGTGGAGTGGTGTATCTTGAGTCTGTTCGTTATCGACACGCGGGTGTTAAAGACGAAGTTGTTGAGCGAACCGATCTAAGCTTCATCGCTGAGGATCACGGCGATATGTTTCAAATTTCTAGAGATCCAACAGAAAATGCGAGATTATTTGTTCATCAACTAGATGAATACTCAATGATTCAGTGTACAGACTTGTTCACACATGATGCGTGCGTTGATATAGCACAAAGGCACGAGCATGGCTAACAAAGTGCTGCTGCCGGAAAAGTTTACCGCCGCGCTCCAAATTTATGGAAAAGGGGACTGGAAAAGGGGACAGATTTATTTACTGGGAAACAGTCCGCTCCTGGCCGCTCTCTGCCTGTCACTATGGTCGGGAGTCGGCCAGAAGCGGTCACTAATGAGCGTCCCCTTTTAGCTTTTCAACCATGAGATACAAGTACTAATGAAAACCATATTTGAAGACATCATCACGCGCTATGGCACAAAGCGCGCAGAGTTTATCGCAGAGACCTGGCCGAAAAACCCAAAATGGCTTGATTTCATCAAGGTGTCGGACTCCCCAAGAGCGGAGGAGTACTTTGATGAGGAGATGGAGTTTTACAGGGCATTCGAGCTGGAACTTGATGCTATTCCGAAATTGAGAAATAAAGAAATCAGCTCACCTCAATGGGAGGAGGTTGTTCATTTTTTAAAAATCCACAACGAGAGACTATCATCTCAGATTGATAACTCGACGACGCTCACCGCCACCTTCGTTTTTGTGGGGTCTCTCTTTATTCTGCTTGCAAACTACATCACCAATATATTCTACGTTCCGTTTGCATTCCTGGCTGTGTTCGCCATACAAATTTTTTTACAGCGGATGGGGCGTCGGCATGAGCTGGCTAGAAATAAAGAGCTTGTGATCATTATCGAAAATTACATCAAAAAGTGTCGCACATCTTCTTAAGTTTCATCTGTAGTGAATCGCCCTGGATTTCGTAGATGGCGACTGTCCGCTTCTGGCCGAAAGCTGCCCTTTAAATCAATGTGAGGGTGGGACTGAATAGTTAAACCTGTCGGCTCAGCCAACTACCTATAGAGCGGGCAGCGGAAGCCGGATAGGCTTCCACGTGCGTTAACTCCGGCGCTTCAATTGCTGATCGATGAGACTCAGTTCCGCTTTGATCGCATTGGCGGTGAGGCTTTGTATTGCTGTGCTTTTCCCCCAGCGAGAGCCCATGAGCTTGAGCAGGCTGCTCAGATGGGTTTTCCTTGCCTTCAGCGTTTCGGTACGACTGGGGCTGTTCTGCATGGCAGTGTTCATAGTGCTGATCCTTGGGCATTGTTTAAACAGCCCACACACGTGGGCTGTTTCGGGTGGGGCAGTGCGTTACAAAGCCAGCACGTCGTGCACGTTGTACCGCACTGAGCGCTCCGACAAATCATTCCAGGCCCAACTGCTAAAATTTTCCCCTTGCTCTGGAACGTTGAGCTTGAGCAGCGCAACAGGATCCCGGTCGATCATTCGACGCGCTGCGCAAAGTTGTCCGCCCACATCAAGCAAAGCCTGAGCCGCCTCATTCCACTTCTCTTCAAGCACCGCGTTGGCGAGGTGCAGCGCCTTGTTCTCGATTTTTTGGTGTTCTTGCTGCGCTTCAGCGATGTGCTGATCGATGGTGGCCAGCTCTTGTTCCAGAGCGCTGATGATCAACTGCTGACGACGGTTGTGCTCGGCTACTGCGAAATTGCACTCCACTTGACCACCCGCTTGCATTCGACCTGACCAGTCATTTGCATTCGTTCTGACCAACGATTTGCATCGGTTTTGACCAGCAGGCTTTGTCACCATGAGCGGCAGTAAACGGCCAGTAGAGGACGCTGGACAGTCTACCGCGGGATGAGTAGCGTGCACTCGAAACATCGTCTAATTAGAGTTGGCTCATGGTTTCTATCGTTGTTCAAGAAGAGGTTCGAGACCGGCTACGTCGTGCTGAGAACGAGCATGACGTGAAAGTTCTTTTAGCTATTGAGTCTGGCAGTCGTGCCTGGGGATTTGCCTCTCCCAACAGCGACTACGACGCACGCTTCATCTACGTAAATAAACCCGAGTGGTATCTCTCTGTCGGCCTCGAGGAGCAACGCGACGTCATCGAGTATCCGATCATTGACGACATGGATATCAATGGCTGGGATCTACGTAAGGCACTCAGGCTATTTTGGAAGTCCAATCCAGGCTTTGTGGAGTGGATACAGTCGACCATCATTTACGAGCATGCTGGCTGTTTCCACGAGCGGGCAAAGGAGTTATTGCCGCAGGTGTATTCGGTGGAGAGTGGCATCTACCACTATCGCAGCATGGCCAAAACCAACTATAGGGGATATTTGCAGGCCCCTCAGGTACCGCTGAAAAAATACTTCTACGTTCTGCGCCCGCTGTTATCGGTGCGGTGGCTTGAGCAGTTTGGTACACCTGCCCCCATAGAGTTTGAGAAGCTGCGCGGTGTCATCGAGCGAGAGTCCGGGCTCCAGCAGGCCATTGATGAATTGCTTGCGATCAAGCGCGCGTCTCCGGAGATGGGGTTATCACCTCAGATCACTCCCATTCAACAATTCATTGAGCGTGAACTGAATCGACTTGAGTCCATTAAGCCGATACGCACCGAGCGCAAAGACGTTGAGCCATTACTTTCGGAACTGTTTCGAACTGTACTCAAAGAAACTTGGGGATGAGGTGCCCAATGGAATAAAGCGTTTGAAAGGCCGATGACGGATCGTCAAAGCAATGCGCACGCGTTCACTTTGACCGTCCGCTTTGGGTCGTTTTCTGCCGGTCACCACAGGCAGAAAACGGCCAGAAGCGGACGTTCATGGCCGTCTGCTCTTCACGTTAAGCAGACGGATAAGTGAACGGTTCCAGGAAGATTTGTGGTTCGACCCACAGACTTAAACCGAATGGGATCATTGAATACCCTTCGTATCGCTCAGTAGAAATATTTGACGCCGCAAGCTCCAGGAATTTACCGCGTTTATCATCAACAACGCGGATACCGGGGCATCCAAGCATTGTGTATTTGATGATGGGTTTTGGTAGCTATGCCTGACATACCTGATTTCTATTTCAAAGTCATAGACCGCAGCGCAAATCGATGCCCCATCCACAGATCGAAGCGTAGATTGCTCCAGACGCTTCCTGCTCGACCAAATGGCTGACAAGTGGTCAGTGCTGATTCTCGCAGCGCTGTGTAAGAAGCCGTTGAGATTCAATGAACTAAAACGGTGTCTGGACGGCATTACCCAGAAAGCCTTGACTCAAGCCCTTCGTCGTCTTGAGCGCAGCGGCATTTTGGCCCGGCGGGTTATTCCTTCCTCGCAGATCGCGGTCGAATACAGCATCACCCCGTTAGGCGGGGCGCTTGCACAACCCTTCAACGCCCTGTACCACTGGACGCTAAATCACTTGGCTGCGGTCATTCAAGCCCAAACGACCTTCGCTACACGAGAGATCGAGGCGGCAGAGGTTTAGCCGTCAGATTAAGTTCGGCCATCCCCCCTTCATGGAGCGCAGATTTGGATCAACTTCTCGCCATACGGGTCTTCATCCGCATTGCGGACGCTCGCTCTTTTGCGAAAGCGGCTGACTCGTTGAATATTCCTCGCTCCTCCGTCAGCAAGCTGCTTCAGGATCTGGAACAACACCTGGGTACCAAGCTGGTCGAGCGTAGTACGCGCTCATTCACCATCACGCAGGCGGGTGAGGTCTACAGGGAACAAGCGTTGAATCTGCTGGCGGGGTTGGAGGATATGGATATCGCCGCTCGACAGGCACGGGCAAGTCCCCACGGCCGTCTTCGTGTGGACATAGGTTCATCGCTGGCCAATCTGGTGATCATCCCAGCGCTACCGCAATTTCATGCGCGCTATCCTGATCTGGAATTATTGCTTGGGGTCAGTGATCGGCCTGCCGATCTCATCGGCGACGGCGTCGACTGCGTGATTCGCGGCGGCGCATTACCTGACAGCTCGCTGATCGGACGCCACCTTTGCAATGCGGACTTCGTCACCTGCGCGACGCCTGACTATCTTTCTTCTTTTGGTACCCCGATACATCCACAGGATCTTGAGCAAAACCACCGCACGATCCGCTATTTTTTTCCACACTCGGGTAAAACGCTGCCTCTTCACTTCAGCAAAGGCAGCGAAAGATACGAGGTGAATGGCCAGCCTACCCTCAACGTGAGCGAAAGCACTGCCCTGACCGAGGCGGTACTGACCGGGATTGGTGTCGGGCAAATCTTTCGTTTCAGCGCGCGTGCGCATATCGCTGCGGGAAACTTGGTGCCGATCCTGGAGGATTGGACTCCACCCTCCCATCCGCTCCAGTTGGTCTACCCAGCAACGCGCCATCCCAGCGCAAAGCTGCGCGCTTTTATCGATTGGGCAGTTGAGCTGTTCGTATGCGTCCGGTGATCCCCTCTTGCTTGCCAGCAACGCCAAAAGCATTGAGCGTGCTCAAAGCTGCGTGAGCACGACCTCCTAATGCTCCGTACTGATCCCGTTCATTTTCTAAGCGGCTCCCCGAAACCTACCTAGTTGCCGCTAAATCGGCCTAATCAAGGAGGGGGCTCTAAGCATAACGACGTACGTCAAGACTGCTGCCATAGCTGACAACAGCGCGGCCACACCGAATGCCATTGGTAATCCAGATACGAAGTCTCCGGGTAGTGAAGTAAAGGCGAAAACTGAGGTGACCACAGCGATTCCTAATGCACCGCCGATTTGCTGATCCATCTGTAATAGGCCTGACGCAATACCCGATTGCTCGGCAGCCACGCCCTCCATCGTCAGCACCGTTCCAGGTGTAAATACCAGTGCAATACCCAAACTGTGCACCAACATTGGGCCTAGCACTGAACCCGCATAGCTGCCGTCAATGTCTATAAAGGCAAACCCTGCAAAGCTGCACGCCACGAGTATGCATCCGCTCAATTGAAGTCTGCTGGCACCGAAGCGTTCGATCAAGCCTGGCATGAAATGGGTTACGGCAAAAACGGTGCAAGTGACTGGCAGATAGGCCAGACCGGCGGCCAGAGGCCCAAACCCAAGCACTTTCTGAAAATATTGGACGACCAGAAATAGCATCGAAAAATGCATGCCGACGATAATCGCCATTACAGCCAGAGCGACAATGCGGGTTCGGTTCCGTAGGAGATTCAGGTTCAATAGTGGCTGCTTCGCTCGGCCTTCTATGATCCAAAATGCCGTCAGTAGCGCAACAGCAGTTACAAAGGAAGGCAGGGTTCCGAAGTGTGCCCAACCGTGCTCTGCGGCGTTAATGAAACCAAATACCAGCGCAATCGAACCGGCTGTAGCGGTCAATGCTCCACCTATGTCGAATTGAGCACGCTGGCCTACTGTTTCCTTAACAACGCTGCCAATCATGACCAGAATGAAAATCCCAACGGGCACATTGATGAGCAGCGACCAGCGCCAGGAGAAATACTCTGTGAGCGCACCTCCTAGAATCAGTCCGGCAGAGGCACCTACTGAGGACACAGTGATGAAAAGGGCAAGCCCCCGATTACGTTCCGCCTCGTTGCGCGCGATGTTCATCACCAATGCCAACACGCTGGGTGCAGCTATAGCAGCCCCAATCCCTTGGAGGATTCTTGCAGTAATTAGCATCAGCGGGCTGTTCGCTAATCCCCCCAGTAGCGAGGCCAGTACAAAAACGGCAAGGCCTGCTTTGAACGCCCTGACACGCCCATACACATCCCCCAATCGGCCTCCCAGTAAAAGCAAACCGCCAAGTGCCAGAGCGAATGCATTGGGTACCCAAGACAAGGCTGCGGGGGAAAATCCCAGATCAGCCTGTATTTGAGGTAAAGCGACCATCACGATCAAAAAGTCCATTTGCAGCATGAGTTGGGCGCTGAGGATGACGGCCAACGCAAGAATTCGGTTCGTGTCCTGTTTGGATATAGATGGCGCTTGCGCCGACGGCGAATGAGGCATAGTCGTTCCCAGAGGTGGCGAAGAACGGCCTGAACGAAGTCCGGCCGTTTGATTGGCAGGCGCTGTTCAGACCTGAGAGGCCCCACCGTCGGCAAACAGCTCAATACCATTGATGTAGCTCGAAGCATCGCTTGCCAGGAACGCAACCGCCTTACCTATTTCCTGCGCTTCGCCAATGCGTCCCAGAGTGCTTTTTTCACTGAGGGACTGGATTAGCTGCTCCGCATGATCGCCTGCCATGTTCCGCAAGGATTGGGTATCCACCGGGCCGGGACTGAGAAGATTGATTCGAACGCCGGAACCTTTTATGTCCAAAATCCAGCTTCTGACCAATGCTCGAAGTGCAGCCTTGGTTGCGCCATAAAGGCTCAGCCCTGGCCCAGGAGTGATCGAAGCTGTAGAGCCGATGATGACAATGCTGGCTCCTTTGCTCATAAGAGGCAGCGCGCCTTGGACAGTGAAAGTGACGCCTTTGACATTCGTTTCAAATACTCGGTCAAAGCCTGCTTCAGTTATCGTACCTAACGGGGCGATCTCGCCCATTCCGGCATTCGCTACCAAGACATCGATACGGCCATGAATCGCCTCTACATGACTGAAAAGGAGGGCCAGATCGGTTGGGCGTGAGACATCAGCAGCAAATGCAGCCACGTTATTACCCAAGATAGTCAAAGCCTGATCCAGCTGCTCTTGCCGACGTCCCGTGATGACTACTCGCGCGCCTTGCGTGGCGAACTCCTGTGCAATAGCAAATCCCAAACCTGATGATCCGCCGGTAACCAAGACAACTTTGTTTTTGAATTCCATGACTACGTACCTAGGTGAAAAGAGCTGGAAGGAATTTTAAGCGGCTTCTAGACCAGCTCAGCTAAGTCGGCTGGAGTGAAAGGCTTCAAGCCATCAGTGCTCCCTGATCGAATCTTCGTGACCCATTGCGGATCGCTGAGGAGCGCGCGACCAACCGCAATAAGATCGAACTCATCCCGCTCTAAGCGCTGCACTAAGTTTTCAAGGCTCGCTGGTTTCGAGCTTTCGCCGCGAGTGGCACCGATGAAATCTCCGGACAACCCTACGGAGCCCACACTGATAGTGGCGGCTCCAGTCAGCTTCTTCGCCCAGCCGGCGAAATTCAGTCCCTGCTCGCCATCCAACTCGGGGAACTCAGCCTCCCAGAAGCGTCGTTGAGAACAGTGCAAAATATCAGCGCCCGCCTCCACCAACGGAACGAGCCAATCGGACATCGCCTTCGGCGCCGTAACCAAGCGCGCGCTATAGTCTTGCGGCTTCCATTGGCTCAAACGCAGTATCACCGGGAAGTCAGGGCCGACTGCCTTACGAATGGCTTTTACGATTTCAACCACAAACCGCGAACGCTCAGTGGTGGATGTACCGTTGAAATGGTCAATGCGTTGGTTGGTACCTTCCCAAAAGAACTGGTCTAACAAGTAGCCGTGCGCCGCGTGGATTTCGACCGTATCGAACCCCAGACGCTTCGAGTCAGCTGCTGCTCTGGCAAAGGCGGAAATCGTGTCTGCGATAGCCTCATCAGTCATCGCCTCACCTCTAAGAGCGCGGGGTGCGGCCAGTCCTGAAGGACTTTCAATCCCGCGTTCAGGTTTCCAGTCGGTCTGGGGGCTGACCGATGATCCAACGTGCCAGAGCTGAGGCCCCATTTTGCCGCCAGCTTCATGAACACCGTCGATTACCTGTTTCCACCCGGCAAGCGCTTCCTCGCCATGGAAGAGCGGAACATTGGGATCGTTACGAGACCCCGGCCGATCAACGCCGGTACCTTCGGAAAGAATCAAACCTACTTCGCTCTCCGCACGCCTGCGGTAATAGGCCGTATTTCTATCGTTGGGCACGCCTGCTGGAGCAAAGGAACGCGTCATGGGAGCCATAACGATACGGTTTTTCAAAGCCAGAGATTTGAGCGCGAAAGGCCGGAATAGGGGGTCAAGATACGTAGAACTCATCAGATGAGGCACCGTGTGAATGAGCCTTCATGGTATAAGATGTATACCTAATATCAATACGGCACTTGAAGGCCATCAGGTATACACGAGGAAACCATATGCTAACGACGGATGATCAGATCCTCAGAGACGAACTTGATCTGGGGGCTTACATGGCTGATCCTTCGAGCCGGTTGATGCTGGATCAAATCGCAGACAAGTGGTCGATATTGATTCTCGCCGCGCTATGTAAAAAACCATTGCGCTTCAACGAACTCAAGCGTTGTCTGGACGGGATAACTCAAAAGGCGCTGACGCAAACCCTTCGACGGCTTGAGCGGAACGGGATTCTTGCCCGGCGAGTTATTCCGTCGTCTCAGGTGGCAGTAGAGTACAGCGTCACGGCATTGGGTCGGACGCTGGAAGAGCCCTTCAAAGCCTTGTTTTTCTGGACGATTCATCATTCAGCCGCAGTCATCGATGCGCGTGTAGCGTTTGACGGACGAGATGTGGAAGGCGTGTTGACCGGACACATATAGCTGTTCAGCAGCGAAAACTGTAGATCCTGAGGAGTTGAGCGGCACTCACATGCATCCTGGATTGCGAGAATCCGATCATCCACCCTGATGGATTATGTCTCTATCCTGGCGGGCTTCTGTCATGGATAAACCCACCCTAGACTCGCCCCAAGTTGCTGACCTGAACCCTTCAGGTCAGGCTCTTCAGGCACTAGGAACAATGACCATGTCCGACAGACTCGACGGCAAAATCGCACTTATCACCGGCGCTACCAGCGGCATCGGCCTGGCCACCGCCAAACTTTTTGCAGCGCAAGGTGCGTATGTCTACATCACCGGACGCAACGCGGAATCACTGAAGACAGCGCAGGACGAAATCGGCGCTAACGTGACTTGCATACAGGCAGATTCGACCCATATTGCTGATCTGGATCACGTGGTCGAACAGATCAAGGCCGAGGCAGGCCGCATTGATGTGTTGTATGCAAACGCTGGTGGCGGCACGCTGCTGACCTTGGGGCAGATCACCGAGCAGCAGGTCGACGATACCTTCGGGCTAAATGTCAAAGCGCTGATCTTCACCGTCCAAAAAGCCCTGCCACTACTAGTCTCCGGCTCATCGGTCATCCTTGCAGGGTCAAGCGCCAGCATCGCCGGAACTGCTGCCTTCAGCGTCTACTCTGCGTCCAAGGCAGCGGTGCGCAATCTGGCGCGCAGCTGGATTCTTGACCTCAAAGGCACCGGCATTCGGGTCAATGTGTTGAGCCCGGGCCCCGTCCGCACGCCGGCACTTTTGGAATATGCAGGTGACGATCCTGCGCAGCAGCAAGGCATGCTCGATTACTTGGGCACCATTGTCCCGATGGGGCGAGTCGGTGAAGCGGATGAGATCGCCAAAGCAGCCCTGTTTCTGGCCAGTGACGACTCAAGTTTCATCAATGGTGCCGAAATTTTTGCAGACGGTGGCATGGTGCAGGTCTGACCCGCTCATTTGCAAGCTTGCACCCGTTGCTAGTTAGCAGCGGGTGAGCACCCACTGCCAGGGGGAACAGGTACGCCAAAAATGCTGACTTGATGCGTGCTATTCCACCCGCGTGAGCGGAAATCGCATCCAGATCCATGCCCCGCCAACCAACACGCCAGCAGCGCCCAGCCAGAGCGCACTTGCAACACCGTACTGATCGATAGCGATGCCGCCGAGCAAAGCACCCGCGCCCATAGCCAATTGCCCTATGGAAACGAATAGAGCGGCAGCCGTCTCCAGACGTTCAGGCGCTGCACTGAAGATCCAGCTCTGAATGGCGATAGGCAACATCCCAAACCCTAGTCCCCAGGTCACCACCGCTATTATGACGACTAGCGGATGTTCACCCGTACAGACCAGTAATAGCATCGAGCAGCCCAGTAGCAGTGCGGTGCTCAATACTGCCAGGCGCACATCACGTTCGACGCACCAGCCGCACAGTACATTGCCAAAGATTCCTGCCACACCGTACCCCAGCAAGAGAAGACTTAGCTGCGCGGATTCGATCCCACTGATCTGGTTCAGATAGGGTGTGATGTACGTGTACGCTGCGAACTGTCCGGTAAATATCAAGACCACGGCCACCAACCCTACCTGTACCTTCGGTATGCGCAGTACGGCTGGCAGTTGTGAAGCTCCGGACAATTGCTCCGGGCGGATCCTTGGAAGCAGCAACATCAACGCGATTACCACCAAGCAGCCCAAGACGGCAGACACAGCAAAAGCCGCCCGCCAACCGAACGCGCCGCCTAGCAGCGTCCCTGCTGGAACCCCGAGAACTGTCCCCAAGGTCACGCCCGAGAAAACGATGGAGGTTGCCCTACCGACCGCGTCGGGTCGAAGCCTGGGCCCTAGAGCAACGCCTATGGTCCAGAATCCACCCACCGCAATACCGAGCAAAACTCGGCCCAGCAACAGCACGTACAGTTCGGTGGCGGTCGCAACGAGGACATTGGAAATGATCAGAAGGCTGAGCAGCACCCACAGCACGTATCGTCGATCAAAGGTTCGGGCCAGGCTGATAGTCAGAAACGCTGAACAGGCGGCGACGATACCCGGGATGGTAATCACAAGACCCGCGCGTCCTTCACTGATCGCCAGGTCATTGGCTATTTGGGGCAAGAGGCCAACTGGCAAAAACTCTGCCGTGACCAAAGCGAAAGCTCCTACCCCGATGGCGGCAACTGCGCTCCAGGGAGCAGGAGTTTCATGCAGCGCCACAGGCGTGGATGAATCTGCTTCAACTACATGCTGCGTCATAATCTGAATTCCAAAAAACCTTCAGGCACACGCTTCCGTGCGCCTTCGGTTTAACCAGTCGCGTTAGTAACCAACGCCGCGAACACCGCCTGACGCCCTGATGGATTCGCCTGTCACCCAGTGCGACTCTTCAGATGCCAAAAACACTGCCAAAGGTGCGATGTCTTCAGGCTCTCCGAAGCGACCCAACGGAGTACCCGCAAGAAGCTTTTCGCCCAATTCACCGGCAAAATTCCCGTCAGTAGCCGGGGTGTTCGTATGCCCTGGCAAGATCGAGTTGACCCTGATGCCACGCGGTCCCAGCTCCCTGGCCAGTGCAAAGGTCAAGGTATCGACCGCGCCCTTGGTCGCCGAGTACACGCTCGAAGCCAGGTAGGGATCGGTGCTGAGGATCGAGCTGATATTGATGATGCTGCTTTTCGGCCCTAGCAATTTGACGGCCTCACGTACCGCAAGAAGGTAGCCCAGCACATTCAGATTGAATTGCTTGTGGAATGCTTCTTCGGTCAGGTCATCGATCATCTGGAACACCGCGACGCCGGCGTTGTTGACCAGAACATCAAGGGTGCCGTACTTCGTCCGGACCGTGTCAAACAGGCGCACAACATCGGCTGCCTGGCTCATGTCTGCCTGTACGGCGAAGGCTGAGCCGCCGTGCTCTGTGATATGAGCCACCACGGCATCGGCGTCAGGCTTACTGGAGGCGTAGTTGACGATGACCGTTGCGCCCTGCGCACCCAATGCTTTGGCGATTCCGGCGCCTATGCCTTTCGACGCACCGGTGACAACTGCTATTTTTCCTTCGAGTTTCATAACGTGACCTTTTTGAAGTTGATTGATATGAGGGCTTTGTTGCTGTCGGATCGTGAATGACTGAAATGCAACGAACTGCGTGCCATCAGTATTCCGGTAACGGACACACCAACGTTTGCCGGTTATTCGCACATCCTTGCCTATTCTTCTCAGTTGGCTTGCTATGCCCAGGGATATAGCTCACGGTGAGAGGCATGGAAAAACCAATGGCAGAACTGCGCAGCATCGTGATGCGCGCACAAGACAAGTGGACCGAAACCGGATTGCCCCGTGTGGCCATGGTCCGGGCCGAGGCCTGTGCGGATCAGGTCTATCAGCCGATGCTGCATCTGGTGCTTCAGGGCACCAAGACTCTGTCGATAGGGGAAGAAGTTTCCAGGTATCCGGCAGGCAGCTATTTTTTGGTGCCTGTCGATGTACCCGCTACGGGCCAGATTCAGCCCGGCGCAGCGGATCAACCCTATCTCGCGGTCAGCCTGACCCTGGAGCCCGATGTGATCGCTATGCTGCTGATGGATGAGGGCAAGACGCCAAGGGCGCCGCAAAATTCGTGTTTCGAGGGTGTGCTCGCGCCGGCTGAAATGATTGATGCCTGGTTACGTATGATGCGGCTCATGGATCGCCCGCATGAGGCTGTGGTACTGGCGCCGATGATCGAGCGCGAGATTTTGTTCCGTGCATTGCAGGGGCCACTGGGCGGTATTCTTCGTGACGTTGCGCGACCGGATGGCCGGATGACACAAATCCGCCGTGTCACCCAGTGGATTCGTGAGCACTACACCGAGCCTTTTCGCGTCGAGCCGCTCGCGCTCATGTCTGACATGAGCGTGGCCGCCTTCTACCGGCACTTCAAATCGGTGACGGCCATGACACCGATCCAATATCAGAAGCGCCTGCGCTTGCTTAGGGCTCGCTGGTTGCTGCTGTTCGATACGCTGGATGCGACGTCCATTGCCTACACCGTAGGCTATGAAAGCGCGTCGCAATTCAATCGAGAGTACGCTCGGTTATTTGGCCTGCCACCTGCGCGGGATGCGGCAAGATTCAGGTCGCCCGCCCCCGCCAGTGAGCTGACAGCCGCCTCTTGAGCGACCGCCTCCATTCTTACAGGTCGCTGATCACCGTCCCCGCAATGCTCTCGGCAAATCCACCACCGAAGACCTGTGCTGGGGTTGCAAATCCAGGCCGTCGCTCACCTTCCAATACGCGACGGGCTGCTTCGACGGCCGCCAGCGGCGTATAGGAATAACCATTCACGGTTTCGATCACAGACCGTGCGATTGCACCATCGGCGCCAGTGACCTCAACCACCGCACGCGCCCGATGAGCATCCCTCTCCTCTGACGTTGGACCATCAGGCAGTTGGGATAGATCACCTTCTGGAAACGCATCGCCCGCGATATGCACGAACATCGCAATATTAGGAATGCCGGTCGAATGCCAGCCGGTTACCAGATCACCGAAAGACAGCGGCACGCAGAGAACCGGACCGTCACCGAAATCGAAGTGACGCGGTTGCGCATCCGGCGCAGGAACGAGTACGCCGTCGACCCGCACCATCAATCCCGCACCGATGATCTCGCCAACGCTATTGGCCGATCCGCGGGACATGGAGCCTGCGACCTGCAGCGCGATCCGTAGCGACTGCGGCTGTTCGACGCGACGGGCAACGTGCAGGGCGAGGCAGTCCGTGGGGACAACGTCCCAGCCGACGCCAGGCAACAGCATCACACCGGCGTCCTCGCCCAACCGCTCCGCCAGCCGGTAAACGTTGATTTCGGCAGTGATGTCGAGATAGTCGACCCCGGCCTCGAGGCAGGCCCGCATCAACGGTTCTGCCGTCAGCACAAACGGGCCGGCGCAGTTCAACAGGACGGTGACGCCGCTCAGCGCTTGCGCCGTTTGAACGTCGGGCGTGAAGGTGCGATAGGGCACGTTCAGTTGCCGGGCAAGCGCGGCAAGGCGCTGGTGATTGCGCCCGGCGATTTCGAATGTCAGGCCGAGCGCTTTCGCCCGCCCTGCTGCCATACGACCGGTATAGCCTGTGGCTCCGTAGATCAGAAGTGTGCTCATTGGACGTGCTGCCATTTTTTGTAGACGAATTCGAGGCTGTACCCATCCGGGTCCAGCACATTTGCAGCGTAGTAATCGGGGTCGTAGTGCAAGCGTGCGCCAGGCGAGCCGTTGTCGACCGCACCCTGATTCATGGCAGCGGCATAGGCGGCGTCAACTTCAGCCTTGCTGTTTGCGACAAAGCCAACATGTACCGCGCGCCCTTCGACAACTCCCTCACGCAACCAGAAGAACATCCGGCCGTTGGCGCCGAAGCCTTTTAGGTCAGGATGACCCGGCGGGCCGTCCTTGCCGTCGTAGTCCAGGCGCGCGGTGATACCCAACGGGGTCAGGGCAGTTTCGTAGAAACGGATGGACCGGGCGATATCGCTCACGGACAAAAAAATATGATCCAGCATGGCAAAATCCTCACGTATTCAGATGTTGTAGCCGCCGGAAACTTCGAGGGTCTGGGCATTGATCCAAGCGCCCTCCTCGGACAGCAACATGGCGATGACGCGCGCGACGTCTTCCGGCTCGCCGACCCGGCCGAGTGCCGTTTGCGCCGCCAGAATCGCCTCGAACTCATCGTTCAGTCCGCCACCCAATTCGGTACGGATGGCGCCGGGTGATACGGCGTTGGCCCGTATGCGCCGCTCGCCGAACTCTTTGGCCATGTAACGGGTGAGCACTTCGAGCCCGCCCTTAAACGCAGCATAGGGCGCCACACCAGCGGTGGCGACGCGGGTGGTGGCACTGGTCAGATTGACGATACTGGCGTTTTCCGCGAACAGCGGCAGTAGTGTCTGGGTGAGGAAAAACGGACCTTTGAGGTGCACGTTGAACAGGCCATCGAACTGCGCTTCGGTGACAGTTGCCAAGGGATTGAACAGGCCGTAGCCGGCGTTGTTGACCAGGCCACTCAGCGTGGTGGCATCCCAGGTGTCCCGTAAGGTCAGTACCACTGACTGCCGAAACGCCTCGAAGCTGCCAACATCAGACACGTCGAGCTTGAGAGCGACAGCCTTGCCACCGACTCGCTCGATGCGTTCCACGACCGTAGCGGCAGCCTGGGGATTAGTGTTGTAGGTCAGGATGACCCCCATACCACGCTGAGCAATGTGCTCGGCGGCACTGGCACCGATTCCACGGCTGCCACCGGTAATGACGATGACGCTCATCTGATGTTCCTCTGTGGTTCATATGTGCCCCCACAGTACTTACCATGGTCGCCAGGGTCGTACCTGTTTCTACTTGAAACCTGCCTGTTTCTGCTTTTCGCTTGCACGGCGGCGGGTTCTGCCGGCAGCATGCCCAGCATGAACAATCAACTGAATGAACTCAGGTCGCTCGCGGCCAAGGCTGAAAATCGCCGTACCGAAACGGGCATTCCCCGTGTGGCCATGGTTCAGGGAAAAATCCCCGAGCACATGCTGGCGGCGGTCTACGACCCAATGATCAATGTGATCCTGCAAGGCAGTAAGAGCATGACCGTGGGGGATCGGACGCTTCGGTATGACCCTGCGACCTATTTCGTCATGTCCATTGATTTGCCAGCGGTGGGATCTGTGCATCCGAGCGTCTCGGGAGAACCTTACTTGGCAGTCAGTCTGACGCTAGATCCGACAGTGTTGTCGACGCTATTTGCCGACCTGCCCAAACCTGTCGGCCGCGTCGAGCACAATCTTGGGTTTTCAGTCGCACCAGTCACAACCGACCTGATGGATGCCTGGGTGCGAATGCTGCGATTGATGGGCGACCCGGACGCCATCGCAGCCCTGGCCCCGGTGTACGAGCGAGAAATTATCTTCCGTGTACTCCAGGGCCCCCATGGCTGGATGTTGCGGGAGATCGCAGCGCCGGATACTGCGATGGCCCGAGTCAACATGGCAATCCAGTGGATCCGCCGTGACTTCGCGGAGCCAATTGGGGTGGAACGCTTGGCGGAACGAGCATCAATGAGCGTCTCGGCGTTTCACCGCCACTTCAAGGCAGTCACCAATCTGAGCCCTTTGCAGTATCAGAAACGGGTTCGCCTGCTCCAGGCCAGAACGCTGATGGTGGCCAATGCCAAGAGCGTCATGGCTGCTGCCTTCGAGGTCGGCTATGAAAGCGCGACGCAATTCAGTAGGGATTATGCACGGGTGTTTGGGCTTCCTCCTGCACAAGATGCCGGGAGGATCCTCGGGGATACGCGAGCCATCAGACCCTAATCAGTAGGCGGATTAGGTAAGCGGCTGGAATAGGTCTATGACCGGCACCTATCGGTCCAGAGTGTAAAAACGCGCTGATGCACTGTCGGCTCGCAGCGCCGACGGTTGTTAGCTGAGTAATTCTGTTATGAGGTCGATTACTAGAATTGGTTACTCGGGACGCTTGGAAAAATTCGTTTCCCCGCTCTAGACCTGAACTCACCCGGCGTGCTTCCACTCCAGCGTGAAAACGCTCGAACAAATGCTGGCGGTTCGCTGAAGAACAGTTTGAAGCTAATGGTTTTGATTGAGTCTTCAGAGTGATGCAGCAGGTAGATCGCCCGCTCGAACCGTATCTTGTCCACCAGTTCGGAATACTGGACGCCTTCGTCACTGAGGTGCCGCCGCAGACTTCGCTCCGAGCAGTTGAGCTTCTTAGCCATGTCGGCAGCGTTTGGATAGAAGTCGATGCACGCCAGGATGCTGTTCACTCGGCTTTGCCAGGACAAAGACGTACGCTGAGCCTGGGCTTCGCGGCATAGCCGCAGATAAACGTGATACGAGTGCGGATTTCGCCGCGCATTGCGCTGCTCAGCCAGCTCATTGTCGTAGGTCACATAGGTGTAGTCATGACCGAAAGTCACGGGGCACTCGAACTCGACCGGATAACGCTCGGCATCCACCGGCTCGGGATAGCCGAATGCCACTGCGCGCACATAACCATCCGCACCCACGCCGAAAATGTCACGTAGCAGTTGGCGCGTGCCAAGGATGTCGCGGTCGATAAGAAACCGGTACAACGCGGGCAATCCGCCGACCTGACGGTATCGGATTATCGTCTGACCCGCAGAGAGCGTTCCGATCAGTTCGGGCGCAATCCAGGGATTGGACAGCGGAGAGAAACGCCGCGACAAGTAACCGGCATGGCCAAGATTGATCGTGTTTGCCAGCAGTCCACCCAGCACCCCCACGCTATTCACATTGATCAGTCGACCGAGGTCTAGCCCGGCGGCTGTCCCTCGATAAAGACGCAGAATGTTCTCGTAAATCGTCTGTTCCTGGCGGCTGTTAGGGACTGATTCAGGTAGCGCGAAACTGTCGACACTCAGGCCGCTACCAGCCAACACCTCATGCAACGAATACCCCCAGACCTCCATTTGCTCAATGCAGAAGCACATCGGTGCCTGGCTGGCGCAAGGAAACATGGAAAGGCTCATAGCGATTTACGCCTCGCAAAAAGGCTATTTAACCTATTTTTGGCCGTAATTATCAATCACCTGACACGTTCGAACATCGCATCGAAGGGAGCGGCTTGGCTTAATACGTTTGGAGAAAAACAATAATGAGGTAGCTGTCATGAGCAAATCGGTCTTCATCACTGGCGCATCCTCTGGCTTGGGGCGTCAGGTGGCGAGCGAGTTCGCCAGTCGTGGCTATGACCTGGCGTTAGCTGCCCGTCAAATCGACGTCTTGCACACCATCAAGTCCGAGCTGGAGGAACGCCACGGCGTGCTGGTTCTGGTCTATCCACTGGATGTCAGTGATGCCGAACAGGTGCGCGACACGCTGAATACCGCCAGCGCCGAACTGGGCAAGCTCGATATCGTTGTGGCCAACGCAGGGTTGGGTAGCGACGGACGCATAGGGCGCATCAATTTCGCCAATTCCCGTCAAATGTTCGAAGTCAATGTAATCGGCGCCTGCGCGACCATCGACGCTGCAATCACCTTGTTCAAGAGCCAGGGGCATGGGCAGATCGTGGCGATGAGTTCGATCGCCAGCTGGCGCGGCCTGCCCGGCAGCGGCGCCTACAGCGCAAGCAAGGCCGCAGTCAGCGTGTACATGGAGGCGCTGCGTGCCGAATCGCAGGGTAAGAACCTGACCGTTACGGTCATCTATCCGGGCTACATCGATACGCCGATGAACAATAAGCTCAAGAGCCGTCCCTTCCTGCTGCCGCTGGAGGAAGGTGGCAAACGGATTGCCGATGCCATTTTACAACGCCGCAAGCGCGCAGTAATTCCCGGCTACCCCTGGCTGTTGCTGCGACCCGTGCTGCAACTGCTACCGACCGCGCTGATCAGCAAACTCTTCTGAGCAAACGACCATGACCACCAATATCTGCCAGATCGCGCTGAGCGTGCGTGACACCACCGCGTCCCTGCGTTTCTACCAGAAACTGTTCGGCCTTAAGCATGTCTTCGGCACTCTGTCTTTTCGCGGCAAGCAGGCCGAGCGGATCCAGGGCCTTGCCGGAGTGGCGTCGCGAGTCAGTTGGTTGATCGACGACCGGGAGTTCTTTCAGTTGGAACTGTTCGAATTCGAGTCGCCGGTCTCGGCCCCCCTCTCCCCCGAGGACGACGAGCGCGTCGGTTATCGGCGCATTCTTGCGAGGGTTGATTCGCTTGAACGTTTCGAAGCTCTCGCCCAGTCTCTTGGCCTATCTATGGAAACCCGCCGGTCTGCCAATCGCCGTTTCATCCGGGATCCGGACGGAATTCTCATCGAGCTGATCGAAGACAGCTCACTGCAAGGATCGCCCTATCCATGCAAGCTGACAGGCTTGGGTCTTGTTGTCGCAGATTGCGCGACCAGCGTGGCGACCTTTGTCGACGGGTTGGCTTTTGAGCGTAGCTACCGCACCGTTGAGCAGAGCAACTATACCGTCACCAACGCCTGCCTGATTAAAGGCGACATGTGGCTGGACATTCATCAGCCGGCGAACCCCAAACCCTGGCCACCCCGCTACCGATTGAACGACATCGGCATTATGAACCTGGCTATCGGCTTCGACAGCCAGGACGGGTTCGCCGCACAGTTCGATCGGGCGCGCAAGGCTGGATTCGTGCCCAACTGCAACCCGGTGGGTCAGGTAGGGCTGGTGCAGTGCGTCTACGTCAATGACCCGAACGGCTTTTCGGTGGAGATGCTGTACTGCTCGCCGCGACTGTACGCATTAGTGGGCTTCAGCAAACCGAACTGGAAGGCCAAGCTGTTCAACCGGCAGCGCGAGAAGCAGGCCTATAAGGCACTGGGCACGCGACGCGACAGTCTCTTCTCGCGGCAGATCAAGACCGAAATCGAGATTGATGCGCCGCCCAGTGCGGTGTGGAACTGCCTCGTCGACTTCGAGCGCTACGCGCAGTGGAACCCCATGCTGGAGATCCAGCGGATCGACCACCGCCCGGGTGGGCAGGTGCACTTCGCGGTCAAGCTGGGCATGGAACGCAAGGCGTCCTTCCAGGCACGCATCAGCAGCGACGAAGCGCCAAACCGCTTCGCCTGGCGTGGTGGCAACCCTTTCACGGTGGCCGGCGAACATTTCTTTCAGCTTGTGGAAAACGCCGATGGGTCCACCCGTTTCATCCATGGAGAGCGTTTTTCCGGCCTCTTGCTGCCGGCACTATGGCAGCGCCTGAGCCAATCGAAACGACTCTATCAACGTATGAACGAGGCGCTGAAACAGCGTGTCGATACAGCCCATCAGGAGGCAACAGATGAAAGACTTGAACGGTAAGGTCAGCGTGATCACCGGAGCTGGCGGAGGCCTGGGCCGCGAGCTGGCGATGGCTTGCGCGCGACGTGGAATGAGGCTGGTACTGGCCGATGTCGAAGCCGGAAACCTGGAGGCCACCTGCTCGCAGATCCAGCAGGAACTCCCTGACACCGAGATCACCACCCTACTGGTAGACGTGTCTAAATTCGAGCAAGTCGCCGCGCTGGCGCAACTGGCGATACAACGTTTTGAAGGCGTCCATCTACTGTTCAATAACGCCGGCGTGGGCGTCACTGCGCCCGTCTGGGAAAACACGGTTTCCGATTGGCATTGGGTAACCAACGTCAATCTTTATGGCGTCGCCTGGGGCGTGAAAGCCTTCACACCGATCATGCTCGAGCAGGACGAGGGACACATCGTCAATATCGCCTCGGCGGCTGGCTGGATGTACTCGGCTGGCAGTGGCATTTACAACGCCACTAAAGCGGCGGTGGTGGCGCTCTCGGAGAGCTTGGTCAATGACCTTAAAATGGTCAACAGCGCGGTCGGTGTCAGCGTGCTCTCACCCGCCTTTTTCCCGACTGGCATCATCGAAGCTGAGCGCAATCGCCCGGCCGAATTCGCCGACGCTGCCGCCGACAGCGAGATGAAGCGGCAGTACGAGGAGCGTGTGAGACGAGCCGTGGAAACCGGCAAGATTTCTGCACGCGAAATCGCCGAAATCACCCTTAAGGGCGTGGAGGAAAATCGCTTCTACATCTTTCCCCATGCTTGGGTGCAGGGCGCGATAGCCCAACGCAGCAAGCAGGCGCAGGAAGGCATGACAGCTTATAACCCCCAGTCTTAACCCGATGAGCGCTAGCCCTGCCAATGATTGTTGATTTTTTCAGGAGAACCAGATTCCGCGGTTCTCTATCAGTCAATCAAACAGGCGCTCGAGAAAGTTGCGCTACAGGTATTTTGGTCGATCAACCAACCTGGAAGCCGGGCTTTAGGTTCGCGCCTCATCAAGCGTAGTGGAATGACAGGTTGCAGTCCAAATGCGATCGCTCGTGATCGGCTGCTGACGGCCACGAGTTATCGCTCGACGAATGACCGTATATGGACTTCTCCTCATTGCAAGCCCCTTTGCTTTGGCGCTCGTGCCGACTGCCGCAAGCTCTATCTTGCTGGTACTCGCGGCAGTGATGGCCTTTTTCACATCGGCTGATGTCATGCTGTTATCTGCGGTTCCGATACTGACTTCGCTTTTGCCATCACGAGCTTGTGACAGCCTGAAGCGTCCTAAATTTCCAAGGTGCTCGATGACAGCTTCTGGCCGTTCTCTTCCGGTCATGTCTCCACAAGTCTTGCTGGTCAAATACGGTGCACATGACTGGTCAGGTCGAAAGCAAATGGGGGGCAACCTCGTGCAATTACCCAACTGTGATCTGAATATGGCCGAGAGCAAAATCCTCATGCTCTGAGGAATCCATTCAAAGCATCTGGTCAAGTCCCATGCAAACAGCTGGTCAGGTCCAATGCAANNNGCGGTCTCGGCCTGACGTGCCTTCGCCATATCCTCTGAGGCTTGCTGACGGATTTCATTCAGGCGGGTGCTGACACTCTGCCGCTTTTCGTTGAGCTCGTGCTCGTCGGCTTTCCACGTCGCCATGGCGTCGCGGTAGCCCGCCATCAGGGTTTCGTGATTGGCGATGTTTTCGCGTCGAACAATTTTTTGACTCAGCCGATCAATTTCAAAGTCCAGTGAATCACATTTTCTTTTCCGGTCGGCGTACTGATCCTGCACGTCCCGCTCCCGGCCTCGCGGGATAGACTCGGGGGTGGCTAGAGCGGTCTCATAGTGCAAGAGTTCGACTCGCAGGCGTTCCACTTCGGAGGTCAGTTGTTCACGGCGGTCTTTCAGTTTTTGGATGTCGTTCATTGTTTCGTCTCTGTGTAATTCGATTGGGTTGGGTTGAGCGGCTGGCGAGGCCGGGAATGAGCCGGCGCTACCTCGATCAGTAGGGAGGCCGTCAGGCAGCCCGAGCCTCGCTCTCATCCGTTCCCGGAATCGTCTTCACGATGTAGCAGCGTTGCGGGCCTAAACCGGGCAACCGGACCAAACTCGATGCCTTGCCATCGCTACCAGGTTCCAGCACACCCCGGTGCAGCAGCTCCTTGTTCACGGCGTTGATGTTCATGCCCCGAAATATCTCGGATCGCCATGCCTCGGGTAGCACGTAGTAGGTGTGGGTGGTGTGCATGGTGTCGCCCATGCCGTGCTCCAGCGTTTTGCGAAAGCCAAGGCGGTCGATGGTGCGGGGCCCGTGCTCATCGATCTTCGCGGCGGCGGTCTCCCAGCGCGTAAAGCGGCTTTCGCCAAAGCGCTCGATGATCTGGCGCAGGCGGGCCAAGATCGCATCACCTTCAAGGTTTCCGGCGCCGCCACGCTCATTCAGCCACGCGCTCAGGCACACACGTGCCGCTGTGGTCGCGGTGCCGTCGGGCCAGCCGGTAATGCCGAGCGCGGTCGCCAGCTCTCCGGCTGCGGCGGCCAGCCCAAAGCGTGCGGCGGCTCGGTGTGCCTGCCCACTGGCCGAAGCGGGGAGCGCTTTGGCAACGAAGCCTTCCAGAGTCCGGCGGAGGATGGTTGACCATCCGTGCATCTTGCCGGGCTCGCAAAGAGCCGCCAGGAACGCGGTGAGTGGTGTGCCGTAGTATTTGGCTACCCGAGCCTTGAGCGCGTCTGAGAGGGCCGCTGCGTCATCGAAACCACTCAACACATCGAACATGCCGAGGCCTTTGCTAGCGTCCGCGGGCACGGCCAGCATGCGCACTTCCATACCGGCTTTCAGCTCCTTGTTGGCCTCGGCCATGTGCTGCGCCAACGTCTTCTCGCCCGTCGAGAGAAACAGCAAGCGCCACTCCTGTACTTGTCGGCCTGCTTGTCCTCGATCATTGGCGCGAGCCTTACCGGTGCCATTGCCAAGCATGTACACCGTTTCGCCGATGATGCGCGGGTCGCACATGCCGATTTCATCCAGCACCAGGAGCCCGTCCGAATGCGCGGCAGCGATGGATTCCAGGGCGTTGTCTGTCGAGCGCCAGGAACGCACTACACGTGGCCCGCCATAGATCGAGGCGGCCACTTGCAGGTGCGTGGTCTTGCCACCGGAGCTGTCGCCGTAGAGGTGAAACCCGCCCGATTCGTGACCGAGCATATTCAACAGCGGCCCCGCAAAGGCCACGCTGACGACGAACGCCAAACGATGGTTGCCGACGCACAATGCGCCGATTTGGTCTTGCCATTGCTCCAGCGTGCCGGACTCACTGATCGGTGGGAGTTGTGCCCCAGCCTCATAGAAATGCAGGTGTTCGTCATGCGAACCGATCTGCCGTTCGGGCAATAGGAAGGCATTCCCGTGCCAGCCGAGACGGGTGACCAGACGAGCCCGCTGCGCGCTGTCAAAGCCCTGTAAATAGCTTTGTAGGTCGTTGCGTGCGTTACGTCCTGAACGGCTGCCTGCCAGCCGCAGCCCCATATCCACGAGAGGGCCGAGTACATCCTTGCCAAAGTCGCCGGTCATGGTGCGGGCCGGAATATTCCAGCGTTTTTTCTGGCCGTCCGGGTCGTCGAACTCGACCAGCAAGCCCCAGTTATGCCCCTTGTCGTCACGGGTGCGAGCGAGGATCTCCAGAGGCGAGCACACAGGCCGCGCTTCGCCATCGTCGCCGGAATAAAACACGCCTTCAGGCGTCAGGCGAAAACCACCGGGCAGCAGGTCATTTTTTGATTTGGCGGGGCGCTTGGTTTTTGGTGGTGCCTTTGTTTCGATTTCTCCGGCCGGAGCGGGGGCGGGTGCCGAGCCAAACAGCTCGCCAGTGCGCTCCAGCTCGGCGAGGTGGGCCGATGTCCAGCCCTTGGCGAGTGCGTCGGCTGCATCGTCGCCATCGTCCCATTGACCACCTTTGGCAAAGGTCGATTTGCCATTCTTCAGTGTGGGCTTGCGTTTGAAGACGTCCAGGGCGATTGCTTGCACTGAGGCGGCGCCGATTTCACGCAGCTTTTCCGCGACGGCCTCCATGCAGCTCTGACCGCTGGAGTCATTGTCCGGCCACAACAAGATCGACCGCCCTTTGAGCGGTGTCAGGTCGGCCTTGTGCCAAGAGCTGGAGCCGTTCGGCCAGCAAGTCGCCACGTAGCTCGACATCAGCTCGGCAGCGGCATCGGCGGCTTTCTCGCCTTCGCACAGTACGACCGGCGCATCGAGCCGTTGCGACAGTTCGTCCAGGTGCAGAAGAGGGCGCGGATCGGGCAAACCTTGCCAGCGCCATTGAGTGGTTTGGCCGTCGGCGCGTTGGCACCAGGTCAACGGTGCAAAGACTTTCCTTGGCTTACCGTCTTCGTCCGGCCCCAGGTCGAACCGATAAAGCGCCATGAGGGGGTGCCCTTGGGCATCGCGATAGATCCACACCTTGGAGGGCGCGCCGTGTTGCCGGTGCTTGGCGGGGCACTTGTTCATGGCCTCGACCGGGATCGGCTGGATGGCGATCCATTCCGGCGCTTTGCTTTTGCTCGGTGTTGGCTTGGACTGTGCAGCGCCTGCCGATACGTGCAGCAGATCCGCCAGCTTGTTGCAGGCTTCGACGTCTGTGCCGCCGTCGAGGTAGCGCACCAGATCGATTAGGTCGCCGCCTTTGTCACCGGTAGCAAAATCCGCCCAAGTGCCCTTGCTCAGATTGACCTTGAGCGATCCGGCACGTTTGTCCGTGCGGGTCGGATTGGGGGCGGTGTATTCCTTGCCGCCATCGACCCGTTTGCCGTTGGGTAGCCAGTGTGCAAGTACGCGATCAATGTCCTTGAGTGCGGCGCTTTTCACGTCGGCAAAGCTGGGGCGTTTTGTGGGTTTGTTCGTGCGCTGGGTCATGTATCGGCCCCCGGCATAAACATGGCATCGTTCACGTCATCGATCAGGGCTTTTGCCATTTCGCCGAGGTAGAGCGCGCACCAGCTGTAGCGTTCGCCCTTATCGCTCATGGCGGCATCAAGGGAGAGTTGATTGGCGTAATGCTGGAGGAGCGAAACCGTTTCGAGCGCGTCCTCAATAGGAATGCCCGCATTCACCCGAAACACGCCCCGGCCGGAGGTTTTATTGAAAAACGACGCTCGGCCTAGTGTGGTGTGAGCGCTCATACGGCACCGCCTTTCTGATCCATCGGAACAGACGTGGTGTCACCGTGCAGGGTGAGAGTTTTGATCAATCCCAGGGTGCCCCGGACATCCCAAATAACTGCGGCGAGGACGTGATTGGCTAGGCGTGGTCTGTCGCTTTCGCTTTCGAAATGGTCCTCAAGCAACATCAGTACGGACTCTGCGCGGTTGATAGCGCAGGTGATTGCATCAACCGGGACACCCTTTTCGATGTCTTTGCTGACGCAGAGCAGGTCTTCGGGCAAGGCGAAGCTGAGGGAGGAATTCATTGGGCACCGCCTGCGGCTTCGAGAGCGCGAGCTTTGACCATATGGGCGTTGTAACGGGCAAGGCGAGTAGCGAGGCTGGAGTTGGCGTGTAGAGCGGCGAGAGCCATTGCACGGTGTGCAGCGGCGCGAAATTTGGACGGATTGAGGGCGTGTTTCATCTAGCGGAACTCCTGTATGTGAGGAGCTGCCACGGATCGTCGCCAAACGATTTAGGGTGGCAGCTGTGCGCGGGTTGGCGAACCGGGCATACAGGACCCCGGCAGACCCGAAGGTCTCCCACGCACAGCCACCATAAAAGATGAATGCGGGCACAAAAAAAGCGCCTGCAATCGGTATGGGGGCGCCTGTGCGCCTGTATGTAGTCGGGTCGCCAAACCCGATCGCTGATTTTGCAGCGACGGCCAGAGAGTAACGTTCGTTTTTCGAAAGTGCAACTACGGGGGTGTCTTGCGGATTTTTTGGGTGTGGCATAAATTGTTCGGGCATGTAGATTTACCTCAACGCCTCCGGATCGCCCCCGGAGGCGTTTTCGTTTCAGGCATGAAAGTCGAAGCGTAGGGAAAGCAGGGGCAGGAAGCCGCCTTGGAGCATTGAGCGAGCATCTTCATAGGCTTCCGCTTGCTGGCCCTCGTCGACGATCACCGCCCCAGTCTTTTCGCAGTGGAGGGAGAGCGCGCACCAGGTGCCGTCTGCCCAACTGAGCACGCTGACCACACGGCCCTGTTTGTCCTGCTGGCTGCGGTAGCGCTCCAGGCGCTGCATGAGGCGGGGCGAAAAGCCGATCTGGCGAAGAATGGAAAACGGGTGCATCAGGGCTTTGTTGGCGATCTTGCGGCTCATGCGGCCACCTGATCACGGGCAGCGATGCGTGCTCGTGTCCATGCTTGAACTTCTGCCAAAACCCATGCAACCGGAGCGCTTCGGGCGTTGCTGTTGCTGAGTTTCACCGGCATTGGGAATCCACTGTCCGGTTGGCGCATGAGCTTGTAGATGGTTGGGCGTGCGAGCCCTACGATTGAAATGACCTCGGGCATTCGGATGAGAGTCGATGCCGGGTCATGAGAAACGATGGTTTTTAATGCGGTATTCATAGCGAGCCTAACCTGAGTGAAATGAGACAACAGGCCATACGCTACGTAGGGGAGGGGGAACGGACTGTGTCCGCTCCCCTTTTTTTATTTGAGTGGTCTAAGACCCAGGATGGTCAGGTGGTCCCTGATGGTTTTTTTGGTTCCATGAACATTCTGGTCGAAAAGCAGATTGGTTAGCTCTGCATCGCTCAGACTGCGCTTTTCAATCAAGCGGCCACTAATGATTTTTTCGGCTGCTGCCTTGATATTTGCGCGCCTATACATCGTGTCCGATTGTATTTTTGATTCAGGGTCTCGATTTCCCTTACCGGCCTCATGGCCCCGCTTTGATGCCTTTGCCGAGAAAGCCTCATCGAGCATTTGGTGCATCAGGCTGGATGCGTTGAAGCCAGTCTTGAATACGTCGATGTTCTCCGCTTGCCTGTACAGTACTGCCATCGATAGGGTCTGTTTGGCTTCACCCAACAATTCAGCGAACCGCTCTCGCGCTTTGATTTCGGTTCCACTGCGGCGGAATCGTTCTTTTTCGACCAAGGCTAGATACTGGCGGGGCGAGTCATTTCTCAACTGCTCTAGCAGTTCTGCATCGATGTCGTAGGTCGCAAGTTCAAGTTCGAACAACCAGTTTCCGAGTACCTCTACAGCTTCGGTGCCAAGCACGAGAGCAAAGGTCGCTGCCAGTTGCGAGTCTGTAGCTTGATGATTGAAGCCAGGGAGATGTCGAATGACATTTGGCAGTGAGGCTGCTCCCGCGATGCTGGCATGGTCATCGATGACGTCACGTAGCTCAAAGACCGTTGTCGTGACTGGCTCAGCACACAGCGCGTAGGAGCCATCCTCAAGCCAGAATGATGTGGCGTCGTTGATAAGATCGAATGCTTGTCGGAAGTGCTCGTTGAATTCGCGATAGAGGGCCAATTCACGAATGGCTCGTTCGACGTCGTCCATGTCCTGAATCAAACACTTTACGTCGATCCCTGCAATTTCCAGCTCCTCTATGCCAGTGCTCGGTTCAATGGGCATATTGGGCACCCCGTCGCCCCGGAGCTGGGGGGCAGTCGCAGCGATGCACATATGAAGACGCCACCGCCCGCAGTGCTGAAGGAGGCGGATTTTCGTTACACGACTTGGCGTCGTTACACTCGGTGTATCGTTGGCGTAGTCGCGGTGTAACTCGAAAAAAACATAATAAATTCAATTGGTTGATGTCGTTCGTTACACGTGTCACACGCGTTACACCGGTTTTAGAGGTGGGCTGGATATGCGTACTCATACAGCCTTTCCGAATTGGCCTTGCACGATATTGCCTGCCTCCAAAGCATCAAGGTGATCTGCATACCACTGCATCATCTTTACGCGCTGCTCAAGGTATTGGGCCTTGTTATACACCCCTGAGATACCTTCCTCTTTGTGAGCAAGCTGCGCTTCGACGTGCTCTTTCGGCCATCCATGTTCACGCAGTAATGTGCTCGCGGTGTGGCGAGTACCGTGCCCCACTAAGCGGCCTTTGTAGCCGATGGTGGCGAAGACTTTGTTGATTGTGTTCTCACTGATAGTCGGATTCTTGGCGCCGACGCCCGGAAAGAGCCAGCGACTACGACCTGTCAGGCATTGCAGCTCTTTCAGCGCGGCAACAGCCTGACTGGGAAGAGGGCATACAAAGTCCCTGCGCATTTTCATCTTGGCGGCAGGAGTGGTCCAAATGGCCTTCTCAAGGTCGAACTCCTTCCATTCTGCCAAGCGGACCATCCCCGGTCGTGATGCTGTCCATACGCATAGCCATGCCGCAGTGCGGGCTGTCAGCCTACTTGGGGTGTTCTTGAGAGCCTGTAAAAACTCACCCAATTCAGGCTCCAGCAGATGTGGATGTTGTTGGGTTTTAGGGGCTTTGGCTGCGATATCGCGAAGGCGGCTTCCTGGATCGTTTTCAGTCAGGCCTAAGCCGATGGCGCGCCCGAAGATCTGATTGATCCAGGTACGGCACTTTTCCGCGACGTTGTGCGCATCCCTCGCTTCGATTGATGCTTGGAGCTCTGCACAATCAGTACGTGTAATTTCGTCTAGGGGCTTGTCCCCCAGGGCAGGAAGTATGTCTTTTTCGAGATAGGTACGAATTTTGTTGAGGGTGGAGGGTGCGAGACCTTTTTCCTCCTTTGCCTTTAGCCAGTCATAAGCAGCCGCTCGAAAGGTTCGAGCTCTGGCCGCATCAATAGCAGCTTTCGCAAATCGTTTTTGCTCGAGGGGGTCAACACCGCTGCTCACTACTTTGCGTAGATCGGCAGCTTTCTCTCGTGCTGATGCACCACTAACTTCTGGATAACCCCCCAGCCCCATCCAAGCCCAATTGCCCGCCGGACGTTTGTAGCGGAGCTGCCAGGATTTACCGCCATCAGGCTTAACCCTGAAATAGAGGCCGTTTCCATCCAGTTCTCGATATTCCTTTGATTCCGGCTCCAGCCCCGCAAGCGTCGTGTCTGCAAGAGGGCGGCGCTTGATATCTGCGCGCTTCATCCTTGTATCCCAAAGTTAGGTATTTTTCTCAGGATACAAGCAGGGATACAGGCTTCCAGCGTCAATTCCATGGTCCCGGCTCCTCAACGTCTGCGTTCGCCCGTGCATACGCACTTTTCTACAGGCGAAAAAAAAGACCTTGAATTTCAAGGTCTTTCTTTAAGATGGTGCCCCGAGGGAGACTCGAACTCCCACTCCTTTCGAAAACGGATTTTGAATCCGCCGCGTCTACCAATTCCGCCATCAGGGCTCAATGGCGGCGAAGTATAGAGATGAGATTACCGTTGGTCAATCACGTTCATNGNNNATTTTCACTATTTCCGCTAGACTTCCCGGCCCTGCTAGACGAACCCCATCATGCGCGTTGCTGACTTTACTTTTGAGCTCCCTGATTCGCTGATCGCTCGCCACCCTTTGGCCGAGCGTCGCGCCAGTCGACTGCTGACCCTGGACGGGGTGAGCGGTGCCCTCGCACACCGTCAATTCACTGATTTGCTTGAGCATTTACGCCCAGGCGATTTGATGGTGTTTAACAATACCCGGGTGATTCCGGCACGGCTGTTTGGCCAGAAAGCGTCCGGCGGCAAGCTGGAAATTCTGGTGGAGCGGGTGTTGGACAGCCATCGCGTGCTGGCCCATGTGCGCTCCAGCAAGTCGCCGAAGCCGGGTTCGAAGATTCTCATCGACGGCGGTGGCGAGGCTGAAATGCTGGCGCGTCATGATGCGTTGTTTGAGCTGGGGTTCGCCGAAGAAGTGTTGCCGCTGTTGGAGCGTGTCGGCCATATGCCGTTGCCTCCTTATATAGACCGCCCCGACGAAGACGCGGACCGCGAGCGCTATCAGACGGTGTACTCGCAGCGCCCGGGTGCGGTGGCCGCGCCGACGGCCGGGCTGCATTTCGACCAGCCGTTGCTGGATGCGATTGCCGCCAAGGGCGTCGAGAGCGCTTATGTGACCTTGCACGTGGGCGCGGGCACGTTCCAGCCGGTGCGGGTCGAGAAGATCGAAGATCACCACATGCACAGCGAATGGCTGGAAGTCGGCCAAAGCGTCGTGGATGCCGTGGCGGCGTGCAAGGCGCGCGGCGGTCGTGTGGTGGCTGTGGGCACCACCAGCGTGCGTTCGCTGGAGAGTGCGGCGCGTGATGGCGTGCTCAAGCCGTTCAGTGGTGACACCGATATCTTTATCTTTCCGGGCCGGCCGTTCCATGTGGTCGACTGCCTGGTGACCAACTTCCATTTGCCGGAATCCACGCTGTTGATGCTGGTGTCGGCATTTGCCGGTTACCCGGAAACCATGGCCGCGTATCAAGCCGCCATGGAGNATGAATACCGCTTTTTCAGCTACGGTGATGCGATGTTTATCACCCGTAACCCCGCACCACGTGGCCCTGAGGACAAAGAATGAGTCGCCAAAGTCGTATGTCGTTTGAGTTGCTTGCTACTGACGGCAAGGCTCGTCGTGGTCGCCTGACCTTTCCACGCGGCACCGTCGAAACCCCGGCTTTCATGCCTGTGGGCACCTACGGCACCGTCAAGGGCATGCTGCCGCGTGACATCACCGCGACCGGCGCGGAAATCATTCTGGGCAACACCTTCCACCTGTGGCTGCGCCCGGGCACGGAAGTGATCAAGAAGCATGGCGACCTGCATGACTTCATGAAGTGGCAAGGCCCGATCCTCACCGACTCCGGTGGTTTCCAGGTGTTCAGCCTGGGCGCCATGCGCAAGATCAAGGAGGAGGGCGTGACCTTCGCCTCGCCGGTCGACGGTTCCAAGGTGTTCATGGGCCCGGAAGAGTCGATGCAGGTGCAGCGTGACCTGGGCTCCGACATCGTGATGATTTTTGACGAGTGCACGCCGTACCCGGCGGATGAAGACGTGGCGCGCATTTCCATGGAGCTGTCGCTGCGTTGGGCCCAGCGTTCGAAAGAAGCCCATGGCGACAACACGGCGGCGCTGTTCGGCATCGTTCAGGGCGGCATGCACCAGGATTTGCGCATGCGCTCGCTGGAAGGCCTCGACCAGATCGGCTTTGACGGCCTGGCCATCGGCGGCCTGTCGGTGGGCGAGCCCAAGCACGAGATGATCAAGGTGCTGGATTACCTGCCGGGCCTGATGCCGGCTGACAAACCTCGTTACCTTATGGGCGTTGGCAAACCGGAAGATCTCGTAGAGGGTGTGCGCCGCGGTGTGGACATGTTCGATTGCGTGATGCCAACCCGTAATGCCCGCAATGGGCATCTGTTCATCGATACAGGCGTGCTGAAGATCCGTAACGCGTTCCATCGCCATGATGATTCGCCGCTGGATCCCACCTGTGACTGCTATACCTGCCAGAACTTCTCCCGCGCTTATCTGCATCACCTGGACAAGTGCGGCGAAATGCTGGGGAGCATGCTCAATACCATCCATAACTTGCGTCACTACCAAGTCCTGATGGCTGGTTTGCGCGAGGCTATTCAACAGGGTACATTGGCCGCCTTCGTCGATGCCTTCTATGCCAAGCGCGGGCTCCCTGTGCCGCCCTTGGACTGAGTTTTCCGACCCTAAGATTCACTATTTGCAACTGGAGTGCTAAATGAGCTTTTTTATCTCTAATGCCATGGCTGACGCCGCTGCGCCTGCCGCTGCCGGCCCAATGGGCGGTGGTTTCGAGTGGATTTTCCTGGTCGGCTTCCTGGTCATCTTCTACCTGATGATCTGGCGTCCACAGGCCAAGCGCGCCAAAGAGCAGAAAAACCTGCTGGGCAGCCTGCAGAAAGGCGACGAAGTCGTGACCACTGGCGGCATCGCCGGCAAGATCACCAAGGTTTCCGATGCTTTCGTGATTCTGGAAGTCTCCGACACCGTCGAAATGAAGTTCCAGAAGGGCGCCATCGCCGCCACGTTGCCAAAAGGCACGCTCAAAGCGATCTGAGTAACAACTTTTACCAATCGACGGGGCGCGCAAGGCGCCCCGCGTTATAAGCGGGCGGCGTGATGCTGAACAAATACCCTCTGTGGAAATACGTACTGATCCTGGCGGTGCTGGCGATCGGTTTTATTTATTCCGCTCCCAATTTATATCCTGATGACCCGGCCATTCAGGTCAGCGGCGCAAGCACTTCGCTGCAAGTCAATCAGGCTGATCTGGATCGCGTGAGCACTGCGCTCAAGGAATCCGGGATCAACGTCAAGGCGACTTCGCTGACGGCGGGTGGCAAGGGCGGTCTGATTCGCCTGGTCAAGGCAGAAGACCAACTGCCGGCCAAAGACGTTGTGCGCAAGGCCATGGGTGATGACTACGTTGTCGCGCTGAACCTGGCACAGACCACGCCAAAATGGCTGCGCAGCATTGGCGCGCACCCGATGAAGCTGGGTCTGGACTTGTCCGGTGGTGTGCACTTCCTGCTGGAAGTCGACATGGACAAAGCCCTCGACGCACGCCTGAAAGTCTACGAAGGCGATGTGAAGAGCCTGCTGCGTAAAGAGAAACTGCGTTATCGCAGCCTGCCGCAGCTCAACGGTGCCATCCAGCTGGGCTTCTCTGACGAAGCTTCCCGCGAACAGGCCCGTGCGCTGATCCGCAAGAACTTCAATGATTTCGACATCGTACCGGCCGACCTCAATGGTCAACCTGTACTGCGTCTGGCGATGACCCCGGCCAAGCTGGCGGAAATCCGTGAATACTCCATCAAGCAGAACTTGACCACGGTACGTAACCGCGTCAACGAGCTGGGTGTGGCCGAGCCGATCGTTCAGCGTCAGGGCGCCAACCGCATCGTGGTTGAACTGCCGGGCGTGCAGGACACTGCTGAAGCCAAGCGTATCCTGGGTAAAACGGCCAACCTGGAATTCCGTCTGGCCGCTGAGCCGGGTGCTTCGCGCGCCACTGCCGAAGAGTTCGAGTTCCGTGAAGGTAACCGTCCTCCAGCGTTGATCGAGCGTGGCTTGATCATCACCGGTGACCAGGTGACTGACGCCAAGGCTGGCTTTGGCGAGCACGGCACGCCTGAAGTGAACATCCGTCTGGATGGTCATGGCGGCGAACTGATGAGCCGCGCCACGCGCAGCAACGTCGGCCGCAGCATGGCGGTAATCTTCATCGAGCAACGCCCGGTTACCACCTACACCAAGCAAATGGTCAACGGTGTCGAGAAAGACGTGCCGGTGCAGACCTTCAAGGAAGAGAAGAAGATCATCAGCCTGGCGACCATCCAGTCGCCGCTGGGTGCTCAATTCCGCATCACTGGCCTGAACGGCCAGGGCGAGTCGTCCGAACTGGCGCTGTTGCTGCGTGCCGGTGGCCTGGCGGCGCCGATGTACTTCGCTGAAGAACGCACCATTGGCCCGAGCCTGGGTGCCGACAACATCACCAAGGGTATCGACGCAGCCTTGTGGGGCATGCTGTTTGTGTCGCTGTTCATCATCGCCATCTACCGCTTCTTCGGCGTCATCGCCACCGTGGCCCTCGCGGGCAACATGGTCATGCTGCTGGCCCTGATGTCGCTGCTGGGCGCTACGCTGACCCTGCCGGGTATCGCCGGTATCGTGCTCACCATGGGCATGGCGGTAGACGCCAACGTACTGATCTTCTCGCGGATTCGTGAAGAGATCGCGGCGGGCATGACCGTACAGCGTGCAATCAACGAAGGCTTCGGCCGGGCATTTACCGCGATTCTCGACTCCAACTTGACCACCTTGCTGGTCGGCGGGATTCTCTTTGCCATGGGCACCGGCCCGGTCAAAGGTTTTGCGGTGACCATGTCCCTCGGTATCTTTACCTCGATGTTCACGGCCATCATGGTGACCCGCGCAATGGTCAACCTGATCTTTGGCGGGCGTGACTTCAAGAAGTTGTGGATTTAAGGGGCTGCCATGTTACGTACAATCAACTTCATGGGCGTTCGCAACGTTGCGTTCGGCTTCACCATGGTCCTCACCGTTCTGGCGTTGTTCAGCTTCGCGACCAAGGGCATGAACTGGGGCCTGGACTTCACCGGCGGTACGCTCATCGAGCTGACCTACGAGCGTCCGGCGGATGTCACCAAGGTGCGCGAGCAACTGGCTACTTCGGGTTATCACGAGGCAATCGTGCAGAGCTTCGGTGCGACCACCGACCTGCTGGTGCGTATGCCGGGCGAAGATCCACAACTGGGTCACCAGGTAGCCGAGGCCTTGCAGAAGGTCGGCGGCGACAACCCGGCGTCGGTCAAGCGCGTCGAGTTCGTGGGCCCGCAGGTCGGTGAAGAGCTGCGCGACCAGGGCGGCCTCGGCATGCTGATGGCGCTGGCCGGCATCATGATCTACCTGGCGTTCCGCTTTCAGTGGAAGTTCGCGGTCGGTGCCATCGTTTCGCTGATCCACGACGTGATCGTGACCATCGGTATCCTGTCGTTCTTCCAGATCACCTTCGACCTGACGGTATTGGCGGCGGTGCTGGCGATCATTGGTTACTCCCTCAATGACACCATCGTGGTATTCGACCGGGTTCGTGAGAACTTCCGCGTACTGCGCAAGGCGTCGCTGATCGAGAACATCAACGTTTCCACCACTCAGACCCTGCTGCGGACCATGGCGACGTCGATCTCCACCTTGCTGGCGATTGCTGCGCTGATGATCTTCGGTGGCGACAACCTGTGGGGCTTCTCCCTGGCGCTGTTCATCGGCGTTCTGGCGGGCACCTACTCGTCGATCTACATCGCCAACGTGGTGCTGATCTGGCTGAACCTCAACAGCGAGGATCTGATTCCTCCTGCGGCTGCTGACAAGGAAGTCGACGACCGTCCATAACGGCCATCGCTCCTCCAGCTGTCAGCCCAAAAAGGCGCGAGTTGAACTCGCGCCTTTTTTTATGCTCCAAGGCTGGGTATAGCGCGGACTCGGTCCGTTTGTGATGGTCAGGAGGTTCACGTGAACAAGTCGTTGCTGGTTGGTGCGGTATTGGGTGCTGTCGGTGTGACTGCCGGGGGTGCTGTTGCCACCTACAGCCTGGTAAAAAGCGGCCCTGAGTATGCGCAAGTGCTGGCGGTGCAGCCGGTGAAGACACAAATCAAGACGCCACGTGAAGTGTGCAAGGATGTAGCAGTGACCCGGCAAGCGCCGGTGAAAGATCAACACCAGATCGCCGGTACGGTGGTCGGTGCATTAGCCGGTGGTTTGCTGGGTAACCAGATCGGCGGCGGCACCGGCAAGAAGATTGCCACGGTCGCAGGCGCTGTTGGTGGTGGTTATGCGGGCAACAAGGTTCAGGAAGGCATGCAAGAGCGTGACACCTACACCACTACGCAGACTCGCTGTAACACAGTGAANGACATCAGCGACAAGGTCGTAGGCTACGACGTTCGTTATTCGCTGGATGGCAAGGAAGGCAAGGTGCGGATGGATCGTGATCCGGGCAACCAGATTCCGGTCGACAAGGAAGGCAAACTGGTCCTGTCGCAGAACGAACAGGCTCACTAAAAAAGCTGAAATTCAGATTCAGAAAGAAGCACCCGGAAGGGTGCTTTTTTTGTGCCTACAACTTCTGCATCCCCACAGATCCCCTTGTGGGAGCGGGCTTGCTCGCGAAGGCGGCTTCACATTCCACATTAATGGTGGCTGATACACCGCTTTCGCGAGCAAGCCCGCTCCCACATTGGATTTGTGGTGTTTTCGGGGGCAAACTCCAGGCATAAAAAAAGCACCCCTCGGGGTGCTTTTTTTGTGCTCGCTCGCTTAACGCTTCAGCGAAGCCGGCAGGTGCGGCTGGATCGCCGTCAATACTGCCTTGAAGCATTTGGTGTTACCGGCAACGACGTGGCCTTTCTCAAGGAAGTCGTGACCACCGGTGAAGTCGCTCACCAGGCCACCCGCTTCCTGGATCAGCAGGGCGCCTGCCGCCATGTCCCACTCGGACAGGCCCGACTCCCAGAACGCATCAAAACGACCGGCGGCAACATAAGCCAGGTCCAGGCTGGCAGCACCGGCGCGACGGATGCCGGCGGTTTGGCCAACCAGGGCGCGGAACATGCCCAGGTAGTTTTCCAGGTTGTCCATCTGGTCGTCACGGAACGGGAAGCCAGTGCCCAGCAGGGCGCCGTCCAGGCTGGTACGACCGCTTACACGCAGGCGACGACCGTTCAGCTGGGCGCCACGGCCACGGCTGGCGGTGAATTCTTCCTGGCGAACCGGGTCGAGCACGACAGCGTGTTCCAGGCGGCCACGGTATTTGCAGGCAATGCTCACGGCAAAGTGTGGGATGCCGCGCAGGAAGTTGGTGGTGCCATCCAGTGGNTCGATGATCCACAGGTATTCTTCGCCTTCAAT
>NZ_NMOJ01000187.1 GCF_002251635.1 Pseudomonas mandelii
CCGGTGCCTTTGTGCANGCCGGTTTCTTCGCCGAGGATGCCGTGGGTAGGGTAGGCCTTGCGCAGCGCGTCGATGATTTTCTGTTCGGCGGCGCGATCCACCTCGGATACATAATCCTTGGCGTCTTTTTCGTCGACCTTGATGGTATCCAGGCGCTCGATGGAGCGGAAGATCAATTCACTGGCGCTGCGGGCGGCGCGCAGCGCGATATTCAGCATGGGCTGCATGGATGTGTCACCTAAGGTTGTTAAAGAAAGCCGGGCATTCTAGCAGAACTTTTCTACAGGTGAAGGTTGGTGTTCGCTTTCATAGCTTAACGGTAGGTTGAGCTGTAAGATTCTGCTCCCCCATTCTGTGTTCGAGATTGCCTCCCGTGCTGCATAACATTCGTGTCGTCNTGGTCAATACCAGTCATCCCGGCAACATCGGCGGGGTGGCGCGAGCCATGAAAAACATGGGGCTGACGCGCCTGGTGCTGGTCGAGCCGCGCCTGTTCCCGCACCACGAGGCCGATGCCCGTGCGTCCGGCGCCAATGACATCCTTGAAAGCGCGCAAGTCGTCGCCACCCTGGAAGATGCCTTGGTCGGCTGCAATCTGGTGCTTGGCACCAGCGCCCGTGACCGTCGCATTCCCTGGCCGTTGCTCGATCCCCGCGAATGCGGCGTGAAGGTGGTCGAGGAGGCGGCGTCGGGTGCCGAGATTGCCTTGGTGTTCGGTCGTGAAGATTCCGGCCTGACCAATGAAGAGCTGCAGCGATGTCATTACCACGTGCACATTCCATCCGACCCTGAGTTCAGCTCGCTGAACCTCGGGGCGGCGGTGCAGGTGTTGAGTTATGAAGTGCGCATGGCCTGGCTGGCCGCTGAAGGTCAGCCGAGCAAGGTAGAGAAGGATGAAGTCGCGTCGACCAAAAGTGGCGAGTTGGCCACCATGGACGAGCTGGAGCGGTTCTATGAGCACCTGGAGCAAACCCTGGTGGCCATCGAATTCCTCGATCCGGAAAAACCACGGCACTTGATGGCGCGCCTGCGTCGCCTGTACGGGCGCAGCTCGGTCAGCCGAGCGGAAATGAATATATTGCGTGGCATCCTCACGGAAACCCAGAAAGCGGCCCGTGGCGAGCTTCTTAAGCGGAAGGATTAAAAATGTTCGAGCGTTTGCGAGAAGATATCCAGAGTGTTTTCCACCGTGACCCGGCGGCGCGCAACGCCTTTGAAGTGCTGACCTGCTACCCGGGCATGCACGCGATCTGGATTCACCGCCTGTCCGGCGCCCTGTGGGGTATGGGCTGGAAATGGCTGGCGCGGCTGGTGTCGAACTTCGGTCGCTGGCTGACGGGGATTGAGATTCACCCGGGGGCCAAAGTCGGGCGTCGCTTCTTTATCGACCATGGCATGGGCATCGTCATCGGTGAGACCGCCGAGATCGGCAACGATGTCACCCTTTATCAGGGCGTGACGTTGGGCGGCACCAGCTGGAACAAGGGCAAGCGTCACCCGACNCTGGGTGATGGTGTGGTAGTGGGGGCGGGCGCCAAGGTGCTTGGCCCGTTTACCGTTGGTGCGGGCGCCAAAGTCGGTTCCAACGCCGTGGTCACCAAGGCGGTTCCGGCCGGAGCCACGGTGGTCGGGATTCCGGGGCGGATCATCGTCAAGTCCG
>NZ_NMOJ01000188.1 GCF_002251635.1 Pseudomonas mandelii
GACGAGCAGGAAGCCAAGCGCAAGGCCATGGCGGAGAAGATCGGTTTCGATGCCTATGGCGTCAGCGAAGACATGCCCGACCCGGTGGCGCGGGCTATTAACCAATTGCTCGATCACCTGCAGGCAGTCGATGGTCGTCTGGAGGGGATGTGCGGAGCGTTGAAGGATCTAGGCAGCAATTACTGTGCGAAAGATCTGCCTGAGCTGCGCGAAGAAGACTTTGCCTGTGTGAAGGACAAGGATCAGAGTCAGGCCAGCTAAACCTCGTCGATCCCTTCGCGGGCTTGCCCGCTCCCACATGCTGTGGGGGCGGGCTTGCCCGCGATGAACGATAACGCGCAATTGCTGGCTGTAACCGACCAGCCTTTGCTATGATGCGCGCGCTCTTTTNCGGGTAATCCCGACTAAAGCACTAGGTCTTATAGTTGACTTAAATACTCGGGAATCGCATACTTGCTCCCATTCTGAACNCCTTGGTACTTGTCCATGAGACTGACTACAAAAGGCCGATACGCGGTAACCGCCATGCTTGACCTGGCCTTGCACGCGCAAACTGGGCCGGTGTCCCTGGCCGATATCTCCGAGCGCCAAGGCATTTCCCTGTCCTACCTCGAGCAGCTTTTCGCCAAATTGCGCCGTAGCAACTTGGTTTCCAGCGTACGTGGGCCGGGTGGCGGCTACCAACTGTCCCGCGACATGCAGGGCATCCAGGTAGCCCAGGTGATCGACGCGGTCAACGAATCCGTCGATGCCACCAAATGCCAGGGTTTGGGTGATTGCCACGCTGGCGACACCTGCCTGACCCACCACTTGTGGTGTGACTTGAGCCTGCAGATCCATGAGTTTTTGAGTGGTATCAGCTTGGCTGATCTTGTGACTCGCCGTGAGGTGCAAGAAGTAGCCCAGCGTCAGGACCAGCGCCGTTGCAACACCAAGGCGCCGCGTCTGGACAAGATCGAAGCGTCCGCCGTCGAGTGACAGCCGCAGAGCTAACGGCACGCCAGCCAGCCTGATTAGGAGAAAGTCCATGAAATTGCCGATTTACCTTGATTACTCAGCGACCACCCCGGTTGATCCGCGTGTCGCGCAAAAGATGAGCGAATGCCTGCTGGTCGACGGAAACTTCGGCAACCCGGCCTCCCGTTCCCACGTATTCGGCTGGAAAGCCGAGGAAGCGGTCGAGAACGCTCGTCGCCAAGTCGCCGACCTGGTCAATGCCGACCCGCGCGAAATCGTCTGGACCTCCGGTGCCACCGAATCCGACAACCTGGCAATCAAGGGCGCGGCGCATTTCTACGCGACCAAAGGCAAACACCTGATCACCACCAAGATTGAGCACAAGGCTGTCCTCGACACCATGCGCCAACTGGAGCGTGAAGGTTTCGAGGTTACCTACCTCGAGCCAACCACCGACGGTATCGTCACGCCAGCGATGATCGAAGCCGCGCTGCGNGAAGACACCATCCTGGTTTCCGTGATCCACGTGAACAACGAAATCGGCACCATCAACGACATCGCAGCCATCGGCGAACTGACCCGCTCCAAGGGCATTCTGCTGCACGTCGACGCTGCTCAGTCCACCGGCAAGGTCGACATCGACCTGTCGAAACTGAAAGTCGACCTGATGTCCTTCTCCGCCCACAAGACCTACGGCCCTAAAGGCATCGGCGCGCTGTACGTGAGCCGCAAGCCTCGCGTGCGTATCGAAGCCACCATGCACGGCGGTGGTCACGAGCGCGGCATGCGTTCGGGCACCCTGGCGACCCACCAGATCGTTGGCATGGGCGAAGCCTTCCGTGTAGCCAAAGAAGACATGGCTGCCGAAAACGTGCGCATCAAAGCGTTGAGCGACCGNTTCTACAAGCAGGTCGAGAACCTTGAAGAGCTGTACATCAACGGCAGCATGACTGCCCGCGTACCGCACAACCTGAATTTGAGCTTCAACTACGTCGAAGGCGAGTCGCTGATCATGGCGCTCAAGGACCTGGCAGTTTCGTCCGGTTCGGCCTGCACCTCGGCTTCCCTTGAGCCTTCGTACGTATTGCGCGCCCTGGGCCGCAACGACGAACTGGCACACAGCTCGATCCGCTTTACGTTCGGCCGTTTCACCACCGAAGAGCAAGTCGATTACGCCGCGCAGAAAGTCTGCGAAGCCGTCAACAAGCTGCGCGTTCTGTCGCCGCTGTGGGACATGTACAAAGACGGTGTCGACATTTCGAAAATCGAGTGGGCGGCACACTGATTTCAAGTCGCCGCAAACCGGCCCTGCAAAACAAGGTTTTCAGGGCTCAAGAGCGACTCTCTGATGAGTGAGGATTAAGAATCATGGCTTACAGCGAAAAGGTCATCGACCACTACGAAAACCCGCGCAACGTCGGCAAGATGAACGCGGAAGACCCTGATGTCGGCACTGGCATGGTCGGCGCTCCGGCGTGCGGCGACGTTATGCGCCTGCAGATCAAGGTCAACGACGCTGGCGTTATCGAAGACGCCAAGTTCAAGACTTACGGCTGCGGTTCCGCCATTGCTTCCAGCTCCCTCGCTACCGAGTGGATGAAAGGCAAGACCCTGGATGAGGCTGTGACCATCAGCAACACCCAGCTGGCCGAAGAACTGGCACTGCCGCCAGTGAAAATTCACTGCTCCGTACTCGCCGAAGACGCTATCAAAGCGGCCGTCCGCGACTACAAGCAGAAGAAAGGCTTGATCTAAGCATTTGGCGACGAGTAAGGAGTCAACGATGGCTATCAGCATGACAGAAGCGGCTGCGCAGCACATTCGCCGCTCCCTGAATGGGCGCGGTAAAGGTGAGGGGATTCGTCTGGGTGTTCGCACCACGGGCTGTTCCGGCCTTGCCTACGTGCTGGAGTTTGTCGACGAGGTGGTTGAAGAGGACCAGGTGTTCGAAAGTCACGGCGAGAAAGTGATCATCGACCCTAAGAGCCTGACCTACCTGGACGGCACCGAACTCGATTTCGTCAAGGAAGGGTTGAACGAAGGCTTCAAGTTCAACAACCCCAACGTGCGCGGTGAATGTGGCTGCGGCGAAAGCTTCAACATCTGAGGCTNTTTGTGGGTACTCCTTGTCATTTCGCTTTATTTGAACTGCAGCCGAGCTTCCGTCTGGATCTCGATCAGTTGGCCACGCGCTATCGTGAGTTGGCGCGCGGTGTTCATCCGGACCGCTTTGCAGACGCTTCCGAGCGTGAGCAACGCCTGGCGCTGGAGCAATCGGCCAGCCTCAATGAAGCCTATCAGACGCTCAAAAGCCCCCCGAAACGCGCGCGCTATCTGCTCGCGATGAACGGTGGTGAGTTGCCGATTGAAGTCACGGTGCACGACCCGGACTTCCTTCTGCAGCAGATGCAATTGCGCGAAGAGCTCGAAGACTTGCAGGACGAAGCCGATGTGGCCGGTGTCGCCGTCTTCAAGCGTCGTCTGAAAGTGGCCCAGGATGAGCTCAACGAAAGCTTCGCAGCCTGTTGGAATGATGCCGCGCAACGTGAACAGGCCGAACGCCTGATGCGGCGCATGCAGTTCCTCGACAAGCTCACCTACGAAGTGCGCCAGCTAGAAGAGCGCCTCGACGATTAACCCAGTGCTGCCCGTGTTGCACGCCTGATAGACAGATAAGACCTGATTACCATGGCTCTACTGCAGATCGCCGAACCCGGCCAAAGCCCTCAACCGCACCAGCGTCGTCTGGCGGTCGGGATTGACCTGGGCACCACCAATTCCCTGGTCGCCGCCTTGCGCAGCGGCCTGTCCGAGCCGCTGCCCGACGCCGATGGCCAGGTTATCCTGCCGTCCGCCGTGCGCTATCACGCTGATCGCACCGAAGTCGGTGAGTCGGCGAAGCTGGCGGCGTCTTCCGACCCTTTGAACACCGTGCTGTCGGTCAAGCGCTTGATGGGTCGTGGTCTGTCCGACGTCAAGCAACTGGGCGAGCAACTGCCGTACCGCTTTGTCGGCGGCGAATCCCATATGCCGTTCATCGACACCGTCCAGGGCCCGAAAAGCCCGGTGGAAGTGTCGGCTGATATCCTCAAGGTGCTGCGCCAGCGTGCAGAAACCACCTTGGGCGGCGAATTGGTCGGCGCGGTGATCACGGTTCCTGCGTATTTCGATGATGCTCAGCGCCAAGCCACCAAGGACGCGGCGAAGCTCGCCGGCCTGAACGTGCTGCGTTTGCTCAATGAGCCGACCGCAGCCGCTGTGGCTTACGGTCTGGATCAGCATGCCGAAGGCCTGGTCGCGATTTATGACCTGGGTGGCGGCACCTTTGATATTTCGATCCTGCGCCTGACCGGCGGTGTGTTTGAAGTGCTGGCCACCGGTGGCGATACCGCCCTGGGCGGCGATGACTTCGATCACGCGATTGCCGGCTGGATCATCACCAGCGCCGGCTTGTCCGCCGACCTGGATCCGGGCGCGCAGCGTAAACTGCTGCAAACCGCTTGCGCGGCTAAGGAAGCCCTGACCAATACTTCGTCCGTTGAAGTCGCCTACGGTGACTGGAAGGCGCAACTGACCCGTGAAGCCTTCGATGCGCTGATCGAGCCAATGGTCGCGCGCAGCCTGAAAGCCTGCCGTCGCGCGGTGCGTGATTCCGGCATCGAGCTGGACGAAGTGCATGCCGTGGTCATGGTCGGCGGCTCGACGCGCGTGCCTCGCGTTCGCGAAGCCGTCGCCGAAGCTTTCGGTCGCCAGCCGCTGACTGAAATCGACCCGGATCAAGTTGTCGCCATTGGTGCTGCGATCCAGGCCGACACCCTGGCCGGCAACAAGCGCGATGGTGGCGAATTGCTGCTGCTCGACGTGATTCCGCTGTCCCTGGGGCTGGAAACCATGGGCGGCTTGATGGAGAAGGTGATTCCACGCAACACCACCATCCCCGTCGCCCGCGCCCAGGATTTCACCACTTATAAAGATGGCCAGTCGGCCATGGCGATTCACGTGTTGCAGGGCGAGCGTGAGCTGATCAGCGACTGCCGTTCCCTGGCACGCTTCGAATTGCGCGGCATTCCGGCAATGGTCGCCGGTGCCGCGAAAATCCGCGTGACGTTCCAGGTCGATGCCGACGGTCTGCTCAGTGTCTCCGCTCGCGAGTTGGGTTCGGGTGTTGAAGCCAGCATCCAGGTCAAACCGTCCTACGGCCTGACCGACGGCGAAATTGCCAAGATGCTCAAGGATTCGTTCCAGNACGCCGGTGACGACAAGGTCGCCCGTGTGTTGCGTGAGCAGCAGGTCGACGCCCAGCGTCTGATCGAAGCGGTGCAGGCTGCCCTTGATGCTGATGGCGAGCGTCTGCTGGACGCCGAAGAGCGCATGGTCATCGAGCTGCAGATGCAGGAACTGACCGAACTGATGAAAGGTACCGATGGTTTCGCCATCGAGCAGCAGACCAAGCGTCTGTCGCAAGTGACCGACGCTTTTGCTGCCCGCCGCCTGGACTCGACGGTGAAAGCCGCGCTGGCGGGGCGCAACCTGAATGAGATTGAGGAATAATNATGCCGCAGGTCATTTTTCTGCCACACGCCGAGCATTGCCCGGACGGTATGGTTGTGGAGGCTGAGACCGGCAAGTCCATCCTCGAAGTNGCCCATGAGCACCATATCGAGATGGAAAGTGCCTGTGGCGGTGTCTGCGCCTGCACCACTTGTCATTGTCTGATTCGCGAGGGCTTTGACTCGCTGGAAGAAGCCGATGAGCTGGAAGAGGACTTTCTGGATCGCGCTTGGGGCCTGGAGGCGACTTCTCGCCTAAGCTGTCAGGCAAAAGTCGGGACTGAAGACATCACCGTCGAAATTCCGAAGTACTCGCTCAACCATGCGGCCGAAGCGCCGCACTGATTCAAGGAAACGTCATGAGTCTGAAATGGGTTGATGTGCTGGAAATCGCGATCCAGCTGGCTGAATCCAAGCCGGAAGTGGATCCGCGTTACGTGAACTTCGTCGATCTGCACAAATGGGTGCTGGCATTGCCGGAGTTCAGTGATGATCCGACCCGCGGTGGCGAGAAGGTGCTTGAAGCCATTCAGGCCGCCTGGATCGAAGAAGCAGACTGAGTCTGCGCCGTATGCAGTTAGGCAATACCAAAGAACCCGCGTATAATTCGCGGGTTTAATTTTTCGTAAATTACCGTTTCTGGAGTTACACCATGGCTGTTCAACGTACTTTCTCCATCATCAAGCCTGACGCTGTTGCAAAAAACGTCATCGGCGAGATCACCACTCGTTTCGAAAAAGCCGGCCTGAAGGTTGTAGCTTCGAAACTCAAGCAACTGTCCAAAGCTGAAGCTGAAGGCTTCTACGCTGAGCACAGCGCTCGTGGTTTCTTCGGCGACCTGGTTGCCTTCATGATCTCCGGTCCTGTTGTTGTTCAGGTTCTGGAAGGCGAAAACGCTATCGCTCTGAACCGTGAGCTGATGGGCGCTACCAACCCTAAAGAAGCGGCTGCCGGCACCATCCGTGCTGATTTCGCTGAATCGATCGACGCCAACGCTGTTCACGGTTCGGACTCCGAAGCCGCTGCTGCTCGCGAAATCTCGTACTTTTTCGCTGCTACTGAAGTAACCGCTCGCTAAGCATCGGCTTAAAGAGTGAGGGTGAATCCATGACTACATCGACTGTTAAAACCAACCTGCTGGGTCTGACTCAACAGGAAATGGAAAAATTCTTCGACTCAATCGGGGAGAAGCGTTTCCGTGCCGGTCAGGTAATGAAGTGGATTCACCACTTTGGCGTCGACGATTTCGACGCCATGACGAACGTCAGCAAGGCCCTGCGCGACAAGCTCAAGGTCATTGCTGAGGTCCGTGGCCCCGAAGTGGTCAGCGAGGACATCTCCAGCGACGGCACCCGTAAGTGGGTGGTGCGCGTGGCGTCCGGCAGCTGCGTCGAGACCGTTTACATTCCCCAGGGCAAGCGCGGCACATTGTGCGTTTCGTCCCAGGCTGGCTGTGCCCTGGACTGCAGTTTCTGCTCCACCGGCAAGCAAGGCTTCAATAGCAACCTCACCGCCGCCGAAGTCATTGGCCAGGTGTGGATTGCCAACAAATCCTTTGGCAGCGTCCCGGCAACCGTCGACCGTGCCATCACCAACGTGGTGATGATGGGCATGGGTGAGCCGCTGCTGAACTTCGATAACGTCGTTGCCGCCATGCATCTGATGATGGATGACCTGGGCTACGGGATCTCCAAGCGCCGCGTGACCCTGTCCACNTCGGGCGTGGTGCCGATGATCGATGAGCTGGCCAAGCACATCGACGTCTCCCTGGCGTTGTCGCTGCACGCACCCAATGACGCATTGCGTAACCAATTGGTGCCGATCAACAAGAAGTATCCGCTTAAGATGCTGCTCGAATCTTGCCAGCGTTACATGGCGACCTTGGGCGAGAAGCGTGTGTTGACCATTGAGTACACCATGCTCAAGGACATCAACGACAAGGTCGAGCACGCGGTCGAGATGATCGAGCTGCTCAAGAACACCCCGTGCAAGATCAACCTGATTCCGTTTAACCCGTTNCCGCATTCCGGTTACGAGCGCCCGAGCAACAACGCGATTCGCCGTTTCCAGGATCAGCTTCACCATGCAGGCTTCAATGTCACCGTGCGCACCACGCGTGGTGAAGACATCGACGCCGCCTGTGGCCAATTGGTAGGGCAGGTGCTGGATCGCACCCGTCGCAGCGAACGTTATATCGCCGTGCGCGAACTTAACGCCGCGAACGATATGGCGCAAAACGCCGCGAAATAAATCAAGAGAGGATCTCTATGTCCCTGCGCTTTGCGCTGCTTTTGCTGTTGGCCAGCCTGTCTGCTGGTTGCGTCCTGTCGGGCGATTTCAATCCGATGAAAACCAGCAAAGGTCGCGATGAAGCGCGCACTGCCTACGTGCAACTGGGCTTGGGATACTTGCAGCAAGGCATGACCGAACGGGCGAAAGTGCCGTTGAAGAAAGCCTTGGATCTGGATGACTCGGACCCGGATGCCAATGCGGCGCTTGGGTTGGTGTTTCAGGCTGAAATGGAACCTGAGCTGGCAGACCAGCACTTTCGCAAGGCGCTGTCTTCCCGTCCCGATGATGCTCGAATCCTGAACAACTACGGCAGCTTTCTTTTCGAAGAAAAACGTTATAAAGAGGCTTACGAGCGCTTTGAACAGGCCGCCGCCGATACCCTGTATCCTGAGCGTTCGCGGGTGTTCGAGAACCTGGGCATGACCGCTTCGAAGCTGGGCCAGCGTGATCTGGCGCAGCAGCAACTGGAAAAAGCCCTGCGTTTGAATCGCCAACAACCGCGTGCATTGCTGGAAATGGCTGAGTTGTCTTACGAAGACAGGCATTATGTGCCGGCACGTGACTATTACGAGCGTTTTAGCCTGCTCAGCGGGCAAAATGCACGTAGTCTATTGCTCGGTGTGCGGCTGGCGACGGTTCATGAAGAACGCGACACGGCCGCACGTTTTGGCCAGCAACTCGAACGACTCTATCCCGGTACGCCGGAATATCAGCAATACCTGTCGGAGCAATGATGAAAGCGGCGCACCCGGAAGTTGTAGCAGCTAATCGCGTAAACCCAGGCGAGACCTTGCGTCAGGCCCGCGAAAGCAATGGTTGGTCGCTGGCAGAAGTGGCCCTCAAGCTCAACCTCACCGTTAGTTCCTTGAGTAATCTGGAAGCCGGCGCTTTCGACAAACTGCCGGGGCACACCTTTGCTCGCGGTTATATCCGCGCGTATGCCAAATTGTTGGGCATTGACCAAACCGTACTGGTCCAAGCGTTCGACCAATTCACCGGCACCGACTCCCAGGGCAGCAATGTGCATGGCCTCGGTCGCATCGAAGAGCCGGTGCGGGTTTCCCACACGATTTTGCGTATTGTCAGCCTCTTGCTGCTGATCGCAGTGATTGGTGGCGGTTTTGTCTGGTGGCAGGATCAGACCTCCCAGCGCACCAAAGACCTGATCACCCCGAGTCCGGAGCATGTCGAAGTCGAAAGCGCCGACGGCACCACCCAGATTCATCCGCTGGACGAGCCGGAAGATCAGGCCGTCGCGGAAGGTCAGGCTGAAGGTGCAACCGCGCTTGCGTTGCCGCAAGCCGAGAGTTCCACTGAAGCACCGACCGAGGCAGAAGCCACTGCGCCTGCCGCCGCGCCGACTGCACCCGCTGCCCCAGCCCCTGCGGCACCGACGCACAGCGCCGCTGCTCCAGTTGTCGCGACTCCGGTCGCACCGGCCCCGACGGCTCCTGTTGTATCGACACCACCGGCGAGCGCTTCGGTAATGCCGACCATTCCCGCTCCGGCAGCCGCTGCTCCGGTGGCCGGCCAAGGCCAGGTTCAACTGCAGTTCACCGCCGATTGCTGGACGCAAGTGACCGATGGCACCGGCAAAGTGCTGTTGAGCGGTCTGAAGCGTAAAGGCGAAAGTGTTTCCGTCAGTGGCAAGCCGCCGTTTGCCGTGCGTCTGGGCTTCGCCCGTGGCGCGCAGGTCACCTACAACGGCCAGCCTGTGGACGTGGCGCCGTTCACCAGTGGCGAGACCGCTCGCCTCAAGTTGGGACAATAGTCATGCACGGCGAATCTCCAATCAAACGTCGCGTATCGCGCAAGATCTGGGTCGGCTCGGTGCCGGTGGGTGGCGATGCCCCTATCGCGGTGCAGAGCATGACCAACAGCGACACCAATGATGTCGCCGCCACCGTCGCCCAGATCAACCGTCTGGAAGCGGCCGGTGTGGACATCGTGCGGGTTTCCGTGCCGGACATGGACGCTGCCGAAGCATTTGGTCGCATCAAGCAACTGGTCAAGGTGCCGCTGGTTGCCGACATTCACTTCGACTACAAGATCGCATTGCGCGTGGCCGAACTGGGCGTCGACTGCTTGCGCATCAACCCGGGCAACATCGGTCGTGAAGACCGTGTGCGCGCGGTGGTGGATGCAGCCCGTGACCGCGGGATTCCGATCCGTATCGGCGTCAACGCCGGTTCCCTGGAAAAAGACCTGCAGAAGAAATACGGCGAGCCGACTCCGGCGGCGCTGGTTGAATCGGCGCTGCGCCACGTTGAGCACCTTGAGCGCTTGAATTTCCAGGACTTCAAGGTCAGCGTAAAGGCCTCCGACGTGTTCATGGCGGTAGAAGCCTACCGCCTGCTGGCCAAGGAAATCGTGCAGCCGCTGCACCTGGGTATCACTGAAGCGGGCGGTTTGCGCTCAGGCACAGTGAAATCTGCGGTGGGTCTCGGTATGCTGCTCGCCGAAGGGATTGGCGATACTATCCGCATCTCCCTGGCGGCAGACCCAGTAGAGGAAGTGAAAGTCGGCTACGACATTCTCAAATCCCTGCGTTTACGTTCCCGTGGCATCAACTTCATTGCCTGCCCGAGCTGCTCGCGGCAGAACTTCGACGTGGTGAAAACCATGAACGACCTGGAGTTGCGCCTTGAAGACCTGCTGGTGCCGCTCGATGTTGCGGTGATCGGTTGCGTGGTCAACGGCCCGGGTGAAGCCAAAGAGGCGCACATCGGCCTGACTGGCGGTACGCCAAACCTGATTTACATCGACGGCAAGCCGTCGCAGAAGTTGACGAATGAGAATCTGGTGGATCANCTTGAAAGCTTGATCCGCCAGAAAGCGGCCGAAAAGGTCGAAGCCGACGCAGCGCTGATCGCGCGCGGCTGA
>NZ_NMOJ01000189.1 GCF_002251635.1 Pseudomonas mandelii
CGAACGAATTTAAGGATTAGATGTGAGCAAGTCTCTGCAAGCCATTCGTGGCATGAACGACATCCTGCCGGAGCAGACGCCACTGTGGCGCTACTTCGAAAACACGGTCGCGCGCCTGCTGGATAACTACGGTTACAAGCAGATCCGCATGCCGATCGTTGAATTCACCGAGCTGTTCAAGCGCTCCATCGGTGAAGTGACCGACATCGTCGAAAAAGAGATGTACACCTTTGAAGACCGTAACGGCGACTCCCTGACCCTGCGNCCGGAAGGCACAGCGGCCTGCGTGCGTGCCGTGCTNGAGCATGGCCTCACCGGTGGTGGCCAGCCGCAGAAGTTGTGGTACATCGGCCCGATGTTCCGCCACGAGCGCCCGCAGAAAGGCCGTTATCGCCAGTTCCATCAGATCGGCCTCGAGGTGTTCAACCTCGACGGTCCGGACATCGACGCCGAGCTGATCGTGCTGACTTGGCGCCTGTGGGGCCTGCTCGGCATCCGCGACGCGGTCAAGCTTGAACTCAACAGCCTGGGCACCNCCGAGTCCCGCGGTCGTTATCGCGAAGCGCTGGTCGAGTATCTGTCTGCTCACTTGGACAAATTGGATGAAGACAGCCAGCGCCGTCTGAAAACCAACCCGTTGCGCGTCCTCGATACCAAAAACGCCGACACCCAAGCCGTACTGGTCGACGCGCCGAAAATGGCCGACTACCTGGACGACGAATCCCGCACGCACTTCGAGGGCCTCAAGGCTCGCCTGGANGCGGCCGGNATTCCCTACGTGATCAACCCTAAGCTGGTTCGCGGCCTNGATTACTACAGCAAGACCGTATTCGAGTGGGTCACCGACAAGCTTGGTGCCCAAGGCACCGTATGTGCCGGTGGTCGCTACGACGGCCTGGTGGAGCAAATGGGCGGCAAGCCGACCACGGGCGTAGGGTTTGCGATGGGCATCGAGCGGCTGATCCTGCTGCTGGAAACCCTGGAGCAGGTCCCGGAAGAAATCTCCCGTCAGGTGGACGTNTACCTCTGCGCCTTCGGTGAAGCCGCTGAGCTGGCCGGTCTGGCCCTGAGTGAANANGTGCGTGATCAATTGCCCAACCTGCGCCTGCAAGTCAATGCCGGCGCTGGCAGCTTCAAGAGCCAGTTCAAGAAGGCCGACAAGAGCGGTGCGCTGTATGCACTGATCCTGGGCGATGACGAACTGGCCCAGCAAGTGATAGGTTTCAAACCCCTGCGTGGTCAGGGCGAGCAACAGAACATTGCCTTTGATGCGCTCGCCGCGCACTTGGCCACCTGCGTCGTGCAGGGTTGAAGCTGTCGAACAGCCGAATTTAGCGATTAAGGAGTATTGGGGTGTCGAGTACTGATGATGAGCAGATGGCGGATTTGAAGGACTGGTGGACACGCAACGGCAAGCCCCTGGTCACTGGCGGCCTGTTGGCGCTGGTCATCGTGTTCGGCTGGCAGGCCTTTCACAAGTATCAGAGCAATCAGTCGCAAGGCGCCTCGATTCTCTATCAGCAATTGCTCGAAACCACGCTGACGCCAGACGGCAAGCCCGATCCTGCCCAAGTGGCGGACCTGGCCGGCAAGCTGAAAAGCGAATTTGGCGGTAGCACTTACGCCCAGTACGGCAGCCTGTTCGTCGCGAAAGTCGCGGTCGACACCGGCAAGCTGGACGACGCGGCCACCGAGCTGAAAGCCATCGTTGCAAAACCGGCCAACCCGGCGCTGGGCGAAATTGCCCGTCAGCGTCTGGCGCAGGTACTGGCCGCGCAGAACAAGGCCGATGAAGCCCTGAAACTGCTCGAAGGTGATGCCGACAAGGCATTCGTGGCCACTCGCGAAGAGCTCAAGGGCGACCTCTTGGTCCAATTGGGTCGTACCGACGAAGCCCATGCTGCGTACCAAAAAGCCAAGGCGGCGCTGTCTGATGAAGCGGCGGTCGGTGGCTTACAAATCAAGCTGGACGACTTGGCCAAAGGGGATGCGTGACGTGATCCGTTGGAAACATGCAGCATTGCTGGCTCTGGCCGTTCTGGCCGCGGGTTGCAGCAGCAACAGTAAAAAAGAACTGCCTCCGGCCGAGTTGACCGACTTCAAAGAAGAAGTGGTTCTGCAAAAGCAGTGGAGTCGTTCGATCGGTGACGGTCAGGGCGAAACCTACAACATGCTGGTGCCGGCGATCGATGGCGATACCATCTATGCCGCCGACGTCACGGGTGAAGTCGTGGCGATGGATCGCAGCAACGGCGACGTCAAATGGAAGAAGGACCTTGATCTGCCTGTTTCCGGCGCCGTTGGCGTAGGTTACGGTCTGCTCACGATCGGTACGATCAAGGGTGAAATCGTTGCCCTGGACGCGATCAACGGTGAAGAGAAATGGCGCGCTCGCGTGTCCAGCGAAGTACTCGCACCGCCGGCCAACAACGGTGACGTGGTTGTGGTTCAGACTCAGGACGACCGTCTGATCGGCCTGGATGCCGCCACCGGGACCCAGCGCTGGTTGTATGACAGCACACCTGCGGTCCTGACCTTGCGCGGCACCAGCGCACCGATCGTCACCAACCGCCTCGCGGTGGCTGGCCTGTCGACCGGTAAAGTGGTCGCTCTCGATATTTCCAACGGCGTGCCGGTATGGGAACAACGGGTCGCGATTCCACAAGGTCGTTCGGAACTGGAGCGTGTGGTGGACATCGACGGCGGCTTGCTGCTGTCGGGCGAAACCATCTACGTCGCCACCTACCAGGGCCGCGTTGCTGCGCTGGACCTGCAAAGCGGCCGCATCAACTGGCAGCGTGATGCTTCCAGTTATGCCGGTGTCGCCCAAGGGTTTGGCAGCGTCTACGTAAGCCTGTCCTCGGGCACCGTTGAAGGCGTCGACGAACGTTCCACCACCGCGTTGTGGAGCAACGATTCGCTGGCCCGNCGTCAACTGTCGGCACCGGAAGTGTTCTCCAGCTACGTAGCGGTAGGTGACTTCGAAGGTTACCTGCATCTGCTGAGCCAGGTGGACGGTCGTTTTGTCGGCCGCGAGCGTATCGACAGCGACGGCCTGCGTGCCCGTCCGCTGGTTGTGGGTAACATGCTTTACGTGTATGGCAACAGTGGCAAACTGGAAGCCCTGACCATTAAGTAAAGGTTTGACTATGCTTGGGGTTAAACCCCAGGCAGCCCCGTAACCACGGGGTTCGCAGTGCCCTCAAGCGCTGCCCCGAGCACCAGCCGCTGCCTTGCAGCGGCTTTTGTATTTTCTGAAATAACGAAGTGGAGAGCCGCATGGTTCCCGTAATCGCCCTGGTGGGCCGACCTAACGTCGGCAAGTCCACCTTGTTCAACCGCCTGACCAGGACTCGCGACGCCATCGTCGGCGACTTGTCCGGTCTGACCCGTGATCGCCAATACGGTGAGGCAAAGTGGCAAGGGCGCTCCTACATTATTGTCGACACCGGTGGTATCTCCGGTGACGAGCATGGCATGGACGAAAAGATGGCCGAGCAGTCGCTGCTGGCCATTGAAGAAGCCGATGTTGTGTTGTTCCTGGTAGATGCCAAGGCCGGTTTCACCGCCGCCGACCAGATGATCGCCGAGCATTTGCGCAAACGTAACAAGCGTTCCTACGTGGTTGCCAACAAGGTCGACAACATCGACCCTGAAATGGCCCGCGCCGAGTTCGCCCCGTTGGGCATGGGCGACGCGATCCCGGTCGCCGGTGCTCACGGTCGCGGCATCACCCAGATGCTGGAAATCGCCCTGCGCGACTTCCCCAAGGATGACGACGAGGAAGAAGAGGGCGAAGCAGAGATCGTCGCCGAAGGTGAGGAAGCCAAGCGCATTCCTGGCCCGAGCGAAAAAGACGGTATCAAGATCGCCATCATCGGCCGCCCGAACGTCGGCAAGTCGACGCTGGTTAACCGCATGCTCGGTGAAGATCGGGTTATCGTGTATGACGAGCCCGGCACCACCCGCGACAGTATCTACATCCCGTTCGAGCGTAACGACGAGAAGTACACGCTGATCGACACCGCTGGTGTGCGCAAGCGCGGCAAGATCCACGAGGAAGTTGAAAAGTTCTCGGTGGTCAAAACCCTGCAGGCGATCAAAGACGCCAACGTGGTGATCTTCGTGATGGACGCCCGCGAAGGCGTGGTGGACCACGACCTCAACTTGCTGGGCTTTGCCCTGGAAGCCGGTCGCGCCCTGGTGATCGCGATCAACAAGTGGGACGGCATGACGCCGAGCGAGCGCGATTTCGTCAAGATCGAGCTGCAGCGTCGCCTGTTCTTCGTTGAGTNCGCCGATATCCACTTNATCTCGGCCCTGCACGGCACGGGCGTGGGCAACCTCTACGCCTCCGTACAGAACTCGTTCAAGTCCGCGGTTACCCGCTGGCCGACCAACCGTCTGACCCAGATCCTGGAAGACGCCGTCGGTGAGCACGCGCCGCCGATGGTCAACAACCGCCGCATTAAACTGCGTTACGCCCACTTGGGTGGTGCCAACCCGCCGATTATCGTGATTCACGGTAACCAGATCGAGAAGGTGCCAAAGTCCTATGTGCGTTACCTGGAAAACACCTACCGCCGTGTCTTGAAACTGGTCGGTACGCCGATCCGTATCGAGTTCAAGGGTGGCGAGAACCCCTATGAAGGNAACAAGANCTCCTTGACTGACCGTCAGGTCAACAAGAAACGCCGCATGATGTCGCACCACAAAAAGGCCGACAAGAAGCGCCGAGATAAAAANTGANNNTTGAAGCTAATAGCTTGCCACTCAAATCGCCAGGTACAACGGGGGCTCTGACTGAGCCCTTTTTTGTGCCTGGCGGTTTGTCGCTTGACCTGCTTGCAGCTTGCAGCTTAAAACTTGCAGCTCACCCGAAGGGGGCTCCTATGATCACCAGCAAGCTGCCGAATGTCGGCACGACCATTTTCACCGCCATGTCGCAACTCGCGGCGCAAACCGGGGCGATCAACCTGTCCCAGGGTTTTCCCGATTTCGATGCACCGCAAGCCCTGTGCGATGCGGTCGGTCGGCACATTGCCAATGGCCACAACCAATATTCACCGATGACCGGCCTGCCGGCGCTGCGTCAGCAGATTTCGGCGAAGATCGCCCGCAGCTATGGCGTCAACGTGGATGCCGACCATGAAGTGACCGTCACTCCCGGTGCCACCCAAGCGATCTTCTGTGCGATCCAGGCGGTTATCCACAGCGGCGATGAAGTGATCGTGTTCGATCCGTGCTACGACAGCTACGAGCCGTCGGTGGAGCTGGCAGGTGGGCGATGCGTGCATGTGCAACTGGGTCTGAATGATTTTTCCATCGACTTCGAGAAACTCGCCGAAGCGATTACGCCGCGCACACGGATGATCGTGCTAAACGCTCCGCATAACCCGAGTGGCGCGCTGATCAGCCGTGCCGAACTGGACCAGTTGGCAGCGTTGATTCGGGATCGCGACATCTACATCGTCAGCGACGAAGTCTACGAACACCTGGTCTTCGACGGCGTGCCTCACGTCAGCGTGCTGAATCACGAAGAGCTTTATCAACGCGCNTTTGTAGTCAGTTCCTTCGGCAAGACTTACCACGTCACCGGCTGGAAAACCGGGTATGTGGTTGCGCCTCCAGCGCTGACCGCTGAACTGCGCAAGGTGCATCAATATGTCAACTTCTGCGGGGTGACCCCTTTGCAGTACGCGTTGGCTGACTTCATGGCCGAACACCCGGAACACGTCGAAGAACTGCCGGCTTTTTACCAGGCCAAGCGTGATCTGTTCTGCGATCTGCTGGCGCCGTCGCGTTTCAGCTTCAAGCGCGTGACCGGCACGTATTTCCAGTTGGTCGATTACTCACAGATTCGCCCGGATCTGGATGACGTCGCCATGTCGCTGTGGATGACCCGTGAACACGGCGTGGCGACGATTCCGGTGTCGGTGTTCTATCAGCACCCACCCGAAGGCCAGCGCCTGGTGCGCCTGTGTTTTGCCAAACGCGAGGAGACGCTGCAACAAGCGGCGGAGAAACTATGCGTGATTTGAGTNNATTGCCCAATCTGAACGTCGCGCTGATCCAGACCACCCTGGCCTGGCACGACCGTCAGGCCAACCTGGAGCATTTCGAGCAATTGCTTGAGCAGGCTCGCGGGGCGGATCTGATCATTCTGCCGGAGATGTTCACCACCGGTTTTTCCATGGAATCGCAGACCCTCGCCGAAGCGGAAAACGGTCCGACCAGCAAATGGCTGCGGGTCCAGGCGGCGAAACTCGATGCGGTGATCACCGGCAGCATCATCGTCCAGGCCGCCGATGGCAGCCACCGCAATCGCCTACTGTGGGCNCGGCCGGACGGGGAAGTCTGGCACTACGACAAGCGTCACCTGTTCCGCATGGCCGGCGAGCACAACCACTACACGCCGGGCGAGCGTCAGGTGCAGTTTGAGTTGAAGGGCTGGCGTATCCGTCCGCTGATTTGCTACGACCTGCGCTTCCCGGTGTGGAGTCGAGATGCTCAGGACACGGATTTGCTGCTGTATACCGCCAACTGGCCCGGAGCGCGCCGTCAGCACTGGAACCGTTTACTGCCAGCGCGGGCGATTGAAAACCTCTGCTACGTGGCGGCGGTGAATCGCATCGGGACTGACGGCAAAGGCTTTGCCTACACCGGGGACAGTCAGGTGCTGGATTTCCAGGGTGAGACANTGCTCAGCGCAGGCGAAGCCGATGGCGTGTTTCAGGTCGTCCTGAATGCGGCGGATCTGCAAGCCTACCGCACACGCTTCCCGGCCAATCTGGACGCCGATACCTTCGAGTTCACCTGAGATTTCCGCTGCCTGACAGGGCCCCATCGCGGGCAAGCCCGCTCCCACAAGGATTGGTGGTGTACATAAAAATCATGTTCGCCCCGATCACTGTGGGAGCGGGCTTGCCCGCGATGAGGCCATGACAGCCACTGCAAAATTTTCAGGCAAACAAAAAGGCCCCGAGGTTTTCACCTAGGGGCCTTTTGCATTGCAGCGAACGCTTACGCCGCTTTCGCTTCCAGCTGGCTCAACGAGCGGTTCAGCGCACTGAACACCGCTTTAAAGCTGGCCGTGGTGATGTTTTCATCAATCCCCACACCGTGCACCGGACGCTCGCCATTCACGCGCAGTTCGATGTAAGCCGCGGCTTTGGCGTTGGTGCCGGCACCGATGGCGTGTTCGTTGTAGTCCATGATCTCGACCTTGATCGGCAGCGCGGCAACCAGCGCTTCGAGGGTGCCGTAGCCCTTGCCGTGCCAGCGCAGGTTGGTTTCGCCCTGGCCTTTGCCCGAGACTTCCACTTCCACCGTGCTGTTGCCGTTCTCTTCCTGCAGGCGATGGCTGACCAGCGCATACGGCGTATTGGCTTGCAGGTATTCACGCTGCANCAAGGCGTGGATCTGTTGGGCGGTCATCTCCAGACCGAGGCGATCGGTTTCACGCTGTACCACCTGGCTGAACTCGATCTGCATGCGACGCGGCAAGCTGATGCCGTATTCCTGTTCCAGCAAGTATGCGATACCGCCCTTGCCCGACTGGCTGTTCACACGAATCACCGCCTCGTAGCTGCGGCCGATATCGGCCGGGTCGATCGGCAAGTACGGTACTTCCCACAGCGCGTCGGCTTTTTGCTGGGTAAAGCCCTTGCGGATCGCGTCCTGGTGGGAGCCGGAGAACGCGGTGTGTACCAGGTCGCCAACGTAGGGGTGGCGCGGGTGCACCTGGATCTGGTTGCACTCCTCGACGACTTTGCGCACGCCGTCGATGTCGGAGAAGTCCAGTTGCGGGTCAAGGCCTTGGGTGTACATGTTCAAGGCCACGGTGACCAGGTCGACGTTGCCGGTACGCTCGCCGTTGCCGAACAGGCAGCCTTCGACACGGTCGGCGCCGGCCATCAGGCCCAGCTCGGTGGCGGCCACGCCGGTGCCACGGTCGTTGTGGGTGTGCAGGCTGATGATCACGCTGTCACGGCGGTTGATATGGCGACCGAACCACTCGATCTGGTCGGCATAGATGTTCGGCGTGGCGCATTCAACCGTGGCCGGCAGGTTGAGGATCATCTTGTGCTCTGGTGTCGGGTTCCATACCTCGATCACCGCGTCACAGACTTCCTTGGCGAACTCCAGCTCGGTAGCGCTGAAGGTTTCCGGGGAGTATTCGAAGGTCCACTGGGTTTCCGGCTGCTGCGCGGCGTATTTGACGAACAGCTTGGCCGCGTTGACTGCGATGGCCTTGATGCCGTCCTTGTCCTGGTTGAACACGATGCGGCGGAACGACGGCGAGGTTGCGTTGTACAGGTGNACNATGGCTTTCTTCGCCCCGCGCAGNGATTCGAAGGTGCGTGCGATCAAGTCTTCACGGCCCTGGGTCAGCACCTGGATGGTGGTGTCCTCGGGGATGTGGTTGTCTTCGATCAGGGTGCGCACGAAGTCGAAGTCGGTTTGCGAAGCGGCTGGGAACGAGGCCTCGATTTCCTTCACGCCGACGGCGACCAGCGTCTTCCAGAAGCGCAGCTTTTTCACCGCGTCCATCGGCTCGATCAGCGACTGGTTGCCATCACGCAGGTCGGAGCTGCACCAGATCGGCGCTTCGGTGATGGTTTTCGACGGCCAGGTGCGGTCCGGGATATCGATGGTCGGGAACGCACGGTACTTCGAAGACGGGTCTTTGAGCATGCTCATCGGGAAATCCTTNGTGTNAGGGCCGAAAAAAGGCGGCCTGCCGGTGGATCAATGTTCTTGGGGCGAAGCTGGGGACGAGGCAGAACGATTCAGCCTGGCAGTCGTGCGCTGACGAGGCACAGGCTGCGGTGCTGGCGAAGCTGAATGAGGGTGTGAGAGGTTTTCATAAGCTCAACCCTAACCGCCGGGGTGAAAGATGGCAAGCAGTCGAAAAAAATTGAGAGGAATACTCGAATAGTGGGGGATATCGAGATTTTATTGCGGTGATGTAGGGTGATTGTGTTGATGTTTGCGCGAGGTTTGAAGGGTGCGCAATTGAAAGTTGGCGGCCTTGTCTTGGTGGCGGCAGCTATTCTTAAAGCCTCAACCAGACGACCGGAATGCAGGAGTCGGCAATGAACGAGTCGGATTGGAAGCTTTATAGTGCGTTGCGCCCGTTGGCCCATGAGCGGATGTGTATTCGGATCATGGAGGAAGTCGAGCGCACGGTGCTGGATAGAAGCCAAGCGCCTTATGATCGGATCGAAGCGAGCGAAGAGCTGCTCAAAGCCGGGCAAAAGGAGCTGTATTGGGCATTTGGCGTTTTCAGGTTCTCACGCCATGAGGCCCGCTCTCACTTGCTGGGGTTATGTGCCCGCGAGTTGATCACGGCTGAAGAATTGGCTGGCTTCTCGCAAGACACTCAAACCTGGATCAACCATTGTCTGGCGGACCGGGAGGTCCATGGGATTGAGGATCTGGATGCTGAATAAGCCGCGACCTTGAGATCGCATNCGCGACCTTGAGATCGCATTCGCGGGCAGCTTCGACAACTATTTATGGCTGGAACGCCCCAATAAAAATCGCCGGATCCACCCGCGCATCATTCAGGCTGACATTCCAGTGCATGTGCGGCCCGGTCGCCCGCCCGGTGGCGCCGACTTTCCCGACCACACCGCCACGCGCCAATTGCTGCCCCACCTTTACGTCGATCTTCGACATATGACAGAACATGCTGATAAAGCCTTGGCCATGGTCGACAAACACGGTATTGCCATTAAAGAAGTAGTTGCCGATCAGGATCACCTTGCCCGCCGCCGGAGTCTTGATCGGTGTGCCGGCGCCCACGGCGAAATCCAGGCCCGAGTGGGGATTGCGCTCTTCGCCATTGAAGAACCGACGCACGCCGAACTTGCTCGACAGCGGCCCGTTGACCGGCTTGTCCAGCAGCAAGTTGCTGGGCGTGTTCGGACTGAACGTGCGGTAGGCGGCGATTTGCTCGGCCAGTTCACCTTCGATGCGTTTCAGGTTCTCCGGGTTCGGATTGACCTGCTGCGTGTTCTTCAGGGTGATGTGCTGTTCCGGGTACTTCTTGCTGCCGACCGTGAAACTCATCGTGCGACCGCCGCTGCTGACCTGCTGCGTACCCGGTTTAACCGTCAACGGTACGCCGACAATCGCCAGCCAATTGTTCTGTTCCTTGACCACCAGCACCGGCTTGCCTTGATAACTGGCTTTCGGCGCCTGGGCAGAAGCGCCCAGGTCCACCACGGCCACGCCACCCGGCACCGGTTTGTTCAACAGGCGGGTGATGTAACTGTCGGCGTGAGCATTGAAGGTCAGGCACAGCAAGAGCAGCGAAGCTAAAAAACGCGGCATGGATCAATCCAGTAAAGAAAGGGTGACAGGCGTCAGGTGATTGTCTTCGACCCGAACGTGCAGTTCGCCGTCGCCCAGTTTGGCTTTCAGGCGCTGACCGGTATGGGTTTGCCCGGCGCTGCGAATCGCGTTGCCGCGTTCATCCAGCAGAATGCTGTAACCACGGCCGAGAGTCGCCAGCGGGCTGACCACTTGCAGCGTCTGCACCTGGCTTTGCAGCTGCAGGCGGCGTGACTTGAGCCCTTCGCGCATGGCTCGCGGCAGGCGCTCGGCGAAGCTGTCGAGGCGCTGACGNAGCAGGGCCAACTGACGGCCNGGGTGCTGGCCGGCGAGGCGGGTTTCCAGGCGGATCAAGCGTTCGCGACGGGTATTGAGGCTGCGCTCGAAAGCACGGCGCATCCGCATGTCCAGGTCATCCAGGCGCTGGGCCTGCTGGCGCAGGCGTTCGCCCGGGTGGCGCAGGCGGCGGGACATGCCCTCCAGGCGCAGCCGGTCGCGCATCAAACGGTCGCGGATACGCATCACCAGGCGCCGGTGCAGGCTTTCGACCCGGCGCACCAGGTCGCTGGAATCCGGCGCGAGCAATTCGGCGGCGGCGGAGGGCGTCGGGGCGCGGACGTCGGCGACGAAGTCNCAGATCGATACATCGGTCTCATGGCCGACGGCGCTGACGATCGGCGTTACGCAGGCATCCACCGCGCGCGCCACGGCTTCTTCGTTGAAGCACCANAGGTCTTCCAGCGAACCGCCGCCACGGGCGAGGATCAGCGCATCGAAACCGCGAGCGTCCGCCAGTTTCAGCGCGCGGACAATCTGCGCGGTCGCTTCACGGCCCTGTACGGCGGTCGGGATCAGTGTGAGTTGAACCTGCGGTGCGCGGCGGCGAAAGACGCTGATGATGTCGCGAATCACCGCGCCGGTCGGCGAACTGATAATGCCGATGCGCCGAGGGTGCGCCGGCAACGGCACTTTGCGCTCGGCGCTGAACAGGCCTTCGGCGCTGAGTTTTTCCTTGAGTGCATCGAAGGCCAGACGCAGCGCACCGTCACCGGCCGGCTCCACGGTGTCGAGGATCAGCTGATAGTCGCCACGCCCCTCGAACAGCGAAACCTTGCCGCGCACCTTGACCGCCAAGCCGTCCTTCAGCGCCTGGCGAACCCGCGCCGCGTTGTTGCGAAACAACGCGCAACGCACTTGGGCGCCGCTGTCCTTGAGGGTGAAATACACGTGGCCAGAGGCCGGGCGGGCGAGGTTGGAGATCTCGCCTTCGACCCAGATATTGGTGAACACGTCCTCCAGCAACACCCGCGCGCGGCCGTTGAGCTGGCTGACAGTCAGGACTTCGCGGTCCAGGCCGAGTCTTGCAAAGGGATCTTTAATCATGGGGCGCATGATAAAGGCATTCGCCGGACAATCTCCATGATCCAACAAAAATCCCCTTGCAGGTGTTGATGAAGTGGCTCGGCGCTGGCTAAAGTCATCCCAGGTATTCAAGGAAGCGCTGCAAATGAATGTGCTTGAGTTGTTGAGCCAATGGCCGTTCAGCGCCACGGATTGGCTGGTGATCGGATTGGGCATTGTCGTGGCCTACATCGTGTTTGGTATCGCCGGGTTTGGCACGGCGCTGGTCGCGGGGCCGATCCTGATTGTGTTTATGCCATTGTCGAAGATCATCCCGCTGCTGGTGCTGCTGGATTTTGTCGCCGCCTTTGGCAACCTGCTGCAATCGCGGCGGGACGTGAACACGCCCGAGTTGCTGCGGCTGCTGCCGTGCATGGCGGTGGGCTGCACGTTGGGGGTGATCTTTCTGCTCAACCTGCATTCAGACCTGTTGCTGCTATTGATGGGGCTGTTTATCAGCGCCTACGCGATCTACAGCCTGTGGGTAAAAANCCGGCCGACGCAATTGTCCGCCGGTTGGGCCGTGCCGATGGGGACGGTGGGCGGGCTGTTCGGGGCGTTGTTTGGCAGTGGCGGCTTTTTATATGCGATCTACCTGAACAGCCGTTTACCCAAGGACGCGGCGCGCGCCACGCAAAGTGCGCTGATCAGTTGCAGCACCGTGGTGCGCTTGAGCCTGTTTGCCGTCGCGGGTGTCTATGCCGAGCTACCCTTATTGATACTGGCCGTGTGTTTGTTGCCGGCCATGGCATTGGGGCTGTGGATCGGGCGGCGATTGACCATGAGATTGTCCCGCGAGGCGTTTGTGCGGCTGGTGACCTGGTTGGTGCTGGCCAGCGGGATTGCCTTGATCGGGCGTTATTTGAGTACTTGACCGGATTTCGTCAGGGATTAAGCTGCCTGCCGCAAAACCCTGTGGGAGCGAGCCTGCTCGCGATGGCGGTGGGTCAGTCAACATCACTATTGGCTGGAACGGCCCCATCGCGAGCAGGCTCGCTCCCACAAGGGCGGATCACTCAGTATTCGTAGGCTTGCACCATGAATTCGCAAAGCATCATCGTCCCGAAAATCTCCACACTGCCGGTACACGAACCCCGCGCGCGGGCGATCGTGCGCTGGCTGGTGCGCAAGAACATCATCAAGGAAGAGCTGACCACGTGTGGCCGTACCGGTAACCGCATGGGCCACGCCATCGCCGACGGTGCCCGCGCCGTGGTGTTGCACCCACAAGCGCTGCCGTTCGGCGAGCCGATCAATGGCCTGGAGATCATCACCAAGCGCTGCATCTACACACCGGCCAAGGGTTTCCTGGAAGAGGCGGGTTGTGCCGAGTGCCTCAAGGAAGTCGGCGAGGCGCTGTTCGAAAGCCTGGAAGACTGGATGCCGGGGCGCACCGACAACTTCACCTGCCCGCTGTGTGGGCATGAGGATGACATCAACGGGTTTCTGTTCCTGCAGGAATGCGGGTTTTCCAACCTGGGGTTCATCTTCAACAATTGGGCGGAGGCGGGTTTCAAGCAGAGCTTTATCGATGAGTTTGCCGATTGGCTGGATCAGCCGGTCAGTTGGGTGAAAGTCGAGTTGTAGGAAGCGCCAATCCCCGTATATCAGTAATGCTAATAATAGACAGAGTTTTACATTGAACCCGACCGGGTGCATGTATATAATGGCGCGCTTCCATTTTCCCGCTCGGGAGCCCCCGCGATGCTGCGTATCAGCCAAGAAGCTCTGACATTCGACGACATTCTCCTAGTGCCCGGTTATTCCGAGGTGCTTCCTAACGAAGTCAGTCTCAAGACCCGCCTAACCCGTGGCATCGAGCTGAATATTCCCCTGGTTTCTGCTGCCATGGACACCGTCACCGAAGCCCGTTTGGCAATCGCCATGGCTCAGGAAGGCGGCATCGGCATCATCCACAAGAACATGACCATCGAGCAGCAAGCTGCCGAAGTGCGCAAGGTCAAGCGTTACGAGGCCGGCGTGGTCAAGGACCCCATCACCATCGAAGCCGACGCCACCGTGCGTGACCTGTTCGACCTGACCCGCCTGCACAACATCTCCGGCGTTCCGGTGCTGCACGATGGCGACCTGGTCGGCATCGTCACTTCCCGTGACGTGCGTTTCGAGAACCGTCTTGAAGTCACCGTCCGCGAAGTGATGACGCCTAAAGAGCGCCTCGTCACTGTCAAGGAAGGCGCCGACAAGAACGATGTGCGCGAACTGCTGCACAAGCACCGCATCGAGCGCGTGCTGATCGTCGATGACAAATTCGCCCTCAAAGGCATGATGACCGTCAACGACATCGAAAAAGCCAAGGCTTACCCGCTCGCCAGCAAGGATGACCAAGGTCGTCTGCGTGTTGGCGCGGCAGTCGGCACCGGTAAAGACACCGGTGACCGTGTTGCGGCCCTGGTCGCTGCCGGTGTTGACGTGGTGGTGGTCGACACTGCCCACGGTCACTCCAAAGGCGTGATCGACCGCGTTCGCTGGGTCAAACAGAATTTCCCTGACGTGCAGGTGATCGGCGGCAACATCGCCACCGGCGCAGCCGCCAAGGCCCTGGCCGAAGCCGGCGCCGATGCGGTCAAGGTTGGTATCGGCCCTGGCTCGATCTGCACCACGCGTATCGTCGCCGGTGTGGGCGTGCCGCAAATCAGCGCCATCGCCAACGTTGCCGCTGCCCTTGAAGGCACTGGCGTTCCGTTGATCGCCGACGGCGGCATCCGTTTCTCCGGTGACCTGTCCAAGGCCATCGTTGCCGGTGCTTCCTGCGTGATGATGGGCTCGATGTTCGCCGGTACTGAAGAAGCGCCGGGCGAGATCGAACTGTTCCAGGGCCGTTCGTACAAGGCTTACCGTGGCATGGGTTCGCTGGGCGCCATGTCCCAGGCACAAGGCTCCTCCGACCGCTACTTCCAGGACTCCTCGGCAGGCGCCGAGAAGCTCGTTCCGGAAGGCATCGAAGGCCGTGTTCCTTACAAGGGCACCCTGAGCGCGATCATCCATCAACTGATGGGCGGCCTGCGTTCCTCGATGGGCTACACCGGCAGCGCCGACATCGAAGAAATGCGCACCAAGCCAGAGTTCGTACGGATCACCGGCGCCGGCATGGCTGAATCCCATGTCCACGACGTACAGATCACCAAAGAAGCGCCAAACTACCGCGTAGGTTGAGGCTTCAAGCAAAACGTTTAGTAACCGGGGCTGTTTTATTCAGCCCCGAGTTGTTTCTGAATCACGACTGTTTCTGAATTATTTAGACGAGACTGAATCATGGCCCTCGACATTCACGCTCACCGCATCCTGATCCTCGACTTCGGTTCCCAGTACACCCAGCTGATCGCCCGCCGCGTGCGTGAAATCGGCGTGTACTGCGAACTGCATCCGTTCGATATGGANGAAGACGCGATTCGCGAATTCGCACCTAAAGGCGTCATCCTCGCCGGTGGCCCCGAGTCCGTGCACGAAGCCAACAGCCCGCGCTGCCCGCAAGCCGTATTTGACCTGGGCGTGCCCGTCTTCGGTATCTGCTACGGCATGCAGACCATGGCCGAGCAACTGGGTGGCAAGGTTGAAGGTTCCGAGCTGCGTGAATTCGGTTATGCCCGTGTCGACGTGGTCGGCAAAAGCCGCCTGCTGGACGGCATCGAAGACCACATCGACGCCGACGGCCTGTTCGGCCTCGACGTATGGATGAGCCACGGTGACAAGGTCACCAAGATGCCGCAAGACTTCCACATCCTGGCCAGCACCCCGAGCTGCCCGATCGCCGGCATGTTCAACGACGAGCGCGGCTACTACGGTGTGCAGTTCCACCCGGAAGTGACCCACACCAAGCAAGGCGGCCGCATCCTGTCGCGCTTCATCCTCGACATCTGCGAGTGTGAAGCCCTGTGGACCCCGTCGAAAATCGCCGAAGACGCGATCGCCAACGTGCGTGCCCAGGTCGGCACCGACAACGTGCTGCTCGGCCTGTCCGGCGGCGTTGACTCCTCCGTGGTTGCCGCGCTGCTGCACAAAGCCATCGGCGATCAGCTGACTTGCGTCTTCGTCGACAACGGCCTGCTGCGCCTGCACGAAGGCGAGCAAGTGATGGCCATGTTCGCCGAGAACATGGGCGTCAAAGTGATCCGCGCCAACGCTGAAGATCAGTTCTTGAATAACCTGGCCGGCGAGTCCGACCCGGAGAAGAAGCGCAAGATCATCGGCCGCACCTTCATCGACGTCTTCGATGCCCAGGCCAAACACCTGGACAACATCAAGTACCTCGCCCAAGGCACCATCTACCCTGACGTGATCGAGTCGGCCGGCGCCAAGAGCGGCAAGGCCCACGTGATCAAGTCCCACCACAACGTGGGCGGCCTGCCTGAGGAAATGAACCTCAAGCTGGTAGAACCGCTGCGCGAACTGTTCAAGGACGAAGTCCGCCGTCTGGGCCTGGAACTCGGCCTGCCGTACGACATGGTCTACCGTCACCCATTCCCAGGCCCGGGCCTGGGCGTGCGCATCCTGGGTGAAGTGAAGAAGGAATACGCCGACCTGCTGCGTCGCGCCGACCACATCTTCATCGAAGAGCTGCGCAAAGCCGACTGGTACCACAAAGTCAGCCAGGCATTCGTGGTGTTCCAGCCGGTGAAATCGGTTGGTGTTGTAGGCGATGGCCGTCGTTACGCCTGGGTTGTGGCCCTGCGTGCCGTAGAAACCATCGACTTCATGACCGCACGTTGGGCGCACCTGCCGTACGAACTGCTGGAAACTGTCAGCGGCCGTATCATCAATGAGATCGAAGGTATTTCGCGCGTGACGTATGACGTGTCGAGCAAGCCGCCAGCGACGATTGAGTGGGAATGATCCCGGTCTCAACTGATCGTCCGTAACACCTGAAAGGCCCCGTGAGCGCAAGTTCACGGGGCCTTTTTGCGATCAGGCCGCTACAACGGGCAGGCGCCCTTCAAGGGTCAGGCCCATGCGGTTGAGTGCGTGGACAAGGTTGATCAGATTCGCGTAGGTGATCTGATGCACGGCAGTCCAGGCAGGACGGTTAATCAGAAAGCCGCCATCCGCCGTTCGCTCAATCATCGTTCGCACAATCTGGTTGGTCCGGCTGCGATGGATCAGTGTCAACGTGTCCTCCGACCGTTCAATGGTGAACATGCCTTGGCGGAACAGCAGCTCATTGATTTGCTCGGGCGATCGCTGAATGACCTGAGTTGGAATCTGCAGGCTGATGTCGGCATACAGTGTGTCGACATTGCCGGCCATCTGGGGGGCGGCGTCTGCAACTTCACGGCCGACTTCGATGCCATGGTCGATGTCGAGGTGCAGACTCTGTTCAGGGCCCACTTCTTCGATTCGTAGACCGATACCTCCCTCGGTTTCGCTGATGCCGGCCATTCCCCTGAATGTGTTGGTACTCTCCTGGTCGGTGAGCACCACCCATTTGCCGCCGCCATTACGGGCTTGAGTGGCCTGCATGATGGTATGGGTAAGGTAGGTCTTGACGGATTGCCGTGACATGGCGCGGAAGTTCGGGTCTGTGTAGCGATAGTTGGCCAGGCAATCGGTGGCCTGGATTCGAATGCCGTTCTGTTGGGCCGTTTTGACGACCTCCAGAGGGGTAAATTGTCGGGCAGGATCGCCGGGCAGCTTTTGCAGGTACTTCTCCAGCATGCCATGCATCTCCCCGGTTTCGGCGAAGTCGTTCAGGTCGACTTGATTGAAGTCGTTGAGCAGGCGATGCATATAGATCGTCTTGACGCCTTGTTTCGCCAGCGTCGGCATGTTTTCGATCAGGAACCGCATGCTGGCAATGCGATCCTGACTTTCACCGACTACCAGGCCGGGCGCAGCGTTGAATATGTCCTCGATGAGTTCTGTAACGGTGGTGGAGGGTGTGATGACGGGCTGAACCGGCCGAGCGGGCAACGAGGCAAAAAAGTCCTTGGGGATCTGGAATCCGATTGCATCCCTGATCAGGACCGCTCGACGCCCGGCGACATACTCTTCATAGGGGGTGATCCCTGTGATGCCCCTGCCGGGCGTGGCGACGACTTTTATATGGGTTTCGGGCTTTCCCAGGGCCAGGAAGTTCAGCGAACGCCCATTGGGAGCATCGTATCTCGTTAAATGCCTGAAAAAATCAGACCTTGGCCGGGCATGAGTCGTCGGCCTGGAAGGACCGGGTCCGGGAGCAGGCTTGCTGAGGCCTTTGCCGCCGCCTTTCAATCCGGCTTTCGGCGCCAGCTCCCATTCGCCCTCGCCATTCAGGCGCACGGGAATTGATCCCGTGGAGGCATGCGGGTTGGCCGGGTCGATGATCGCCCACGTACCGCTACCATTGAGGTCGGCTTCGTAGTGAACGTAGTAAGCCTGATCGTTCATCATGATGGCGGTGGAAGGGTTTGAGTCCAGCGAGTAGATACCCCGAAATTTTCCGCTCGTGGCCACAGGGTAGTTTTCGAGGATTTCATTGCATTGCCAGTGCTCTGGCACTTCAAAGGCTTGCGCGGTTTTATCTGGCAGGGTAGGCAACACACCCGGTTGCAGGGGACCTTCCTCTGATTCAGCGGACGCCTGATGGTCTTGCGTGGCGACGGTTTCTTCCGGATCGAGCGTCTTGTACAAATCCGCCATCTCGGCCGCTTCAGCCGCCTCAGCGGCGGCCCCGGCTTCATCCAATACGTTGACCTCCTTGAGCAGCGGAATATTGAACAGGGCATTGATGCCATCGAGCACCGCGCCGATGACGCCGGCCTTGCGCTGCGCCGCCGTTTTGCCATTGACCGCCTTGTCGATGTTCAAGCCCATGGCGGCGATACTGGCGCCGATCACCGGCAACGCGATTGGCCAGCCCAGAACCGCCAAGGGGCCAAAAACATGCAGGCCGGCAGACAGGTAACCCAGCCAAAGTTGTTTGCGCATTTCTCCGTGGGTCACCAGCGTCAGATCCGCCTCTTCCAGCATCGTGCTCTGGACCGCCCGGCTTTGCCAGGTGAAGGCATCGCCGCTGATCGTGATGTTTTTCTGATTGATCAAGTGGTGGTCGTACTTTCCCCAGGTACCGACCAACTGGTTCATCAGCGGGGTGATGTTGTCGTGGACTTCCTTGCGTACCGACAACGGGAAATGAGTCATGAACTCGGTGCGTGGTTGTTCTTCATTCATTTGCAGCAACATCCACCAGTGCATGTCCGTCAGTGTCGGATGCACGTGGAAGGCCTGTGCGGTGCCGGGAACGTAAGTGATCTGCCGACCGTTGCGGTCAACGATGCGCAGAATATCGGTGGCGACATGCCCTGCGACATCCAGGGCGCAGACACGAAGATCCGCAGGCGAAGTGGTTTGGGACTGTAGGGTCGCCAGGGAGATCGGCCAGGCCGCGCCGCCGGCGACGGCCCTTACGACGGTCTGAAAATCCTCCTCTTCCAGTTGACCGTTTTGCCGCGCCTCGACGGCTTTGCTGAGGTAGTTACATTTGGCCAGGGTCCGGAAGTCATCGAAATGAGTGGCCCAGAACGCGTTCAGTTTATTCAGGTAGCGTTCACTGAGGTTCTTGTCCCACAGGTCCGTCAGGACCTTGCTGGGGTACATCCGCACTTCATTGGTTTCATTGAAAATGCTGGCGCTTGCATCTGCCGTGTAAAACCCGCCGTTACTGTTCAGTTCGAGGGCGTCGTCTTGATCGGTGACGCGGTATCCCTGAATGACCAGTTGCGTCAGGGTCAAGGATTCACAGGGTTTGGGGGCGTGCTCCCAACTCAGAAAGGCCTTGGTGCTGCTGGCCGAGACGTTATCGAACCGGTGCCACCAGACCTGATCCGGGTCCAGGCCGGTAATGCCGTGTTTTTGCAGGATTTCGCTGGCGACCGCGTGGGCTTCCTCCTTCAAGCCCGGGCAGGCTGTCACAACGACAGGGGCAATCGTTTTCAGCTGCTCCTTGTCGGCAGCATTGGGTAACGCTTCGGTACTCTGATCAACAGGCATGCTCTCGCTCCTTGAGAAATGGGTCGTGAGGATGACCCGTTTACTCAAGGCAAGTGCACTACATAGTTATGCCCACATGCCTTTCGTGACCATGTAGGGTCAGCGCCGTGCCACATCCGAAAAGTAGAACTTGTCGAGGGTATGCCGTGATTCGGTGTACTCGAACTGCCGGCCGTCCTGCAGGAACGTCTGGTTGCTGACCACGATCACATGGCTCTGACCGTCGAGGTCGAGGTGATGTTGGTCGTCCTTACTGCGGGGGACCGCTTCGATGGTGCGCTGGGCGTAGGCGATTTGCAGTTTCAGGGTCTGTTCGATGAAGGCGTAGATCGACTGCTCGGCGATGTCGCGGGACAAACCTGGGATCAGGTCGGCGACGAAGTGGTTGATGTCGAGGATCACCCGTTTGCCGNCGATCCGCCGCACGCGCTTGATCCGCGTGATCAGGCTGCCTTCTTCAGCCTTGATGTGCTCGAGCAGTTGGCCATCGAGGGGGATTTGTGTGAATTCGACCACCTCGGTGCTGACGTCGTTGCCCAGTCGCGGATAGGTCTCCTGGAAGCTGACGATGCCGCCCAACTGGAATTCGATCGGGTTGGTCGACAGTACGAAGGTGCCTTTACCGTGGACTTTCTGGGCGAATCCGCGCTCCTGCAATTGCTCGATGGCCTTACGCACGGTGCCGCGACTGGCCTGATAGCTGTCCATCAATTCGGTTTCGGAAGGCAACCGGGCGCCGCGTTCCAGACGCTCGGTCGTGATGCTGGCAAGCAGATCGCTGTAGATCTGGTTGTATTTACTCATGGGATGGCTCTGTGCCGCGATGTACTCAAGGTTTCGAACCTTAAGGGCAGGGTAGGGGTTTGTCCATGCGGCTTTAGGTTTCATCGTTTCAAGTGGTAGGAAAAATCGTCAACGACTCGGTTCGGAATAAACAAAATCAAACTCGTCTGTACGAGTTGTTGCTTTAACTCGTACAGACGAGTACTTTTCGCTTCGGCGTGCTGCCAAAAACAAAAAACTACAGCGGAAGAAAAGCATGAGCCACGACTATCCGAACATCGCCAGCGAGCTGCTGCAAAGCCTCGGTGGCAGCGACAACCTCGAGCAGGCCGCGCACTGCGTCACACGTCTGCGCCTGGCCCTCAAGGANCCGAGCCTGGTCAAGAGCAGTGCGTTGAACCAGGTCGATCTGGTCAAAGGCTCGTTCTTCACCGGCGGCCTGTTCCAGGTGGTCATCGGCCCCGGCGAGGTTGAAAAGGTTTACGCCGAACTGCGCCGTCAAACCGGTCTCGCCGCTTCAACCATCGCCGACGTTAAACAAAAAAGTGCCGACAAGACCAACGCGATGCAGCGTCTGGTGCGGGTGTTCTCCGATGTGTTCATGCCGATCCTGCCGGCGTTGATCATTGCGGGGCTGTTGATGGGCATCAACAACCTGATCGGCGCCAAGGGGATGTTCATCGAAGGCCAGACCCTGCTGGATGCCTACCCGAAACTCGACGGGCTCTGGAGCCTGATCAACCTGATGGCCAATACCTCGTTCGTGTTCCTGCCGGCGCTGGTGGGTTGGTCGGCGGCCAAGCGCTTTGGCGGCAGTGAAATCCTCGGCATCGTGCTCGGCCTGATGCTGGTGCACCCCGATCTGCTCAACGCGTGGAACTACGGCAAAGCGGTGGCCGGGCTGGACGGGCAAAGCCTGCCGTACTTCGACATCCTCGGGTTGTTCCAGATAGAGAAGGTCGGTTATCAGGGACAAATCCTGCCGATCCTGCTGGCGGCTTATGTCATGAGCGTCATCGAAAAATGGCTGCGGGCGCGGGTGCCAAACGCCGTGCAATTGCTGGTGGTGCCGATTACCACCATCGTGGTCACCGGCGTGTTGGCGTTGGCTGTGATTGGCCCGGTGACCCGGCATCTGGGGATTCTCATCACCGAAGGCGTGGTCATGCTGTTTGACCTCGCGCCGATGGTCGGCGGGGCTATTTTCGGGCTGCTCTACGCGCCGCTGGTGATCACCGGCATGCACCACATGTTCCTCGCNGTGGACCTGCAACTGATCTCCACCCAGGGCGGCACCTTTATCTGGCCGATGATCGTGATGTCCAACCTGGCCCAGGGCAGCGCCGCGCTTGGTGTGTTCTACATGACCCGCAACGCGCGGGACAAAAGCATGGCTTCCACCTCGGCGATTTCTGCTTACTTCGGTATCACTGAACCGGCGATGTTCGGGGTGAACCTGCGCTTCAAGTTTCCGTTCTATGCCGCGCTGCTNGGNTCGGCCCTGGGCTGCATCTTCCTGTCGCTGAACAAGGTCCAGGCCTCGGCCATCGGCGTCGGCGGCTTACCCGGTTTCATCTCGATCATTCCGCAGTTCATCCCGGTGTTCGTCATCGGGATGGTCATCGCGATTGTGGTGCCGTTTGTTCTGACCTGTGCGTTGAGCATGAAGATTGTCCGGCCCGGGTATCGGGTCGCCTGACAGATCGCGATGAGGCCCTAAGGCCGCTACAAAACTTACTGAAGGAATCCCGCCATGCAAGACTGGCAACGTTCGGTGATCTACCAGATCTACCCGAAGAGTTTTCACAGCCACGCCGGCAACCCCACGGGTGATTTGCTCGGCGTCGTGGCCAAGCTTGATTACCTGCAATGGCTGGGTGTCGATTGCCTGTGGATCACGCCGTTCCTGCGTTCGCCCCAGCGCGACAACGGTTATGACATCAGCGATTACTACGCCATCGACCCNAGCTACGGGACCATGGCCGATTGCGACNTGCTGATCGCCGAGGCGGGCAAGCGCGGGATCAAGTTGATGCTCGATATTGTGGTCAACCATACCTCCATCGAGCATGAGTGGTTCCAGCAGGCGCGCAGCAGCCTCGACAACCCGTATCGCGACTTCTACATCTGGCGCGACCAGCCGAATAACTGGGAATCCAAGTTCGGCGGCTCGGCCTGGGAATACGAGGCGCAAACCGGCCAGTACTTCCTGCACCTGTTCGACCACACCCAGGCTGACCTCAATTGGGACAACCCCAACGTGCGCGCCGAGGTGTACCAGTTGATGCGTTTCTGGCGTGACAAAGGCGTGGGTGGCTTCCGCCTGGATGTGATCAACCTGATCTCCAAGCCTGCCGATTTCCCCGAAGACAACACCGACGGCCGCCGCTTCTACACCGACGGCCCGAACGTGCATGAATACCTGCAGGAAATGCACCGTGAAGTCTTCGAAGGCCATGACCTGATCAACGTCGGCGAGATGTCGTCCACCAGCCTGGAACACTGCATCCGCTATTCGAATCCTGCATCGAAAGAGCTGTCGATGACCTTCAACTTTCATCACCTGAAAGTGGATTACCCGAACCTGCAAAAGTGGGTGAAGGCTGACTTCGATTTCCTGCAACTCAAGCAGATTTTTTCCGACTGGCAGTTGGGCATGCAGGCCGGTGGCGGCTGGAACGCGCTGTTCTGGTGTAACCACGACCAGCCGCGGGTGGTCTCGCGGTTTGGTCATGACGGTGAGTACCGCGTGGTCTCGGCGAAGATGCTTGGTACCGCGCTGCACTTCCTTCAGGGCACCCCGTATGTGTACCAGGGCGAAGAGCTGGGCATGACCAATCCNGGGTTTGATCACATCGATCAGTACCGCGATGTCGAAACGCTGAACATCTTCCGCCTCAAGCGTGAAGCCGGTGCGACCGATGCCGATAACATGGCGGCGATCATGCAGAAGTCCCGGGACAACGGCCGCACACCAATGCACTGGAACGCCGAGCCGAACGCAGGATTCAGCGTCGCGGAACCCTGGATCGGCGTGCCCGCCAACGCGGTGCAGATCAACGTCGCCACCCAGCTCGACGACCCGGACTCCGTGCTGCATCACTACCGTCAGTTGATTGCCCTGCGCCGTAGTGAAGCGCTGATGTCTGACGGCGTCTATCGGCAATTGCTGCCAGAGCACCCGCAAATCTGGGCGTATGTGCGTGAAGGTCATGGCGAGCGTTTGCTGATACTGAACAACTTCTACGGTACGCCGTGCGAAGTCGAACTGACGGATGACGTGATCAGCGAAGCGATGGCTCAGCGTCTGGTCATCAGCAACTACCCGGAATGTCCGCCGCGAAATAGGCAGATTCTTTTAAGGCCCTTTGAGTCGTTCGTTTTGCACCTGACCGACTGACCGACTACTAAAAACACCGACTTTAAAAAACACGCAGAACGCTGCGCGGGGGAGTTTTGCGCGCCGAATTTGCGGAACAACACAATAAAAATAATGGGGTGGTTCTTGAAATCAACACTAAATCGCAGCCTTGCCGCTGCGAGCGTATGCCTGGCGTTGCCATTGTCGGCGCAGGCCCTGGAGTTCGGCGGTTATTTGCGCAGCGGTGTCGGGACATCGGTCAACAGTGGAAAACAGCAGTGTTTCCAACTGCCCGGTGCGCAGACCAAATACCGCTTGGGCAACGAATGCGAGCAGTACGCGGAACTCGAACTACGCCAGGACCTGCACACCCTGGACGACGGTTCGGTGCTGAGCGTCGATGGCATGGCTTCGCTGTATAACCAGTACGACAAGGACCTGACGTTCAATGGCGATAACGGCTCGGTGCGCATGCCGCAGATGTACGCGCAGTGGTCGAACATGCCGAGCCTCAACGGCGGTTCGCTGTGGGCCGGTCGACGTTACTACAAGCGTAACGACATCCACATCTCCGACTTCTACTACTGGAACCAGAGCGCCACGGGCGGCGGTATCGAGGACGTGTTGATCGGTGACCTCAAGTACAGCTACGCCCTCTCGCGCAAGGACAACCTGTACCAGAAGGAATACGCCACCCGTCACGACTTCAACGTCGCCGGTTTCCACACCAACCCCGGTGGTGAACTGGAACTCGGGCTGAGCTACATCGACAAACCCGACAGCCGCGACGCACACCGCGGCTGGGCAATCACCGCACAGCATGTGCAAACAGGTTTTCTGGGCGGCAAGAACAAACTGGCCTTCCAGTACGGCGAAGGCCCAGGTACTGGATTGGGGTATACCGGTAACGTAAAGCTGGACGACAGCAACAAAAGCTACCGGGTGGTGGAGTTCTTCGACTGGCAAGTGACGCCACGGTTTGGCGGGCAAGTCGAGGCGGTTTACCAGAAAGACATTCGCCAGGACGGGGCCGATCAAAACTGGATTTCCCTGGGGATTCGTCCGACTTACGCGCTCACCGAACAGTTCAAACTGGTGACCGAACTGGGTCACGATCAGGTTGAAGCCACAGGCGGCACGCGCAAGCTGAGCAAGTTCACCTTCGCCCCGACGTGGTCGCCCCAAGGCCCGGAATTCTGGGCGCGGCCCGAGGTGCGTCTGTATTACACCTATGCCAGCTGGAACGAGGCGGCCAAACGGGCGGCCAATGAACTGGCGGCGGGTTCGGCGTTGTCCGATACCGGCGGCTTCGGCACGGCGCGGCACGGTGCGAATGTCGGATTGCAGGTCGAGTATTGGTGGAAATAAGCGATGCTGTCGGAGCCTCGCGCTCCATCGGCACTTCAAAGAACAAAACAGCAGGTGACGTCATGGCCACACCCCAACAATTGCAACTGCACGCCCCCCTGTCCGGCGTATTGATGCCACTGGACCTCGTGCCCGATCCGGTGTTTTCCAGCCGGGTCATCGGCGATGGCCTGTGCATCGATCCGACGTCAACGACCTTGTGTGCGCCGCTGGCCGGGGTTGTCAGCAACGTGCAGGCCAGTGGTCATGCAGTCACCATCACCGACGAAAAGGGCGTGCAGGTGTTGATGCACATTGGCCTCGACACGGTGAACCTGGCCGGGAAGGGGTTCACCCGGTTGGTGGAGGAGGGCCAGCAGGTTGACGTTGGACAGGCGCTGATCGAGTTCGATGCCGATTTTGTTGCATTGAATGCCCGCAGCCTGCTGACGTTGATGCTGGTGGTCAGTGGAGAACCGTTCACCTGGCTGACGCCGGGAACGGGTCTGGTAGAAAGTGGCCAGCCCTTGCTGAGCCTGAAATCTGTTGAGCAGACAAAGGATGCGTCGCTGCCGGAAGCGGACGAAGCGCTGTTTTCCAAACCGGTGACGCTGGCCAATCTTAACGGCTTGCACGCCCGTCCGGCCGCGGTGTTTGCCCAGGCGGCCAAAGCTTTTTCGGCGAGTATCTACCTGCACAAAAAGCAGGAGACTGCGAACGCGAAATCCCTGGTGGCAATCATGGCGTTGCAGACGGCGCACGGTGATGTCATGCAGGTCAGTGCGGCCGGCCCGGATGCGGAAGCGGCGATCATGACACTGACCGAACTGCTGCTGACTGGATGCGGTGAAGTGGTTGTGGGCCCGATGCAGGTTGAGGTGAATGCGGTCGAGGCTTCATCGCTGACGGCGCTGCGCGGGGTTTGTGCATCTCCCGGATCGGCGTTTGGCCAAGTGGTACAGATCGCCGAACAAAACCTGGAAGTGAATGAACTCGGCGCCACACCGCAGGTGGAACGCGATCACCTGTCTCGCGCCCTGGCCGAGGCGCTGGTGGCCCTGCAACAGCTGCGTGACAACGCCAAGAGCGACGCGCAGGCCGACATCTTCAAGGCGCATCAGGAACTGCTCGAAGACCCGGGTTTGCTGGAAGTGGCTGACGTGCTGATCGATGAAGGCAAAAGCGCCGGGTTCGCCTGGCGCGCGGCCACCGATTCGGCAGCCACCTTGTTCAAAAGTCTGGGCAACGCCTTGCTCGCGGAGCGGGCGGCGGACCTTGCCGATGTGAGCCAACGGGTGCTCAAACTGATACTCGGTGTACGGGATCAGGCGATGGAGCTGCCTGAAGGGGCGATCCTGATCGCCGAACAACTGACGCCGTCGCAGACTGCCGGGCTCGATACTCGCAAGGTACTGGGGTTCGCCACGGTCGGCGGCGGTGCGACCAGCCATGTCGCGATCCTCGCCCGCGCGTTCGGTTTGCCGGCGATCTGCGGGCTGCCGGTGCAAGTGCTGGCGCTGGTCAACGGAACCCAGGTGTTGCTCGATGCCGACAAGGGCGAATTGCAGCTGGATCCGGATCTGCAGGCCATCGAACAGCTGCAAGCCAGGCGCCTGCTTCAGCAACAACGCCGGCAGCGTGAGTTGGCGCACGCAACGTTGGCCGCCTGCACCCGCGACGGTCACCATGTTGAAGTGACGGCCAACATCGCTTCGCTGGTAGAAACCGAGCAAGCCATGGCGTTGGGAGGCGAGGGTGTCGGTTTGCTCCGTTCGGAGTTTCTTTATCTGGATCGCAACCATGCGCCGAGCCATAACGAGCAGGTGTCCACCTACAGCGCGATCGCCAAGGCACTCGGGCCGACGCGCAATCTGGTGGTGCGCACCCTGGATGTCGGCGGCGACAAACCATTGGCCTACGTGCCGATGGGCAGCGAAACCAACCCCTTCCTCGGCATGCGCGGGATTCGTTTGTGCCTGGAGCGCCCGCAACTGTTGCGCGATCAGTTCAAGGCCATCCTGAGCAGCGCCGGGCTGGCTCGCTTGCACATCATGCTGCCGATGGTTACGCAGCTGTCGGAGTTGCGTCTGGCCCGGCAGCTGCTCGAAGAAGAGGCGCAGGTTTTGGGCCTCATGGAACTGCCCAAGCTGGGCATCATGATCGAAGTCCCGGCGGCGGCACTGATGGCTGATCTGTTTGCGCCCGAGGTGGATTTCTTTTCCATTGGCACCAACGATCTCACGCAATACACCCTGGCCATGGACCGCGATCACCCGCGTCTGGCCAGTCAGGCCGACAGCTTTCATCCGGCGGTACTGCGCTTGATTGCCAGCACCGTAAAGGCCGCGCACGCCCACGGTAAATGGGTCGGTGTGTGCGGCGCCATGGCCTCCGAGACATTGGCCGTGCCGCTGTTACTGGGGCTTGGGGTGGATGAGCTGTCAGTGAGCGTGCCGTTGATTCCGGCGATCAAGGCAGCGGTTCGTGAGCTGGACCTGGTGGACTGCCAGGCCATCGCCCAGCAAGTGCTGGGCCTGGAAAGTGCCGGACAGGTACGCGAGGCGTTGCGGCTGTATCACGAGGCGACGGTCGATACTTCACTGGTTCTGGAGAACTGAACATGTTCGAGAAAATGCAGCGAGCGTTCTGGAAAGCGTTGACGCCGGATCTGGTGGTGGATGAGCCGAAGGTGGTTGCTCAGCCTGTTTCCGGGCTGGCGCCGGATGTCGTAGCCGCGCTGGGCGGTGTGGATAACCTCAAGTCGCAGCAGCCGGTGGCGCTGACTCGAGTTCGGGTGGAATTGCGGGATGTGGCGCGGATGGATCGACAGGCATTGAGTGTGGCGGGTGTGCCGGGCGTGATGCTGCTGGATGACGGCGTGGTGCATCTGATCACGGGCCTCGCGTTATGATCACACCTGCTGCGGCCATCCGCCGCCCCACCCTTACTGTTTCTCAACCGCAGGTGTATCGTATTCGCCTTTTACGGGCCCCCGGGCCTGTCGCTGATACGTGAGGTAGTTGAGTTCATGTCCTTTACCCGTCGCCAAATCCTCGGTGGCCTGGCCGGTCTTGTTGTCGTTGGTGTCGGAGCAGGGGGCGCATCGCGGTACTGGCTGGGCAAGATGGCCGACGCTGACGCCGGCCATGACTATGAGCTGATCGCGGCACCGCTGGACGTCGAACTGGTTGCCGGGCACAAGACCGAGGCCTGGGCGTTCGGCCCCTCCGCGCCAGGCACCGAGTTGCGCGTGCGCCAGGGCGAATGGCTGCGGGTGCGCTTTATCAACCACCTGCCGGTTGCCACCACCATCCACTGGCATGGCATCCGCCTGCCGCTGGAAATGGACGGCGTGCCTTACGTCTCGCAGTTGCCGGTGTTGCCTGGCGAATACTTCGACTACAAATTCCGCGTGCCGGACGCCGGCAGCTACTGGTATCACCCCCACGTGAACAGCAGCGAAGAGCTCGGCCGTGGCCTGGTTGGCCCGCTGATCATCGAAGAGCGCGAGCCGACCGGTTTCAAGCACGAACGCACCCTGAGCCTGAAAAGCTGGCACGTCGATGAAGAGGGGGCTTTCGTGGCCTTCAGCATTCCTCGCGAAGCCGCCCGTGGCGGCACCGCTGGACGCTTGTCGACCATCAACGGTGTTTCGCAAGCGGTGATCGACTTGCCCGCCGGGCAAATCACCCGCGTGCGCCTGCTCAACCTTGATAACACGCTGACCTATCGCCTTAACATTCCCGGCGTCGAAGCGCAGATCTACGCGCTGGACGGTAATCCCGTGGAGCCGCGCCCAATGGGCAAGGAATACTGGCTGGGCCCGGGCATGCGCATCTGCCTGGCGATCAAGGCACCGCCTGCGGGTGAGGAGTTGTCGATCCGCAACGGCCCGGTTCGCCTGGGCACGTTGCGCTCGGTGGCCAACACCGATGCACCCACCGAATGGCCCGCCGCCCTGCCGGCCAACCCGGTGGCCGAGCCGGACCTGGCCAACGCCGAGAAACTCAACTTCAATTTCGAGTGGGTCGGCACGGTGTCGGTGNANGT
>NZ_NMOJ01000019.1 GCF_002251635.1 Pseudomonas mandelii
GAGGTGGCAGCTGTACGCGGGTTGACCGACCGGNAATCAAGGAATCCGGCATACCCGAAGGTATCCCGCGCACAGCCACCGCAAAAAAGCCGAAGCTTTTTTTGGACACTGGTGCGCCTTGATTGAGTCGGACGGTCAAATCCGGACGCTGAATTGGCAGCGACCCGGAAACGATAGAGCCCAGGCCCAAGGCGCACAAGCCGGCGGATTCTGGCGCAGCCGTAGGCAACGGCGCAAGGATTTGTAGCTTTCAGGAAGTAAACCCGATGACGCTTAAACAAGCGCTCTCAAAACCTGTTGAATGAACGGACGCAACCTCACCACGAGCAACAAAAGTGTACGGCGACTTGCGTCCACCGCTGTACGGGGAAAGCCCCCCGCCGTCCATGATAAAAATACCGCGATCGTTACCGGAGACCTGTCATGGACCTCGCCACGCTTACGCTGTTTCTCCCCGCCTGCTTCGCCCTGAACATGGCGCCAGGCCCGAATAATCTGCTGTCGGTCAGCAACTCGACCCGTTACGGCTACCGCATCTCCTGCGTGGCCGGGATCGGGCGGTTGTTGGCGTTTGCCGGGATGATTGCCCTGGCGTCCGCCGGGTTGGCGGTGGTGCTGCAAACGTCTGAGTTGCTGTTCTACGGCATCAAGATTGTCGGCGCGGCGTATTTGTTTTACCTGGCGTGGCAATTGTGGCGCGCCGATCCGGGGGCCGAGAAACCAGTGACGGGCGCATCGGTTGGGGTATTGGCGTTGGCGCGGCAGGAGTTTCTGGTGGCGGCCGGCAACCCCAAGGCGATCCTGATCTTCACCGCNTTCCTGCCGCAGTTCGTNGACCCGACCCGCTCGNTNACGCCGCAATTCGCACTGCTCGGCGCGTTGTTCCTGATGCTGGAATGGATCGCCATCAGCGCCTACGCCTATATGGGCCTGCATATGCGCCGCTGGTTTGCCGAGCCTCGCGGCAAGCGGATATTCAACCGTTGCTGCGCGGGGTTGTTGTCGGCGGCGGCTTCGGTGCTGTTGATGGCGCGCCGTGCGTGAGTACCAGGGTTGACCGGATGCTGCGCAGGTTCAAACTGCGGTGCGGAAATGGCGCAGTCACATCACTGCATACGTTCGACGCAGAACTAGAGGAGCTGGCCCATTGGGACATCTGACAACTGCGGAACGAGCAAGCATCCAGATCGNNNNGNGGACCTCTCACCGATCCTGCTGGCTGGATTGCTGTATCTGGGCAGCGGGCTGGGCTTGACCCTCGTCAGGCTGATCCGCGACCGGGGCTGGCAGCCCAGCGGCCTGAAAGCGTCTGAATGGCCCTGGCTGATCGGTGCCATCGTGTTTGGCGGCGTGCTGGGGCCGGTGGCGCTGATGTTTGGTTTGACCCTGACCTCCGGCGCCACGGCCTCGCTGATGCTCAACCTCGAAGCGGTACTGACTGCCGTGTTGGCGTGGGTCGTGTTCAAGGAAAATGCAGACCGACGCATCGTCGCCGGGATGCTGGCCATTGTCGCGGGTGGATTGCTGCTGGCGTGGCCGCACGATTCGGCTCAGCCACAAGGCTGGATCGGGCCACTGGCGGTCGCACTGGCCTGCGCCTGTTGGGCGATCGATAACAACCTCACGCGCAAGGTGTCGGCCTCGGATGCCGTGTTCATTGCCGGGATCAAGGGGCTGGCCGCAGGGTTGGTGAACTGCTCGCTGGCGTTGATGCTGGGGGCAAAACTGCCGCACATCACGCAGCTGGCGCCTATCTTGTTGGTTGGCTTTCTGGGGTATGGCATCAGCCTGGTCATGTTCGTGCTGGCATTGCGCGGTCTGGGCAGTGCGCGCACCGGCGCCTACTTTTCGACGGCGCCGTTCCTCGGTGCCGCAGTTGCCTTGCTGGTGATGGGCGAGTCGGTGACTATGGCGTTCTGGATTGCGTCGGCGCTGATGGCCGTAGGTGTGTGGCTGCACCTGACGGAGCGGCATGCGCATGAGCATCTGCACGAGGCGACGGAGCATGGGCATCGGCACGTGCATGACGAGCATCATCAACATGAGCATGGGTTTGAATGGGACCCGGCGCAGCCGCATAGTCATGTGCATGTTCATAGCCCGATGAGGCATAGCCATGCGCATTTTCCGGATGTGCATCATCGGCACAGGCATTGATGCACTGACGGCTGGGCGGCCGGACATTATGAGAAATGGCTATAACAAAGACTTGATGAAATTCACATTGCTGGTGCGTGGCCGCGAGGATTTTCTGGTGGACCGTTATTCGGAACGCAAAGAGAGCGCCGAAGAGCTGTCGAAGCGGGTCAATCAACGTTCGATCTGAGTCAGCGAAATTCCCTGTCGATTTTCCGGTGGAGGCGACGGTCAACGCGTCTTATGCTCAGCCCATGAACCTACAAAACGCTTTGCTTCCGCCCCACGCCGAGATGGTTCGCGCCATGCTCGAACGAGACACCGCCTACGAGGGGGTGTTCTTTACTGCGGTCAAGACCACCGGGATCTTCTGCCGCCCCAGTTGCACGGCGCGCAAGCCCAAGCCGGAGAATGTCGAGTTCTTCGCTCACGCCGATGAGTGCATGTCGGCGGGCTACCGCGCGTGCCTGCGTTGCAAACCGCTGGACGCCGCGGCCATTGCGCCGGACTGGGTGCAGGCGTTGCTCAAGTCGGTCGACAACGATCCCGACCTGCGCTGGACCGATGCCCAGCTCGTGGCCGAGGGCATCGAGCCGCTGAAACTGCGTCGCTGGTTCAAGCAGCATTTCGGCATGACCTTCCACGCCTGGATGCGCACTCGTCGCCTGGGCATGGCGCTGGGCGGTATCAAACAGGGCGATTCCATCGACAACGCGGCGTTCGACTCGGGCTACGAATCCCTGAGCGGTTTTCGCGATGCGTTTCAAAAATCCTTTCACATCACGCCGGGCCGCGTGGCCAACAGTGAGCCGCTGTTGTTCACGCGCCTGACCACGCCGCTGGGGCCGATGATTGCCATGGCCGAACGCCGTGGGCTGGTGTTGCTGGAGTTTCTGGATCGACCGGCGCTCACCCGGGAAGTCGAAGAATTGCAGAACCGTTATGGCTATGCCGTAGCACCGGGGCACAACGCGCATTTGCAGCAGATTGAAGCCGAGCTGGCGCAGTATTTCGCCGGAAAACTCACCGAGTTCACCGTTGCCCTGCACTTGCCCGGCAGCGAATTTGCGCGGCAGGTCTGGGCTGAACTGGCGAAGATCCCCTACGGCCAGACCAGCACCTACGGCACCATCGCCGCGACACTGGGTAAGCCCGGCGCCAGTCGCGCCGTGGGCCTGGCCAACGGGCATAACCGTCTTTCGATTGTGTTGCCCTGCCACCGGGTGATCGGTGCAGACGGCTCGTTGACGGGCTATGGTGGAGGGCAACCACGCAAGGCTTTTTTGCTCCGGCTGGAAAAAGCCGCCGTGCAGGTGACCGAACAACTCGCATTCTGATCCCCTGATTTCTGCAAAGTCATAAGGAAGGACATTCGATGGACACTCAATTTCATCAACTGCACCACGACGGCTTGTTGATTCTGACCAACGTCGCCGACGCCACCGGGGCGCGCATCGTCGAGCAACTGGGCTGCAAAGCCGTGGCCACCAGCAGCGCGGCGGTGGCCTGGGCGCACGGGTATGCGGACGGCAATGCCCTGCCCCTCGAACGCCTGATATCGACCGTGGAATCCATCGCCCGGGTGATCTCGATGCCGTTGACCGTCGACATCGAGGCCGGTTATTCCGATGACCTGACGCGGGTGGCCGAAGTCGTTGATGCGGTGATCGCGGCCGGTGCGGTGGGGATCAATATCGAGGACGGTGCCTCTGCGCCAGAGCTGCTGGTGCGCAAGATCGAAGTCGCCCGGCAGGTGGCCGATCGGCGCCAGGTGAAGCTGTTCATCAATGCCCGCACCGACGTTTACCTCAGGGGCCTGGTGCCTGCCGAAGATCGCGTCGCCGAAACGCTGAAGCGCGCTGCGTTGTATCAGGCGGCGGGGGCTGATGGGCTGTTTGCGGCGGGCGTCACGGCGGAGTATGAGATCGCTGCGCTGTGCCAGGGCACACCGTTGCCGGTGAACGTGCTCGGGCTGCCAGGATTGCCGTCGCCTGAAGCGCTGCAAGCGCTCGGCGTGCGGCGCCTGAGTGCCGGTTCGGGCATCGCCGAGTTTCTTTATGGTGCGATGGCGTGCCTGGCCAAAGGTTTCCTGGAGACCGGCAAGCTCGACAGCAGCCACCTCAAGGCCTTCACGTATGGGGAAATCAATGCCCTGCTGAAACCTGCCGGGAACACTTGATCGTCATGCCCGATCCCTACCTGCCCGCGACCGAGTTTCTATCTTCCATCGATGACGACTGGCGGCGCCACATCGCCGCCGTTGGCCCCTGCCTGCATGAGCCCCACGCAGCTCGCGATCCTTATGAATCGCTGGTGCGGGCGATTGCCTATCAGCAACTGCACGCCAAGGCCGGGGATGCGATTGTCGGCCGGCTGCTGGCGTTGTTTCCGTCGACGACATTTCCAAGGCCTGAGCAGATTCTGGCGACCGGCTTTGATCCACTGCGCAGTTGCGGGTTTTCCGCGGGCAAGATCGCGACCATTCAAGGGATTGCGCAGGCGGCTCTGGACGGTGTGGTGCCGGATTACGCCACGGCACTGGCGATGGACGATGAGACGCTGATCGAGCGGTTAATCACCTTGCGCGGGGTTGGGCGCTGGACGGTCGAGATGCTGCTGATCTACAGCCTGGATCGCCCGGATATTTTGCCGGCGGATGACTTCGGGGTGCGTGAGGGGTATCGCCGGTTGAAGGGCCTGGAGGTGCAACCGACGCGTAAGCAGATGGTTGAGATTGGCTTGGCGTGGCGTCCGTATCGGACGGTGGCTTCGTGGTATTTGTGGCGGATGACCGGCAAGTAGACGGCGTTATCGTTCATCGCGGGCAAGCTCGCTCCCACAAGGTTTTTTGTGTACGAGCATCTGTTGCCCGACTCATAACCTGTGGGAGCGGGCTTGCCCGCGATGACGCTTGCCCGCGATGACGATTGCCCATTCACTGCATCACTCAAAGCCGCTCACAACCCGGATTTCAACCGACTAAACGCCCGAATCAGCGCGCGGTTGAACGCCTTGCCATTGTCATTCTTGCTATACAACGAGGCTCTCACCTGCGCCGACGGATACGTCCCCGGATCATTACGAATCGCCGGATCAATCAACCCGTCCGCCGCCGTAATCGCATTGGCGTAGTGAATGGTGTCGGTGATCGGCGCAATCACTTCGGGGGTCATCAGGTAGTCCATCAACGCCAGCCCGGCCTCGGGGTGCGGTGCATCCTTGGGAATGACCATGGCATCAAACCAGATCAACGTGCCCTCCTTCGGGATCCGGTAACTGAGCTTGAACGGTTTGTTCGCCGCCTCGGCCTGCCCGGCCGCGATGGCCACGTTGCCGTTCCACGACATCGCCACGCAGGTATTGCCGTTGGCCAGGTCGCTGATGTTCAGGTCATTGTCGAAGTAGCGGATGTAGGGCCTGATCTTCGCCAATTGTTGCTCGGCCAGTTTCAGGTCATCGAGGTTCTGGCGGTTGATGTCCAGGCCCATGTACTTCATGACTGCGGCAAACACCTCGTTCGGATCATTGAGCAGGCTGACCCCGCAATCGGCAAATTTCGACACCACCGCCGGGTCGAACAGCATCGCCCAACTGTCCCGAGGTGCGTCGGGCAAACGCTGTTTGATCGCCTCTTCCTGATAGCCGACGCCGGTGGTGCCCCAAGCGTAGATCCCGGCGTAACGATTGCCCGGATCGAACGCCGCCATGTGCTGGCGGAACTCCTCGCCGACACCGGCAAAGTGCGGCAGCCGTTGCAGGTTCAGTGTTTGAATCGCCCCGCTCTGGATCGCCCGGGACAGGTGCTGCCCCGCCGTCAGCACCAGGTCATACCCGCTGCGGCCGGTCAGCAGTTTGGTCTCGACGGTTTCCAGCGAGTCGAAGTGATCGGCCACCACCTGAATGCCGGTTTTCTTCTCGAAATTGGTCAGGGTATCCGGGGCCAGGTACTCGCCCCAGATGTACAGGTTCACCACCGGTTTCGCGGTGTCTGCGGCCTGCACACACAAGGGTGCAAGCACCAGCAATACTGCTTGAGTCAGTTTGTGCAGGCCCATATTTAAACTCCCTTCCTGTTACTGGCGGGGGCGGCGTATTGCGGCATGGTGATGCAGGCGACGTTGCCGCCACCGAGGAGGATCTCCCGGGAGTTTTCGATGCCGACGATTTTGTGCTGCGGGAACAATTCCGCCAGGGTTGCCTGCGCCGCCTGATCGTTGCGATCACCAAACAGCGGCACCACGATCGAGCTGTTGCCGGCGTAGTAGTTGATGTACGACGCACAGATTTGAGTCCCGGCCTGACGGGTATGGGTGCTGTCTTGCTGGTCCAGGCCTTCGGCTTCTTCAGCGGTCCATTCCAGCACATCCGGTTGCGGCAGCTTGTGCACGATCAACTCGCGACCACGGCTGTCACGGGTGCTGCGCAGAATGTCGTAGGCCTCTTGATAGATCTCCCACTGCGGGTCATCTCGATTGTCGGTCCATTGCAGCACCACTTCGCCGGGGCGCACGAAACAAGCGAGATCGTCGACGTGGCCGTCGGTTTCGTCGAACTTGCAACCCCGTGGCAGCCAGATGATTTGCTCGGCGCCGAGGTAATCGGTCAGGCGGAGAGTGACTTCATCCTTACCGAGATGCTGGTTGCGATTGCGGTTGAGCAGGCATTGCTCGGTGGTGAGGATGCTGCCCTGGCCGTCGCTCTGGATCCCGCCCAGTTCGGCAATCAACGGCGCGCGATAACGGTCGAAACGCTCGATTTCGAGGATCTTGCTGGCGATCTGATCGTCTTTGTCCCACGGGTAGTACAAGCCGCCGTCGAGACCGCCATAGGCGTTGAACTCGAAGTCGACGCCGCGCACTTCACCGCTGTCGTCGTTGACCACAAAGCACGGGCCACTGTCGCGGAACCAGGTGTCGTTGCAGGTCATTTCCACCACCCGGACCTGAGGCGGCAACTGGCGGCGGGCGGTGGCGAATTGCGCGGCGGAAGCACACACCGTCACGGGTTCACTCTGGGCAATGGCGGTGACGATTTGCACCCAGACTTTCTGCGCAGGCTTGGCCCCGTTGCGCCAGACGTCGGTACGTTCCGGCCAGCCGAGCCAGCAACCGGCCTTGGTTTCGAATTCGCCGGGCAGGCGGAAGCCGTCGAGTTTCGGGGTGGAATCGAGCAAACGTGCCATGGTCAGACCTCATCAGCGGGGATTGGAATGACCACAGGCTAAGGTCGTCAGCGCCCTCCTCGCCAACGATGATTATTTCGGAATACTTGAATTCAACTCATCAATCGATCAGCTGATCGTTGAACCATTCCAGCATCTGCGCCACGGCCGGACGCTCCAGGCGCACTCGCTCGCACACCAGCGCATATTGCCCGAGCGCGGTCATGCTGGCGGTGAACGGCCGGACCAGACGACCGCTGAGCAAGTCTTCCTGAGCCGTCAGATTGTCGCCCATGGCCACGCCCTGCCCTTGCGCCGCCGCTTCGAGCGCCAGGCCCGCGTGGGCGAAATACAGTTGCCGCTCGGGACGCTGATCGCCGGCATGACTGGTGAGCCACGCGGTCCAGGTCTTGCCGTCCTGATCGTCGTGGAGCAGGCAATGGCGCGTCAGGTCTTTCGGGGTTTTCAGAGTGCCCTGGTTGAACAGGCCGGGGCTGCACACCGGGAAGAATTGCAGCGCCGGCAAGGGTCGGACGAAGTACGCGCTGCTGTCGACCGGGCCCGTGCCGTAAGTGATTGCCAGGTCGATGTCTTCCCCCGGCGCCGTGGCGTCAATCGGTTGTTCGTAAAGGTGCAGGGTGATGTGCGGATAGCGCGCGTAGAAGTCCGTGAGCCGACTCATCAGCCACTTTTGCGCCAGCTCGGCGGTGACCGCCAGGCGCAACACCGCCAGTGACGACGGGTCGCGCAATTCATCGCAGGCTTCGCCGATCAGTTCGAAGGCGTGCTGCAGGCTTTGCATCAAACGGCCCGCGGCCATGGTCGGGCGGATTTGCCGGCCTTCGCGAATGAACAAAGAGACGCCCAAGTGCTCTTCGAGCTGGCGGATCTGATGGCTGACGGCGCTGTCGGTGACGCACAGCTCGGCGGCGGCCCGACCGAAATGGGCGTGGCGGGCAGCGCATTCGAAGGTTCTGAGTGCTGCTAGTGAAGGCAGTCGTCGCATGAATTCAGCCCCGGTGGTGAAGGCGACCATGCTGCCTTGGCCATGGGTGGGCGTCCAGTGAGACCGCTTTATCGTTCATCGCAGGCAAGCCNGCTCCCACATTTGAATGTATTCACAGATCAAATGTGGGAGCGGGCTTGCCCGCGATGAGGCCNGCACAGTCACCAAAAAACCTGCACTCCATCACCCGCCCTTATCCACCATGACATCCCTCAAAACCCGGCGCATGTTGGTGTCTCAACCGGAGGGATTCGCCATGCTCGACGCACTCAAACACATCAATTCAACCTCAGCCTTCAACCGCTGGGCCGGCTTCGAAGTGACCGCAGCCGCAAACGGTGAAGCCGAGCTGACCCTGGCTTTTCGCGAGGCTGACATGGCGCAATATGCCGGTTTCCTGCACGCCGGCCTGATTGGCGCGCTGCTCGACACGGCCTGCGGATTCGCCGCCGGGACGGTCGCTGGCAACGTGCTGGCTTCGCACTTTTCAGTCAACTGCCTGGCACCCGCCGTCGGTGAAGTGTTCATCGCGAGGGGCCGGGTGGTAAAAGCTGGCAAGAAGCAGGTGTTCGCCCGCGCCGAGTTGTTCGCGCAAACCGGCGACCAGCTGAAACTAGTGGCGACCGGCGATGCGATTCTGGTGCCGGTTGACGTTCGCTGACGGTCTAGGCTGTCAGGGATAAACCAACCCTCGTCGGAGGTTCCCATGCAGCTCGAAGGTGCCTGCCATTGCGGCGCTGTGTCGTTCAGTTTGAACAGCCAGCACCCCTACCCCTACCAACGCTGCTACTGCTCGATCTGCCGCAAGACCCAGGGCGGCGGCGGTTATGCGATCAACCTNGGCGGCGATGCCCAGAGCCTGAAAGTTCGCGGCCGCAAGCACATCGCGATTTATCACGCACGACTCAAGGACGAAGGCGACAAACGTGCCCACAGCAGCAGCGCCGAACGGCATTTCTGCAGCCTTTGCGGGTCAGGGTTGTGGCTGTTCAGCCCTGAGTGGCCTGAGCTGATCCATCCGTTTGCCTCGGCCATCGACACGCCATTGCCGGTGCCACCGGAACACACGCACTTGATGCTCGGCTCCAAGGCGCCGTGGGTGGAAGTTGATGCGCATCCTGCAGACCAGCAATTCGACGTCTACCCCGAGGAGTCCATCGCCCAATGGCATGAACGCCTGGGTTTGAGCCGCTAAAGCCGCTTCACAGTCTTTGACAGTTTCCCGACAAAGCTCTCAAAGATTGCCGGCCGGCAGCCGCCTAGCATGGGCGCATCCAACCTCCCCTCGGGTGCTCCCATGTTACGTTCGCTGTGTCTGTCGTTGACTTCGTTTTGCCTGCTGCTTCCCGCCGACTCATTACGCGCTGAAGACTGGCAATACACCTTGCGCGCCGGTGCCGCCAGCGTGCCGCGTTACAGCGGCAGCGACGAGCGCGTGGTGGCGCCGCTGCTGGGCGCCAAGGTGGTCAGCCCCTATGGCCTCTTTCTGGACACGGAAAAGGGATTGGGCTGGGCGTTTGATGAAGACGACTTCGGCCTGAGCGTGTACATCGGCGCAAGCGATGTGCGCAAGGATCGCAAGACCGGTTTCAAAGGCTCGGACGAGCTCAGCGGCATGGGTTCGATCAAGGCGCGGCCGGCGCTGGGTCTGGACGGCACTTACCACATGGGCCCGATCATTCTCGGTGCCAGTTTTGAGCATGCGCTGGAAAAGGACGATGACGATCACGATACCGGCTCGGCCTGGAATCGCCTGAAGCTGAGCATCAGCGCACCGTTTTATCAGGGTGACTACGGCAAGCTCGTGGGCAGTCTGAACAGTCAGTTTGGTGACAGTCATTACGTGCGCACCTGGTATGGAGTCAGCGCCGCCCAGGCTTCGCGCAGCCAGTTCAGGGCGCATGACACTCATGGCGGGCTGGTGAGTCGCGGGGCGGAGTTGACCTGGTTGATGCCGATTGATGATCAGTGGAGTGTGTCGACGATGCTGGCCGTGCAGTATCTGGCGGGTGATGCGGCGGACAGCCCGATTGTCGAGCGGCGGATGCAGGCATCTCTGGCTGGGCAGCTTGTGTACACCTTCTGACAATGCGGTGTTGCTGAGGGCCTCTTCGCGGGCAAGCCCGCTCCCACAGGACCGAGTCGTATACAAATTATGTTTACGACATAAAAACTGTGGGAGCGTGGGCCTTTTAGCGCTTCGGTGTTGCGGATGACCTCATCGCGAGCAGGCTCACTCCTACACTTGGAATGCATTCCCCTGTGGGAGACTTCGGTGGGTGGGCAGGTGGTGTACGCTTTTTAGCTCTTCGGTGTTGCGGATGGCCCCATCGTGAGCAGGCTCACTCCTACACTTGGAATGCATTCCCCTGTGGGAGACTTCGGTGGCTGGGCAGGTGGTGTACGCCTTTTAGCTCTTCGGTGTTGCGGAGGCCTCATCGCGAGCAGGCTTACTCCTACACTTGGAATGCATTCCCCTTTGGGAGACTTCGGTGGGTGGGCAGGTGGTGTACACCTTTTAGCTGTTCGGTGTTGCGGATGGCCTCATCGCGAGCAGGCTCACTCCTACACTTGGAATGCATTCCCCTTTGGGAGACTTCGGTGGGTGGGCAGGTGGTGTAAGCCTTTTAGCTCTTCGGTGTTGCAGATGGCCTCGTCGCGAGCAGGCTCGCTCCTACACTTGGAATGCATTCCCCTTTGGGAGACTTCGGTGGGTGGGCAGGTGGTGTACGCTTTTTAGCTCTTCGGTGTTGCGGATGGCCCCATCGCGAGCAGGCTCACTCCTACACTTGGAATGCATTCCCCTGTGGGAGACTTCGGTGGATGGGCAGGTCGTTGCTGAGGGCCTCTTCGCGGGCAAGCCCGCTCCCACAGGACCGAGTCGTATACAAATTATGTTTACGACATAAAAACTGTGGGAGCGTGGCTTGCCCGCGATGGGGCCCGCGAGAAACACATCATTAATCCTGATGCGCCCACGTCATGCGAAACGACGCCCCACCCCAAGGCGAATCCCCGACTTCCACCTGCCCGCCATGGGATTGCGATACCCGCCGCACCAATGCCAGCCCCAAACCAAACCCGCCCGTGCGGCGATCACGGCTGGCGTCGAGGCGCGAGAACGGTTCGAAGATTTTCTCGCGCCCGTCCACCGGCACACCCGGCCCATCATCGTTGACTCGCACTTCGTAGCGATCACCGGTACGGACCAACGACACCTCCACCCGCTCATCGGCATAGCGAATGGCATTGCGCAGCAGGTTGATCACCGCCCGGGCCATGAACCGCGGTTCGATACGAACCTCGTCGACCTGACACTCGACAATCAACAACTGCACCCCGGCAGCCTCGGCCTCCAGGGCCACGCTGCCGACCACGCTGTCCAGCCAACTGTTGGCCTGGATGTTTTCCCGGGTGATGACCGTGGCGCCGCGCTCAAGGCTGGCGTAGGTCAGCAGTTCAGAAACCATTTCCTCGAGTTCCCCTAGGTCGGCGTACATGTCGGCAATCAGTTCGCGGTTCTGGGTCGGATCGGGTTGTTGCTTGAGCTGATCGAGTTCGAACGACAAGCGCGCAATCGGCGTGCGCAACTCGTGGGAGACGGCGTTGGTCAGTTCACGCTGATTGGCGATCAAGCCTTCGATGCGCGCCGCCATCAGGTTGAAGTGCCCGGACAGGTCACGAATGTTCGAGCGTTTGGACAGCTGGATCCGCGACGACAGGTCGTTATCGCCAAAACGTTCGGCCGCCAGCCGCAGTTTCTCCAGGTCTCGCCAATGCGGGCGGACCCAGAACATCAACACGAAACCGATCATCACCGCGATCATCAGATACGCCGCGGCAATGTAGAACGGCATCAGGCTGGGCTCGGCCGGCAGCTTGATGCTGAGCAACTGCGAACCCTCGTCAATGCGTGAAATGAACTGCGTGTACTTGTCGCGAATCACCAGCAGCCCTTGGGCCAACTCGGCTTTTTCCTGATCGGTCAGGGACAGTTGACTGCTCTCGACCAGCGTCAGGCCCAAGCCATAGTGCGGGCGCACCGCTTCCAGTTCGCGCTCCCGGTCCGAGCTGTCCAGATCGCGTAACTGCTCGGCCAGCGACCAGGCCTGGCCACGCACCGCCTCGCGGTTGTAGCTCTGCATCTGACCATCGAGAAGTGCATCGAACGTGCGCTCGACCGTTTGCAACCCCAGTACCAGGCCGACTGTCATCACCAGAAACAGCCCAAGAAATAACCGCAGCATTTACAGCTCCCACGCAAACGGATTGAACAGGTAACCCTTGCCCCAAATAGTCTTGATGCACACCGGCTCACGAGGATTGTCGTTGAGCTTGCCGCGCAATTTGCTGATGTAAACGTCGACGCTGCGGTTGAGGCCATCAAACGCAATACCGCGCATGCGGTTGAGGATGTCGTCGCGGGACAGAATCTTGCCGGCGGCACTGGCCAGCAACCACAGCAGTTCGAATTCCATGGTGGTCATTTCGATGACCTCCCCCGCCAACCGCACTTCGCGACAGCTGCGGTCGATGCTCAGGTTGCCGAACTCCAGGGCGCTGCACACGCTGCTGTCCGGCGCCTGACGCCGTTGCAACGCACGCAGGCGGGCCAGCAGCACTGGCGGTTTGATCGGTTTGATCACATAGTCGTCGGCCCCGGACTCCAGGCCCAGAATATGGTCCAGGTCATCTTCCTTGGCGGTCAGGATCACGATGGGCGTGTCGGATACATTACGAATCTCGCGGCACACGTGCAGGCCGCTCTGGCCGGGCAACATCAGGTCGAGCACGACGATCTTCGGCTTGAAGTCGAGGAATGCCGCCAGGGCCTGATCGCCTCGGTGCACAACGCGCACCTCGAAACCNTGTTGTGACAGGAAATGCGCGATCAGCCCGGCGAGCTTCTCGTCGTCTTCCACCAGCAATACTTTGCCAAAACCCAGGTTATCCATAACGACCGTCTGCCAACCCTTGTGTGAAGTGGGGCGGCATTATGGCGCCAATCGGTGACGGGACGGTGATGACGGGCAGCAAAAACCGGCCTCGGGGGCCGGTTTTCAGTGATCTTTCATACTCTTAAGAGTTTTTAACAATTCAGTCGCAAAAGATTGCAACGTGCGGACGGCGGATCACGCCGCTGCCGGGACACCGCTGTGAAAACGGAACTCCACGTCCGGCGACTCGATCAATTCCTGCTCGGCGGCGCGGACCCGGTCAATGACCTGGGTAATGTCCTTGGCGTCGCCGTACTGGTAAGCCAGTTTCAGGTAACCCTGGAAATGCCGCGCTTCGCTTTTCAGCAAGCCGAAATAGAACTTGCCCAGTTCTTCGTCCAGATGCGGCACCAGCGCCTCGAAACGCTCGCAGCTGCGGGCTTCGATAAACGCGCCGACCACCAGCGTATCCACCAGCTTGACCGGCTCGTGGCTGCGCACCACTTTGCGCAAACCCGAGGCATAACGGCCGGCGTGCAGTTGGCGCAGCTCGATCTTGCGCTTTTTGATCAGGCGCATCACTTGTTCGTGGTGCACCAGTTCTTCGCGGGCCAGGCGCGACATCATAGTGATCAGGTCAACATGGGCGTGGTACTTGGCGATCAGGCTCAAGGCGGTACTGGCAGCTTTGAATTCGCAGTTCTTGTGGTCGATCAGCAGGGTTTCCTGATCGGCCAACGCGGCCTGGACCCAGGCGTCGGGGGTGCGGCAGCCGAGGAATTCGTGGATTTCGGGCAGGNTCATGGGGCTCACGGAATAAAAGGTCTGAATCGAAGGGCGCCGATTATACCGGCCTGCCGCCAGACCACCAGTCGCCGCCGTTGATATGCATCAAGTACCGGGTTGGCGGCGAACAACTATAGTTGTCCAACGCAGTATTTTTTACCTTCCTGGAGATCCCGATCATGCAAGCCATTCGCAGCATCCTGGTGGTCATCGAACCCGAACACTCGGAAAGCCTGGCGCTCAAACGGGCCAAACTGATCGCTGGCGTGACCCAGGCTCATCTGCATCTGCTGGTGTGCGATCGCAAGCATGACCATAGCGGCATGTTGGGCGTGCTCAAGGCGGCGCTGCTGGAGGACGGTTATAGCGTTACCACCGAGCAGGCCTGGAATGAGAGCCTGCACGAAACCATCATCGATGTGCAGCAGGCCGAGGGCTGTGGCCTGGTGGTCAAGCAACATTTCGCGGACAGCCCGCTGAAAAAGGCCCTGCTGACGCCGGCGGACTGGAAACTGCTGCGTTATTGCCCGACGCCGGTGCTGCTCGTCAAAACCTCGAAACCGTGGACCGGCGGGGTCATTCTCGCGGCCATTGACGTCGGCAATACCGATGGCGAGCACCGCACGTTGCACGCCACGATCGTCGATCACGGTTACGACATCGCCAGCCTCGCCAAGGCCCATCTGCACGTGATCAGCGCCCATCCGTCGCCGATGTTGTCGGCGGCAGATCCCACATTCCAGCTCAAGGAAACCATTGAGGCGCGCTATCGCGAGCAGTGCAAGGCGTTCCAGGCCGAGTTCGACGTGGATGACGCGCACCTGCATATCGAAGAAGGTCCGGCCGATGTGTTGATTCCGTTCATGGTGCACAAGCTTCAGGCGGCGGTGACGGTGATAGGTACCGTGGCACGGANCGGGTTTTCAGGGGCGTTGATCGGCAATACGGCGGAAGTGGTGCTGGATGCGGTGGAAGGCGATGTGCTGGTGCTGAAGCCGGATACGATCATGGATCATCTGGAGGAGATTGTGACTCAGCATTGAGATGGGCGGTGCCTGGTAGATCGCCTTCGCGGGCAAGCCACGCTCCCACAGTTTTTTGTCGATCACAACCATCGTGCAAGACACAAACCCTGTGGGAGCGTGGCTTGCCCGCGATGCTTTTCAGCCACCGAACGCATCCCGGAGGAAACCGGGCGCAATGTAGCGCTGATAATGCGCCTCAGAGAGCAAAAAGAATTCCCGATCAATGGCGTCACGCAATTCCGGCAGGTTCCAGTCGCGAAACTCCGGCATCAACACCATCCCGTAGGCTTCCAGATTGTTGATCACCCGCGCACCACGGGCGATCAGCTGATAAGCCCAGCAATACTCGGATTGATGCGGCACAAAGCGGATCTTGCGCTGCTCCAGTTGCAAGCGCAGGCGCTGGGGATCGAAGATTTCCAGCTTGCTGGCCATCACTTGGGACAACAGCTGCTCAAGACGCAGCCACACTGCGCGCTTTTCCTCCTCGTTGTAACCATTCCAGTTGATCACTTCATGGTGGAAACGCTTGCAGCCACGGCACACCAGATCACCGTAAACAGTGGAGCAGAGGCCGACGCAGGGGGTCTTGATGGTCTGATTGGGCATAGGTCAGGGGAACACGGGAAAGCAGAACAGGCCGGCATGTTAGCCCTTTGTCTAACATTGATCACCCNTCAATCTTGAGGGGCTAACTTACCTTTATATTTTTTTTGCCGTAGAATCATCCGGCCTTGTAAGGCGCCAATAATCCGCTGGAAGCTGTTTTCAAAGCGTCACGAGCACAGTCGTTCCTTCAGAACGGTGTTGGCG
>NZ_NMOJ01000190.1 GCF_002251635.1 Pseudomonas mandelii
GANNACGGCAAGCCGCCAAGCCTGTGGCAGATCAACGGCAAGGCCTGGGACATCACCGACAAGACCTGCGCCGACCGCCCGATCGCCAAACTGGAGAAGGGCAAGAGCTACATTTTCGAATTGAAGAACATGACCCAATACCAACACCCGATCCACCTGCATGGCATGAGCTTCAAAGTGATCGCGTCGAACCGCCACAAGGTGATTCCGTACTTCACCGACACCTACCTGCTGGGCAAGAATGAACGTGCCCGCGTGGCGTTGGTGGCCGATAATCCGGGGGTGTGGATGTTCCATTGCCACGTAATCGACCACATGGAAACCGGCCTGATGGCCGCCATCGAGGTGGCGTGATGCGCCAGATTCGCCCCGCCGCGATTATCGACCGCAGCCGCGACCAGGACTTTATGCGCGAAGCCCTGGCCCTTGCGGCCCAAGGCGCGGCACTTGGCGAAGTGCCGGTGGGTGCCGTGCTGGTGCAGGACGGTGAAATCATCGGCCGAGGCTTCAACTGCCCGATCAGCGGCAACGACCCCAGCGCCCACGCCGAAATGGTGGCGATCCGCGCCGCAGCATTGGCCGCCAGCAACTATCGTCTGCCGGGTAGCACGCTGTACGTAACCCTGGAGCCGTGCAGCATGTGCGCGGGCCTGATCGTACATTCACGCATCGCGCGAGTGGTGTACGGCGCGCTGGAGCCCAAGGCCGGCATCGTGCAAAGCCAGGGCCAGTTTTTTACCCAGGGGTTTCTCAACCATCGGGTGTTGTTTGAAGGCGGGGTGTTGGCTGAGGAGTGCGGGGCTGTGCTCAGCGAATTCTTCAAGGCCCGACGCGCGAAACCCGCGGACTAAACACAGACCCCTGTGGGAGCGAGCTTGCTCGCGATGGCGTCCTTTCAGTCAACGATGATGTTGAATGCTCGTCCGCTATCGCGAGCAAGCTCGCTCCCACAAGGTTTTTCAGTGTCTGGGAAAGTGGGTTTATTTGCGGGCGACGATAACCGCACGCATCGGCGCCGGCAGCCCTTCAATCGTCTTGCTGTGATCATCCGGATCCAGGAAATCACTCAACGACTGATACTTCATCCACTCCGTCCCGCGCTGTTCCTCGACCGTGGTCACGCTCACGTCGACGCAGCGCACATCACTAAACCCGGCCCGCCGCAGCCACAGCATCAGCGCCGGCACCGACGGCAGGAACCACACGTTGCGCATTTGCGCATAACGGTCTTCCGGCACCAGCACCTGCTGNTGATCGCCTTCGATGACCAATGTCTCCAGCACCAGTTCGCCGCCCTTGACCAGGCAATCCTTCAGCGCCAGCAAGTGCTCAATGGGCGAACGACGATGGTAGAACACGCCCATGGAAAACACCGTGTCGAAGCCTTCCAGGTTCGACGGCAGGTCTTCAAACGGGAACGGCAAGTGCCAGGCCTTTGGCGCGTTCAGGTAACGCTGCACCGCCTGGAACTGGCAGAAAAACAGCCAGTTCGGGTCGACGCCTATCACACTGTCGGCCCCGGCGCCGAGCATGCGCCACATGTAGTAGCCGTTGCCGCAGCCCACATCGAGGATGCGCTTGCCCTTCAAATCCAGGTGCGGTGCAACCCGCGACCACTTCCAGTCCGAACGCCATTCGGTGTCCACATGCACGCCGAACAGATCAAATGGCCCTTTGCGCCACGGCGACAACCCCATCAACGCGGAACGCATTTGCGCACGGGTCTCAGCGTCGCAATCGGTGTCCAGTGTCAGACCATTAAGTAAATCAACTTCACTCGGCTGAATCTTCGGCAACGCATCCAGCGCACTTTGCCAGCGCTCCAGGTCGCCGTGACCCTTTTCCATTTTGCTATCGAGTTGCGCTTGCAGGCCCTGGGCCCACACGGCCAGGGGAGTGCCGACCAAATGGCGGGCGAGAGGGGACAGATCAATCATGGCAAGGCAATCAACGAGGCAAAGTTAAGACACTGGAACCACGGCACGACTTTCGAGAACCCGGCCGCCAGCAGGCGTTCACGGTGTTCTTCGAGGCTGTCGGGCTTCATGACGTTTTCGATGGCGCTGCGCTTCTGGGCAATTTCCAGTTCGCTGTAGCCGTTGGCGCGTTTGAACGCGATGTGCAGGTCAGTGAGCAGCGCGTGTTCTTCAAGGTCGTTGAAGCGCAGCTTCTCCGAGAGGATCAACGCGCCTGCGGGCAACAGCGATTGGCGGATACGCGAGAGCAACGCGGTACGCTGGTCCGGGGCGATGAATTGCAGGGTGAAGTTCAGCGCCACCACCGAGGCCGGCTGGAACTGCAGCGCGAGGATATCGCCCTCGACCACCTCGACCGGCAGCAACTCCTGGAACATCGAGTCCTGGCCATTGAGGTATTCGCGGCAGCGCTCGACCATCGCCGCCGAGTTATCCACTGCGATGACCCGGCAGCCGTCGGTGCGCACATGGCGGCGCAAGGCTTGGGTCACCGCGCCGAGCGACGAGCCCAGGTCGTAGAGCACGCTGTTGGGTTGGGCAAATTGCGCCGCGAGCACGCCGAGGTTCTCGACGATGGTCGGGTAACCCGGCACCGAACGCTTGATCATGTCCGGGAACACCCGTACCACGTCCTCGTTAAAGGCGAAGTCCGGCACCTGGGGCAGGGGCTGGGCGAATAGGCGATCGGGTTCTTTGCTCACGGTTGGTCCGGCGACGNAGGNGGAAAAGGCCGGCATTTTAGCCAAATTGACGGGGGGATGCGCGGGTTGTCTGATAAACCGTGGGGGATTTGCGAAGGGGGCNGAGGCGGCGATACCCCATTGTCCCAGCCAGTAACTGAGGATGATCACATAGGGCGCCGCTTCGAACGGCAGCACGAATCGATTGATGCCAATGACGCTGTCGGAAAATACAAACGCCACCGCACCGGCCGCCGCCAACAGCGCCGAGCGTTTGGGCACGTCGGTCCCGAGCCGGGCCAGCGCCCGCCAAAGCATCGCGCTGATGGCCAAACCGTAGACAATCACCGGGATCAACAGAGGGCCCAGTCCGTGGGAAATCAAAATCCCAAGCAGCACCGCGCCAACCCCCAGGGCAATCACCAATGGCAACAACGCCAACCGCCGGCAATCGCTAAAGTAAGCTTTCAGATACGCCAGGTGGGCGACCAAAAAAGCCCCAAGGCCAAACACAAACAAATCCCCCGGCCACGCCAGCAACACATCGCCGAGCAGGGAGAAAATCAATCCAAGGCTGATCCAGCGCCGATACTCACTGGGCGGTGCGTCGTGCAACCAACCGAGCAGGGCCAATACCGGCAACGGTTTGACCAGCAGGCACAGCAGCGCGGCATGCACGCTCAATCCATACAGAAAGGTCACTGCGCCCATCAGCGCCAGAATCAGCCAGCCCACGATCAGTTAACCGCAATCGCGCAGTCGAAGGTTTTCACTGCCGGCACTTCTGGTGCCCATGGCTGTGAATAGGTCAAACGCAACCGGCCTGTACCGGTGGCAAACGCCTGAAAGCGCCAGGTCGAAATGCCCGCACTGCCGACGATCCCGGCGTCTTCCGGGTTGCTGTAGACCTCGGGGCTGAGCGCATGCAGCACGCCACCGGCCGAATCCTGGATCGACCAGCGATAGCCCGTGGTCGGGTTGCTCGGCAGGGTCAGGATCAGGTTCTGTCCGTTGCGCATCTGCAGCGGGCATTCGCCTTGTTTTTCCACGGTCACGTTCTGTTTCGGTTGCGTGGCGCAGGCGGCCAGCAGGGAAAGGGCGAGGGGGACAAACAGGCGAGTGGGGGACATAAGGTCAGCGGCTCCGGCGTTCACGACGAACGGCGAGCATAACTGAAGATGAGACAAAGTGTGACAACGACGGGGGAGTCGGCGGTGTGAGTGCCGACGCCTTCGCGGGCAAGCCTTGCTCCTACAGAGTGTGCGGTCCGTAGGAGCGAGGCTTGCCCGCGAAGGCGATGGTGCAGGCACTCCATGACTTTACCGGTAGTCGACGACTCCAGAGTCAGATTGAAACCAGTGACAATATGACTGGTTTGATCAGGTGAGTTGTCCAAAAGAACCAGGTTTACCGTGCCGTTGGTTGCTTTGTAATGCTCGGGGGATTGCATGCCCAGTTGATTGTTAAGCACTTCATGGAAATTCGCCGCGAGGAAGGGGCCCGCTTGCGCAAGTTCGTGAGTGCCACTTTTAATGTCTTTGCTGAAAGTAAACGACAGGTGCTTTTCGGCAGGACGGTTCCGGTTCTGATAAAAACCAATCGTCGTTTCGTTCAGGATTAAAAGTCGAATCTCCAGATCATTCGATCTGAACTCAAGCCGACCGGGCCCCATGAACGTCATGTTGCCATCCAATGCGAATAGTTCTTCGGTAGAGGGGCTGATTTTATCTGTGGTCATGTGCTAATTCCTTTTGATGATGAGCCATTTTGTGGCGAATGGGCTGGCCCTTTCGCGAGCAAGCCCGCTCCCACATGTTGACCGTGTTCCAAAGGATGTACTCGGTCAAGTGTGGGAGCGGGCTTGCTCGCGAAGAGGCCGGCTCAGGCGCTAGAGATCTATCAGAACAACACCTTCGCCACATCGGCAAAGCGCTTGGCAAAGTGCACCGTCATGCCTTCCTTCAGATACTCCGGCAACTCCTCAAAGCTGCCGCGATTCGGCTCCGGCAAGATCAACTCGTGAATCTTCTGGCGGCGCGCCGCAATCACCTTCTCACGCACCCCGCCAATCGGCAGTACATGCCCGGTCAGCGTCAGCTCGCCGGTCATGGCCACGCCTTTTTTCGGCGGTTGGTTACGCGCCAGCGACAGCAGCGCACTGGCCATGGTCACGCCGGCGCTCGGGCCGTCTTTGGGCGTGGCACCTTCCGGCACGTGCAAGTGCACGAAGGCTTCGTCGAAGAACTTCGGATCGCCGCCAAACGACTTCAGATTGGCGCTGATGTAGCTGTAGGCAATCTCGGCGGACTCCTTCATTACTTCACCCAATTGCCCGGTGAGTTTGAAACCGCGATTGAGCGTATGGATACGCGTCGCCTCGATCGGCAAGGTCGCGCCGCCCATGCTGGTCCAGGCCAGGCCGGTAATCACGCCGGTGCCGGACAGCACTTGCTCGTTGCGGAACACCGGATGGCCGAGCGAGGCTTCGAGGTCTTTCGGACCGATTTTGATCACCGCTTTTGGCTCGTCGATCAATTTCACCACGGCTTTGCGCACCAGTTTGCCCAGTTCTTTTTCCAAGTGGCGCACCCCGGCTTCGCGGGCGTAACCATCGATCAAGGCTTTCAAGGCGCTGTCGCTGATGCTCAGGCTGCCTTTGGACACGCCAGCCTTTTCCAGCTGCTTGGGCCAGAGGTGACGCTTGGCGATGGCGACTTTTTCTTCGGTGATGTAGCCCGACAGGCGAATCACTTCCATACGGTCCAGCAACGGACCCGGGATCGAGTCCAGGGTGTTGGCGGTGCAGACGAACAGCACTTTCGACAGGTCCAGACGCAGGTCCAGGTAATGGTCAAGGAATTCGACGTTCTGTTCCGGGTCCAGGGTTTCCAGGAGCGCCGAAGCCGGGTCGCCCTGGTAGCTCTGGCCCATTTTGTCGATCTCGTCGAGCATGATCACCGGGTTCATCACCTCTACATCCTTGAGCGCCTGCACCAGCTTGCCTGGCATGGCGCCGATGTAGGTGCGGCGATGCCCCTTGATCTCTGCTTCGTCGCGCATGCCGCCGACGCTGAACCGATAGAACGGCCTGCCCAGGGATTCAGCGATGGATTTACCCACGCTGGTCTTGCCCACGCCCGGCGGGCCGACCAGCAGCACGATGGAGCCGGCGACTTCGCCTTTGTAAGCACCGACCGCGAGGAATTCGAGGATGCGACTTTTGATGTCATCCAGGCCCGCGTGGTGTTTATCCAGCACCTTGCGCGCGTGTTTGAGGTCGAGTTTGTCCTCGCCATACACGCCCCATGGCACTGAGGTCGCCCAATCCAGATAGTTGCGCGTGACGGCGTATTCCGGCGAGCCCGTTTCCAGGATCGACAGTTTGTTCATCTCTTCGCTGATGCGCTTTTGCGCCTGGGTCGGCAGCACTTTGCCCACCAGGCGTTGCTCGAACTGCTCGACGTCCGCGCTGCGGTCATCCTTGGTCAGGCCCAGCTCTTGCTGGATGACCTTGAGTTGTTCCTTGAGGAAGAATTCGCGCTGGTGCTCACCGATCTTGCGGTTCACCTCGGCGGAGATTTCCTTCTGCAGGCGCGCCACTTCGACTTCCTTGCGCAGCATCGGCAGCACTTTTTCCATGCGCTTGAGCATCGGCACGCAGTCCAGTACTTCCTGCAACTCGTTACCGGTGGCCGAAGTCAACGCGGCGGCGAAGTCGGTGAGCGGCGACGGGTCGTTGGGGCTGAAGCGGTTGAGGTAGTTCTTCAACTCTTCGCTGTACAGCGGGTTGAGCGGCAGCAGTTCCTTGATCGCATTGATCAGCGCCATGCCGTAGGCCTTGACCTCGTCGGTCGGCTGGGTGGGCTGGTGCGGGTATTCGACTTCCACCAGGTACGGTGGGCGGTGGTGCTTGAGCCAGGTTTTGATTCGCACGCGGGTCAGGCCCTGGGCGACGAATTGCAGCTTGCCGTTCTCGCGGCTGGCGTGGTGCACCTTCACCAGCGTGCCGTACAGCGGCAGGGCTGAGGTGTCGAAGTGGCGCGGGTCTTCCGGCGGCGTGTCCATGTAGAACAGGGCCAGGGAGTGGTGATCGGATTTGCTGACCAGATCCAGGGTCTCAGCCCACGGTTCTTCATTGACGATGACCGGCAGCACTTGGGCCGGGAAGAACGGGCGNTTGTGGATCGGGATGATGTAGACCTTGTCCGGCAGGTTTTGCCCCGGCAGGGCCAGGCCGGTGTCGGTGGAGTGGTGTTCGGCGTTCTCCGGGTCGGCGTATTCGCTCGGGTCTTCGGGGAATTCTTGCTGGTCGCTCATGGGGCACCTGCGCAATGGGGTATGGGTCTTAGATGGGGCAGGTGGGGGGTGGTTTCAATGGGGCAGGATATTTCTGGGTGTGTGTTCAGGGTTTGGACAGGTGCTTTTGACTTGGCGGCCTGACAGTCGNNNGNGGTNNGGTNGATTGAGTACATATCCGTTGCTGCGGTAACGGCGGCTTAGGGTTCCGCCCTTACGGCGGGTCACTTTTTTACAAAGCGCCTAAAAAAGTAACCAAAAAACGCTTTGCCCCACCACTCGGTGCC
>NZ_NMOJ01000191.1 GCF_002251635.1 Pseudomonas mandelii
TCGCCTGGGCTCGGCGTACCTTCGCTCCGGTATCCATCCGGGGACACTGCCCTCCGGTTGGCTTCGCTGCACCTACATGCAGCGTGTTCGACTGCGTCGAACGGCGCTGCGCGCCACTCCCCGGATGAACACCTCCACTCAGCCTCCCGAAAGGGGCGGGTGGATCAAGATCAAGAGCAGGCGAGCTAACGCTCGGCCTAATGAGTGGTGAGAAGCGAGCGGTACACGCCGATTCCTGTGGGAGCTGGCTTGCCAGCGATGGCGGCCTGACAGCCGACCGATGACTTGCAGATGTACCCGAACCCTGTGGGAGCTGGCTTGCCAGCGAAGGCGGAGTGTCAGCCAACATCAATGCCAGATGTCAGACCGCAATCGTGAGCAGGCTCGCTCCCACAGGGGGATTAGCTGTGCGGCGGAGGTTTTGGTATGGCGACGTTATCGAGCATCCGGTTCACCGCCAGTTCGGCCAGCATGACGATTTGCTGAATGGCCATTGCCTTGTGCCGATGCGGGCCTTCCAGATAGTCCGCGAAGTCGCTCGCCATCACGCTGGCCTGGGCCAATGACTCGCAGGTGTGGGCCAGCAGGTCTTCGTCTTTGATGTCCGGTGCGATCAAAAACATCGTGCTGGGTTTGCGCGCGGCAGGGGATCTGAGTGCGGCGGGGATGAGGAAATGATCCAGTGCGCGCTCGGCGGCATCGTGGAGTTTTTTGGAATCGAGGGATTCATACGGGGAAACGTCGTCTGTTCCCGGGGGATTCGGAGTTTCTTTAATCGGTGTCGGGCTCGAAATGATTGGCTGGAGCCGCCCCTGATCGCCGCGACGCGATGGAAGGTGGCAGCTGTACGCAGGTTCGCGGACCGAGAACTTGAAACTCGGCATACCCGAAGGTATCCCGCGCACAGCTGCCATAACACGAGGCGCCAGCCACAGGAGTAGCTGACGAAAAACGATGGCAATGATGCATCAAGTTAACAGGCCGCTTCGGCTAAAACCGAAGCGGCCTTTTGGTTTTTTACCCTGTCATTTCAAATCTGCTTCTGACACGACAACCGCTAGAACTTGTCAGAATCCTCCTCCAGAACAGCAACGGCTGTAGGACGTTGGCAAATAAATTCAGGCCTGACGCGACCCAATGTGGGAGCGGGCTTGCCCGCGATGGCGGTTTAACAGTCAACGCATGTGCTGACTGATNCACCGCCATCGCGGGCAAGCCCGCTCCCACAGGGGGATGTGCTACCTCAGGGGGATCAGCCGTGCGGCTAAGGTTTTGGTATGGCGACGTTATCGAGCATCCGGTTCACCGCCAGTTCGGCCAGCATGACGATTTGCTGAATGGCCATCGCCTTGTGCCGGTGCGGGCCTTCCAGATAGTCCGAGAAATCACTCGCCATTACACTAGCCTGGGCCAATGACTCGCAGGTGTGGGCCAGCAGGTCTTCGTCTTTGATGTCCGGTGCGATCAAAAACATGGTGCTGGGTTTGCGCATTGCAGGGGATTTTAGGGCGACGGGGTTGAGGTAGTGATCCAGCGCGCGCTCGGCGGCTTCGTTGAGTTTTTTGGAATCGAGGGATTCGTAGGGGGAAACGTCGTCGGTTTGCGGGGGATTCGGGGTTTCTTTGAACATGATGAAGCTCCATTCGGGGACAGGGAGTTCGCCACGACTGCGACCAAGCAGTTGGGTGGCGAACCGTACGCAGGTTGGTCGACCAGGGAATGGAACCCGGCAGGGCCGAAGCCCTCCCACGCACAGCTCGCCATAATGCAAGCACGAAAAGTGCGCCATTCTAAACCTGGGCGACCAAACCCGGCCGCTGAATTTGCAGCGACCGCAAAAGCCTATCCCCCCGGCTTCTGACACGACAACCGCTAGAACTTGTCAGAATCCTCCTCCAGAACAGCAACGGCTGTAGGACGTTGGCAAATAAATTCAGGCCCGACACGACCCAATGTGGGAGATTCTATGGTTGAGGGGAAACCCTCAACTGACCTTTGACTGATATTCGCTTTGCCCTTTCAGCAAAGCGAATGCCACCCGCGCAAGCTTGCGAGCCAGCATCACCAGCGCCTCAGTAGTGCTGAAGCCCCGGGCTCTTTGGGCTTCGTAAAACCCTTTCCAGGCTTTCGTACGGCTAGCCGACATCGCTGCATTGTGCAGAAGCCGGCGGGCCTCGGGGTCACCGCGCTTGGTCAAACTGCGGCGACCGTCCTTCTGTCCTGATTTAGACACCCGTAAATCCATGCCCAGGAAGGCGATAAACGCATCCGCGTTTCTAAAATCCCCGCGCTGAAATGCAGTTATCAAGCGAGCCCCAGTCAAAAATCCAATGCCTTCAACTTTCAGGCAACGTTTCAGTTGACCGAGTAAACCGGCTTCTTTGAGCTGATCGTTGATCGTCTTTTCGATCAGCGTTTCAAGCTGCTGCATGGACTTCACTTGTTCTGCAAAAGCCGCTTTCAGCAGCGGCTCATTCGACCAACTCTGCACCAGGCCAACCCTAGCCTGGACCAAGGCAGCCCGGCGGCGGAAGAGGCTCAGGAGCTGGCGGTACAGCGGTGATGGAGGGGTCCAGGGGCGCAACTCCTCGGCTTCGTTCTTCAGGTAACGGGCCAGCAACTTGGCGTCCAGCGCGTCGGTTTTGGCGCGGATTTTCACGCCTTCGCGATAATGTTTGAGTTCATAGCCTCCCACCATGTAAATCGCACATCCGGCCTCATAGGCCAGATCAGCAAAGTCCAGGTGATAGATGTTGGTCGCCTCAATGGCAATAGCCACCGTCCCCGGCAACGTATTCAGCCACTGCTTGATGGATGTTTTAGTGTTGGGAATCTCTTTAAGCAAATCGTTATCAGCCTGATAAATCACCAGTTCATTCTTGGCGACATCCACGCCCACGATCGGTTTTGATAGAGAGACCGGCATTGCCATAGGATTTCCTCCGAGATAAGGTTTGAGCACTTGAAGGGCTCACTCAGAGGCGCAGGCTTGTTCCTATCGTCGGTCTAGCCAGATGCATTCTTTATCGGCGCTTGGGTGAAAGGAGGAGGGGCGAAATCTCCCACAGTCTGTACTGCGTCAACAGTCAGAATCGAGCCTTGTCCCTCCTCCTCCCTTCAAGTCCTACCATACGAGCGGGCTTGCCCGCGATGGCTGTTTAACATTCAACGCATGTGCTGACTGATACACCGCCATCGCGGGCAAGCCCGCTCCCACATTGGATCTGCAGTGTGGCGAAAATGGCACCCACAAAAAAGGCGACCCCCTCGCAGGAGTCGCCTTTCCTTTAACTGCCGCTACAACTTATTCCGACAGTTTGAACGCCATCACATAGTCACCCTGCTTGGTGCCCAGCGAGCCGTGACCGCCAGCCATGACCAGCACGTACTGCTTGCCGTCCTTGCCGGTGTAGGTCATCGGTGTGGTTTGCGCGCCTGCAGGCAGGCGGCCTTCCCACAGTTGCTTGCCGTTTTTCACGTCATAGGCACGCAGGTACTGGTCGAGGGTGCCGCTGAGGAAGGACACGCCACCGGCGGTGGTGAATGTACCGCCCAGGCTAGGCACGCCCATGGTCAGCGGGATTGGAACCGGCGAGCTGTCGCGCACGGTGCCGTTCTTGTGCATCCAGATGGTTTTGTGGGTGGTCAGGTCGACCGCTGCCACATAACCCCACGCCGGTGCCTGGCACGGCAGGCCCAGAGGCGAGAGCAGGGCTTCGAGGACGACGCCGTAAGGCGCGCCTTTGTTCGGCTGCACGCCTTCGGTTTCGCTTTNACGCGGGCCTTGCTTGGCGATGTCGGCAGCCGGGATCAGTTTCGATTTGAACGCCATGTAGCTCGGGTTCACGAAAGCAATCTGACGTACCGGGTCAACCGAAATGCCGCCCCAGTCGAACACGCCGAAGTTACCCGGGTAAACGATCGAACCTTGCAGCGATGGCGGCGTGAACGGGCCGTCGTAGCGCATGGATTTGAAATCGATCCGGCACAGCATCTGGTCAAACGGGGTCACGCCCCACATGTCGCGTTCTTTCAACGGCGGCGGCATGAAGTTCAGGTCGGACTTCGGTTGGGTCGGGGAGGTGTGATCGCCGGCCACTGCGCCTTGCGGTACAGGGACTTCATTGATCGGCACCACGGGTTTGCCGTTGCTGCGGTCCAGCACGTAGATGCTGCCTTGCTTGGTCGAAGCCATGACTGCTTGCTTGACGCCGTCAGCGGTCTTGATGTCGATCAGGCTAGGCTGGCCGCCCACGTCCATGTCCCACAGGTCGTGGTGAGTGAACTGCATGTGCCAGCGCACCTGGCCGGTCGCGATGTCGAGGGCGGTCAGGCCGGCGGCGTGCAGTTCCGATTCAGGCGTGCGATCGCCACCGAACTGGTCCGGGGTCTGGTTGCCCATCGGCAGGTACAGCATGCCGAGTTTTTCATCGACGCTGAACATGGACCACATGTTCGGCGAGTTGCGCGTGTAGGTCTTGCCCTCGGCCAACGGGGTGGTGTCGTCCGGGTTGCCGCTGTCCCAGTTCCACACCAGCTTGCCGGTGTGTACGTCGAACGCGCGGATTACGCCGCTAGGCTCGTCGGTGGAAACGTTGTCGGTCACGTGACCGCCGATCACGACCAGGTTCTTGGTCACGGCCGGTGGCGAAGTGGAGTAGTAACCGCCTGGAGCGAAGCTGCCGATATTGGCACGCAGGTCGACCTGGCCTTTGTCACCGAAGTCTTCGCACATCTTGCCGGTGTCGGCGTTCAGGGCGATCAGACGAGTATCGGCAGTCGGTACGAAAATGCGTTTCGGGCAGACGGCGCTGACAGGCGCAGGGCTGGCGGTGCCGGTCGGGCTTTGCTCGGACGCGTAGACGGCGTCATCGTGATAGGTCACGCCACGGCAAGTCATGTGCGCCCAACCCTTGAAGTTCGCCGCGTTTTGTGTGGAGAGCTTCGGGTCGAAACGCCAGATTTCCTTGCCGGTGTCCGGGTCCAGGGCAATCACCTGGCTGTGCGGCGTACACACGTAGAGCATGCCGTTGACTTTCAGCGGGGTGTTTTCTGCGGTGGTTTCACCGGGATCGCCTGGGCCAGGGATGTCGCCGGTGCGATAGGTCCACGCCGGTACGAGCTTGTGGGCGTTTTCCGGGGTGATCTGCGCCAGTGGCGAGTAACGATCACCATGAGCGCTGCGGCCGTAGGAATTCCAGTCACCGTCGGGCATGGCCGGGGCGGTGTTGGTCATGCCGGGCACGCTGTCGCGGTCCAGTTCGCCTTTGATTTCACCCGGGTTGGTGAATTGGCTGGCGAGGGCGGCAGCGCCGGCCAGCACCACGGCCACGCTCAGTGCGCCAGTGCCCANNGGCGCAGGGCCNNNNATCAGCAACGGACGGCGGAACCACGGCAGCAACATGACGATGCCCAGCGCGAACAGCAGGGCCAGACGCGGCACCAGCTGCCACCAATCCAGGCCGACTTCCCACAGTGCCCACACGGTACTGGCGAACAGCACCAGTGCGTACAGGCCCAGCGCAGCGCGGCGGGTAGCCAGCAGCAAAACGCCGGTGAGGGCGATGCCGATACCGGCCAGCAGGTAGTACAGCGACCCGCCGAGCATNCTCAGCTTGATGCCGCCGGCCAGCAAGGCCAGCCCCATNANCAGAAGCAGAATGCCGAGCAGGGTCGGCAACAGNCGGCTTGGGCTTGAAGCACCATCAGTGCTCATAGTGTGTTTCTCCGTGACGTTTCAAGTAGTCCCGCGCAAGTTCACTGTAGATGACGATCCTGTGCGGGCATGGTTCAGATAAAAAAGGTTCGCTGACGCGATCCCTTGTAGGAGCCAGCAAGCCGGCTCCCACAGGGTTTGGTGGTGTTTTCGCTGACGCGATCCCTTGTAGGAGCCAGCAAGCCGGCTCCCACAGGGTTTGGTGGTGTTGTTAGAACGATGACTGGATTTTTATCCCGCCAATCAGCGCGTCATCGACCTTGTCCACACCACCGGGGTGGCGGATGTATTGCAGGTTCGGGCGCACGGTCAGCCAGTTCGTGACGTGCACGCCGTAATAGAGTTCGGCGCTGTATTCGGTGTCCTGGGGGGGCAGGAACGTAGGATCGTCGTAGTCATAAATGGCGCGGGCCTGATTGGTCGCTTCGGCGTTCTTGCGATAGGCCGGGTTGACGTGCACCCGGGCGAGGGCAAAGCCGATGTCGTCCTTGGCGCGCGCATCGAACAGGCCTTTGTAGACGACGCCGGCCTGGACATAGTTGTCGATGGCGTTGGTCTTCTTGTCGTGCATCGTGCCGTTGGCGAACACGCTCAGACCGCGCGAATTGTTGCTGGCGCGGCTGGTTATTTGTTGCTGAATACCCAACCACACGCCGTGCTTGCTCGACGCGCTGCGGTAAGCCTCGCCGCTCAGGGCGGCCGGCTGACCATTGCTGTCCTTGTAGGCATCCGTGGCCTTCGCGTTGCTGTAGTAATAACCGGCGCGGTATTCGCCGGGCAGGCCGTTGAGCTTCGGCGACCACACCAGTTCCACCGGCAAAATCGCGCCTTGGGTGCCGCTGCCGCTGAGCTTGAAACCATTGTCGCGATCGAGGTTCGACGGGTTCTGCTCATACGCGCCGATCTGTGCGTAGAGCTCCGGCGTCAGGTGATATTTCACGCGCATCGCCCACTGGCTCACCGGCCAGTTGTACCAGATGCCACCGACCCAGTTGCCGACCTGCGAGCCGCAGAACGCCAGGTTCTGGAAGTCGCACGGGAAGCTGTTGAAGTCCTCGCCTTCGCCAAAGCGGCCGACCTTGATGTCGAGGTTCTGGTCGAAGAATTTCTGCTGATACCACATCTGTGTCAGGCGCCAGGTTTGCCCACGACCCCAGACTTCCTGTGCCGAAGTGAAACCGCCCACACGCGGATCGTTGATGCGGTCGTTGCTGATGTTGTTGCCGTTGCGCTCGGTGATGGTCAGCTGAAATTCGGCGTCGTCCCAGCCCAGAATCTTTTGCAAATCCAGGTGCGTGCCGAAACCAAACTGGTCGCTGTAGCGCGCGGTGCGGTCGTGGTCGTAGCCGCCGTGCAGATTGCTGCCCATTTCGCCGGTGTAATCGACTTTGAAGTCGTAGCCTTTTTCCGAAAGTTCGGTGCGCGTGCCGTTCCAGTCGCCGAGCATCCAGGGCGACTCGCTATCGAAGGCGGAAGCGGCCTGGGTGCATGTGGCCAGGCTCAACGCGGTGAATCCACCGATCAGGTTCAGGGCTTTTCGGCTGGCAATAGCGGTGCAGACAGCGCTGTCTCGCGGAGTTGGGAAATCAGGCATAGAGAAGGAATTCTTGATCTTTTTCTGGGGGATGAACGGAAAGCGGCACTATGTCGCGGGCAGATGAAGCGTTTCAGCTTGACGGGCGCAAGGATAATGTCCTGTTACAAATAGAGAAAGCGCTTTTAGTGACATGAATTATTTCGTATTTGGTAACAGTGCCGGGCAGCGTTCCGTTCAACGTCACCTACATTTACCAGAGAGCGCACATCGCGCTTCCACCCGGCCACACCCTCGGCTAAGGTGCGCGGCTTCCCATCCTGACATCGCTCGAAGGCCCGGCATGACCGAACAGAACAACAACCCGCTGCACGGCGTGACGCTGGAGCAAATCCTCAACACCCTGGTGGAACATTACGAATGGAGCGGCCTGGCCGAACGTATTGATATCCGCTGCTTCAAGAGCGACCCGAGCATCAAGTCGAGCCTGACGTTCCTGCGCAAAACTCCGTGGGCGCGGGAGAAGGTCGAACGCCTGTACGTGAAGCTGATGCGCACCAAGCGCCCGCTCTGAACATGGGCCCCCTGTCGACGCCAGGATCTGCCGCGAGGCGTCGTTTTGTGGCGGTGGCCGCCGTGTTGGGCTGGGCCGGACTGGCGATTCAGCTGTACTTGATTCTGTACTCGCGCTGGACGCTGGAAGCTAGCTTGATCGGTGGGCTGCTGAGCTTTTTCAGCTACTTCACCGTGCTGACCAATACGCTGGTGGCGACCGTGCTGACCTGTGAATGGACGTCCCGTGAGTCGGCGGCGCGACGCTGGTTTTTGCAGCCGTGGGTCAGCAGCGCGATTGCCGTGAGCATCGTGGTTGTCGGCCTGGCGTACAGCCTGTTGTTGCGCCACTTGTGGCATCCCGAAGGCTGGCAGTTGCTGGCCGATGAGTTGATGCACGACGTCATGCCGCTGCTGTTTCTGGCGTATTGGTGGTGGGGCGTGCCCAAAGGCACTTTACGGCTGCGACATATCGGGTTGTGGGTGATTTATCCGCTGGTGTACTTCGCCTATTCGCTGCTGCGTGGGCATGAGTTGGCGGTTTATCCCTATCCGTTCATTGATGTCGCCACGTTGGGTTATCCACAGGTGTTTTTGAATGCGGGGGGATTATTGGTTGGGTTTGTTGTTGTTGCGCTGGTGTTGATCGGGCTGGATCGGTGGCTTGGGCGTGGTGCCAGGCGTCAGCATTTTTTGTGATTGAGCCATCGTCATCGCAAGCAAGCTCGCTCCCACATGNATCGCAAGCAAGCTCGCTCCCACATGGGATCGATTGTGAACAAAAGACTTGTGAACAGCCGAGACACCTGTGGGAGCGAGCTTGCTCGCGATGAGGCCCATAAGCCGATCACTCCTCGTCGCTGTCATCCGCCCGCCAGTAACCCACGGCTTTGACGAACTGCTCATTCAATCCGTGCTCATCCAGCAACACCCGGCGGATCTGCCGTGACACCTTGGTCTCGGTCGCCACCCACGCATACAGATTGCCGCTCGGCACGTGCAGTTGCTTCACGGTGGTCAGCAAATTGTCTTTACCACCGTCACGCAAGACCCAGATCACATTGACCTGCGCGGCGCTTTCCAGACGTTGCTGCTCGGCGCCGTTCTCCACTTCCACAATTACCAGCGCACGACGATTGGCCGCCAGACCTTCAAGCCGGCGGGCGATGGCGGGCAGGGCGGTTTCGTCGCCGATCAGCAAATAGCTGTCGAACATGTCCGGCACGATCATCGAGCCACGCGGCCCGCCGATGTGCAGGAACTGGCCGGGCGTGGCCTGCTCGGCCCAAGTCGAGGCAGGGCCATCGCCGTGCAGCACGAAATCGATGTCCAGTTCCAGAGTGTCGAGGTCATAGCGACGCGGCGTGTAGTCGCGCATTGCCGGCATCGGCCCGTTGTCTTTGCCGGCGCCGAGCACCAGGGTTTCCAGTGCGGCGTGTTCGGCCGCATTTTGCGGGAACAGCAGTTTGACGTGGTCGTCGCTGCCCAGGCTGATAAACCCCGCCAGTTCCGGCCCGCCGAAGGTGACCCGGCGCATCCGCGGCGTCAGGTCAACCACCCGCAGCACTTGCAGGCGGCGACGTTTGATTTCATGCATGACACGGTGAATGGATTGCACGATCACTTCAGTCATTCGGCTTTCTCCTGAACGGGTTGAACGGCAGGGCCATCGACGATGGCTTTGGCGGTGTTGTTGAGCAGGTCGCGAACCCGCAGGATTTCTTCCGGGCTCCAGCGGCCGTGATGCATTTGCAGGGCGTGACGCAAGTTGTGCACCGCCTCGTGGATCTCGGCCGGGCGATCATGGCCGCGCAACGAGCGCTTGCTGACCTCGATGCGCATTCGCACGCCGTCCAGCGCAATGGCCTGTTCGGTCAACGACAGCCGTCCGGCGTCGGTGATGGTGTAGCGCTTTTTGCCGCCCTCGGCGTCGCCCAGGATCATTTCGCTTTCTTCGAGAAAGGTCAGGGTCGGGTAGATCACACCGGGGCTGGGGNANTAGGCGCCGTCGAACAGGCTTTCGATCTGGCGGATCAGGTCGTAGCCATGGCAGGGCTGTTCGGCGATCAGGGCCNNCAGCAGCAGTTTCAGGTCGCCGGGGGCAAACACCCGGGGGCCACGGCCACCGCGTTCACGGCCGGGGCCCGGGCGTTTCTCGAAGCCGTCGCGGCTGTCGCTGTGGTCTCGATGGGAATGATGGTCTCTCATTTTTACGTCTTCTCTCGTCGTGTTTAGATACAACTTAAGATATATCTTTAGACGAGCGCAAGCGTTCTGGACCGACGGTCGGCCTCGTGGTCGCTTGGGGCCAGATGCCATCAGGGACGAGGAGTCCTGCGTGATTGCTCTTTTAGAGTAATTAAACTAATCATGGAAGTTTATCGATTGATAACTATTCCACTATCATGAGATAAGTAGGTCCTGTCTTACGGAAGTTTTATTAGTTTATATCTGTGTGCTTTTTCAGTTAAATCTGTGTGTAGTATTTTTCTGAGGGTAAAACAATCAAGTTGGCGTTTTTTTTAACTTTTTCCTATTGTTCGAACGCCATTGTTACTACGTGTTCTTCGGAAGTTACGTACTTACTTTTTCAAGAGATTGGACGATCATCTTCTGGTGTCGAAAGTTAAGCGAAATAGCCATCAGTGCGAGGGGTTAAGTTCGCTTGTTTAGACTTTTCTCGGCCCAATCCTTTGAAAAAGACAGGTACTCAATAATGTTCAAGAAGTTTGCAATCGCCGTTCCGATGACCCTCCTGGCCCTGAGCGCTTCGATGGCGTTCGCTGCTGAAGAATCGCGCACCTCCATCAACATTACTGCGGATATCCCAAGCAAGGTCTTCCATGCCCAGCCTGTGAACCCGGACTTCGGTAAAGACGAGAAAATGCAATACCTCGTTGGGGTCGGCGACCTGGCAGAGGTCCGTGGCACCTATGATATTCAACACACCAATGGCTCGGTTGGCGCTTATGTCGTCGGCGGTCCTACCCCGCTGTTCAACGGTAATCCAACCTTGAACATTCCTCTGACGTACACCTTCAATGGCAAGGTGCTGACGGCCGAATCCCAGGAAGTGGTAGGTGACGTCGAGTCCAACGGTGGCATGCGCGCCGACCTGGTCATCAAGGCCGCGAAGCCGACCAACGCCCAGGTGGGTCTCTACACCGCCAACCCGGTCGTCATTTTTGATGCCATTCCGCGCATCTAAATCAAGGCGCGTTCTGTAAGTAAGTTCTGTCTTACTTGCCAACGGTCACCGATCGATAGGGTTGCGTTCCTGTCGATCGGGTTTCAACGAATTTATCTTCAGAGTATTTCGTTCATGTTCCCGATGACTCCCATCGCGACGGCACTTGCCCTATGTTTTTGTGCAACTGCCCTGGCCGCGCCAGCGGACAACGGCCACACACCCCGAAGTTTGCTTGCGCAAGCAAAGGGTCTACCGAGCGAGTTCGAAGAGCACTTCTTTGATGTGCCGCTGGCGGTGCGCGTGGAACTTGACCAACAGTTTCTCGGTGAGGCGATGGTCGTGTTGACCCGCGATGATCGCATCACCCTCGTTGACTTCGCCGATGTCAGCGACAGCACGATCAAACCCAGCGAGCGTGACATCTGGGCCAATTACCTGAAACAAGGCGTGGTGCTGGGCGCCTGCCAGGCCGATTGCCCCGAACAGCTGCTGGCCGTGCACTACAGCCTGGAAAACTCGCTGGTGTCGATCCTCACGGAAAACGCCGAGCGCGATGATCAGGTGCAGCGCTATTACAACCAGCCCGAAGGCGGCAGCACCGGGTTGATCGTGCGCAACCAGCTGAACCTCAATGGCGGTCAGAACCAGGACCTCGGCGGTCGCTACGGTCTGGAAGCGAGCAGCAGCCTGGGCAACTGGACCCAGGCGGTGAACATGCAGTTGTCCCGCCTCGGCGGTGTGGACAACCAGACTTATCACGCGGTGCACGAGCTCTTCACCCAGCGCGAACTGGAAGGCAATTTCCTGCGCCTGGGCTTGTTCACGCCCACCTCGGAAGGGCTGACCCGCCAGCCACGCTCCTTCGGCGCCAGCCCCGACACCGCAGTGGGTGTCATGTACGGCAGCTCCGACAGCCTGGCCATCAACAACCCGAAACCGGCGGTCTACCCGATCTACGTCACGGCCAATCGCCAGGGCTCGGTGGAGATCTATCGCGACGGTTTGCTGATCAACACTCAGGCGATGCCGGCCGGTTTGCAGACCCTTGATACGCGGCCATTGCCCGGCGGCATCTATGAAGTCGAAGTGCGGCTGATCGAAGACGGCCAGATCACTTCGAGCACTCAGGAACTGGTCTACAAACCCAACAACTGGAGCAATCATGACGAGCGCTGGCGCTACAACCTGTTCGCCGGGCGTGAATCGAAGATGCTCAGCAACTGGGATGAGCAGGCCGACGGCGACATGACCGCTGGCGCCGCGTTCAACTTCCTGCTGCACCCACGGGTGATCCTCGGCCTGTCGGGTCGGCAAGTGAAAGACACCCTGCAATACGGCACGTCGGTCGACTGGGCCATCGTCAACAACGCCAGCGTCTTTGCCAACGTCTACAAGACTCAGGACTACGGCACCGGTTTTGACGTGCAGGGGCTTTACTCCTACGGCAGCGGCAGCCTCGTCGCCAGCCATAACCGCAGCTGGCTCGACACCACGCGGCTCTACGACACCCTGCCCGACGGCACGCGCGTGCGGCAGCGCAACGTATTTATCGGCCAGACCAGCAACTCGTCGTTGTCGGTGAATCATCGACTCACCAGCAAAAGTTCGGTCAATGCCCGGGTGTCCCACAGTGAAGGCAACACCGAAGGCGTCGGCGTGGACCTGGGCTGGACCCAGCGCGCGCAACTGTTCGGCAGCGATGCCAATTGGCGCCTGTCACTGTTCGACAGACCGGGCAGTTTCAGCTCGGGGAATGATCGAAACCGTGGCCTTGATCTGAGCGTGAGCGTCGCGCTGGGTGGTCCGGGAGAACAGCTGTCCGGCAGCATCGGCACCCGTACCGATCGTGACGGCGGGCGCGACAACAATGCCTCGATTACTTACCGCAAAGACTTGCAGGACCACCTGCTGCAAAGCGTTTCCGCCACGGCCATCACCGACACCTATGGCATCGGTTTGAATGCGCTGGCGACGATGCAATCGGACCTGGCCAACGCTGACGGTTTTATCCAGCGCTCCTCTTACAACAACGACCTCACCGGCGGCCTCAACCTCGACAGCACCGTGGCGGTCGGTGGGCAAAAAATGATCGTGACCAGCCAATACCACCGCAACGGCGCGGGCATGATCATCGATGTCGAGTCGGACATCGACGACATCACGTTGCGCGCCGACGATTTGAGCGGCGGCAGCGCGGTGCTCAAGCCCGGACGCAATTTCGTGCCGATCACGGCTTATAAAAGCAGCTCCGTCAGTTTCGATTTCGAAGGCAACCATGTGCCTGCCGCGACCATCCAGCCGGCCCGTTCCAGCTATCACCTGAACAAGGGCGGCGTGGATTATCGCCAGATCCGCGTGATGCGAACCCTCACCGTCCTCGGCCGCCTGATCGACCCCCAGGGCAACCCGCTCAAGGGCCATCACATCATCAACCACGCCAGTCGCGGGGTGAGTGAAGTGGACGGCTTCTTCTCCATGGAAATGAACGCCGGCTCACCGACCCTGGAAGTGCGCTACGGCAATCAGTTGCTGTGCCAGTTCCGTCTGGACCCGAGCAATGGCCGCACGGAAAACAACGTGCTGATGATCGGTGATCTGCGCTGCACGCCCGACACGTTGGCGGACCTGACGCTCGAGACGCCGACGGCAGGTTGATGCCCGGCACCACGCACTTTTTTATGAGGTAAATGACGATGAAACGTCGGTTGGCACTGATTGGTTTTTGTTTGTTCACCCAGACGGCACACGCCGGGCCGAGCATCAATATCGGCACCGTTTACGACTACCTGGACGGCGACAAAAGTACCTTTTTGAAACGCGTCTACAACGGCGGCGACAGCACCGCTTTCGTCAAGGTCAACATCCTTGAAATCCTCTACGACGCCGATGGCAAATCCCGGGAAGTGCCGCTCCAGTCCAATGCCGACGGCAAATCCCGGGATGGCTTGATGGCCAGCCCGGCGCGGCTGATCGTGCCCGCCAGTGGCATGCAAGGCACGCGATTGCTGTACATGGGCGAGCGCGACAAGGAGCGCTATTTCCGCGTGCGTTTCGTGCCGGTGGTGCCCGAGAAAGAAGACGAATTTGCGGTCTCCGGCGAGGAACGTGAGGAATACAAGAAAGCCCTGTCCGCCGGGGTCACGGTGCTGGCCGGTTATGGCGCGGTGTTTTTCGTTCGTCCCAAGGACCCGCGTTACGCCAGCGTGATCGAGAACGAGGCGACCCGATACCGGATCCGCAATACCGGCAACACCGTGGTGGTGATCGACGAGTTCAAGGATTGCGCGGTCAAGAACGACCAGGACTGCCAGCCGACCACCAAGCATCACATTCTGGCCGGCCGCAACTTCGAGTTCGAGAAACAGGCAGGCCGCGAGTACCGCTTCACGTTGGTTGAAGGCGAAAGCCGCAAGAAACTCGATGTGAAAGGCTGATGACTATGTTCAGAAAACTGACCGTCCTGATGATGTCGGTAATGGCCTGCCATTCAGCGTATGCCGCCCGCGAAGTGCAGCACTTCGAAGTGTTCGTAACGATCCCGAGCCAGGCGTTTTATGTCATTCCCGCAGACCCCGACTGGATTCACCGCGAACAGCCATTGCCGTGGAACCTGACGACCTCGACCCTGGGCAGCTTGCGCAAGTATTTCGACGTGAAGAATGAAGCCGGCTCCATCGAAGCCCGCCTTGAGGGCAGGCCGTATTTGTCCAACGGGACGGATGCCCATGACATTGGTTTGCGCGTGCTGTTCAACGGCCATGTGCTCAATGAGCTGGACAGTCGCGAGGTGGTGTCAATGAGTGATGCTGCGCCGGGTAAACGGGTGTTGCTGGAGATCGTGCCAATGCCGCCTGTCGATGGGGTTTATAAACCGGGCAGCTATTTTGGCAGCGTGAATATGGTCTTCAATGCGGTACTGCCAAAATGAAGCGTTTATTGAAGAAGCGATCAGTCCGGGCTCGGAATGGGTTTGTATTGACCAGTCTGTTGTGCGCTGTGTTTTCGATGCCTGCAGAGGCGGTGGTGGCAGAGATCACGGCGGAGTTCGTGCCGGATTCCTCGAATCCGAATAATAACGTGTTCGTCAACATGACCCCGTCCGAAGGTTTTTGCCGGCAGATTCCACAGGCCTGTGCGCCCTATAAGCTGTTCAGCCTTATTGCGCCTATTTCCTTCACGGCGAATGCGCCAATCCTGGCCAACCATGCGGACCCGCGGCAAGGCGGAATGGCCCGCGTTCCCTCGGACTGGAGAGAGGTGGTGGTCACCCACGAGTCGGGTGATACCGAGGTGCTTTCCATTCGTATCGGCGGGATCGGGCACGAAGCCGCAATTCCCCGTCCAATCACCGACATTACGGGAGGCGGTTGGTGGGATCAGATGTGGCAGGGAGGGGGCTGGGTGTATGCGCCTGCGCCGTGTCTGGGGGTCGGTAACGCGACTGCGGGACCCGTTGGCTACAACAGTTTCTGGAGAGTCCCGGTGGGGGCGGGCGTATGCAGCAAAAAGGCGCTGTTCGACATCCCGATGTCCTTTAAGTATCTGTATTTTGTGTACGCCTATGAACTGCGCACGCCCGATCCGCTGAACATGGCCGCGGGTAAATACACAGGCTCCATTACCTACATGGTCGGTCCTCGTCAGGATTTCGACATGGGTGATGTCATGATTCCCAATGACAACCAACTGACCCTCAACTTCTCCCTGGATGTTCGGCACACCCTCAAGGTCGAGATTCCCCCCGGTGGCAATCGCATCGAACTGGTCCCGCAGGGCGGCTGGCAAGCCTGGCTGACGCAAGGGCGCAAGCCGACGCGGTTGTTTCGTGATCAGACGTTCAATCTCTCTTCGTCGAGCCGCTTCAAGATGAGCCTGGATTGCCAGTACAGCGAAGATGGCAATCGCTGCTCGGTACGCGACCCGGTTTCCGGTCATGTCGTGCCGCTCGACGTCAGCCTGACCTTGCCCAGTGGCTTGGTGGATGCCGCCGATCAGCCGGTCAGTCGCCGGCCATTGCGGCGCGACGGTATGGGTACCGAGTTGTTCCAGCCACGCTTTTATGTCGATCGCAAACCGGGAACGTTGCATTTCGAGATTACGCAGGATCAAGTCGGCGAAATGCTCAAGCCCGGTGTCGCGAGAACGTACTCGGGCACTGTCACGGTGATCTGGGATTCGGAAATGGGTTAAGGGTTGAACCCTGATGCATCACCCGATGCATCAGGGGTTGCCGATTACGGCTGTGCGTCTTTTTGCAGCGCTGCGCGGGTGAGTTTTCGGCTCAGCTCTTTTTCTTCGTAGCCCATGTCGTGCAGCAATTGGCCATAGACCTCATCAGTCATGTCTTCATCGGTCAACACCACACTCTCATCGACATCCAGGCGCCGGGCGAGGTCTTGCAGGCGCTGTTTGAGTGCTCGTCGTTGTGCAATCTGCTGGCCTTTGGAGCGGGCCCAGGCGTGTTGAACTTCGCGTAACTCATCCAGCAATTCGCTCTTGGTTTCGTAAAACAGGGCATTGCGCCGGTACTCGTTCGGGTACGTGTCCTGCAGGTATTTCTGCCAGAACGGCTGTTCGATCATGTCGTTGATCAAGCCATCGCCGGCCTCCATGGACATCACCGTATCGAAGGCGGTGTCGAGGGTGTTGGCGTCCACGCCGGCCGTGGGACGATACAGCATCGACTCCGATTGCCAAGGTAAACCGAGGCGTTGAGCCAGGCCGGTTTCGTAGGCGAGGTACACCTCGACCTCATCCGGATTGCCTGGCCGACTGCCGAAGTCGGCACGGGCAATGTCATCCACGCGGGCGAGGCGAGCGGCACCTCTGGCCAGGTTCACCAGTTTGCTTTCAAGGACGGCGTTGGATGTCGACAAGGCATAAGCTTCGGAGGCGAGCACCTTGATGCCCATGTGGTTGAACACTTGGGCTCCGGCATCGGCGCAGGTGGTGGGCGCCTTGGCCATTGCGAACAGATCCTTGCGCAACTCGGTGTCCAGGTCGATGGCTTCAATCATGCGCCAGACCCGGTTGCTGAGCTGTTGACGCAATTCACCACCGGCCGTGTAATCGGCCGAGCGGGTCTGTTTCTGGATCAAGGCAAAAAAGTCTTCGGAGCCAGGCTCGGTCATCAAGTCGTGCCAGGCTTCCTCTCGAAAAGTACCCAGCCCTGAGACTTGGTTACTCCACCATACCGAGTCGTCATTCATGGGCCACAAGTACATCGCGTCGCGTGCCGCATTGGCGTAGACCTGCTTGGGCGAGATGCCGACTGACCGTCGATACGCTTTGAAAGTGATCAGGTTGGCGTCCGAGAGTTGCTTTTCGTACAGGCGGGTCCGCGCCAGGAGGAAGGCGTCCTCCGAGCCGGGCACGACTTTCGGAATGACGCTGATCGGGTTCTCCTGCAAATCCAGAAAGAAGCCGCGCGGTCGACGTTTGTTGAAGGGCCCGAACAGGCCATCGGGCCAGGTGGTGGCCCCGGTGTTGCTCAAACTCAGGATTCTCAGTCTGGGCATGCGTCCAACGTCCGGGAGCAGGCCCAACCGCTTGTTGTCATCGAGCCTGAGGGTTTCCATGCGGGTCAGGTTTCGCAGTTGCTCGACAGCCGATGGGGTCAACGTGATGTCGTTGTTCATTAACCGCAAAGTGCGCAGGTGGTGCATCTTGCCGATGGTGTCGGGAAGTCGCGTCAAGCCGCAGCTGCGGGCGCTCAGTTGCCGCAGATGAGTGAAGTCCCCTAACAGGCCTGTGGCGGATTCGGATAGGTGCGTGCGGTCCAGATTCAAGGTGCTGATCTGATCGAGGTAGTGCTTGATATCCGGCAGGTCCTTCCACCAACGTTCGAGGTCGTACATCCCGAACTCTGTGGACAGGTCCAGCGCATAACCGCCGTCGGCCGTGATACTGCGTTCACCAAAGACCGTGGGCTTGCGTTTGAAACAGTCGATGAACCGCTCGGCAAGGTGCAAGCCGCCACTGTTGACGAACCCGCGTTGATCCGGGCCCCAGGTATCCGGCTGCTGGTATCGCCAGCGATTGAACAGCACACGCAAGTCATCCAGTTCGCGGTCCAGTCGGGTCAGTGTCTGGTGACCTTGCTCCTGCGAACCCAGGGATCGAACGAAGGTATCGACCTCGCGTTCGTTGAAGTGGGGGTAGATATCCTGCACCCGTTCGGTGAGCGTGGGGGCGGTTACGGAGAAACCGGGACCGCGCAACAGCATCATGTCTTCATGGTCAGCCTGCGGACGGATCGGCGGTGCAGCGAGCGCGGTACGACGCTGCGCCGGTGTCTCGGTCTTCGCCATCACCCATTGCTTGAAAAAGGCGCCCTGGCCCGGCCGATAACCCAGCTGCGCCTGTTTGTTTTTCGGCAAGGCGTTGAGCACGGCGTCGTAAAAATCAGCGGCGTCGTGCAGTTTGTGGTTGTCGCCGTCCCAGACTTCGAACCGGTTGACATCATCCTTGACCAGCACCCGGACCATGGACGCGTCCTCGGCCCCCACACGGCTGCGCAAGGGGCCGGAATCGTTGCCTTCGCGAACCTCGATGCGCATTTGCGCGAAGGTGTCGGTATGAATCCTCAAGGCGTTCAGTACCAGGCTCTCGGTTTCCTCCACCCACTGCGCGCCGTCGTGGAAGCCTTCATAGGCATGGTTGGTCCGGGCTTCGAAGGCGGCTTCCCGCGCTCGGCTTTTCAGGCTGAGTGGCAGACGTTGCTCCTGGGTCATGCGCTTGAGGTCGGTCGCGTCGGCACTGCTCAGCAACGTCGCTGCCGCACGGGACGGCAGTTCGGGATATGAGTGGCGTAGGAGTCGCAACTGCGGGTCGTCAGACGCCTGGGCACCTTGGTAAAGCTGATTGACGATGTCCGCGTCCATTCGACTGGCTTCATCCGCCAGTCGATTACGCAACGCTTGCACTCGTTCACTTTTGGCGGTGGACCTACCGAGCACGGCTTGCAGCTCTTCTTCGCTGAGAAACTCGACAAGGTCTGGCGCAAATCGGTCGCTCATGAGGTTGGACAAACTGGTGGACAGCGTCTGCCCGTCGCTCGCATCGGCATTGCCGTACTGGCGGAACCGGCCGCTCGTGTCGGCGTTTTCGTAGACCTTCAGGGCTTTATCCGCGGGCCAGCCCTCCAGGTAAGTCGCCAGCGGTTCAAACCAGTAGGAGGAAGGATCCAGAGGCTGACCCGAGCGAATCCTTTCAATCGCCTGACGGGTCTGGCGCTGGATGTTCAAGCGGGTGAGGCTGTCGTCCAGTAACGGGGGCGGGGCCGTGTTGTCGACGTACATCCGGCGCAGCGCACCGTCGTCGGTGCCGCTGGCGATGCGAACGTCTTCGAGCTGCGCGTCACTGAAGCCCTCCACGGAGTGGCCGAGACGGCGCATCAGCGTCGGGCGATCCCAGGTTCGCGGGGTCTCGGCTTCATGAGTCCAGGCGCCGAGGTCGTTGTGTTTCAGCTCGGGCAGATAAGCATTCTCGCGATGCGGGTGTTTGACGCGGTAGTTGCCGGTTTGCGGATCCTTTTGCACGGCGTAGTGCTTGTCATCCAGTGGCAGAACATCCTTGCCTTCGTGGACATGCAGCCCCAGCGCGTCGGGTCTGGAGTCCGGCGATAACTGCACATCGGACAATTCATAGGGTTTGAGGTCGGGGTGCCACAGCCGGTGTTCGCCGTTGGGCAGGGTGACCGGTTTCATGCCTTCGATCAGCGGCGACAGTTTCAGGCGTGCCAGTGCACCGATCTGCGCACCGGCGGCAAAGGCCGCGAGCTGAAGAAAATCCGTGGCCACGCCGATGATGTGTTCGGTGGCTTCGGTCCACAGCCCCAGTGTCATGTCGACGATGCCTTCGATGGCGTCACTGGCCATCTGATAAGCCATGTAGCCCATCATCAGCTCACCGAGTCCGGGAACGAACGGCGTGACGACCATCAGGGCGATGTTGAAGATGTCCGAGGCTATTTTCTTGAAGTTCTCCCACCAGGCCCATCGGGCGTTGGTATCGGCATCGGCGGTGGACACGGCGATGTGTCGGGCGTCATTGAGAACCTTGTTGAGTTTTTGCTCAAACAGGTACTGCCAGAGTTCGCCGGTGAGCGGTGCGGTGTTGAAGTGCAGATGAGGGTCAGTGACGGCCACTTCCCGCCAGCTCGGCCTCTGGTCCAGCGGCTCTTTCTGATGCCATTTCACTTGGAACAGACGTTGTTGCAGCCCACCGAAAAAATGCCCTCGATCGGATTGATCGACGAACCGGCTGAAGTATTGCTGGTAGGTCATGCCGGTGGACGGTATGACGTCGTTGTTACGTAACTGACGCGTCAGTTCATTCACGAACGCGAGGGTCGAGGGGTACTCTTTCAGCGGGTGCTCAGGGTCTTGAGGGACGTAAGCGAAGATCGGCACCACCTCACGGGTCCGGTCCAGATCCGGCGTAATCAATACGATTCCGGTCAGCAAGCTGTCGAGAATCGACAGGTTGGCGAATTGCATTATCCGGCCTTTGCGGGTGAGGTTGCGCTGGCCATCGAGCATCATCAGGATCAGGTCACAGCTATCGGCGTCGATGTCGCCCTTCAGGACGGCCAGTCTGGCGGCCGCTTTAAACGAGGCTTTCTCGCTCTCGACGATCTTGTGTTTCAAAACAGCCCGCACGAGGCCATCCCTGGGCCGCAACTGCTCTTCGAGGTATTTCGTGTAGCGCGCGCCAATGTCCAGCTTGCGACACAGGGTCTGAAACTGGGCGATGGACATGTTGCGTTTGATCGGCAGGATGTCGAAATGCCCGCGAGCATCGGGCTGGCTGATGAAGTCCGAGTCTGGTTCGCAGGTTTCCTTGCTCGCGAAGTTGTGCAGCGCCGCGTCCAGCAGTGAAACGATTCGGGTCACGGCACCGCCGAAGTCGGCTGAATACCAGGGAAGCTTTTTGGGTAGATAAAGATGCAAGTAAGTGGTCTTTACATCGACGTCGACACCGAACTGTTTCAGTAACGCCTCGGTCAGTACCGGTTCGGCGAATTCGTAAACGCCTTGTACCTTGTCCATGACCCGATCGACGGTGTTTTGAGCGGACCAGCGTTCGAAGTTGGCTTCTTGTAACGGCGTGTGATCGAAATCCCTGGTGGCCTGTACCCAATACCCTGAAGCCGTTTGTGTGAGGCTCAGCTCCCGAATTCGTCGCAGTGAAGCGTCCTTGAACGCGGGATGGAGACGGCTCTTGATGAAGTCGTAATGACGACCTTTATGGTCATCGGCCCCCGGTGTCGGTAGCGCTGATATACGTCCGTGTAAGTCAGTCATGCTTTTAATAAACCTTGAGCGTTAAGTGGAGTGACCAGCCTAACGCCCGAGGCTCAAAGTAAAAGCCTGAATTACCGCTGCTTAATCAGTGTTGGCCCCCCAAATGCATTGGAATTACCAATGCCGAAAATAACTAATTACCGCCTTTTTTCAGCGCCGCGCGACCTCCACCGGCAGGCATTGCGTATGCGCACCCGGTTGCAGATACGGCGTGAGAATTGGCGCCATGCCCTTGAGCACCTGCACGGGCAGCGCCGAGGTGAACTTGAAACCTTGCGCTGAACTGCCGGGCACAAACGCGGTGAGGGTGCCGAAGTGGCGGTCGCCGATATAGAACACAAAGGTGGCGGTGCGGTTGATCGACTTGGAACTGAGCACCCGCCCGCCGGCGCCGATGGCTTCAATGCGGTTGTCGCCGGTCCCGGTCTTGCCGCCCATGGCCAAGGGTTTGCCATCGGGCGTGATGAAACTGCCGGAAACACGTTTGGCTGTACCGGCATCCACCACCTGCGACAAGGCCTCGCGCATGGCGGCAGCGACTTCGGACGGCATCACCCGTTTGCCGGCGTCCGGGTCATTGATCAGTTTGGTTTCGTAGGGTGTATTCGCCGCGAAATGCAGGGTGTCGATGCGCAATGTCGGCATGCGCACACCGTCGTTGAGGATGGTGCCGATCAGCTCGCCCAAGGCTGCCGGGCGGTCGCCGGAGCTGCCGATGGCGGTGGCCAATGACGGCACCAGGTGATCGAACGGGTAGCCGACTTTCTGCCAGCGCTGATGAATGTCGAGGAAGGCTTCGATCTCCAGCATGGTGCGAATACGGCTGTCGCGAGCGCCCTTGTGACGACTCTTGAACAGCCAGCTGTAGACTTCCTGACGCTCGAACTGGCTGGCTTTGACGATCTGGCTCCACTTCGCATCCGGGTTGTTCAGCAGGTAGCCCATCAGCCACAGGTCCAGCGGGTGAACCTTGGCGATGAAGCCCTGATCCGGCAAGTCGTAGGCGCCGGGGCTGTAATTCTCGTAGAGCCGTTGCAGGCGTTCGTCGGTGAGTTTTTCGGTGAGCTTGGCGCCTTTGAGGTGCGCACGCACAAAGGCGTTGAAGCTTTCCTGACTGGCCTGGGGCAGCAGATAACGGTGCACCGCCGCCATGCGAATCGGCGTCGGACGCATGCTGTCGAGGAAGGTATCGAGCCGCGCCTGGGTGTCTTTGTTTTTGTATTTTTTCCAGAACTTCAGCAGGAAAGAAGTGCCTTCGCGGTCGGCGAAATTGGCCAGGTATTCCTGACGCCGTGGGTCGCGATCGTCCTTGAGCAATTCGGCGCTGTTGTTGGGGCCGGAATAGGTGGTGTAGCGCACCACATCACGCATCAGACGAATGAACGGCAGGTTGATCGACTCGCGCAGGGCGTCGCGCAAGGTCGGGCTGCGGCCGTTGTCTTCCTTGCGAAAATTAANGAAGGTGTGCAACCCGCCGCCGGTGAAAAAGGCTTCGCCGGGGCTCGCCGAATATTTACGATCCAGCGCGGCGCCGAGCATGGCCGGCAGGTTGCGGTCCTTGTTCTCAATCAGGTAATCGACGGCCCAGCGACTCAGGCGGTCCTGATCCGGGACGTCGACTTTCTTCAGTTCCGGGATGGTCATCGCTGCGTACTTGTCGTGCAGCTCGGCCATGATTTGCAGGTAGGTGGTGAGCACGCGCATTTTCGCGGTAGAGCCCAGTTCCAGCTTGCTGCCTTCGTTGATGTCGAACGGCTGATCGGTGCTGTCGGTCTGCACCCGCACGCGCGCGCCGTCCGGTGTCAGCTCAAACAACGTGAAGCTGTAGCGCACCTGGGTGGTGCTGGTGGGGGTGAGCAAGCGTTCACCCATCAGACCGATTTGTGTGGCAAACACCGGGTCGGCCAGGTGCTTGAGGTATTCGGTGGCCTGGGTTTGCAAGTCGCCTTGCAGGGTGCTGGTGGCCGAGAGGTCGAGGCGGTCGAGGTCGTACAGCGGACGGTTGAGCAGCCCGCCCAGACGACTGCGCGCCACGCTGATGCCTTTGTTGGTTTCAATCGGCTGAATGGTCGGCTGGGTCTGCCAGTCGCGGTAGGTCACCTTGCTGGCCAGGGCGGCGGTGGCGAAGGGCGCATCGATCACGCCATTCGCCGCCAGCAGGCGGATGTGGCTGTCGGTGAGGTCGGCCAGTTCATCGTGGCCTTTGGTCAGGTAGTGAGAAGGGCGGCGCTGGGCGATCATCAGCGAGAGCATTTCACGCAGGGCCAGGCCCTTTTCGGCCATGCTCTTGGGATCCGTGTCGGTGCTGGCCAGCCGTTCGTTGGCCTTGTTGAAATCGGCGCCGTACCACACCCGCAAACCCTCGGCCAGGCCATGCACTTCGCCGTGGCCGGGCACCGCCGACAGCGGCACGCTGTTGAGGTAGTCGCGCANCACATTTTGCCGGGCCTGCAAGGTTTCCGGTCCCGCTTGATAAGCGCGCACGGTGGCGGAAATCATCTGCCGGATCTTTTCCGCGCCCGACACCGTCAGGCCATCAGGCGAGTGCCGGTATTTCTCCAGTTGCGTCGCCAACGTACTGCCGCCCGCCGACTGGCCCGGCAGGTGCATCAGCTTGGCAACCTGGGACCAGATCGCCATGCCGAACCGCGGCCAGTCCACAGCGGGGTTGGCCAAGGGTTGCTTGGGATCGAGCAAAAAGCGGTTTTCAATAAACAGCAGGCTGCTGACCACCACTGGCGGAATCGACTCAAAGCTTGAATACAGCTGTTGCGGGTAGTTGTACTGGTACAGCGGCACGGCGCGGCAGTCGGTAATGGATAGTCCAGCCTGGATTTTCTCCGCGTAGGGCACGAAAAAACCGTTGTCGGTGTAGTCCATCAGCTTTTGGGAAAAGCGGGTTTGTGACGCAATGACGTAGTCACGCTTGAGCAACCGCGGCAGAAACTCGCCCATCGAGCTGTAGCCCAGACGAAGGTCGAAAGGGCCTGCGCCCGGATAGCGAATCGCGTCGCTGGGGCCGGGTTTCATTTCGTAACTCAGGGAGGCGGCGAATTTGCTCACCTCGCGGGATTGAAACTTCGAGGTACGCATTTCCTTGGCAGCGGCAAGCCCCAGGACAATCAGGATAATAACCAGCAACAACCAAAACGCCCCCCAACCGTGCGTCGTGCGACTGCCAGGGGGTTTTTCAGGAATAGGCGCTTCATCCACACGTTCAGTCGGAACCACAGTTTTACTCGTATCGGTTTGCCATAACGCGCCCATAGTCGATTGATCCATTCACGCAGATTGATCGGACTTGTCTGAAGCTTAGTCGGTGGTTGGCGATGGTGAAAAAATTGTGGATGTACAGATCTCAAATATTCCCCATTTCCTGTGGAGAGGGAGCTTGCTCCCGCCGGGCTGCGAAGCAGACCCGAATTTGCCATCTCGGTCTTTCAGTCGAACCGCGATCACAGGTTTTGCGACTGCTGTGCAGCCGAGCGGGAGCAAGCTCCCTCGCCACAGGGTAGTGCCTGCCTGAAATGCCTTTGCTAGACACGTTGAACAGCAAATAAGGCTTAGCCAGGGGCATGACGATGCACCAATGCTGTGCAATACTCGGCGGCGTTTCAGGTGGTGAAAGATCCTACAAAAGTCAGGTAATGCCCCTCCGCTAACCGGGCTTTTCCCGAGAGTTCTGGCTGAATGTTGTGGTTTATAGAGTGAAAAACCCTGTACGAAGCTTTTTATACTGCACGCCCCGCTGATCTTGCCGGTGTTGTCCTGCAAGACGGACTTGCTCACGAAGCAGGCCCGGTTTCTCAGAAGCAATGGCTTACCGGTCAGCGCTTTGTTACTCGGTGGTCATATCCAATAACAAGACGAGGTTGTACCCTTATGCCAGTCGGCAACCCACTGCCCCATGGCGAGACCGCTCAAGGCGGCCCGCTCAAACGTGAACTCGGTGAACGGCATATCCGCTTGATGGCGCTCGGTGCCTGTATCGGCGTCGGTCTGTTCCTCGGTTCGGCCAAGGCCATCGAAATGGCCGGCCCCGCGATCATGCTGTCTTACATCATTGGCGGCCTGGCGATCCTGGTGATCATGCGCGCGCTCGGCGAAATGGCGGTGCACAACCCCGTCGCCGGCTCGTTCAGCCGCTATGCCCAGGATTACCTCGGCCCGTTGGCGGGTTTCCTCACCGGCTGGAACTACTGGTTCCTGTGGCTGGTAACCTGCGTGGCGGAAATTACNGCCGTGGCGGTGTACATGGGCGTCTGGTTTCCCGATGTGCCGCGCTGGATCTGGGCACTCGCCGCGTTGATCAGCATGGGTTCGATCAACCTGATCGCGGTGAAAGCCTTCGGTGAATTCGAGTTCTGGTTCGCCCTGATCAAGATCGTCACCATCATCGCGATGGTGATTGGTGGCATCGGCATCATCGCGTTCGGCTTCGGCAATGACGGCGTGGCACTGGGTATCTCCAACCTGTGGGCCCACGGCGGCTTTATGCCCAACGGCGTGCAAGGCGTGTTGATGTCGCTGCAAATGGTGATGTTCGCCTATCTCGGCGTGGAAATGATCGGCCTGACCGCCGGTGAAGCGAAGAACCCGCAGAAGACCATCCCCAGTGCCATCGGCTCGGTGTTCTGGCGCATCCTGCTGTTCTATGTGGGCGCGCTGTTCGTAATTCTGTCGATCTACCCGTGGAACGAAATCGGCACCCAGGGCAGCCCGTTCGTGATGACCTTCGAGCGCCTGGGCATCAAGACCGCCGCCGGCATCATCAACTTCGTGGTGATTACGGCGGCACTGTCGTCCTGCAATGGCGGCATCTTCAGCACCGGGCGCATGCTTTACAGCCTGGCGCAGAATGGCCAGGCCCCGGCCGGTTTTGCCACGACCTCGAACAACGGCGTGCCCCGTCGCGCGCTGCTGTTGTCGATCTTCGTGCTGTTGCTGGGCGTGCTGCTCAACTACATGGTTCCGGAAAAAGTCTTTGTGTGGGTGACCTCCATCGCCACCTTCGGCGCGATCTGGACCTGGCTGATGATCCTGCTGGCCCAGCTCAAGTTCCGCAAAGGCCTGAGTGCCAGCGAACGTGCCGGCCTGAAATACAAGATGTGGCTGTACCCGGTCAGCTCGTACCTGGCGCTGGCGTTCCTGGTGCTGGTGGTGGGGCTGATGGCGTACTTCCCGGAAACCCGCGTGGCACTGTACGTGGGACCTGCGTTCCTGGTGCTGCTGACGGTGTTGTTCTACGTGTTCAAGCTGCAACCGACCAATGTGTCGCAAGGTGCGGTGCGTTCGGCTTCGTAAGTCGTAACACCTGAAACGCAAAAGCCCCGGTCCATTGGCCGGGGCTTTTTATTGGCTGGTGCCTGCTCCCCACTTGTTTCCCGATGTCGGATTTGCGTTTTGTGTAGGCGGTCATGCGGCGGGAGCGGGTGCCGACCGGGTCAGGCGCTTGTTGAAATCCAGCCAAACCCCCAGCAACCCCATCAACCCCGCACCCACCAACGCGGTGAAGATTTGCATGGCAAACGCATCGTCGGTCAGGGCATTGACCATGTCCGCCAACGGCGCCAGCAACACGCTGAGGCAAAACACTTCCAGCGAATAACGCCCCATGCGACTGCATTGCTGTGCCAGCCAGTTCTGCGTCCAGCCAGTGTCCGGCAACAGTTTCGCCGTGACATACGCCAGCGCCAGAAAGTGCAGCAGGCGCACCGGCGACAGGTCGGTCTTGCTGATCGGGTACAACAGATTGCTCAGGCTGGTCGGTACCAACGCATCATGCAGTTGCGGCCACCGCCACAAGACGGTCAGTACACCGGCAACTACTGCGTATAACGCCGCACCCACAAACACTGGCTGACGAAGCAACGAGCGTCTGTCGGGCAACCGCGGGCGTTGCCCATGAATCGCAGCGGCACCGCCGAGTACGAACAACAGTTGCCAGGCGACGGGGTTGAAGTACCACACGCCGTCCTTGATGGCAGCCAGATTCCAGCCGAACAACGGCACCGTCAGGTACACCGCAAACGACATCGCCACCACCACCCAGGGTTTGCGCACAAATATCGGCAGCACCAGCGGCAAACCGGCCAGCAGCACGATGTAGAGCGGCAATGGGTCCATCAGGTTCGGTTTGAAGCGCAACAGCAACTCATCGATCAAGGCTTGCTGCGGGTTGCTGATGAAGTGGTGCATGCCCATCTCCTCCACCAGGTCGCGGGTTTCCACATGGCTGTTGGCGAAGAACACAATGCCCATCAACATCGCCAACAGGAAGATATGCACCACGTACAACACCCATGTGCGCCGCAGGATCTTCAGGCAGGCCATCCCGTAACCTTCGCGCGCAAGGATCTTGCCGTAGGCCAGGACCGCCGCGTAACCGGCGAGAAACACGAAGACTTCGGCGGCATCGCTGAAGCCAAAATTACGCAGCGTCATTTGGCCGAAGGGGTTGTGGGGGACGTGATCCCAGAAAATGAAGATCANCGCCAGGCCGCGGAAAAAGTCGATCCGGTGATCGCGTTCAGTCGTCATGGCTGCGGGCTCTTGAACGGGTTTTGAAGTAGGAGCGCCGGCGCCACAAAAGGTTGCGCGCCGCACATTGGCGGCGCGCAGGGTGCAGGGATTCTCCGGCAATTGCAAAGTGCGGATATTACGGAATGTCTCTGTGCATCGCCGAGGTGACAACCGCCTGTCTAAAAGCCGCGCAGGTCGGCGATCTCTGACTACCGTCGGGGTTCAAAGCTTTATTGATTGAAGGCGGAATTCCCTTGAGGCGTCGGCATGAAGATCAGCGAATGGCTCGACAAAGAACTCACCGGCCGCCAAGTCTGGTTATTGTTTCTTTTCGCGACGCTGCTTTACATCCTGCCGCTGATCCTCGCGGATTATCCCTACATCGATGACAACTGGCGTGCCCTGGCCGCCGGCACCGGCTGGGCGGAGGAGGGGCGGCTGTTTGCGCAATGGTTCTACAACCTCCTGACCTTCAGCGGCGCCGCTCCGAATATCTTCCCGCTGCCGCTGTTGATCGCCACGCTGGCGATGAGTTGGGCGCTGACTCGGCTGACGTTCCACTACTTCCCCGAACCGACGTTCGCCCATTGCCTGGTGGTGCTGCCGCTTTGGTACAACCCGTTTTTTCTGCAAAACCTGTCGTACCAATACGATGGGCCGACCATGGCGCTGAGCCTGGTGGCGGTGATCTACGCGATCACCTTTCAAAGCCCCTCGCGCGTCCAGACCCTGCTGATACCGGCCGCGCTGATAGCCTTGGCCATCGGGCTTTATCAGGTCAGCTTCAATGTGTTTCTCGGTCTGTGTTGCCTGGAGTTGCTGCGGCGCACGGACGACCCATTGGCATGGCCTGCGTGGTGGCGATTGATCGGCTGCAAAGTTGTACAGGTGGGGCTGGCGGGGTTGATCTATTACGCCACCGCTTATTCCTTCATGACTCAGAAGCGCACCTCATTGTTGAACGGGGCAGCGGCGCCGTTGCAGCAAATTGAAACCAGCGCGGGCTGGGTCCTGGAAAAAATCGTGCTGCTGTTCCATGGCGGCTTTGCCTGGGTATTCGCCGCGCTGTTGCTGTGCGCCCTGTTCGGTGCCGTGCGCGTGGGACAGCGCGTGTTTGAGCGTGCGGACACTGGGTTAAACAAAACCGTGATCGGCCTGCTGTGCCTGTTGATCCTGCCCGCCCTGATGCTGCTGGTGCCGGGCGTCTCACTGTTTTTCCGCGACTTCAATGAAGGCGCCCGCACCTTGATGGGCTTTGCGGTCGTGCTGGTGCTGCTGTTCTACCTGAGCCATCGGGCACTGGCGCCGGTGCATGGAAAGCTGCCGCTGCTGTTGCTGGTTCCACTGTTGGCGATGCTCTCGCTTTCCTTTGCGTATGGACGGGTACTGACGTTACAAAAAACCTTCGCAACGAATGCACTGTCTGCCTTGAGCGCCGACATTGCTTCGCGCCCGGCATTACGCGAAGCCAAGCGTATTTATATGTCGGTGACCTACTCCGATCACTGGCTGGTGGGGGCTGCGGGCTCGTTCAAACAGATGCCGGTTTTGCATTACCTGCTGAACATCGACTTCTACATGCTCGCGGAAAATCTGCCCAAGGCAGGCATTACCAATGTGGTCAGGGAAAAGGAACGGCGCAACGCGACGATGGTGGGTTACCAGGGTTATGCACCGCTGGTGGACAGCCTGTTCTATCGCATTTATCTGCTGGGGGATTACGGCTTTATCGTCATGAAAGAACCCACCCGGATCCCCTCGCTGCAGTGGTGAACACCATGACCACTGGTCTGGAATGCCGCGTTACCTGTTAGTTCTTACAGTAGACGCGCAACTGTCTTCGACTTTAGGTTTGAACCGCACCTGAAACCGGAACAGTTCAAGGAACGGACATGAAAGCCTTATGGAAAGCATTCTCCACCTACGCGATCGTTGGCGTGGCCAATACGCTCATTCACTGGCAGATCTTTTACGTTCTCACTGTCGCGGCCGAGCTGAGTCAGGCTGCCAGTAATTTTTCGGCGTTTTGTGTCGCGGGGACCTTCTCATTTTATGTGCACGCGCTGTACACGTTTGAGGCCGGGGCGTCGGTACTTCGTTATCTGTTGTATGTGTTTTTTATGGGGATCATGAGTTTTGTGGTCGGGCATTACGCCGATGTCTGGAAACTCCACGGGCTGGTAACCGTTGGGTCTTTCTCACTGTTAAGTCTGATCTGCGGGCTCTTCTTTTCGAGATTTGTTCTATATGGCGAGCGCGATGCATGAAGGTGTCGCGCNCGCCAACCTCTCGCGAGGCTGACGTGCAATCGCTCCTTACGCAGCAACCACCTCATTGGGCTCAAAACTGTCCGCCCGCGCCATCTGCCACATGCGCGAATAGAACTCGCCGTTCACCTCGCCCGTGAGCAATTCACCGGGCTTGAGGAACACATGCAACTGCGAGAACAGCTTGATTTCAGTTGCGGACATACGCCGCACCAAATGCTTGGCCGACAGCTGCGCTGGATGATCCAGGCCGGCTGCCGCAAGCATTTCCGCCAACGCCTTGAGGGTGTTGCGGTGGAAGTTGAATACGCGCTGGGCCTTGTCCGGCACCACCAGGGCCCGCTGGCGCAACGGGTCCTGGGTGGCGACGCCGGTCGGGCATTTGTTGGTGTGGCAGCTTTGTGACTGGATACAGCCGATGGCGAACATGAAACCGCGTGCCGAGTTGGCCCAGTCGGCGCCGATGGCCAGGACGCTGGCGATATCGAACGCACTGACGATCTTGCCGCTGGCGCCGAGTTTGATCTTGTCGCGCAGGTTCAGGCCGACCAGGGTGTTGTGCACAAACAGCAGGCCTTCACGCAGCGGCACGCCGATATGGTCGGTGAACTCCACGGGCGCGGCGCCGGTGCCGCCTTCCTTGCCGTCGACCACGATAAAGTCCGGGAGAATGCCGGTTTCCAGCATGGCCTTGGCAATGCCCATGAACTCCCACGGGTGGCCCAGGCAGAACTTGAAGCCCACCGGTTTGCCGCCGGACAGCTCGCGCAATTGCTGGATGAAATGCATCAGTTCGATCGGCGTGGAAAACGCGCTGTGACGCGACGGCGAGATGCAGTCTTCACCCATCATGATGCCGCGGGTGTCGGCGATTTCCTGGGTGACCTTGTGCTTGGGCAGGATCCCGCCATGGCCGGGTTTGGCGCCCTGGCTCATCTTGATTTCGATCATGCGCACTTGCGGGTTTTGCGCTTGCACGGCGAAGCGTTCCGGGTCGAAACGGCCGTCGCTGGTGCGGCAGCCGAAGTAGCCGCTGCCCAGTTCCCAGGTCAGGTCGCCGCCGTTTTCACGGTGGTAGGGGCTGATGCTGCCTTCGCCGGTGTCATGGGCAAAGTTGCCGAGCTTGGCACCTTGGTTCAACGCGCGAATGGCGTTGGCGCTCAGGGACCCGAAGCTCATGGCCGAGATGTTGAACACCGACGCCGAGTACGGCTGGGTGCACTGCGGGCCGCCGACGATCACGCGAAAGGCGCTCGGGTCACTCAACGGCGCGGGGCGCATGGAGTGGCCGATAAATTCGAAACCCGACTGGTATACGTCGATCAAGGTGCCGAAGGGTTTATCGGCCGTTTCGTTCTTGGCGCGCGAGTAAACCAGCGAGCGCTGGGCCCGGGAGAAGGGCAGGGCGTCGCTGTCGGATTCCAACAGGTACTGGCGGATTTCCGGGCGGATGGCTTCTACCAGGTAACGGATATTGCCCAGGATCGGGTAGTTGCGACGCACCGCGTGGGGGCTTTGCAGCAGGTCGAAAATCCCGATCAGGCTCAGGACGCCCGTCACCGCGGTGATCGGCCAGAGCCAGTCGTGTTCGAGGAAGGGCAGGCTGGCGAGGGTGAAGATCACGCAAGCGGCAAAGAAGGCGTAGCGGCTTAGGAGTGACAGGCTCATACGGGTTCCTTGGGTTCGGACTCGGTCGTGTGTAGTGCACAAGGTGTAGCGGATCCGAAGATCTCTGTGGGAGCGGGCTTGCCCGCGATTGCGCCGTGTCAGACAACAGATTTTTTCTGAAAGGCCGCTATCGCGGGCAAGCCCGCTCCCACAGTAAAAGCGAAAGCACGCCACTGTGCGATCAGGCATTTTGCGCCTGCAGGAATATCGAGAACAGCTCGGACTGGGATTTGATCCCNAGCTTGCTGTACATGTGTTTCTTATGGACTTTCACGGTTTCAACAGAGATTTCCAGCTTACGGGCGATTTCTTTACTGGAGCAACCGCTGAGCATCAATCGTCCGACATCCAGTTCCCGGGCGGTCAATTGCGCGCCCTTGAGTTGTTGCACCGAGGCTTCCAGCTGCACGCGCCAATCGCCCTGGATCGGTGCTGGCGCGAGGGCCACGACTTCGTTGATTTCGTAGGGCAGGCGCTGGCGCAGCAGGCCGAGCACCCAAGGCTGGATCAGCGACAGCAAGGCAATCTGCTGGCCGCTGAAACGCTGCTTGCTGCCCAACGACAGGCACAGCGTGCGGTCGCCTTCGAGCTGGCAATTGAACTGGATTTCATCGGCCACCACATTCAGGCGAAAGTAGCGTTGGTAGTACTCGGTCAGCTCGAAGTGCTCCGGCGCCACTTCCGACAAGCGATAAAGGCCGGTACGCGATTGCTCGCGGCAGGCGATGTAGAACGGGTCGAGCAAGTACAGCCCGCGCAAGTAATCCTGAAACAACTGATCAGGGCTGCCGTCCTCGCCTGGGCATTCGGCGAAGACCTGCGGGTGCTGGTCCGCGCTGAAAAGCAGCGCCACCCAGCTGTCGAAGGTCACGTACTGATCCAGCAACCGGACAAGCTGCGTCCAGAAGTTGGGCTTGTCGAGGGCGTCGATCAGTTGCCCGACCGAGCGGTGCCACGCGATGTCGTCTAACGAAAGTGTCATGCCTCTACCCCTATCGGGTTACCCCAGCGGCGTGATTCCCCGCCCGGTGGCTTGCTGCGCATACTGGCGCACAGACACAGACCGGGCAATCTTTCTGCCGCCCGGCCCATAACAAGGAATACCCATGAAAGTCGAACTCGCCCAGTTGGCGGGCCGTGACAACGGCACAGCGTACAACCTCGAACGCGCCCTGGCGGCCATCGCTGCCTGTAATGCGGATACGCAACTGATCGTCTTCCCGGAAACCCACCTGATGGGCTTTCCGACTGCCGACACCGTGGCCCAAACCGCCGAACCGCTGGACGGGCCGACGGTCAGCGCCGTGTTGGCGGCTGCTCGCGAACGCAACATCGCCGTGGTAATCGGCATGGCCGAGAACGACAACGGCCGCTTCTACAACACCACGCTGCTGATCACCCCNGAAGGCATCGCCCTGCGTTATCGCAAGACCCACTTGTGGGCCTCGGATCGCGGCGTGTTCACCCCGGGTGATCGCTACGCGACCTGCCTGTGGAACGGCGTGCGCGTCGGCCTGTTGATCTGCTACGACATCGAGTTCCCGGAAACCGCCCGCGCCCTGGCGCAGTTGGGCGCCGAGTTGCTGATCGTCACCAACGGCAACATGGACCCGTATGGCCCCACGCACCGCACCGCGATCATGGCCCGTGCCCAGGAAAACCAGGCGTTTGCGCTGATGGTCAACCGGGTGGAAGAGGGCGATGGCGGCCTGTTGTTTGCCGGTGGCAGTGCGCTGGTCGACCCGCTGGGCACCTTGTTGTTCGAGGCTGGGCGCGAGGAAGGGCAGTTTACGGTTGAGCTGGATTTCAGCCGGTTGGAGGCTGCACGCAAGGACTATCGGTATCTGGATGACCAGCGGTTGAAGTTGCCCGGGGAGATTATCGAGCGGGCTGCGGGTGTGCGGGAGTTGCTGATTCCTTTGCGTTGATCCTGATCCTGTGTTGTCAGGGCTGACGCCTTCGCGGGCAAGCCCGCTCCCACAGGTTGACTTCTGATCCCTGTGGGAGCGGGCTTGCCCGCGAAGAGGTCAGTCCAAACAACACACCAGTTTGATCAATCACCCAAAACAACAAAGTCACACCCGAAAATTTAGCGCCGAACTCGGCTCTGCCATAAATCTAATAAATTCGGAGNA
>NZ_NMOJ01000192.1 GCF_002251635.1 Pseudomonas mandelii
TCGCTCATGGCTCGTTTGCAACGCACCCTGTCGTTAGGGTCGGTGGTGCTGTTCGGCATCGCCTATATGACGCCGATCATTGTGCTCGGCACCTTCGGCATCCTCGCACAATCCACCGCCGGCATGGTCCCCGCGGCCTACCTGGCGGCCCTGGTGGCGATGTTTTTCACTGCCATGAGCTACGGGCGAATGGCCTCGGCGTTCCCCGTCGCCGGCTCGGCCTACAGCTATGTACGCAAGGCCATCAGCCCGAAGCTGGGTTTTATCGCCGGTTGGGCGGTGTTGCTCGACTACCTGTTTTTGCCCATGGCCATCTGGCTGATCGGTGCGGCCTACCTCAATTCGGCGTTTCCTTCGGTGCCGCAGTGGGTCTGGGTACTGGCGTTTATCGGCATCACCAGCGCGATCAATATTGTCGGCCTCAAGCTCGCCAACGGCATCAACGCCTTGCTGATGCTGGTGCAGTTTCTGGTGCTGATCGCCTTCGTCGCGCTGTGCATTCACTACGTCGGGGGCGATGCGAGCACGCCGTTGTGGTCGATCAAACCGTTCTTCAACGGCGACATGCAGATGCCGCTGATCATGAGCGGCGCGGCCATCGCCTGCTATTCATTCCTGGGCTTTGACGCGGTCAGTACCCTCACCGAAGAAACCCGCGACCCACGCCGCACTATCCCACGGGCGATCATGTTGATTACCTTGATCGGCGGGCTGATCTTTGTCAGCGTCTCGTACTTCGTGCAGATCGCCCATCCCTCGTTCCAGTTCGACAGCGTCGATTCGGCCGCCTATGAAATCGCCCGCAATATCGTCGGTGATGTGTTTGTGTCGATTTTCCTGATCGGTCTGATCGTCGGCCAGTTCGCCTCGGGGCTGTCGGCCCAGGCCAGTGGTTCGCGCTTGTTGTATGCCATGGGCCGTGACGGTGTGTTGCCCAAGTCGTTCTTCGGCACATTGCATGAGCGCTTCGGCACACCGGTCAACAGCATCCTGTTGTGCGCCGTTGTGGCGTTGCTGGCGCTGAAACTGGACGTCACCACTTCGACCTCGTTCATCAACTTCGGCGCGTTCCTGGCGTTCAGTCTAGTGAATTTGTCGGTGATCTTTCATTACTGGATCGGCGGAGAAAAGAAAGGGCCGCGTGAGTTTGTGTTGTTTCTGCTGTTCCCGTTCATTGGCCTGGCGGCGGATTTGTGGCTGATGGTCAGCCTCGACCACCTGGCGATTTACCTGGGCCTGGTGTGGTTGGCGATTGGCGTGGTGTACCTGGCGGTGCTGACCGGTGGTTTCCGCCGCCAGCCACCGGAGATGGATTTCCAGGAGGCCACATAACCTCCCGGACCAGTGAGGAACCCTGTGGGAGCGAGCAGGCTCGATCCCACATTTGGATTGTGTTCAGGCCGCNAGTGAGGAACCCTGTGGGAGCGAGCAGGCTCGATCCCACATTTGGATTGTGTTCAGGCCGCTGAGTGTGTTTGGTGCACAGGCAACTCGACTCGGAACGTAGTGCCCACACCCACCTCACTGCGCACAAAAATATCCCCCCGGTGCTTCTTCACGATGCCATAAGACAGGGACAACCCAAGCCCTGTCCCCTGGCCCACTGGTTTGGTGGTGAAGAACGGGTCGAAGATTTTCTGCAGGTAGTCCGGCGCAATACCGGAGCCGGTGTCGGCCACTTCGATCCACACCGATTCTCCTTCAACCCCGGTGCGCAGGGTAATGGTGCCGCGCTGCGGGCCCATCGCCTGGGACGCGTTGACGATCAGGTTCATGATCACCTGGTTGATTTGCGACGGCAGGCACTCGATGTCGGGCAATGGCTGATACGCCTTCACCACATCGGCCTTGTACTTGAGTTCATTGGCGACGATGTTCAAGGTCGATTCGATGCCCTGTTGCAGATTGGTCCACTGCCATTCCTGGTTGGAATCCACCCGGGAGAAGTCTTTCAGGTCCTTGACGATCTGCCCGACCCGGTTGATGCCCTCCTTGGATTCCTTGATCAGCAATGGAATGTCCTCGCGCAGAAACTCCAGTTCAATCCGTTCCCGTAACTGCCCAAGCCGTTCGATCACCTCATTTGAAGCAATCGCCTCTTCGGCCTCGCGATAGCCGTCGAGCATTTCCTGCAGTTGCTTGAAGTAGCCATCAAGACTGCCAAGGTTGGAGGAAATGAAGCCGATGGGGTTGTTGATTTCGTGGGCGACCCCGGCGGCCAATTGCCCCAGGGAAGCGAGTTTTTCCGATTGCACCAGTTGCGATTCAAGCTGTTTGCGCTCGTCGATCTCCCGCTGCAACGCCTCGCTGGCCTTTTTGAACTCCGTGGTGCGCTGGTCCACCAGATGCTCCAGGTGGCTCATCTGCACAAAGGCGCGCTCGGTCATCTCCCATTTGGTCAGCAGGGTGTTGGCCATCTGCTGGACTTCGATGTTGTCGAACGGTTTTTTCAGTATCAGCAAACGATCATGGGCTTGCAGCCGGTCCAGCAGTTCATCCCAGGAGTAGTCGGAGTACGCGGTACACACCACCACTTGCAGGCGCGGGTCTTCCTGCCACAGATGCTCGATGGTTTGTGCGCCATCCCAGCCTTCAGGCATGCGCATGTCGACGAACGCGAGTGCGTAGGGGCGGCTTTCCTGCAAGGCCTGAGTGAGTTTGCCCAGACCTTCCTGGCCGCCATACGCTGAATCCAGTTCGAACAGCGCAGTGGTGGCTTTGATTTCACTGCCAAACAGCGTGGCTTCCATCTCGTCCAGTTCGACGTGCTGCAGCGAACCCGGGGTGAGGATCTTGCGAAAGTCGTCGTGAATCGACGGCGTGTCATCGATCAGCAGAATGCGTCGGTTCGAATGCCCACTCATGCCTCCTCCGGGACGGTCTTCAGCGGGATCTGCAAGGTGAACTGCGCGCCCTTGCCGGGTCCGTCGCTGTGGGCGCTGAGATGGCCGTTCATTTCTATAGCCGCGAGTGCGCAGCTGTGCAGACCAAAACCGTGGCCTTCCTTACGAGTGGTAAAACCGTGGGCAAAGATGCGCGTCATGTTCTCCGGCGCGATGCCTTCGCCATCATCCTTGACGCTGATTTGCAGGGTGTCGTCTTCAACGATTTTCACCCCCAGGGTCATTTGTCGTGGACGATTGCTGAGGTCGGACATGGCGTATTTGGCATTGCTGATGAGGTTGATCATGATCAGCAGCAACCGGTGTTTGTCCGCCATCAGTTGCGGCACCTCGGCATACTCCTTGACCACCGTCACNTGGTGCCGGGTCAGGGCGCCGGAGTTCATGCGCAGGGCGTCTTCCAGCAGTTCGCTGATGTGCAGCGGTTCCATCAGGCTGTTNGCGCCGGCGTAGGATTGCTGGGTGGAGACGATGTCCTTGATGTGGTCCACGCTCTTGCTCAACTGCGCCAGTTCATCGGTCAGGCCCTGTTGCTCGAGGGCGATGGCCTCCACCAGTTGATTCAGGTAACCGGGCAGCAACTTGCCTTTCTCGTCCAGGGTCAGAAAAGTGCCCAGATCGCCCTGATGTTCGTTGATCAGCTGCATCGCCTTGCCCAGCCCCTGGGCCTTGCTGCTGCGCAGTTTTCGGCTGACCAGGTCAGCGGAGATGTTTACGCTGTTGAGCACGTTGCCGACGTTGTGCAGCACATTGGTCGCGATTTCCGCCATGCCGGCCTGGCGGGCGCTGTCCAGCAGTTCGCTCTGGGTATCCTTGAGCTCGCGGGTACGTTCTTCGACCCGTTGTTCAAGATCGTCATTGGCGGTTTTCAGGGCTTTGTTGACGCGATTGATGACCGTGAAACTGCGCATCAAGTGAATCGCCAGGTACACCAGCAACAACACCAACAGCACGGAAAACACCAGCATGTAAAAGTGATAACGCTGGTCGACGGCGTCGGTACGCTTTTGATCGTCATTGAGTTGGGCGGTAATGTCATCCAGACGCTCGGCAACCGGGATGGCGGCGATGTTATCCAGCAACCGGTTGACCACTGGCTGCTCGCGCAGGATCAGCTCGATGTGATTGCTCAGAATCGTGATCGGACTGTGAAACTGCTCCGGCAACCGCTGGCTGTTGACCCTCATTTTGTTCAGGCCGAGCAATATGTCAGCGGCTTTGTCGTCGCTTGTCACCTGGGCGAACTCCAGGGCGCTGAGCAGCAAGTCGTAAGTGTCGGTGGCGATGCTTTGCTGTTCCAGCTTGTCGGTGTCTTTGAGTCGCAGGAAATGCGCCTGGATATCGTCTTCGGCGGTCGGCAAAAAGGCCAGGGAATTGCGCAGTACCGCATTGTGCGATTTGAACTGCTCCACTAATCGGGCCTTTTCCTGAATCGACTGGCGATAAGCATCCTGCGCGGCCAGCCAGTCGGCTGGGTGTTCGTGGTGGTGTTGCCNTCCAGTGCCCGGAACTGCTCCCACAGTCGGGTCATCTCGGTCAGCGGCGAGACCAAGGGATCATAGTTATGAGTGATGGCAATCCGCGCTTTGAGGATCTCGGTTTCCCATTGGGCGTTCAGCTGCTTCATCTGCCGGATCAGATCCCGGGATTCGGTGTAGATCGACGTCTGGTTCGAGCTGGATTTGAGGTACAGAAACAGCAGTATCGAGGCCAGTATCACCGCCACGATACCGAGGAGCGCCAAACTGCGTCGGCGGGACATTTTCATAACGGTTTGCCCTCCCATTCGCCGGTCAGGGTCTTGAGGAATTTGATAATCAGCACCTTGTCTTCGTCGGAGGGGATGCGCCCCAGCTGAAACGTGAACATCACGTCCACCGCGTCTTCGAGGGTTTTGGCCGAACCGTCGTGAAAGTACGGCGCGGTCACGGCAACGTTNCGCAGGCTCGGCACCTTGAACACGTTGCGGTCTTCCTCGTCCTTGGTCAGCAGGTAGCGGCCCAGGTCGGCTTCGGTCGGGTTGCCACGGGCCTTGAAGTAATCGCCCATCACCCCGAACTTCTGGTACATGTTGCCGCCGATATTGGCGCCCTGGTGGCAGGCGATACAGCCATAGTCCTTGAAGCGTTGGTAACCGTACTTCTCCTCGCGGGTGAGAATGTCGGTATCGCCCTGAAGGTATTGGTCAAAACGCGAGTTGGCACTGATCAATGTGCGCTCGTAGGTCGCCAGGGCGTTTTGCACATTATTCATGGTCACTCCGTCCGGATAAGCGTTGCCGAACGAGGTTTGATAAGCCGGATCGGCGGACAACGTCTGCACCACGTGTTCCCAGTTGCTGCCCATTTCACTAGGGCTTTGCACCACGGTGTGGACCTGGGTTTCCAGTGTGTCGGCGCGGCCGTTCCAGAATTGCCGGAAGTTCAGGCTGGCGTTGAACACGCTGGGGGTGTTGATGGCGACTGGCAGTCCGTTGAAGCCAATGGAAAAGGTCTTGTTATCAGCGCCACCGATTGCCAGGTGATGGCAACTGGCGCAGGACAGGCTGTTGTTGACCGACAAGCGTGGTTCATTGAACAACTGGCGACCGAGTTCGACACGCAGTGGGTTTTGCTGCGGGACGGCCGGCAGCGGTTTGAGCGGCTCGTCCAGTGGCGCGCCGCTGGCCGTCAGGCACAGCCCGAGCAGAGGCATCAGAAACAGGCGGCGGAGAAGTGGCGACATCTTGTAATTCCTTGGCTGATAGCCCGCGTGTCGCTGCATATCGATCATGTGGCTGCAGGGGGAGGGGATTTCACCGACGTCAGGTACTGCACAAAGGCGTCCGGTGCCACGGCTTTGCTGAAGTAGTAACCCTGGCCTTCCTCGCACTGATGGGCCTTGAGAAAATCCAGCTGTTCGAGGGTTTCCACCCCTTCGGCAATGATGGTCAGCTTGAGGCTCTTGCCCAGGCTGATGATGGCGCTGACCAGGGCTGCGTCATTGCTGTCACGGCTCAGGCCGCGAATGAACGACTGGTCGATTTTCAGCACATCGATGGGAAAACGTCGCAGGTAGCTGAGGCTGGAATACCCGGTGCCAAAGTCGTCGATGGACAACCGCACCCCCAGTGCCTTGATCTGCTTCAGGGCGGTGACGGTGGCATCGACGTTCTGCATCAGCACGCCTTCGGTGATTTCCAGTTCGAGCAATGACGGGTCCAGACCGGTTTGTTCGAGGACCTGTTCAATGCCTTCGACAAAGCCTCGTTGGCGAAAGTCGATGGCTGACACATTCACCGACATGCACAGCCTCGGCAGTCCCGCCGCCTGCCAGGCGCAGGCTTGTCGACAGGCCTGGGCCAGCACCCATTTGCTCAACGGTACGATCAAGCCGCTGTCTTCGGCCACGCCAATGAAGTCCGACGGGTAGACCCAGCCATACCCCGGTTTCAGCCAGCGAATCAAGGCCTCTGCGCCGACCACTTCACCGGTACCCAGGTCGAGCTTGGGCTGGTAATGCAGGACAAATTCGTCGCGCTCCAGGGCCAGGCGAATACCCGACTCGATGGTCTGCTGGTCCCGGGCGCGCTGGTTCATTTCTTCAATGAAAAAGCGGAAGTCGTTGGGGCCGCTTTCCTTGACGTGGCGCATCGCGGTTTCGGCTTTCTTGATCAGCGCGATCGCATCGAAGCCATCATCGGGGTAGATGCTGATGCCCAGGCTGGCGGTTACGCTCAGGTCATGGCCGGCGATGTGCTGGGTCGTGCCAATGGCGTTCAAGAGTTTTTCGGCGATGCCTTTGGTCTGCTGGGGATGGCGGATATCAGCGAGGATCACCACGAACTCATCAGAACCGTAGCGAAACACCGAATCCGACTCGCGCACCGTCGCCACCAGGCTTTGGCTGACAAGCTTGAGCATTTCATCGCCGACCGGATGGCCCAGGGCATTGTTGATGCGCTTGAAGCGATCAAGGCCCAGGAACATCACCGCCAGTTGCTTGTCATGGCGGCGGGACAATGCCAGGGACTGGTTCAGCCGATCACCGAGCAGCGTGCTGTTGGGCAGTTCGGTCAAGACGTCGTATTGCAACAGGTGAGACACCTTGAGCAGTTCGTGGACCCGCGCCTCGATGGTTTCCTCCAGGCTCTGCACTTTCGTCTCCGCGTCCTGGGTCATCTGCCATTTCCAGGTCAGGGCGCTGGCCATCTGGCGGATTTCCAGACTGTCGAAGGGTTTTTTCAACACCAGCAACTGGTCGCCGAACTCCAGCCGTTCAGCCATGTCCTCCCAGCTGTAATCCGAATAGGCGGTGCACAGCGCGATTTGCAGGTGCGGGTCGATCTTCCAGAGCTGTTCGATGGTTTCCAGCCCGTCCCAGCCCGGCGGCATGCGCATGTCGGTGAACGCCACGGCATAGGGACGCCCTTCGTCCTGGGCCCGCTTGACCATTTCCAGGGCTTCCTGGCCCTGGTAGGCGGAATCGAGCTGGAAGGTGAGCCGAGCTGCCTGTTGCGTGCCGAACAGCGCTTCTTCAGTACCGGCAAGGCTCTGCTCACTTTCGGTATCGGGGCCGAGAATCTTGCGAAAGTCCTGATGGATCGAGGGTGTGTCGTCGATGATCAGGATGCGCCGGTTGGTCTGGACGGACGGAGCTTTCATTCTTTGCCCTCCGTGGCGTGCGGATTGTCCAGGGGGCCGGAGTGATGGCTCGGGGGCACGATGCTGCCGGCTCTGAGCAACTGGGCGGCTTGTTGGCTGCTGACCGCTTTACTGAAAAAGTAACCCTGTGCGTTCATTGGCGAGCCTGTGGCCATCAGCGAACTACGCTGTTCTTGGGTTTCGACACCTTCGGCGATGATTCCGATCCCTACTTCGCGAGCGAAGTTGATGATTGCGCGCAACGTGTTGGCACTCGCCGGGTCGCGGGCAGCGGTGTCGATGAAGGCCTGGGCGAGTTTCAGGTGATTGACCTGGTACGTCTTGAGGTAGTCGAACGAGGAGTATTCGGTGCCGAAGTCGTCGATGGCGATCTTTACTCCCAGCTCCCGCAGGCGCGGCAGCACGTCGTTGTGGGTCCATTTGGTCTGGGCCAGGGTCGCTTCGGTGACATCGAAGCGCAGGTCCCAGGCGCACAACTCCCAGCGCGCGGTGGTGCGCAGTACGTCATAGATCAGCTCGGGTCCGCTTTTCAACTGGGCCAGGGACAGCTTGATGGCTATCACCGGGGGCGCCACGCCTTCGTCGCGCCACTGGCGCATTTGCTGGCAGGCACGATCCAGCACCCAGTGACCGAGGGGGATAATGGCGCCGGTTTTTTCCGCGGCCGGCAGGAACGCCGGCGCTTCCAGCAAACCGCGCTGGGGGTGGTTCCAGCTGACTTGGGCTTCCATGCCGAGGATCTTGCCGCTGCTCAGGTCAACTTCCGGCCAGTAATTGAGCTCAAGTTCTTCATGGTCGAGGGCCGCACGCAGTTCGCTGGCGATGGTCATGCGCTCGACCACCTCCTGATTGATCTCCTCGGAGTGGAAGTGATACTGGTTGCGGCCCTTTTCCTTGGAGCGATAGAGCGCCATGTCGGCCTGGCTCAGCAGGCCGTCGGCGCTGGTGATGAGCGGCGAATAGCTGCTGATGCCGATGCTGACCGAAACGCGCACATCATTGCCGCCCAGGGAGTAGGGCAGCACCAGCGTATCGCGGACCTTGCCGGCCAATGACGCAGACTGGGTCGGGTCGCTGACGTCCAGTTGCAGGATGGCGAACTCGTCGCCGCCGAGGCGGGCGACCACGTCGTTTTCGCGCACACAGGCTTTGATGCGCCGGGCCACTTCCTGCAGCAGCAGGTCGCCCACCGGATGACCGAGGGTATCGTTGATCCGTTTGAAGTGATCGAGGTCCAGGTAGAACATCGCGAACGGAGTAGCGCCTCGACGCGCGGCGGCGAACGCCTGGTGCAAGCGCTCGATCAAGGTGGCACGGTTGGCCAGCCCCGTCAGCCCGTCGGTGCGGGCCAGCAGGGCGATTTTCTCCTCGGCGACCTTGCGTTCCGTGACATCGATGATGATGCCTTCGACCTCCAGCAGGCGTCCTTCGTCGTCACGCACCGGGATGTAGCGGTTCTCGACCCAGCGCCAGGCACCATCGCCGGTGCGCATGCGGAACTCGATGGAGGCACCCGCTGCATGACGGTCCAGCACCTGGGCCATGGCGGTGTCGACCTTCGATTGATCGTCGGGATGGATCAACTCCTGGGCCCAGTTGGCCGACGCCACCAGGTTCGCCGCGACGTGACCGTATTTGGTGATGTTATGGGAGATGTACATCAGCGGAAACGACGGTTCGCCCCGCAGGCGATACAGAATGGTCGGGCTGTTCTGCACGATGATGTTGGCGTCGGACAGCTCCCGGGTGCGTTCTTCGACGGCCTGTTCCAGCAGCGACATCTTCAGCTCGGCGTCTTCGGTCATCTGCCATTTGGCGGTCAGGGCGCTGGCCAGCTGACGGATTTCGATGGCATCAAACGGTTTTTTCAGGATCAGCAGGCGATCGCCCAGTTCCAGGCGTTCATCGATGTCTTCCCAGGAATAGTCGGAATAAGCGGTGCACAGCGCCACTTGCAGCTTGGGATCGACCTGCCACAGCCGTTCGATGGTTTCCAGACCGTCCCAGCCCGGTGGCATGCGCATGTCGATAAAGGCCATCGCGTAGGGCAGGTCGTTGGCCAGCGCTCGCTCGACCTTGTCCAGCGCTTCAAGGCCCTGAAAGGCCGAATCGAGCATGAAACTTTGCAGTGTTGCCGTCGCTTGCATCCCGAACAGGGCTTTTTCGGCGCTGATCAGCTCGTCATCTTCGGTCGATGGCGGGCTGAGGATCTTGATGAAGTCCGCATGAATAGACGCGGTGTCGTCGACGATAAGTATCCGACGGTTGGTTCGTGCCAGCAGCGTATTCATAGGCATACGCCGGGAGCGGTGGCAGTGTGGTGCGGTGTGCTCATAGGGGCATCCTTTCCCTGATCACGTGGCCAAGCGGTATAGATAATGGATCCGAGTGAACTGAGCATAGTCGTCCGTGCGGCACTTCGCCCGGTCGACTGAAGCGAATCATTTTCAGGGGCCTGGCTGGAAATCATCTAGCCTGTAGCTCAGGCAAGGCCAGAAACGGAGCTTTCTGGCGGACGACTGACGCAACAACGCCCGTTTCGCTTGAGGTAATGCCATGGAAGAGCAACTCCCCACGACCTTCACCTGTAAATCCACGATTCTGCTGGTCGACGATGAGGAATCGATCCTCAACAGTCTGCGCCGGCTCTTGCGCGGCCAGCCCTACGATGTGCTGCTGGCCACCAGCGGTGCCCAGGCCCTCGATATCATGGCGAAACAGCCCGTCGACCTGGTGATGAGCGATGCGCGCATGCCCAATATGGACGGCGCCACGCTGCTGGCGCACATTCACCAGCGCCATCCCGCCACGCTGCGTATTTTGCTGACCGGTTATGCCGACCTGACGATGATCGTCAAAGCGATCAACGAGGGGCAGATTGACCGTTACATCAGCAAACCCTGGCACGATGAGGAATTGCTGCTGACGCTGCGACAATCCCTCGCCTACCAGCATTCCGAGCGCGAGCGCCTGCGTCTGGTGCAGGAGACCTGGGACCGGAACGAAGAATTGAAGTTGCTCAACGCGACTCTGGAAAAACACGTCGCGTCCCGCACCTCAGAGCTGCAGCAGACTGCTGACATGCTCGACCTGGCTTATGAAGAGCTCAANCGCAGCTACGTGACCGGCACCGAGGTGTTCTCGCTGCTGGCCAACCTGCGTTTGCCGCCGGCCAAGCAGACGAACCGGCAGATCATCGAACTGGTGCGGGTGTACTGCAAACTTCATGGCCTGGACGAGGGCAGTACCCGCGACCTGACCATGGCCGCGGCGCTTTACAACATCGGCAAGCTGAGCTGGACCGACAGCATGATGACCGCGCCTGCGGATTTGCTGCACCACAACGATCAGGAACGCTATCGCGGTTATCCGAAGCAGAGCGAATCGTTGCTGATGACCCTCGATCCGATGAAGGATGCGGCGCGCCTGATCCTTCACCATCAGGAACGCTGGGATGGCACCGGTTTCCCCGACCGGCTCAAGGGCGAGGCGATTCCGCTCGGCTCGAGGTGGCTGAAACTGGCGGTGGATTTCATCGAGTTGCAGCGTGGGCTGATCCTTGAGCGCCAGATGAACAGCGATGAAGCCCTTGTCTACATCCGCCAGTACGCCGGTCGTCTCTACGATCCTGATCTGGTGGAGGACTTCATTCAGGTCTGCGCCGCCTACCTGAGCGATGTGTCGCTGGCCGATCCGACGGTCAAGGTTCTGACCACCCGGGACCTGGCGGCCGGCATGATTCTGGCGCACAACCTCAATGCCGATAACGGCATGCTGCTGCTCAACGCCGGCAAGGTGTTGAGCGGGCCGCTGGTGGAGAAACTGATCGCGTTCGAGGCGATGGAAGGGGCGAAATACAGCGTTTTTGTGAAAGTGCCGGAGGAGGTAGAAGCCGCGATTCTCGAGCCGCTAGAGGTTGTCCAGCCGCTGCCCTGATCCCTGNNACAGCCTTCATACCCGTGCCCCTGTGGGAGCGAGCCTGCTCGCGAGGACGGCGGCCCATTCAGCAGAGAGGTTGACTGACAGACCGCTATCGCGAGCAGGCNCGCTCCCACAGAGGGGTCAGTGCCGTGCAGAGATTATTTCGGGGTGACGCAGAGCCCGCACCCATGTGATCCTTTGCGCCTTTCACCCAAGGCCCATTCAGATCCATGACCTTTGCCACCGCCACTTGCCCCCGCATCATCCGCATCGCCGCCGCTCTGCTGATCGGCCCTGACGGTCGCACGCTATTGGTCCGCAAACGCGGGACAGAAGCCTTCATGCAACCCGGCGGCAAGATCGAGGCTCATGAACAACCGGTTCACGCCCTGGCCCGTGAACTGGAAGAAGAGCTCGGGCTGGTCATTGACCCCGCGCACGCCACCTACCTGGGGCCCTTCTCGGCACCGGCGGCCAACGAGCCGGGGTTTGTCGTACAGGCTGAACTCTTTCAGCTGACCATCGATTCAGACGTCTCGCCCGCAGCGGAGATTGAAGAGGTGCGCTGGATCGATCCGGCCACCGACGGCGATCTCACGCTGGCGCCATTGACACGGGACTTGATCCTGCCGTTTTATCGAGCTTCGCTGACCGCGACCGCCTGATCATTCCCGGACTAGGACTGCCCCCATGATCCCGCTTCAAGACTTGCTGATTTTCGCCGCCGCCGCGTTGCTGATGGTGCTGACGCCGGGGCCGAACATGATCTACCTGATCTCCCGCTCGATCTGCCAGGGGCGCAGGGCCGGTGTGACTTCGTTGCTCGGCGTGGTCGCGGGGTTTTTCGTGCATTTGTTCGCCGCTGCGGCCGGTTTGACCGCTGTGTTTCTGGCCGTGCCGTTGGCCTACGAAGTGCTGAAATGGGCCGGCGCGCTGTATCTGTTGTGGCTCGCCTGGCAGGCGGTCAAACCCGGCGCCCGTTCACCCTTCGAAGCACAGCAGTTGCCGCCGGACTCGTCGCGCAAACTGATCACCATGGGTTTCCTCACCAGCGCCCTGAACCCGAAGATCGCGGTGTTTTACCTGTCGGTGTTTCCGCAATTCATCACGCCTGAGCACGGTTCGGTGTTTACCCAAAGCATCGTGCTGGGCCTGACCCAGATCAGCGTCAGTTTTTGCGTCAACCTGCTGATCGCGATCTTCGCGGCGGGCATCGCGTCGTGGTTCGTCAACAACCCCACCTGGCTGGCGGTGCAGCGCTATTTCATGGGATTTGTTCTGTCAGCGCTGGCGGTGCGGCTGATGCTTGAACAACGTCGGACGGCTTGATCATGTGGATTGAACGACTGGATGCCAGCCATGCGCTGGATTATCGGGCGCTGATGCTCGAAGCCTACGACCTGCACCCGCAGGCCTTCACCTCGAGTGTGCGCGAGCGTGCGGCGATGCCGCTGAGTTGGTGGGAATCGCGCCTGACCAGCAAACTGGATGTGGTGCTCGGGGCGTTCGAGGAAGGCAAGTTGGCGGGCATCGTCGGCCTGGCCTTCGAATCCCGGGAAAAGGCCCGGCACAAGGCGACGCTGTTTGGCATGTACGTGTCCGGCAAAGTCCGGCAGCGAGGGTTGGGCCAGCAACTGGTGCAAGCCGCGCTGGATGAAGCGCAGAACCATAAAGGCCTGCGGCTGATTCAGCTGACCGTCACCGCCGGCAATGAGGCGGCGTTCAACCTGTACCAGCGTTGCGGCTTCGTACAGTTCGGCCTCGAACCCATGGCAGTGCGCGTCGGCGAAGACTACTTCGACAAAATCCACATGTGGCGTGAGCTCAACCCGAATCCTGAAGGTTAAGAGTTTTTGTGGCGAGGGAGCTTGCTCCCGTTCGGCTGTGCTGCAGCCAGATCGGTCGTCTGCATCACAGGCAAGCCATCCCCGTATTTTGATCTGCGCCGTTCAGCGAACGGCGCTGACACCGTCCAGCGTGGAAAACGACGTGTCCTTGGCCGTGAGTAAAAAGTCGCGCATGTACGGCGCGTCCAACATGTCGGCGCGAATCCCTGCATACAGCGTGGCAAACAGCCCTTTCTCGCCCAAACGCTTGGCCTTCACGTAACCGCGCGAGCTGTATTCATGCAGCGCCCAATGGGGCATGCCGCACACGCCGCGTCCGCTGGCGACCAATTGCATCATCATTACCGTCAGTTCCGAGGTGCGGACCTGGGCCGGTTCGCTGTCGGCCGGTTCCAGGAAGCGGGTGAAGATGTCCAGGCGATCGCGCTCCACCGGGTAGGTGATCAGGGTTTCGGTGAGCAGGTCTTCCGGCACGATGTAGGCTTTGCTCGCCAAACGGTGCTGGTTGGCCACCGCGAGCATCGCCTCATACGTGAACAACGGCACGTAGGTGATCCCGGCCAATTCCAGCGGATCGGAGGTCACCACCAAATCCAGATCACCACGGGCCAGCGCCGGCAGCGGTGCGAAGGAGAAGCCCGAAGCCAGGTCCAGTTCGACTTCCGGCCAGGCATCGCGGAACTGGTCGATGGTCGGCATCAGCCACTGGAAGCAGCTGTGGCATTCGATCGCCATGTGCAAACGCCCGGCGGTGCCGCCGGCCAGGCGCGCGATATCGCGTTCGGCGCCACGCAGCAAGGGCAGGGTTGCGTCGGCCAGTTGCAGCAGGCGCAGGCCGGCGCTGGTGAAGCGCAGCGGCTTGGTCTTGCGCACGAACAACTGCATGCCCAGGCGCTCTTCCAGCTCCTTGAATTGGTGGGAGAGTGCCGATTGCGTCAGGTGCAGGCGCTCGGCGGCTTCCACCAGGCTGTCGGCTTCGCGCAGTGCGTGCAGAGTCTTGAGGTGACGAATTTCAAGCACCGGGGGCTCCATGAGGAAAACTTGTGATGAACACGAAAAGGTTGAGTTTGTCTCATGTTGGGCTGGCTGTCGACAATAGCGCCATGTTTTACAGTTTCTTTTATAGAGAGAATTCAACATGGCTCTGGCCCACACACTTGGTTTTCCACGCATCGGCGCTGACCGCGAACTGAAAAAAGCCCTCGAATCCTACTGGAAGGGCGACCTCGATCAGGACGCGCTGAAAAGCGTCGGCCGCCAACTGCGCGCCACCCACTGGCAGTTGCAGAAAGACGCCGGTATCGACCTGCTGCCCGTCGGCGACTTCGCCTGGTACGACCAGGTGCTGACCCATTCCCTGACCTTCGGGGTGATCCCAGAGCGTTTCGACAGCGCCAAGGACTCGCGCGGCCTGCCGACCCTCGACACTCTGTTCGCCATGGCCCGTGGCGCCACGGCGGCCTGCTGCGGTGGTGAACACACCCAGGCCCAGTATGCCCAGGAGCTGACCAAGTGGTTCGACACCAACTACCACTACCTGGTCCCGGAATTCAAAGCTGACCAGCAATTCAAGCTGAGTTGGGAACAGTTGTTNGAAGAAGTNNAGGAAGCCNGTGACCTGGGCCACACCGTCAAGCCGGTCGTCATCGGCCCGCTGACTTACCTGTGGCTGGGCAAGGCCAAGGGCGGCGACTTCGACAAGCTCGACCTGCTGGAGCGCCTGCTGCCGATCTACGGTGAAATCCTCGGCCGCCTCGCCGCTCAAGGCGTGGAGTGGGTGCAGATCGACGAACCGATCTTGACCCTCGACCTGCCACAAGCCTGGAAAAACGCCTTCGAACGCGCTTACCACATCCTTCAATACTCGCCGCTGAAAAAGCTCGTGGCGACCTACTTCAGTGGTCTGGAAGACAATCTCGGCCTGGCCGTCGGCCTGCCGGTGCAGGGCCTGCATATCGACGCGGTGCGGGCGCCGGATCAACTCGGCCAGGTGCTGGACCGTCTGCCGACCTACAAGATTCTTTCGGTGGGCCTGGTCAACGGCCGCAACGTCTGGCGTTGCGAACTGGAACAAGTCCTCGCGCAACTGCAGCCGGCGCAAGAGCGCTTTGGCGACAACTTGTGGGTCAGCAGTTCCTGCTCGTTGCTGCACAGCCCGGTGGACCTGGAACGCGAAGACAAACTCGATCCGGAACTGAAAAGCTGGCTAGCCTTCGCCGTACAGAAGTGCGGTGAAATCGCCGTGCTGCGCGATGCCCTGAACGACCCGCAATCGCCCAAGGTGCAAGCGGCTTTGGCCCAGAGCCGAGCGATTCAGGCGAGCCGCGCCGAGTCGCCGCGTATCCATAAAGCCCACGTGCAGGCGCGCATCAACGCCATCAGCGCAGCAGACAGCCAACGTCACTCGCCGTTCGCCAAGCGCATCGAGCAGCAGCGCGCTCGGCTGAAACTGCCGGCATTCCCGACCACCACCATCGGCTCGTTCCCGCAGACCGGTTCGATCCGTCTGGCACGCCAGGCGTTCAAGCAAGGCAAGCTGTCGGCCAACGATTACACCGACGCCATGCACAGCGAAATCCGTCACGCGGTACAAGTGCAGGAAAACCTGGGCCTGGATGTGCTGGTGCACGGTGAAGCCGAGCGCAACGACATGGTTGAATACTTCGCCGAGCAACTGGACGGCTACGTGTTCACCCGCTTCGGCTGGGTCCAGAGCTACGGTTCGCGCTGCGTGAAACCGGCGATCATCTACGGCGACCTGAGCCGTCCGACCGCCATGACCGTCGACTGGATCACCTACGCACAGAGCCTGACCGACAAAGTCATGAAAGGCATGCTCACCGGTCCCGTGACCATGCTGATGTGGTCGTTCCCGCGCGAAGACGTCTCGCGCAAAATCCAGGCGCAGCAGTTGGCGTTGGCCCTGCGTGATGAAGTGGTGGACCTGGAAAACGCCGGCATCAAGATCGTCCAAATCGACGAAGCCGCGTTCCGTGAAGGGCTGCCGTTGCGCCAGGCGCAGTGGCAGCACTACCTGGACTGGGCGACCGAAGTGTTCCGTCTGTGCGCCTGCGGGGTGCGCGATGAAACCCAGATCCACACCCACATGTGCTACAGCGAGTTCAACGACGTGATCGAGTCCATCGCGGCGATGGATGCCGACGTGATCACCATCGAAACCTCGCGCTCGGACATGGAATTGCTGGAAGCCTTCGAAGCGTTCGACTACCCGAACGACATCGGCCCCGGCGTCTACGACATCCATTCGCCACGGGTGCCGGACACCGCCGAGATGGTCAAGTTGATGAGCAAAGCCGTGAAGCGCATCCCGGCGGAGCGGTTGTGGGTGAACCCGGATTGCGGGCTGAAAACCCGGGCGTGGCCGGAGACAGAGGCGGCGTTGGTCAACATGGTCGCGGCGGCGCGGCAGTTGCGCAGTCAGTTGGCTTAAGCCTAGCGGCGCCTGTTCTGACGCCTTCGCGAGCAAGCCCGCTCCCACAGTGGATTTATGTCGATCACAGAGGTTGTGTACGACATCAATCCTGTGGGAGCGGGCTTGCTCGCGAAACAGGCGACTCGGTCTTCAATACGACCGCTCGGCAATCTTCATCAAACTGTCACAGAACTGTGGCAGCGCGCTTGAACAAACTTCATCAGACTCGCGCTCTACTGGGGTTCTGCGTTTCGGTGTTTTTCATGCGCGTGTTCATTTTTCTGGCCTTGCTGTTGTTTGGCCTGCCGTCCTTGGCGGCGTCTCGTTGCGATATCAATGTTCCCACCCAAACCGTCGATCTGGCTCAGGTGAGCATTGCCTACCAGAGCATCGGCCGTGCGTCCGACCCTGCGTTGCTGCTGGTGATGGGCCTGGGCGGGCAGTTGATCCACTGGCCGGATGAGGTGGTNGTCGCTCTGTGTCAGCAGGGTTTTCGGGTGATTCGTTATGACAATCGCGACGTCGGCCTCTCGACCTGGCGGCAAGCGCCCGTCGACGCCAACCTGACCTTTGAAGTGCTGCGCTACAAGCTCGGGCTGCCGGTGGCGGCGCCGTACACGCTGACCGACATGGCCGACGACGCACTGGGCTTGATGGATGCTTTGCAGATCCGCCAATTCCATGTGCTGGGCGCGAGCATGGGCGGCATGATCGCCCAGCACCTGGCGGCCATGGCGCCGCAACGGGTCGAGAGCCTGACGTTGATCATGACCAGCTCCGGTGCCGAAGGCTTGCCGGCGCCGAATGCGGCGCTGGTGCAGTTGTTGTCCCGGCGCAGTGCGCCGAATCGCGAAGTGGCGCTGGAACAGCAGGCCGATTTGCTGGCAGCGCTGGGCAGCCCGACCGTCAGTGATGATCGGCAAGCGTTGCTGCACCAGGCGGCGCTGTCCTACGACCGGGCTTTCAACCCGGACGGCGTCAAGCGCCAGATCATGGCGATCCTCGCCGAGCCTAGCCGTGTGCCATTGCTCAACCAACTGCGTGTGCCGACGCTGGTGGTTCACGGCACGGCGGATCCGCTGTTGCCGGTGATGCATGGCGTCCATCTGGCGGCGCATATTCGTGGCAGTCAGTTGAAGCTGATTCCCGGCATGGCCCATCGTTTCCAGGAAGCTTTCAAGGCACCGCTGCTGACGGCGGTGCTGCCGTATTTGCANGCCCATCGCGAAGACACCTCGCATTGGGCGCAGATCGATCCGGTGCCCACCCCCAACCTCCTATAACCCCCAATCACAATGTGGGAGCGAGCTTGCTCGCGATAGCGGCATGACATTCAGCATTGATGTTGACTGACACACCGCCATCGCGAGCAAGCTCGCTCCCACAGTTTTGATCTTTGGTGTTAGTGAAGCATCGCCAGACAGTTAGGTAGCTGAACCCGGTGGAACAAAGTTATCCAGCATCCGGTTCACCGCCAGTTCACCCAGCATCACGGACTGCTGAATGCCGAGCACGGTGTTGCGCTGCGGGCCTTCCAACAACCCGGCGAAATCACTCAGCATCACGCTCGCTGACGCCAGGGATTCGCAGGCGTTGGCCAGCAGGGTTTCGTGATCGATGTCGGGGGCGATGGTGTAAATGGTGCTTGGTTTGCGTGGGGTGTCTTTCGGGATGACCGGTTTTAGGTAGAAATCGAGGGCACGATCGGCGGCTTGGTTGAGTTTTTTGGAGTCCGGGGTTTCGTAGGGGGAGACGTCGTCGGTTTCTGGTGGGTTCGGAGTAAGTTTGAACATAAGTAAATCCTCAGGTTGAGCCGCATTCATCTCGCTACTAAACGAAGAGGGAGGCAGCTGTGCGCAAGTTAGTAGACCGGGAGGATTCAAAACCGGCGCGCCCGAGGGCGCCAAGCGCACAGCCGCCATCGAATGCAGGCACAAACCTGACTGAATGACACTTGTGCAGCCGTCAAAACCTACCCGGGCTACTAAACCCGATCACTGGGAATTAGTGACACGAACCAAGTTACCGACGGCCCCCAAGGCGCACAAGCCGGCGGATTCTGACGTGGTTGTAGGCGACGGCGCAAGGCGCTGTAGCTTTCAGGAAGTAACCTTAAACAGAACTAAACACTCCCTCCCAAACACCGAAAATCCCTGTGGGAGCGGGCTTGCTCGCGAAGGCGTCGTGTCAGTCGCCAACTACTTGTCTGATACACCGCATTCGCGAGCAAGCCCGCTCCCACAGGGGAATACAGCAACGGCTGCCACCTTGGTCTCGTCAGGTGTATCGTTCAAACTTTCCGGCGCGATCCAGCCCTGCGAGGTGAATGATGAGTACCCCTTTGAAAATCGATTTCGTCAGCGACGTGTCCTGCCCGTGGTGCGTGGTCGGCCTGTATGGCCTGACCCGGGCGCTGGAAGTGCTGCGTGATGAGGTCCAGGCCGAGATCCGTTTCCAGCCGTTCGAACTGAACCCGAAAATGGGGCCAGAGGGGCAGAACATCACCGAACACATCACCGAAAAATACGGCTCGACCCCGGAGCAATCCCAAAAGAACCGCGAGATGATCCGCGCCCGTGGCGCCGAGGTCGGGTTTGCGTTTCGCACCGATGGCAACAGCCGCATCTACAACACCTTTGATGCGCATCGGTTGCTGTTTTGGGCGGGGCTGGAAGGGTTGCAGTTCAATCTGAAGGAAGCGCTGTTCAAGGCGTATTTCACCGAGGGCGGCAATCCCTCTGATCACCAGCAATTGGCGCAGATTGCTGAAAGTGTGGGGCTGAACCGGCAGCGGGTCGAGGCGATTCTGGCGTCCGATGAGTTCGCCAAAGAGGTGCTCGAAGAAGAGCAGTTGTGGCTGTCGCGCGGGGTGAGTTCGGTGCCGACGGTGGTGTTCAACGGGCAGTACGCGGTGACGGGCGGGCAGCCGGTTGAGACCTTTGTCGGGGCGATTCGGCAGATCATGAGTGAATCAAAAGGCGGGACCGTGAGCTAATTACCGGGAGTGCTTCTGTGGCGAGGGAGCAAGCGCCCTCGCCACAGGGGGGAGCGGTTACCTGACGATTTTGTCTAGCCAGGCGGGACCGTGAGCTAATTACCGGGAGTGCTTCTGTGGCGAGGGAGCAAGCGCCCTCGCCACAGGGGGGAGCGGTTACCTGACGATTTTGTCTACGTGGATGCCCAGTTTTTTCAGGCGATACCAGAAGCTGCGCTCGGAGATCCCGATCAACTGCGCCGCCGCAGCCTGTACGCCATTGCTCTGCGCCAGCGCGGCCAGAATGTAAGCCTTCTCGACCTCCGCCAATGCCGCTTCCAGATCCGCCGGTACGCTGCCTTCGGTGACCAGCGCACCGCTGCCGCAGGAATTTGAGGCAAACAGATACGCCGGCAAATCCTCCTCTTCAATCACCGCCCCCGACGCCACAATCGTCGCCCGCTCCACGCAGTTCTGCAGCTCGCGAATATTTCCCGGCCACGAGTAATGGGCCATCGCCTGCAAGGCTTCCGCGCTGAACCCGGTAAAACGCTTGCCCGCCGTGGCGCCCAGGGTGTGAGCGAAGTGCCGGGCCAGGGGCACGATATCTTCGGCGCGTTCGCGCAGGGCCGGCAGTGGGATCGGGAACACGTTGAGGCGGTAATACAGGTCCTCACGAAACTCTTTATTGGCCACCGCATCCAGCAAATTTTTGTTGGTGGCGGCGATCACCCGCACGTCCACCTTGCGCTCGCGCGGGTCGCCCACCGGCTCGATCACCCGTTCCTGCAAGGCGCGCAGAATCTTGGCCTGCAACGCCAGGGGCATATCGCCCACTTCGTCCAAAAACAGCGTGCCCTTGTCGGCCTGCATAAAACGCCCGACCCGATCCGCCACGGCGCCGGTAAAGGCGCCCTTGCGATGGCCGAACATTTCGCTTTCGAGCAGGCCTTCCGGAATGGCCGCGCAGTTGACCGCCACGAACGGTTTGTCGGCTCGGCTGCCGTGTTTGTGGATGGCACGGGCAACCATTTCCTTGCCGGTGCCGCTTTCGCCGGTCAGCAGGATGGTTGCGTTGCTGTCGCGCACCGAATCGATGGCGTGTAGCACCCGGCGAAAACTCGGGCTGTCGCCGATCAGGCTGTCGATCTGCTGATGCTCATCGAGCTCGGCGCGCATGCGCTGGTTGTCTTTGAGGATGTCGCGAAACTGCAGGGCCTTGGCCACGGTGATGTCCAGCTCGTCGATGTCGAACGGCTTGGCGATATAGTCATAGGCGCCATTGCGCATCGACTGCACCGCATTTTTCACCGTGCTGTAGGCGGTCATCACGATCACCGGCAAATCCGGGAAACGGCTTTTGATTTCCGCCAGCAGTNGCGGGCCGTCCATGCCGGGCATGCGCCAGTCGCTGATCACCAGGTCGATGTCCTCGCACTCCAGCACCTTGAGCGCGTGCAAGCCGTTGCCGGCGGTGAACACCTGGATGCCGTTCTGGCCCAGGGCCGATGCCAGCAAGTCGCAGAGCTTGGGCTCGTCGTCGACCACCAGTACGTTATGTGTCATCGCTGCCCTCGTCGAAGTCTTCACCGTTGGCCGGAATGTACAGGCTGAAGGTGGTGCCGGCATCTTTCTCACTGGCACATTCAATGCTGCCGTCGTGACTTTCCATGATCGAATAGACTTTGGCCAGGCCCAAGCCTGTGCCTGACGCCTTGGTGGTGACGAACGGCGTGAAGATCCGTTCGAGCATGTCCGGTTCGATGCCCTGGCCGGTGTCGCTGATGCTGATCACGGTGTACGGCGATTCGCTGCTGATCGCCACGGTCAGCCGTCCACCGTCGGGCATGGCGTCGATGGCGTTGACGATCAGGTTCAGGCCGGCCTGCTTGAGTTGCCGCGCGTCGACATGAAGGGTCGCGCCGGGGGCCTGATCGTCGATGTGCACATCGATGTTATGGCTGGCCAGTTCCGGGGCGCAGAAGCCGATCAGGTCATCCACCAGCGGCCGCGCCGCCTGGGTCGAACGCATCGGCGGGNTGGGTTTGGCGAAGTCGAGAAACTCGGTGATCAGGTCGTTGATGCGGCTGACTTCGCTGATCACGTATTCCAGGTGACGCTTGTCGGTCTCGGGCAAATCGGCGCGCCGGTGCAGCAGTTGCGTGGCGGTCTTGATGATGCCCAGCGGGTTGCGGATTTCATGGGCCAGGCCCATGGCGACTTCACCCAGGGCATGCAGACGGTCACGGCGGCGCAGTTGCGATTCCAGGTGCTGCAACTCGCCGAGGCGTTCGCTCATGTGGTTGAAGGTGCTGCTCAATTCCGCCAGTTCGTCGCCGCCGGTGACCGCCAGGCGTTGGCGGTAATCCCCGGCAATCACCGCTTGCACGCCTTTGGACAACCCGCGCAACGGCTTGGTCAGGCGTTGCGAAACAATCCAGCCGACCGCCAGGGACGCCGCCGAGCTGAGCAGGAAAATCAGGATGAACAGGTTGCTCTGGTTCACCAGCCCGACCAGGCTGGTGTGGCGCAGCAGACCGCTGAAAATCACGCCTTGCAGCTCACCGCTTTCATTGAGGATCGGCCGGTAGATGCCGCTGTAACGATTGGTGAATTGTTCGATCGGCTGCTTGGTATTGCGCAGGGTTTGTTCGATTTTTTCCGGTACCGCCGCCGGGTGATCTTCGAAGCGCTGGGTGGAGAAGATCTCCGAGAAGTCATCGGCCTTGGCCAGGTACAGGCGCAGGTCGAGGGAATGCACATCGGCCACGCTGGTGAGGAAGCTGCTGTCCAGGTAGGTGGCGATGACCAGTTTGTAGTCGACGCCGTCCTGATCGGTCTCGAAGGTCGACACGACCGTGCCGGTGGGGATGCCGCCGACTTGCAGGGTCTGCAACAACGCCTTGGACTCGGTGCTGATCTGCCGGACGATGTCATCGGCGGCGGTGCTGAACACCACTTTGTGATCGCTGTTGCGCACCAGCGCCACCACGTCGATGCCCATGGAGTCGGCGATGTCGGAGGTCAGTTTGTCGTGCTTGCTCGACAACCGGTCCGTCGGCGGGCGGGTGTAGCGCAGGAATAACTGCGCGGCCCTGGCGTTATCCCGGCGGATCTCGGTGATCTCGTCCTCGACGATCTGGGTCGATTCCTGCAGCCAGATACGCACGTTGCTGTCGAAAATCTGCGACAGCGTGGTCGCCGCCAATTCGGCAGCGATCATGGTCGGAATGACGCTGACCAGCCAGAACGCCAGCACCAGTTTGCGCTGCAGGCTCCAGCCGGAGAGGGCGAAAGGTCGGGCGGTGGCGGGGCGGTTTTTGATCATGAGGTTTCGCTTATTGCAGCAGCCATGGCAGGGTCGGAGCGGTCCGGTCGAATGAACATTTTCACCACCTGCAACAGGCCGTTGAGCACTCGGTTGCGATGGCGGAAAAACACGGTGTTGCCGGTGAACGAGCAACCCAGGCGCAGCTTACTGGCATAGCCGGCCTGACCGCACGCGTAGATCGGGATGCCGTGTTCAATACAGTAGTCGACATTGGCCAGCCAGCTGCGCACGTACAGGTTGTGCTCGCGGGTTTTCGCAAGGTCGTGGGCGAAGAATTTGTCGACCAGGCGTTGCTCGTCCAGCAGCACCAGGTTGAACGCTACCAGCTCATCGCCGACCCAGTACAGCACGCACGCGGCACGCTCATCGAGGTGTTCGAGGACCTGGCGGAAGTAGGTCGGTGGCAGGCGTTCGAAGGTCAGCTCGCTGCGCTCAAGGGTGGCTTCGTATAGCGCCATCATGTGTGGGAGGAGGTCTTCCACAGCGCGCCGCCATTCGATGCGCGGACCTTGCCCGCGCAACGTGCGGCGCAGGTCTTTGCGGGTGGATTTACCGAGCGTGCCGAGGTACGCGTCCACCGAGCCAAAACGGATCGGCAGTTCGGCACTGGGCAAGCCGGGCATGCTTTGCAGACCGGCCGCCTGGCACGCCTGCAACCACTGCGGATCGCGGTGGGATGCGTCCTTGACCGCCAGCAGACCGATTCCGGCCTGGTCGGCGTCGTTGCGCGCCAGGGTCAACAATTGCTCAAGCAAGGCCAGACGCCGGGCGGGGTCGATCTGGCGTGCGGTGCCGACATGGCACTGCTCGGCCACCGGCGAACCGAGGGCGTACAGGCGCACGTCGAACAGCCCCGGCCACCAGCGGCGCAACTGTTCGGTGACGCGTTTGCCCGGTCCCTGAACCGTGGTGTCCAGCGAATACGCGGTGGTGAACGCCACCGCAGCCGCGACCAACTTCTCGTCTTCGTACAGCGCCAGATAACGCCACTGGAAATCCGCAATGCCCGCCTGTTCGACAGCCCGGTAATAATCCCAGTCCTCCAGTTCGCCAGGGAAACAGTCATTCCAGGCACTGCGGTCGATGGCTTCGATGGTTGAAAAGGCAAGGGCAGTGATCACATCGATTCCTTAAAAGTTACCCACAATGTTCGCCATCGCACGGCTCCCACGCACTTTGCGTCGTTACACAATCCCTGTAGCAGCAGGCTTCGCCNACTTTGCGTCGTTACACAATCCCTGTAGCAGCAGGCTTCGCCAGTTGCTACAGGGATTGTGCGTTGATTCGTCAATGGGTCAGGCCAGTTGCCGGTAGTCCTGGCGGATGGGTTGCGGGACGATTCCTTGTTGCATGAACCGGTGCTGGATGAAGTCCGCGCTCAGCTCCACCACGCGACGGTATTGCAGGTCGACGGTGATCATGTGGTAGCAGTCGTCGAGCAGGATTTTCACCACCGGACCGCCGAGTTTTCGTTCGACATAGTCGGCGTTCCAGCGGCTGGTGATGTCGTCTTCCCGCGAATGCAACACCAGTGCCTGGGTGGTGATCTGTGGCATGCGCTTTTTCACCGCGGCCACCAATCGATGCAGTTCCCGGACACTTACCCCGGACATGGTCAACAGCCCGGCATTGCTGCTTTCACCGGCCTTCATCTGCCGCTCGACAATCGCCCGCAAGCGTTCGTCCTTGATGCCGAACGGTGATTTTTCGTTGAAGCGGCACAGGTGCACGCCATACGGAATCGCCATCAGCAACGGCGTGAGTACCGCGACTTTGGGCATGTTCCAGCCGTCATAGCGCAGGGTGGTGGAATACAGCAGCAAGCCTTCGATCTGCCCCGGATGCTCGGCGGCCAGGTACATCGCCAGCACCGCGCCCATCGACAAGCCGCCGACGAACACATGCTCATGCTTGCGCCGAACACCGATGAAGGTGTTGCGCGCGCTCTCGTACCAGTCGCGCCACCCGGTGGCTTGCAGGTCGGCGTTGTCCCCGCAGTGACCGGCCAGGGTCGGCACGTAGACCGTGCAGCCGGCCTTGGCCAGGCCCATCGCGACCCGCCGCAGTTCGGTCGGCGTGCCGGTGAGGCCGTGGATCAACAACACCGCGACCTCCCCGTTGCCGAGAACGAAACCGGCGCTGCCTTCGCCCATGTCGATCTCGATCTCGTGCTCGTTCATCGTTTCATCGCCCGATGCAGCAAGCGGTCGAGCAGCGCGATACCCAAATCGATTTCCGGGTAGCTGATTTCCAGCGACGGTGCGAGGGTGATCACGTTTTTGTAGTAACCGCCCACATCGAGGATCAGGCCCAGGCGTTTGCCGTCGATTTCGATGTCGCCTTTCATGCCTTCTTCGACCATGAAATCGAGCGTTGCCTTGTCCGGCGTGAAACCATCCGGGCCGCAGATTTCGCAGCGCAGGGCCAGGCCCAGGCCGTCGACGTCGCCGATGATCGGGNAACGTTTCTGCAAGTCTTNCAGGCCTTCGAGGAAGTATTTGCCCTTGGCCATGACCATCGCGCCGTAATCGACTTCGCTGGTCATCTTGAACATTTCCAGGCCTACCGCCGTACCCAGTGGGTTGGAGGCGAAGGTGGAGTGGGTGGAGCCTGGCGGGAAGATTTTCGGGTTGATCAGCTCTTCCTTGGCCCAGATGCCGCCCAGTGGATTGAGGCCGTTGGTCAAGGCTTTACCGAAGACGATCACGTCCGGCTGCACGTCGAAGTGCTCGATCGACCACAGTTTGCCGGTACGGTAGAAGCCCATCTGGATTTCGTCGGACACCATCAGGATGCCGTGCTGATCCAGCACATGCTTGAGTTCGCGGTAGAAGTTCATCGGCGGAATCACGTAGCCGCCGGTGCCCTGGATCGGCTCGACGTAGAAGGCTGCGTATTCGCACTGGTTGGTTTTCGGGTCCCAGACGCCGTTGTATTCAGTCTCGAACAGACGGGCGAACTGCTGCACGCAATGGCTGCCGTATTCTTCTTTCGTCATGCCTTTCGGGCCACGGAAGTGGTACGGGAACGGAATGAAGTTGGCACGTTCGCCAAAGTGGCCGTAACGGCGACGGTAGCGGAAGCTGGAGGTGATCGACGACGCGCCAAGGGTGCGACCGTGGTAGCCGCCTTCGAAGGCGAACATCAGGCTTTTGCCGTTGGTGGCGTTACGCACGACTTTCAGCGAGTCCTCGATGGACTGCGAACCGCCGACGTTGAAGTGCACCCGGCCGTCGAGGCCGAACTTCTTTTTCGCGTCTACGGCGATCATTTCCGACAGCTCGATCTTGCCTTTGTGCAGGTACTGGCTGGCGATTTGCGGCAGGGTGTCGATCTGCTGCTTCAACGCGTTGTTCAGGCGTGGGTTGGCGTAGCCGAAGTTAACGGCCGAGTACCACATTTGCAGGTCGAGGTAAGCCTGGTCTTCGGTGTCCCACACGTAGGAGCCTTCGCAACGGCTGAAAATACGCGGTGGCTCGATGTAGTGAACAGTGTCGCCGTAGGAGCAGTACTTGGCTTCTTTATCCAGAAGAATCTGGTCTTCTGCGGTAGCGATTCGAATATCAGACATGGTGGAAGAGTTCCTGATTTTCTGGGTTGAAGGTTTCTATGTTGAAAGAGGTGGCGTTGGCGGCGCTGGCGCTTGGCAGCAGCGCGAGCAACGCGGGCAGTTCGGCGAAGCTGTCGAAGCGGGCGTAGGCGATGCCGTTGCGCTCGCAGTGCTCGGCCAGGCGATCCTTGGCGAACACGAAATCGGCGGTGGCGGCCACGCACATGTCGGACTGGCCGTCGCCGATCACCAGCACCCGTTTGGCGCTGGGGGTGGATTTGCATTTGCAGTTGCCGGAGGCNGCNCGGCAGGCGTCGCTGGAGTACGGGAAGTCGATGCGCCAGCTGTTCTGGTCGACCTGGCGCAGACGGTTGGCGAGGATCGGCAGCAAGGTCACGTAGTTACGCGACAGAATGCGCGCGATGCCTTGTTCGATGCCGTCGCTGACCACTTCGATGGTCGCGCCCAGGCCCATGACGTGATCGACGAAATCCGGGAAGTCCGGGTCGATCTCGATGCTGTCGAAGAACCCGAGCAGTTCGCCCGGTGTGGCCTTGACCAGCGAGAGCTGGCGGCTGAGGCATTCACGGGAACCGATGTCACCCGCCAGCCACTCGTTTTCGATCGCTTCCCAGCTCGGGTCGGCGAACCGTTGGAGGATGCTGTCGATCACGTCGGTGCGGGTGATGGTCCCGTCGAAATCACACACGATATGCCAGTCAATCATCTGTTGTACCTATCTTGGCAGGAGGCGCTGTTTGCGCTTGCCAAGGGGGTAGAGCAGGGACTGTGCCAACTGGGTTTGGCCCAGCGGGGCTGGGGTTCTGGCGTGTGTTTGTGTCGGCGAAGCTACAATTTTTGTAGGTCGCTACAAAGAACATGAGTGCTTGCGCGGGAGGGGCGATTCGGGGATTGATGCGCGCACATCCAGATCAAGGAATGGCCTCATGTCGAGGATTACTGTTGCTCTATTTGCCGCGCTGACGTGCCTTTCGGCCAACGTTTCAGCGGACGGCATCACCGGTGAAGCAGGGGCAGGCCTCAGCTATCAACCGCACGATCCGACTGGTAGCCGCTACGAAACCCGGCCGGTGCCGTACCTCGATCTTGATTGGGGCGATGTCAGCCTCAGTACGGACGACGGGCTGACCTGGGACGCCTTGAACGCCAATGGCTTCAGCGCCGGCCCCTTCGTGAATTACCTGCCGGGGCGCACCTCCAACGGCGAATTGCAGGGGTTGCGCGATGTGCCGGACATGGGCGAGGTGGGCGGTTACGTGCAGTACGCGCCCGCTGATTTCTGGCGAGTGTTTGCCTCGGTCGGGCAAGCGGTGGGCGGGCGCGGCGGGCAGGGCGGGGTGTTGGGGCGCGTCGGCGGGGAGGTGGGGTATCCGCTGGGCGGCGGGGTGATTGGCAGCTCCGGTCTGACCGCGCATTTTGCTGATGCGCGGCAGAATCAGACGTTTTTCGGAGTCAGCGCCAATGAGTCACAAGCCTCGGGGATTCGGCCGTACAACGCTGGCGGTGGATTGCAGAATGTGGCGTTGACCCAGAGTTTCGAGTTCCCGCTGGCGCCGCAGTGGTCGTTGTTGACGAGTGCGAGCTGGGTTCACCTGACGGGGGCGGCGGCGGATAGCAGCATTGTCAAAGAGGTGGGGGAGACCAACCAGGGGGAAGTGCAGGCGGCACTGGCCTACAAATTCAATTGAAGGTTCTTGGTTGGCCTGTCTGATGCCATCGCGGGCAAGCCCGCTCCCACAGGTTATGCGCCGTCCATGTGGGAGCGGGCTTNTCCCACAGGTTATGCGCCGTCCATGTGGGAGCGGGCTTGCCCGCGATGGGGTCCTTGAGATCACAAAAATCTATGTTTCTTCACCCTCGGCCAACAACGCAATCCCTCCCATAATCACCGCCACCCCCACCCAGTGCAGCACGCTGATCTGCTCCCCCAGCCCCAGCCACGAGCCGAGCAACACCCCGACAAACACCAGCGAACTCAGCGGAAACGCCAGGGACAAACTGCTGCGCCGCAAGATCAGCATCCACACGAAAAACGCGCCGATGTAGCAGGCAATCGCAAACCACACCCCCGGATTCACCGCCACGGCCAGCAGCCATTGCAGGTTGAAATCCATCTGCCCCAGCTGATCCCCACCGACCTTGGTGGCGATCTGGCCGGCACTTTCAAAACCGATCAACAACGCCCACAGCACCACCGTGCCGAGGCGTTCATGCAGCCAGTCGGTCTTGCCTCTGATCATCGCTTGAGCCTCAGACATGGGTGACACACACGAGCATCACGCCCGCCGTAATCACTAAAGTGCCGAGCCAGCGCCGCCGGCTGACGGTCTCGCCGAGGATCAGTTTGCCGGCCAGCACCACGCCGCAATACGCCAGCGCCGCGGCCGGGAACAACAGGCTCAGTGGCGCCCGGGACAGGGCTTCGAGCCAGACGAAAAATTCGATCACGTAGGCGCCGATCCCGCACCACAGCAACGGCGCGTTGAACACCTGGCCCCAGAACGCATTCAGGCGAAACCCGCCTTCGAGCTCCGGTAAACGGTCCAGGCCGAGCTTGAAACAGAGCTGGCCGATGACGTCCAGCACAATGGAAAACGCCACCAGCACAATCACGGTGAAGGTCATGGAAACAACTCCTCGAACAGATCGATCAACGCCTGGTTGGTCGTCGCGTTGCGCAGCAGATCCGCTTCGCTCCAGCGTTCGGCCGGGGGCTGGTCCGACTTGGCTTCCCAGCGCTTGAGGGCGTTGCTGAAGGCCGGTCGGGCGTACTCGCCGCAAATGTCGATGCCAATGATTCGTTTGCTGGCCGCCAAGGCTCGGATGGCTTGCAGCAAGTGGTTCAGGCGCATGCCGCCCTGGTCCCAATTGGTCGCCGCGTCTTGGCTGGCCAACACGTCCTTGTCGATGGTGATCCACACCGCGCGGGTGGGCAGGCTGGCGATCATCTGTTCGAGAAATACCGGCCAGTCGAGCTCCGCCAGATTGCGCCAGTGCAGCAGGTTTTCCTGTTGTTGATGCCCGGCGCCGTCACCGACCCGGCCCCACACTTTCGAGGGCGGGCGTTGCCACGGAAACAGCTGCAACACGCCGCGTTTGAGCGCCCGGACATTGCCGCCCTTGAGCTGCGGATTCTGCAGGTCATCGCTGCACGGACCGAGGGTGACGATGCGCTGGATGTTCGGCAATTTCAGCGCCTGATTGACCCACGAACCGCAATGCCGGCGCGGGGCGAAGCGAACCCAGTCAGGGTGGTTGTCGAAGTGGATCAGGCTCACCGGTTCCGGCAAATCGGTCAGAAACGCCGGGGTCAAGTGGTGGTAATCACCGGAGCCGACGAAGAAGATTTCCGGCTGCGGGCCGCTGTGCCGGGGCCGTTGCTGCAAGCGTTCGGCGAACCGGCGCCAGGTCCGTTCGCTGGACCACAGCCGCAGTTTCGGGCCGAGGTCGAGCAAGTCGAGGCGTTTGGCACGGCCGCTTTCCAGCAGCCGCGAGATGGGCGCCTGGGCCGTCAGGCTGTGGTCGAGATCTAAAATGTTCAAGGTCGCAATTCACCCTTGGCAGACCCTCCCAGACACCGGCTTCATCCATCATGAAGGCCGGCCGAGGGGGCTTTTGGGGTAAATGCAAGGGACGGGCCAGCCACCAATGATCAGACACCACCAATCCCCTGTGGGAGCGAGCTTGCTCCCGCCGGGATTGGCGGTGGTCAGGCGTGCAGGCGGACCCAGACGGTGACGAGGACGGTGGCCGCCATCAGCCACGCCACTGCCGCCACGGCGAGTGAGGCCTCCAGGCGCATTCGGTCGACCAGCACATACAACGTCGCCAAATACACAAAATACGGAATGATCGACCACATCCCGAACAGGATCGTGGTCTTCAAGTCGTCCACCGAACGACCTTTGCCGACGATGTAATGTGCAATCAACGCAAAGGTCGGAAACAGCGGCACCAGCCCCGCGATGTAATAGTTTTTGGTCTTGGCCAGCGCGGCGAGGATGACGACCACCGCCGCCCCCAGCGCTGCTTTGAGGATCAGGTCCATCAGTGGCTCAGCCCGTACTTTTTCACTTTGTCGAACAGGGTGGTCTTGGCCATCCCCAGTTCCTGGCTGGCCTGGGTCAGGTTGCCGCCGCTGCGTTGCAGGGCGTCGTTGAGCAAGTTGCGTTCGAAGGCTTCGACCGCCTCGGTAAACGCCAGACCCTGATTACTGACACTGGCGCCGGATTTCTTGAAGGCCGGCAGGCCGAGGGCAAAACGCTCGGCGACGTTGCGCAGTTCACGCACGTTGCCTGGCCAGTCGTGGCTCATCAGGCTCGACACGGTCTGGTTATCCAGTTCCGGCACGCTGCGGTCAAAGCGCAGCGACGACTGCTGCAGGAAGTGTTCAAACAATTGCAGGATGTCTTCCCGGCGTTCGCGCANCGGCGGCAATTCGAGGGTCACCACGTTCAATCGGTAATACAAGTCGCTGCGAAACTCGCCGGCCCGGCTCAGCTCGTCGAGGTCGGACTTGGTTGCGGCGATCACCCGACAATCCACCGCCACGCTCTGGTTCGAACCCAGGCGTTCCAGGGTGCGTTCCTGCAACACCCGCAGCAATTTGATCTGCAGGTTGATCGGCATGCTTTCGACTTCGTCGAGGAACAGCGTGCCGCCGTCGGCGTGTTCGATCTTGCCGATCCGCCGTTTACCGGCGCCGGTGAAAGCATTGGCTTCGTGGCCGAAAATCTCGCTTTCGAACAGGTTTTCCGGCAGGCCGCCGCAGTTCAAGGCGACGAACTGGTGGGAATGGCGTCGGCTGAAATCATGCAGGCAGCGTGCGACCAATTCCTTGCCGGTGCCGGTCTCGCCTTCGATCAGCACGTTGGCGGAGGTGTCGGCGACGTTGGCGATCAGCTCGCGCAGGTTCTGCATGGCTGGCGAGCGGCCAATGATCCGGCCTTCGAGGGAATCGCGCTCCGCCAGTTGCCGACGCAACGAAGACACTTCCCGGGCCAGGCTGCGTTGCTCCAGCGCACGGCGGGCCACGTCGACCAGGCGCTCGGGCGAGAAGGGTTTCTCCATGAAGTCGTAGGCGCCATTGCGCATGGCGCCGACGGCCATAGAGATATCGCCGTGGCCGGTGATCAGTACCACCGGCAGGCTTTTGTCCAGGGCCTTGAGCCGGGTCAACAGCTCCAGGCCGTCGATGCCCGGCAGGCGAATATCGCTGATGACGATACCGGCAAAGTTTTCGCCGATGCGCTTGAGGGCTTCTTCGGCACTGCCTACGCCCACGCAGGGAATGTCTTCCAGGGTCAGCGCCTGTTGGCAGCCGAGCAGCACATGGGGGTCGTCTTCGACGATCAGCACACTAAGGTCGTTGTTCATATTGGCTCGGCGTGAGTGGGGCTTACCAACGGTAAACTGAGGACGAAGGTGGTGCCACCGCTGGCCGGGTGTTCGACACCCAGGTGCCCGCCAGTGGCCGCCGCGAGGCTGGCGGAAAGCGTCAGGCCCAGCCCCAGGCCTTGTTCGCCGGGTTTGGTGGTGAAGAACGGTTCGAACAAATGCTTGCGCGCTTCGGCGTCGATGCCGTGGCCGTTGTCGCGCACGCGCAGGCGATATTTGCCATCGAATGCTTCGCCTTCCAGCCACAGCTCGGGCAACGGTTGTGCCTGCATGGCGTCGAGGGCATTGCCGATCAGGTTGACCAGGATCTGCTCGAGGCGGGTCTGGTCGATCTGCACCTGCACATCTTTGAAGTCACGATGCAGTTGCAGATGGACACTTTCCACGCGACCGCCGAGCAGTTGCAACGCGGCGTCTACCGCTTTGCCAAGGCACGCCTGGCCTTTGTCGTCACCGCGCCGGGCAAAGGAGCGCAGGCTGGCGGTGATGCGGCCCATGCGGTCGATCAGTTCGTTGATGGTCTTGAGGTTGGCGCTGGCGGTATCCAGAGCGCCACGCTCGAGGAACCGCACGGTGTTGCCCGATAACGTGCGCAGCGCCGCCAGGGGCTGGTTCAACTCATGGGCAATGCTGGTCGACATCTGGCCGATGGCCGCGAGTTTACCGGCCTGCACCAGCTCATCCTGGGCGCGGCGCAGTGTCTCTTCAGCCTGACGTCGTTCGCGGATCTGGCCCTTGAGTCGTTCGTTGCTGGCGCGCAGGTCGGTAGTGCGTTCGGTAATCCGACGCTCCAGNTGGCTGTTGGCTTCCTGCAAGGCTTCCCGCGCGGCGAGGCGGGTGGCAATAACCTTGCGGCGCTCGTTCCAGGCAATCAGCAAGAACGCGACCAGGCCAAACGCGACGGCCACCAGAATGCCCTGGTTGATCGCTTCACGGCGCAAATCCTGGAGCGGCGTGAGCAGGGTGAAGTTCCACGGGGTGTCGCTCAGGGGGCGGGTCTGCGAGAGGTAGCTGATGTCCTCTTCGTCGGACTCCACTTCACTGTTGGCGGGGAAGGTCAGTTTTTCTTCGCCTTCGGCCAGTTGTTCCCGGGCCAGTGGCTGCAATTCGTTCAGCGGGAACCAGTAGTACTGCAGGCTGCGGGCCAGTTTTTCCTTGGTTTCGTCGCTCAGTGGAACCACCGATTTGAGCCGTCGCGCCGGGTCGCTGGACAGGATGATGATGCCGTTCTCGTCGCTCACAAACGCTTCGAGGCGCGCGCGCTGCCAGCGTTCCTCCAGGGCTTCGAGGCGCACTTTGACCACCGCGACGCCGATGATCTTGCCGTGCTCTTCCAGGCCATGGGCCAGGTAGTAGCCGGGTTCGCCGTTGGTGCTGCCGATCCCGTAGAAGCGTCCCGGCTGACCGCGCACGGCGTTCTGGAAATAGGCGCGAAAGGACAGGTCTTCGCCCAGGTAACTGTCGGCATCGCGCCAGTTACTGGTGGCCAATACGCGGCCGGTGGTGTCCATCACGTAGATGGCCCGACTGCGACTGCGTCGGTTCAGGCCTTCGAGGTAATCGTTGACGGTTTTGCGGGTTTCCTGGTTCGGATCGGCCAGCAGCTTGGAGACGCTGGACTCCAATTCCAGAAGGCTGGGCAGGTAGGTGTATTTGCTCAGCTCGCTTTCGACGGTGCGGGCGTGCAGCTCCAACTGGCGTTCGCCGTTGTCGCTGAGGGTGCGGATGCCATAGTACTCACTGACCCAGAAGCCGATATAACCCAGGCCGATCATCAGGGCGATGATCAACGGCGGCAGGAACAGTTGGCGGATCAGGCGTGGTTTCACGGCAAGTGATGGCGGCGCGGCGCGATAGAGAGTGGGGTCGCATTTCATCACAGATGCCTTGGGTCAACCACAACACAAATCTCAATACCACCACCGATCCAGTGTGGGAGCGGGCTTGCTCGCGAAAGCGGTGGGTCAGCCAACATCATTGCTGAATGTAATGGCCCCTTCGCGAGCAAGCCCGCTCCCACATTGGGAGCGGTGTCTTTCTTAGTGCTGCAGAATCTTGTTAAGGAAGTGCTGGGTACGCTCGGCGCGGTGGGTGATGTCGCCGAAGAATTCCTCTTTCGGGCAGTCTTCGATGATCTTGCCGGCGTCCATGAAGATCACGCGGTCGGCCACTTTGCGGGCGAAGCCCATTTCGTGGGTCACGCACATCATGGTCATGCCTTCGTGAGCCAGTTGCACCATCACGTCGAGCACTTCGTTGACCATTTCCGGGTCGAGGGCGGAGGTCGGTTCGTCAAACAGCATGACGATCGGGTCCATGGCCAGTGCGCGGGCAATCGCAACGCGCTGTTGCTGGCCGCCGGACAGTTGGCCCGGGTGCTTGTGGGCGTGTGCCGACAGGCCGACGCGCTCAAGCAGTTGCAGGCCTTTCTTGGTGGCTTCTTCCTTGCTGCGGCCGAGCACCTTGATCTGCGCGATGGTCAGGTTTTCGGTGATGGTCAGGTGCGGGAACAGTTCGAAGTGCTGGAACACCATGCCGACGCGTGAGCGCAGTTTCGGCAGGTTGGTCTTCGGGTCGGCGATAGAGGTGCCGTCGACCACGATGTCGCCTTTCTGGAACGGTTCCAGTGCGTTGACGCACTTGATCAGGGTGGATTTGCCCGAGCCCGATGGCCCGCACACCACGATCACTTCGCCTTTTTTAACCTCGGTGCTGCAATCGGTCAGCACCTGGAAGTCGCCATACCACTTGTTGATGTTCTTGATAGAGATCATACGGCAAACCTTTTTTGCAGACGCTTGACCAGCAGCGAGGCGGAAAAGCTGATGATGAAGTAGACGACACCGGCGAAGATCAGGAACTCGTTGGAGCGGCCGATGATGTCGCCGTTGGAGCGGGCGGAGTTGAGGAAGTCCACCAGGCCCACGGTGTAAACCAGCGAGGTGTCCTGGAACAGAATGATCGACTGTTGCAGCAGCAGCGGCGTCATCTTGCGGAAAGCCTGGGGCAGGATGATCAGACGCATGGTCTGGCCGTAGGTCATGCCCATCGCCTGGGCTGCGCCCATCTGGCCCTTGGGAATCGACTGTACGCCGGCCCGTACGATTTCACAGAAGTACGCGGCTTCGAACATCATGAAGGCCACGACGCAGGAGGTGAACGCACCGATCGGGGTGTCTTCGCCGGTGATCCAGCGCAGCACGAACGGCACTGCCAGGTAGAACCAGGTGATGACCAGCAGCAATGGAATCGAACGGAAGTAGTTGACGTAGGCACCGGCAAGGTTCGACAGCAGTTTGCTGTGGGACAGGCGCATCAGGGCCAGGATCGTGCCGAGAATGATCCCGCCGACGACGCCCAGCACCATCAGTTGCAGGGTCATGACCATGCCGTTCCACAGGCCCGGCAGGGACGGGACGATGCCCGAGAAGTCGAATTCCATCATTTACCCCCTACGGAGATCAGGCCCGGTACGGCGACTTTCTTCTCGACCGCACGCATCAGCAGCATCAGGCTCATGTTCAGGGTGAAGTAGATCAGGGTNGCCAGGGTGAAGGCCTCAAACAGGTTGGCCGAGAACTCGGCGGTCTGTTTGGTTTGCGCCAGCAATTCCATCAGGCCGATCAAGGACGCCACGGAGGAGTTCTTGAACACGTTGAGGAATTCCGAGGTAAGCGGCGGAATGATGATGCGGTAGGCCTGTGGCAGCAGCACGTTCCAGTAGATCTGCGGCAGCTTGAAGCCCATGGCACGCGCGGCGGCTTCCTGGCCACGTGGCAGCGCCTGGATGCCGGTACGCACCTGTTCGCACACACGGGCGGCGGTGAACAGGCCCAGGCACACGACAACGCTCAGGTAAGCCGAGGTGGTCGGGTTGAGGTCTTGTTTGTACCAGTCCTGCAGGTTTTGCGGCAGCATATCGGGTATCAGGAAGTACCAGATAAACAGCTGAACCAGCAGCGGCACGTTACGAAACAGTTCCACGTAGCAGGTCGCGATGCCCGATACGATGCGGTTTGGCACAGTGCGCATGACCCCCAGAACGGAGCCCAGCAACAAGGCGATAATCCACGCCACGACGGCGATGGCAATGGTCCAGCCCAAACCGGAGATGTACCAGTCGAGATAGGTCTCGCTGCCCACGCCGGTGGACTTGAAGAACACGCCCCAGTCCCAGTTGTAATTCATTAGGGTCTCCCCTCAAATCGTTCGATGTACAAATGCCCGCCTGGGGAAGCTCCGTTCCCGCCTGAACTTGACGATCAGGCACACGCGAACGGCTCGACAGCCACCGGTTCGAGTGTTTCCAAAAATGCCAGCAGGGAGTGACTATCCCCTGAAAGGGCAGTGGCCCTCTCAGGAGATAAGGTTAGTCAGAACTCAGGACTTTTTTTCTACAGGTTTGTCGTCAGCCGCTTTATCGGTCGGATTGGCGATCAGGGCCTTGAGCTCGTTGCTCATCGGGAAGTTCAGGTTCAGGTTTTTTGGCGGAATTGGCTGCATGAACCATTTTTCGTAGATCTTGTTGATCTCGCCCGACTTGTAGGTTGCCACGATCGCGTCGTCGACAGCCTTCTTGAACGGCTCGTCGCCCTTGCGAACCATGCAGCCGTAGATTTCGTAGGACTGTGGAGTGCCGGTCANGACCCAGTCGTCCGGCTTCTTGGCCTTGGCTTCTTCACCGGCCAGCAGGGCGTCGTCCATCATGAAGGCTACGGCGCGGCCGCTTTCCAGCATCTGGAAGGATTCGCCGTGGTCTTTGGCGGAGATGACGTTCATGCCCATCTGCTTGTCGGCGTTCATCGCTTTGATGATGCGCTCGGACGTGGTGCCCGCGGTGGTCACGACGTTCTTGCCTTTCAGGTCATCGAAATCCTTGTACGCGGAGTCTTTCTTGGAGAGAAGACGCGTACCGATTTCGAAAATGCCGACGGAGAAGGCAACTTGCTGCTGACGTTCCACGTTGTTGGTGGTGGAACCGCACTCGACGTCGACGGTGCCGTTCTGCACCAGCGGAATACGGGTTTGCGAGGTGACCAGGTTGTATTTGACCTGGAGGTTGGGCATGTCCAGGTCTTTCTTGATGGCTTCGACGATTTTCAGCTGGATATCGTGGGAGTAGCCGACTGGTTTGCCGGAAGCATCAGCGATATAGGAAAACGGGATGGAAGCGTCACGATGCCCGAGGGTGATNGTGCCGGAGTCGTTGATTTTCTTCAGTGTGCCGGTGAGTTCGGCGGCGAAAACTGGAGTGCTGATCAGAGCAGCAGCGATAGCTGCGCCCAGGATATGGGGAACGATGCGCATCAATACTTCCTCGACATT